>DASXCQ010000001.1:0-5809 GCA_036491115.1 Pseudonocardiaceae bacterium
GAACGCGAAGGTGAGTTCCTCGAACCGGCGGCGGGCGGCGTCCGGGACGGCGCGCAGCGGGCCCTGCCCGACCAGGGCCGCCAGGCCGTGCACGGCGGACCAGATCGGGTACTCCATGCCCTCGCGCCGCTCGCGCCGGAGCACGCCGGCCGCCACCAGTTCGTCGAGCGCGGCGCGCAGGTGACCCAGGGGAGTGCGCTCGGCGTCCGGCGCGTCGTAGGCGTGCTGCTGCGGGACGGCGAACGCGGTCGCGAACAGTCCCGGTTCCTCGCGGGCGAACGTGACGTACGCCGTGCCGATAGCACGTAGCCTGCGCCGCGCCGCCGCCGTGTCGCCGTACCTGCCGCGCACCCGGCCGGCGCCGGCCGCCATGCGGGCGGCGAGTTCGCGCATCGCCGCCGCACAGACCGCGGCCAGCAACTCGTCGCGGTCGGCGAAATGCCGGTACGCGGCGTTGGGCACGACGCCCACCATCCGGGTGGCCTCGCGCAGCACCACCGCGTCCGGACCGCCGGTGCGAGCCAGTTCGAGGCCCGCCGCGACCAGGCCGTCGCGGACGGCGCCACGTGGGCGTCGCCGTCGCTCCGTCTCCTCGGCCGTCACGCCCACAGCATAACCATGTGGACAGCGTCCACTAATCTTGGCTATGGTGGACAGTGTCCACATATTGAAGGGGAGACCTCATGACACTGGTGACGGCGGCCGAGTGGTTCGCCGGCGGGCAACGGATTCCCTACGATCCGGAAGCCGCGCGTGTGCTGACCGAACGCGAGGCCGCGGCGACTCCGAGCGCCCTGCGGGTCTTTGAGCGCGTCACCGGCCCACAGCAGCACACCGTCTGGCTCACGATGCTGCCCGGCTTCCCGGACGGCTCCTACGGCTGGGCACAGGTGGACCGGTTGCTCGACAACAGCCCACGCCTGTACGTCGAACCGGTGGGGCAGGGCGACTCGGACAAGCCGAGCGACTACCGGTACTCGACGGTCGAGCGCGCGGATCTCGTCCAAGCCCTGTGGCGACACCACGGCATACCCAGGACCGTCGTCGTCACGTTCGACTACACCTCACTCGCCCTGCTCGAACTGCTGCGCCGCCAACAGGAAGCGACACCGGCCACGACGATCACGGCCGTGTTCATGGTCAACGGCGGTCTGTTCGCCGACGCGCACACGCACCCGTGGCGGACGACACCGTTGCTGCGCACCAAGTTGGGCGAACTCGGCATGCGCAGGGCGCAGCGCACGCCGCGCGTGTTCGACGAGACGATGCTGCGGTCGCGCCTGTACTCCCGCGACTACCACCCCGCTCCTGCCCAGATCGCCGAGTTCCGCGAGGCGGTCACCCGCCGCGACGGTGCGGCCTTCCTGCACAACGCGGCGGGATTCGTCGTCGAGCACCGGCGGCACGCACGCCGCTGGGACCTGGCCGCGATCGCCCGTGACCTCGACGGCACGGTCGCCATCCACATCGGCGGCAGCGAGCAGGACCCCTACGAGCACCGGCAGCTCCGGGCCGCCCGGCAACGCGTGCCCGAAGCCGAGATCCGCACCTTTCCCGGTGGCCACCTGACCACCGCCGAACACCCGGACCGCCTCGCCGAGGCCATCCGCGACATCGCCGCACGCCACGGCGTCGGCACCCCCGCCACGACGACAAGGACCGCGCCATGACCAGAATGACCCCGCTGCTCGAACGCAACGAGCGGTTCGCCCGCACCTACAGCCCGACCGCCCTCGGCGTGCCCGCCCGGCAGGTGTTCATCGTGACCTGCCTCGACCACCGGGTCGACCCGGCGATCGTCCTCGGCCTCCAACTCGGCGACGCTCCGGTCATCCGCAACGCGGGCGGACGCGTCACCCGGGCGGTGATCGACGACATCGCCTATCTCGCGTTCCTGGCCGAGCAACTGTTCGGTGGCCAAGGCACTCCGGGCGCGCTCTTCGAGGTCGCGGTCGTCCATCACACCCAGTGCGGCACCGGCCTGCTCGCCGACCCCGCCTTCCGGCGCCGGGCCGCCGAGGCGAGCGGCCTGGCCGAGGCGGCGCTCGAAGCGTCCGCCGTCGCCGATCCGCACACCACGATCGGCCCGGACGTCGAGCGCCTGCTCACGTCACCCTCGCTGTCGCCGAAGGTCGGCGTGTCCGGCCATGTGTACGACATCGCCACCGGACGGGTGACCACCACGCACGAGGCGCGGTCGGCCGGTCAGAGGTGACTGGTGTCGTTGAAGGACCGCACCGCCCACCGGTCGGGCATGACCACCAGTTCGGACAGTGAGCCGTTCTCCGCGTGGTTGAAGGAGAACGGGCGGCTGCCGGTGGCCATCGACACCATCGTGCCGATGACGCCGCCGTGGGTGAACACGGCGACCCGCTGATCGACGTGCGCGGCGGCGATCCGTGCCACGCCACGCCGCACCCGCTCCCGGATGTCGTCCAGGGACTCCGCGCCGGGAATGACGTCCCACCGCTCCTCGGCCATCATCCGCAGCGCCAGCGGATGCCGTTCGGCGACGTGCTGCCGGAACAGTCCGCCCTCCCACTCGCCGAGGCCGACCTCCATCAGGTCCGTCACGACCTCGGGCCGCAGTCCGATGCGGGCGGCCAGTGGGGCGGCGGTCTGTGCGGTCCGCCGCAGCCCGGTCACGTAGATCCCGGCGACGCCTCGGGTGGCCAGTCGCGCGCCGATCCGCTCGGCCTGGTCATCGCCGTCCGGCGCCAGCGCCGGGTCGCCGCGACCCTGCACCAGGGGGAACGGCGCACCCGGCCGGGCCGGCGCCGACTCACCGTGGCGCACCACGAACAACACCGTGGAACCGGGTGGCTGCGTGAAACGGGGCTGGCGGTACTCGGTGCTGGGGGGAACCGTCACGGGTGATCAGGCTAGGGCCTCCAGCACTGCGTGGGCAGCGTTGTGGCCAGGGATTCCGCTCACACCGCCGCCGCGCCGCGCCCCCGCGCCGCACAGCAGGATCCGCTCGTGCGCGGTCTCCACACCCCACCGGCCGTCACCCTCCTCCGCCCACGGCCAGGCCAGGTCGCGGTGGAAGATGTGGCCGCCGGGCATGCCGAGTTCGGCCCGCAGGTCCAGTGGTGTCTTGGCCTCGATGCACGGCTCGCCACGCTCGTCCCGCCACAGGCGGTCCTCGATCGGCTCGGCCAGCACCGAGTTCAGCGACGCCAGCGTGGCCCGCAGCGCGGCGGACCGGGCCTGCTCGTCGCCGAACAGCCGGGCCGGCATGTGCAGGCCGAACAGCGTCAACGTGTGCGCGGACCGCTCGGCCGGGCCGAGGATCGAGGGGTCGGTCAGCGAATGGCAGTAGATCTCGCACGGCGGCACCGACGGGATCGCGCCACCGTCGGCCTCGGCGTAGGCGGTGGCCAGTTCGCGGTAGGTCTCGTGGACGTGGAACGTGCCGCTGAACGCCTTCGCCGGGTCGGCGTCGGCGTCCCGCAGGCGGGGCAGCCTGCTCAGCACCATGTTGACCTTCAGCTGCGCACCCTCGGGTTCCGGTGCCGTCCCGCCGAGCAGTCCGGCCAGCACGGCGGGCGCCACATTGGCTAACACGTGCCTGCCGGCGACGGTCCGTTCCTGGCCGTCCCGGACGTAGGTGACCAGGCCGTCCGGGTCGATCGACCGCACCTCGGCACCGGTCACCAGTTCGGCGCCAGACCGCTGCGCCGTGTCGATCAGCGCACCGGTCACCGCGCCCATGCCCCCGACCGGCACGTCCCAGTCGCCGGTGCCGTTGCCGATCACGTGGTACAGGAAGCACCTGTTCTGCCGCAGTGACGGGTCGTCGGCCGACGCGAACGTGCCGATCAGCGCGTCGGTCAGCACCACACCGCGCACCACGTCGTCGGCGAACGTCCGTTCCAGCACCGTGCCGATCGGCTCGGCGAACAGCGCGTTCCACGCGGTTTCTCCGACCAGCGCGCGAATGTCGGCCCTGCTGGGCAGTGGCCCGGTCAGCGTGGGGAACACCTGCCCCGCCACCGACGCGGTCAACTCGTAGAACTCGCGCCACCGCTGCCACTCGCGGTCCGACCCGGTGACCCGCCGGAACGACTCCGCCGTCCGATCCGGATCGCCGTTGTCCACCAACAGACCCGCGTCGCCCACCGGTGTGTACGACGAGACCTGCCGGCGCCGCAACGACACCGGCAGGCCCAGCTCGTCGATGATCGCCCTGGGCAGCAGGCTCACCAGGTACGAGTAGCGGGACAGCCGCACGTCCACCCCGGCGAACGGCCGGAACGACACCGCGGCGCCACCCAGCGTCGGCGCCTTCTCCAGCACCCGCACGGAAAGCCCGGCCCGCGCCAGGTAGCAGGCCGCGACCAACCCGTTGTGGCCGCCGCCGGCGATCACCACATCCCGACGGTCGGTCACGGCTACAACTGGTCCAGCGGCACGTCGGTGTCGGCCAACCGGTCCGCGTCGACGTCCTTGCCGGACCGGATGAGTTCCTTGATCGGGTCGGTGACGTCCCAGACGTTCACGTTCATCCCGGCGACGATCCGATTGCCGGACAACCAGAACGCGATGAACTCGCGGCCGGCGAGGTCACCGCGGAACACGACGCGGTCGTAGTCGCCCGGCTCGGCCAGGCCGGTGTACTCCATGCCCAGGTCGAACTGGTCGGTGAAGAAGTAGGGCAACTCGTCGTACCGGGCGTCGCCGCCCAGCATGGCCGCCGCCGCGACCGCGGGCTGGTTTAGCGCGTTGGCCCAGTGCTCGACGCGCACCCGCTTGCCCAGCACCGGGTGCATCGCGTTGGCGATGTCGCCGACCGCGAACACGTCCGGGTCGCTGCTGCGCAGCGAGGCGTCCACCACGACGCCGTTGTCCGTGATCAGGCCGGCCGCCTCGGCCAGCTTGGTGTTGGGGGCGGCGCCGATGCCCACCAGGACCGCGTCGGCGGGCACCACGGTGCCGTCCGCCAGCCGGACGCCGGTGACAGCACCGTCGTTGGTCTCGATCGCCTCGCTGCTGACGCCGAACCGCAGGTCGACCCCGTTGGCCTCGTGCAGGTCACGGAACACGGCCGCCAGCTCCGGTCCGAGGACCCGCAGCAGCGGCAGTTCGGCCGACTCCAGCACGGTCACCGTCGCACCGGCCTGCTTGGCCGTCGAGGCCACCTCCAGGCCGATCCAGCCGGCGCCGATCACCACCAGCCGGACGCCGTCGCCCAGCGTCTCCTTGATCCGCTCGGAGTCACCCACGGTCCGCAGGTAGTGCACGCTGTCCACCTCGGTGCCCGGGAGGGGCAGGTGCCGCGGGCTGGAGCCGGTGGCCAGCAGCAGCTTGGTGTAGCTGAGCTGGCTGCCGTCGGACAGCTCGACCTCATGGGCGGCGGTGTCGATCCCGATGGCCTCGACGCCCAGCTTCAGCTCGACGTCGTGCTCGGCGTACCACGCCTCGTCGTGCACCTCGAAGCTGGTGCGCTCGGCCCGGCCGGCCAGATAGTCCTTGGACAGTGGGGGCCGCTCGTAGGGCAGGTGGACCTCCTTGCCGACGAGCACCACCCGACCGGTGAACCCCTGCTCGCGCAGGGCCTCCGCCGCTTTCGCGCCGGCGAGCCCTCCGCCCACTATCACGAACGTGTCAGCCGCAGCCACGTGATCATCCTCCATCCTGTGCAGGGTGGCAGTCTGTCACGGTTGGGCGGCGGATCAGCTGCGCTTCGCGCGCTTGCCGAGACCGGTCCACTCGAAGCCGGCCCGGCGCAACACGTCCGCATCGAGGAGATTCCGCAGGTCAACGACGATCGGGCGGCTCACGACGGTGGCGAGTTTCGCCCAATCCA
>DASXCQ010000002.1:0-22119 GCA_036491115.1 Pseudonocardiaceae bacterium
ACTTCCGGTGCTCTAGGCATGGTGAACCGGAAAACGTCAGCTATGTCAGATGTCGGCGTCGATTATCAGGGTGGATATTCGCCGCTATCGGTCGGGCGGCTGCCGGTGACCATTGTAACGACAGCAGGGCAATACCCCCGCCAGAGCACGCAAATCAGTGCGTCACGTCGCGCGTCGCCGCCATCGCCGCGCCGACGATTCCGGCGGTGTTCTCCAAGGCGGCGGCCACCACCGGAGTGCGGTTTTTCAGCAGCGGCACCCATTTGTCGGCTTTTCGGCTGATTCCGCCGCCCGCGATGAACAACTCCGGGCACATCGCGTTCTCGATGGCGACCAGCACTTTCGTCACCTGCTTGGCCCACTTTTCGTAGCTCCAGCCACGCTTGTCCCGGACCGAGGACGCGGCGCGGTGTTCGGCTTCTTTCCCGCCGACCTCGAGATGCCCGAACTCGGTGTTGGGCAGCAATATCCCGTTGTGAATGACCGCTGACCCGATTCCGGTCCCGAATGTGAGCAGCACCACCACGCCGGTTGTGTCTTTGCCCGCGCCGTAGCGCTCTTCGGCGAGTCCCGCGGCGTCGGCGTCGTTGAGGACCACGACCTCCTGACCGTTCAGCCCGGCGCTGATGATGTCCTGGGCGTCGGTGCCGATCCACTTCTTGTCGACGTTGGCGGCTGTCCGGACGATGCCGTGGGTGACGACGCCGGGGTATGTCACGCCGAGCGGGCCGGTCCATCCGAATTCGTTGACGACTGCGGCGATCGTCTTGGCCACGGCCGAGGGGGTGGCCGGGTGTGGTGTCAGCAGCTTGTAGCGGTCGCCGACGAGTTCGCCGGTGTCCAGGTCGACGATGCCGCCTTTGATGCCACTGCCGCCGACGTCTATCCCGAAGCCGCGGCGCGGCGGCGTCTCGGTCCCTCCGGTTGCAGGCGAGGCGGTGGTCGAGTCGGCACTGGTCATCGAAGCTCCTGGGCGAGACGTAGGCGTCGACCAAACCCTAGTGCGTAGCTGGGCGGTTGGTTGGCCTGTTACCGGGACGTTGCGGAAGGCGGCAATACCTGTGATGCGATGGGTCGGTGAGCACACTTGATAACCAACCGGGGCAGCTGCGGATGGTGGCCGAGACACTGGCCGGCGAAGCGGCCGCGTTCGTCCGGCGACGCCGCGCCGAGGTCTTCGGCGCCGACGCTGGCGCGGACGGCGACGCCGCGGTGCAAACCAAAACGACGCCAACCGATCCGGTGACCGTCGTGGACACCGAAACCGAACGGCTGCTGCGTGATCGGTTGGCACAGCTGCGATCCGGTGATGCCATTCTCGGCGAGGAAATCGGCGGCCCCACCGATCCGGCGACTGCCGCTGCAGGCGCCGTGACGTGGGTGCTGGACCCCATCGACGGCACGGTGAACTTCGTCTACGGAATCCCGTCGTATTCGGTGTCGGTGGCAGCGCAGGTCGAGGGTGTCTCGGTGGCCGGCGCGGTCGCCGATGTGGTCGGCGGACGGCTGTATTCGGCGGCCTCCGGACTGGGCGCACACGTCACCGACGCTGAGGGCACCCGCCCGCTGCGGTGCAGCGCCGTCGACGACCTGTCGCTGGCGCTGGTGGGCACCGGGTTCGCCTACTCCACGCGACGCCGCACGGTCCAGGCCGAGCTGGTGTCGAAGATCCTGCCGGTGGTCCGGGATGTACGTCGGATCGGGTCTGCAGCACTGGATTTGTGCATGGTTGCGGCCGGCCGGCTCGACGCCTACTACGAGCACGGTCTACACGTGTGGGACAGCGCAGCGGGGGCGCTCATCGCCGCAGAGGCCGGCGCGCGGGTGGTATTGCCGGATCCGGGGGACCCGGAGCGCAACGCGGCCCTGGTGGTCGCCGCGGCACCCGGCATCGCCGATCAGTTGCTAGCTGCGCTGGCGCAATTCGACGGCCTGGCCCCGATTCCGGGCTGACCGGGCTGCGCTCAGCAATTGCCTGCGTGGATCTTGGCCAGCAGCGCGGAATCGGCCGGCTCGGTGGCGCCCGGGCGTAATCCAGCGAGGACTAGGGAGATGTCATCGCTGTGCGCCAGCGCGCCGAACTCCGTGCCAATCGCCAGGTCGACGGAATCATCGGTGCGGTCGTCGCGGTACAGCTCGGTGCACGGCGCCACCAGCCACACCGCCGCGGCGCCGGCCTGCCCGGCATCGCCGAAGCGGATCTGCCCCTGGCAGGTCAGCCGCGTTTTGGTGTAGACCGGGTCGTTGGCCGCGGCCGGCTGCGCGAATCCCAGGTCTCGCAACGCGCCGGCGACGTCGGCGGCCTGCCCGCCGCGCCCGCTGGCGTTGAGCACGCGTACTTTGGCGTCGGCCAGTTTGGCCGGCGCGACGTTGACCATGGTGCTGCGCGACACCGCGGTGCCCAGGTGCGGCTGTGCGGGATCAGGCTGCTCCGGGGGCGGGTTGCACACCGTCGCCTCGTGGACTTCCGGCTGACGGGTCAGCGCGATCGTCCACACCACCGCGCTGGCCACCAGCAGCACGACCAGTAGGGCGATAGCGGGCCGGGCGTTGCGACGGCGGAACGGGCGACCGTGTTTGTCGAATGCTGTACCTTCAGTGATTTGCGCGACCACGTACGCACTCTAAGGCCCGGTGTTTAGCGCGAGGTAGTACGGCTAAATAGCTAATGTGACGTAAATCACACTTTAAGACCCTGTGATACGGGCACGAATCGTTTTGCGGATGCGTTCGACGCTGGTACAAAGCTTTGCTTGCAGGGTTACGAGGGGACAGACGATGGCCACTGATTATGACGCCCCACGGCGTACCGAGACCGATGACGTTTCAGAGGACTCTTTGGAGGAGCTCAAGGCACGGCGAAACGAAGCGGCGTCGGCGGTCGTTGACGTCGACGAGTCAGAGTCCGCCGAGTCGTTTGAGCTGCCTGGCGCCGACTTGTCCGGCGAAGAGTTGTCGGTCCGGGTGGTTCCCAAGCAGGCCGACGAGTTCACCTGTTCGAGCTGCTTTCTGGTGCAACACCGCAGTCGCCTGGCCAGTGAAAAGGGCGGCGTGATGATCTGTACGGACTGCGCGGCCTGACTCCGATGGTCTCCGAAGTTGCCGACTAGGTGCGCAACGCCGACAACACCCGCTCGGGGTGGCGGGAGCTCACCAGCCAATACGGCGTCGGATCGTCGGCGTCGTCCAGAACCACCAACACCATGGGGCCGACCCAGCCGCGGTGCAACACATAGGCCGCCGGATCCAGTTGGCGCCCGAGCGCCGCGGACTTCGCTGAGCGGGGAATGTCAGCCGACCGGGCGATCACGGTGACGGGCAGATGCGCCTCGCCGGCCCATAATTCGACTCCGCCGCCGCCGGCGGTAACCCGGACCTCGACGCGGCCCAACCACAACAACGCCCCGGCCGCCACCACGAACAATGCTGCGAACGGCAGCCAGTCCGGCAGACTCGGCACGCCCATGTTGACTTCGACGGCGATCAGCCCCGCCAGGCCGAAACCCAGTGGCCACCACCACCACGGCACCCACAAACGCTCGCGATACCGCACGCTTTGCGGCGTGACTGGCGTCCCTGACACGCGGTCAAGGGTAATCTGTGGCCCCGTGTCGACCAGTCTGGCGGTTGTTCGTCTCGACCCCGGGCTTCCGCTGCCCGCCCGGGCCCACCACGGTGATGCCGGCGTGGACCTCTACAGCGCAGAAGACGTTGAGTTGGCGCCCGGCCACCGGGCGCTGGTGGGGACCGGGATCGCGGTGGCCATCCCGGTTGGAATGGTGGGGCTGGTGCATCCGCGATCCGGATTAGCTGCGCGGGTGGGACTTTCGATCGTCAACAGCCCCGGCACCATCGATGCGGGTTACCGTGGTGAGATCAAGCTTTCGCTGATCAATCTTGACCCTGCGGCGCCGATTGTCGTCAACCGCGGCGACCGAATCGCCCAGTTGCTGGTGCAGCGCGTCGAGTTGGTCGACCTGGTCGAGGTGTCCTCGTTCGACGAGGCCGGACTGGCCGATACCACGCGTGGCGACGGCGGCCACGGCTCCTCCGGCGGACATGCGAGTTTGTGACAGCCGACGACGATGCAGTGGGGGCGCCCCCAGTCGCGCAGCGGCGAGGGGGACGAAGCGATGAAGAGGAGCGGCGCGGCTGATGGCATTCGGAAGACGTAAACCCAAAGAGCAGTCAGTCGACGAGCCGGAATCCGTGGGCACACACCGGAAGCCGGAAGCCACGGTCGAGAAGCCGCTTGCCGACGACCTCGACGGCCCGTTCGACATCGAGGATTTCGACGACTCCACGGCGGCCGCGGAGGCCCGCCTCGATCTTGGCGCGGTGCTGCTGCCGCTGCCCCCGGAGGCCCAGCTGCAGGTCGAGCTGACCGAGACCGGCGTCCCGAGCGCGGTGTGGGTGGTGACGGCCAACGGTCGCTTCACCATCGCCGCGTACGCCGCTCCCAAGACCGGCGGTCTGTGGCGAGAAGTGGCCGGCGAACTGGCCGAGTCGCTGCGCAAGGACGGCGCCACGGTGAGCATCCAGGACGGCCGCTGGGGCCGGGAGGTGGTCGGCACCGCAACCGGCGTGGTGCGGTTTATCGGGGTCGACGGCTACCGCTGGATGATCCGCTGTGTGGTGAACGCCGCAGCCGAGACCGTGGACGCGTTGACCGAAGAAGCGCGGAACGCGTTGATGGACACAGTAATTCGTCGCGGTGATACCCCGCTGCCGGTGCGCACGCCGCTGCCGGTGCAGCTGCCCGAGCCGATGGCGTCGCAACTGCGTGAGGCGGCGGCCGCCCAGGGCGCGGCGGGCGGAGGGGCGGTCGCGCCGCAAGATCCTGACGTCGTGGACGACGAAGGTGCGCCCGCACCGACCGAGCGCCGCAGTGCCTCAGGGTCGGCGATGCAGCAGTTGCGCGGTACCAACGGCTAGCTCAGGCGTCGTCAAGCGCCGCCAGGCAGGCGGCACCGAGCGCGGCCGGGTCCGCCCCGATCTGATCCAGGGTTACCGTGCGTAGCGCCGCGTGCGGCGCGACGGCGGCCCAATGACGCCCGACGTCGAGCGGGTGGATCGGGTCGTCGCCGGCCGCGGCGACTCCCATCGGCGCCGCCAGCCGCTGGAGTTGGGCGTCGGTCGGCGCCACGTAGCCCGCCGCCTCGTCCATCGCGTCGGGTAGATGCGGCCACTGGCTGCGCCACGACCGGGTCAGTTCCTCGGCCAGCCACGGCGGGCTGGACGCGCGCATCTGCGTCGTCGTCGCTTCCAGGCCATCCTCGCGCAGCCGTTGAGCCGAGTACCGTGCCGCGATCGCGGCCGGCGAACTACCAGGTGCACCCGTCCAGGCCGGCAGCGCGGCGAGCACCGCGACGGTGCGTTCGGGATGCCGTAGCGCCCACGCAACGGCCACCGCGGCGCCGATCGACACACCGCCGACCACGATCGGACCCTCGCGCGCGGCGTCGTCCAACCCACTCAAATAGCCGCCGATCAAACGAGTCGGCTGCGGAGGCGGCGCCAGCAACTTAGCGCCGGCCTCGCGCAGCGGTCCGCCGAATGCCCGGGCGATGTAGTCGTCGTCGGACCCCGTTCCCGGCAGCACGACGGCACGCACTGCGCGCAGGTCGATAATCACCCCCTAGATATTGCCTGGGCGCCGCGTGGCGTTTGGGGAACCATCGGGTCTACGGTGTCCGTTGTCATGAGAAGATCGGCATCACCCGGTCCGAAGTGAATTACAAGCCAAGACGCTCAGGAGAGGCCATGGCTGCGGAAGGTTATCTGCGCCGGCTGACTCGTCGGTTGACCGAGGACCCCGAGCAGCGTGACGCCGAGGATTTGTGCGACGAGGCGGTGACGACCGGCGCCCAGCGGGCCATCGATTGCGAGCGCGGCCAGGAGGTCACCGTGGTCGGAACGCTGCGCAGTGTGGAATGCAAGGGCAAAGGTTGCGCCGACGGTGTCCGCGCTGAACTGTTCGACGGGACCGACACCATCGAGCTGGTGTGGTTGGGACAGCGCAGGATTCCCGGCATCGAGTCGGGCCGCACGCTGCGTGTGCAGGGCCGGCTCGGCAAGCTGGAGAACGGCGCCAAGGCGATCTACAACCCGCACTACGAAATTCAGCGGTGAGGCACTCTCGGTGAGCAGTGCGACAGACGCCGGCGACACGGCTGATGCCGTCGACGGCGAAGTAGAGACTGCGGACGTCGACCGCACCCCGGCCGACCGGATGATGGAACAGCTCGGCGGCGTAGCGGGGATCATTTACTCGTCGGTGCCGGTGCTGGTCTTCGTGGGCACCTCGCGGCTGATGGGCCTGGCCGCGGCGGCCGGCGCGGCGCTCGGCGTCGCCACGCTGATCCTGCTGTGGCGACTGCTGCGGCGCGAGTCGGTCCAGCCGGCGGTGTCCGGTCTCATCGGCGTCGCCGTCTGCGTGCTGATCGCCTACTTGCTGGGGGAGTCCAAGGGTTATTTCCTGCTCGGCATCTGGACATCGCTGATATGGGCCGCGGTGTTCGCGGTTTCGATGCTGATCCGCCGGCCGGTCGTCGGCTACCTGTGGAGCTGGCTGCACGGACACGATCAGCATTGGCGCAACATGCGTGGCGCGGTGTACGCGTTCGACGTCGCCACGCTCACCTGGGTGCTGGTGTTCGGCGCCCGTTTCGTGGTGCAGCGGGTGCTCTACGACACCAACCACACGGGGTGGCTAGTGGTGGCACGCATCGCGATGGGCTGGCCGCTGGCCGCCGTGGCGGCGTTGGTGACCTTCCTGGCGATCAGGGCGGCACAGCGCGCCATAGAGGCCGTCTCCGTCACTGCTGCGGCAGTAGAAGCCGGCGCAGTTCCTCTTCCGCCTCGGTGACGGCGACGAACAACAGTTCGTCGCCTCCTTCGAGCGGCTCGTCGTCCTGCGGCACGATCACCCGGGGTCCACGCAGAATCGTCACCAGCGCGACGTCTCGGGGCAGCTGCAGCTTGCGCACCGGCTTGCCGCCCCACGGGGTGTTGTCGGGCAGCGTGATCTCGACGAGGTTGGCCTGACCTTTCCGAAACTCCATCAGCCGCACCAGATCTCCGACTGCGACGGCCTCTTCGATCAACGACGCCAGCATCCGCGGGGTGGACACCGCCACGTCGACGCCCCAGGCGTCGGTGAACAGCCATTCGTTGCGGGGGTCGTTGACGCGCGCCACCACCCGGGGCACCGCGAATTCGGTCTTGGCCAGCAGGCTGAGCACCACGTTGACCTTGTCGTCGCCGGTGGCCGCCACCACCACGTCGAATTCATGTAGCTTCACCAACTCGAGCATGCTCACTTCGCAGGCATCCCCGAGCTGCCAGTTTGCCGCCGGGATGGCGTCGACGTCGATGTGCTCGGGCTTGCGTTCGATCAGCGTGACGTCGTGCTCGTTCTCGATCAGCTCGCGGGCGACCGAGCGGCCGACCGCGCCTGCGCCTGCGATAGCTACTTTCATTTGCGCCACTCTCCCCCGCAAGCGGGTGGGGGTACCCCCGGCCGCGTAGCGGCGAGGGGGCGTACCCCCACAACCCCTCCGACGCAGGCGTCGCAGACAAGGCTGTCGTCGGCGCGTGTCATTCGAGGTCCTCGCTTGGCGGCAACGCCGCGATAGCCACGGCCTCCGCGGCCCGTCCGGAGATCGCGGCGATGTAGACCTGATCGCCGGCCTGGATGACCGTCTTGGGTTCGGGAAGCACGCCGGTGCCGAATCGGATCAGAAATGCCACCCGCGCGCCGGTGGCTGTCTCCAGATCGGTGGCGGCGCGGCCCACCCAGTCTTCGTGCAAGACAACCTCGACGACGGCGACGGTCCCGGTCGGATCCCGCCACCTGGCGGTCTCGCTTTCGCGGGTGAGTGCGTGCATCAGCCGGTCGGTGGTCCATGGCACGGTCGCGATGGTGGGGATGCCGAGACGTTCGTAGACCTCGGCGCGCTTGGCGTCGTAGATCCGCGCGACAACCCGCCGGACGCCGAAGGTTTCCCGGGCCAGCCGGGCCGAAATTATGTTGGAGTTGTCGCCGGACGACACCGCGGCGAAGGCATCGGCATCTTCGATCCCGGCCTTCAGCAGGACATCGCGGTCGAAACCCAAACCGAGCACGCGTTCACCGCCGAACTTGGGGCTCAGCCGGCTGAACGCGGTGCTGTCGCTGTCGATCACCGCGACGTCGTGGCCGATCCGCGAAAGTCCGTCAGCCACCGACGAGCCCACCCGGCCGCATCCCATCACAACCACTCGCACTTGAGGTCCTCTCGGCCCGACCCGCCACAGTGGCCAGCCGGTTTGGGAGACATTCTCGTCTAGGGAACCGTACCGGCAGGCCCGGTTGCGCTTACTCTTGGCTCTCGTGTCCAAAATTTCGACCGCGGCGCGTCGATTGGTTTTGGGTCGGCCGTTTCGCAGCGACCGGCTGAGCCACACCCTGCTGCCCAAGCGGATCGCCTTACCGGTGTTCGCCTCCGATGCACTGTCGTCGGTCGCCTACGCCCCCGAGGAGATCTTCCTGATGCTCTCGGTGGCCGGCCTGGCGGCGTATTCACTCACGCCGTGGATCGGTGTCGCGGTGGCGGCGGTGATGCTGGTCGTGGTGGCCAGCTACCGGCAGAACGTGCACGCCTACCCGTCCGGCGGTGGCGACTACGAGGTGGTCACCACGAACCTGGGCCCCAATGCCGGCCTGACCGTCGCCAGCGCGTTGATGGTGGATTACGTGCTCACGGTGGCTGTTTCGACCGCTTCGGCGATGTCGAATATCGGATCGGCGATCCCTTTCGTGGAAAATCACAAGGTGCTGTTCTGTGTGTTCTCGATCGTGCTGGTGATGGCGTTGAACCTGCGTGGTATTCGCGAATCCGGGGCGGCCTTCGCCGTCCCCACCTACGCGTTCATCGTCGGCGTGGGAATCATGCTCGGCTGGGGCCTGTTCCGGATTTACATACTGGGCGAGCCGATCCGGGCTGAATCCGCCGGGTTTGTCATGCACGCCGAACGCAGCTCGATCACCGGCTTCGCGCTGGTGTTCCTGGTGGCGCGGTCGTTCTCGTCGGGCTGCGCGGCGCTGACTGGTGTCGAGGCAATCAGCAACGGGGTGCCGGCGTTTCGAAAGCCCAAGTCGCGCAACGCTGCAACGACACTCCTGATGCTGGGCACAATCGCCGTCAGTCTGTTGATGGGCATCATCCTGCTGGCCAAGGAGACCGGCGTCCAGATCGTCGACAATCCCGCTGAGCAGCTCGCCGGCATCCCTCGCGGCTACCAGCAGAAGACCCTTGTCGCACAGATCGCGCAGGCCGTCTTCGGCAGCTTTCACATCGGATTCCTGCTGATCGCCATCGTGACCGCACTCATCCTGGTGCTGGCGGCCAACACGGCGTTCAACGGCTTCCCGGTGCTCGGCTCGATCCTGGCGCAGGACTCCTACCTGCCGCGCCAGCTGCACACCAGGGGCGACCGGCTGGCCTACAGCAACGGCATCCTGTTCCTGGCGGTGTTCGCCGGCGTGCTGATCGTGGCGTTCGACGGCGACGCGACCCGGCTGATCCAGCTCTACATCGTCGGTGTGTTCGTGTCGTTCACCTGCAGTCAGGCCGGCATGATCCGACATTGGAACCGCCTGCTGCGCACCGAGACCGACCGTGCCGCCCGCCGGAAGATGCGACGCTCCCAGGCGATCAACACGTTCGGCCTGTGCATGACGGCGATCGTGCTGGTGATCGTCGTCATCACGAAGTTCTTCGCCGGCGCCTGGATCGCGATCGCCGCCATGGTGGTGTTCTTCGTCCTGATGAGCGGCATCCGCAAGCACTACGCGCGCGTCGCGGAGGAGTTGGCCGCCAGCGAGGAGGACACCGTCCTGCCGGCGCACAACCACGCCATCGTGCTGGTGTCCAAGTTGCACCTGCCCACGCTGCGCGCCCTGGCCTACGCCAAGGCCACCCGGCCGGACTCGCTGGTGGCCGTCACGGTCAACGTGGACGAGCGCGACACCCGCGAGCTGATGCGCCGCTGGGGCGAGGAGAACTACCACGTACCGCTGAAGGTGATCGAGTCCCCGTACCGGGAGATCACCCGGCCGATCCTGGACTACGTGCGCCGGGCGCACAAGGACAACCCGCGCGACGTGGTCACCGTGTTCATCCCGGAGTACGTGGTCGGCCGGTGGTGGGAACAGATCCTGCACAACCAGAGCGCGCTGCGGCTGAAGGGCAGGCTGCTGTTCCAGCCGGGCGTGATGGTGACCAGCGTGCCCTGGCAGCTGGCGTCCTCGGCGAAGGCGGGCGCCCGGGCGGTGCGGCGGGCGGCCAGGGTGGCCGCGCCCGGTTCGGTGCGCCGCGGCTTCCAACCCCGCAGGCCCGACCAGGGCAAGCCCGGCCAGGGCAAGCCGGACGACCAGACCCGGCCCGAGCAGCGGACCACCAACCGTTGACCGCCACCCACCCACCGGACCAGGACACCTGGCTGGGCCGCAGGCTGCCGGTCGACGTCGGCCCGGTCGCGCACGGTGGCCACTGCGTGGCGCGGGCCGAGGGCCGGGTGGTGTTCGTCCGGCACGCGCTGCCCGGTGAGCGGGTGGTGGCGCTGGTCACCGAGGACCACGGCGGCTCGTTCTGCCGCGCGGACGCCGTCGAGATCGTCACCGCGTCACCGGACCGGGTGACCGCGCCGTGCCCGCTGGCCCGGCCGGGCGGGTGCGGCGGCTGCGACTGGCAGCACGCCACGCCCGAGGCGCAACGGGCCCTGAAAGCCGCTGTGGTGGCCGAGCAGCTGCACCGGCTGGGCGGTATCGAGCGGGACGTCACGGTCGAACAGCTGCCCGGTGGGCCGCTGCACTGGCGCACCAGGCTGCGGCTGGCCGTCGACGCCGAGGGCCGGGCGGGGCTGCGGGCACATCGCAGCCACACCGTCCTGCCGCTGGCCGACTGCCCGATCGCCGTCCCGGACCTGCTGACCGGCGTGGTGGACCGGAACTGGCCGCCGGGCGCCGAGATCGAGGCCGTCGCCGACGACGACGGCCGCAGGCACGTCGCCCGCCATGACCCGGTGCCCCGGTCCCGGCGTCGACGCACCTCGTGGGTGCGCGGCGGCACGGCGGTGCAGCGGGCCGCCGGCCGGACCTGGCGGCTGCGGGCCGACGGGTTCTGGCAGGTGCATCCGGCCGCGGCACGGATGTTCGCGGCCGTCGTCGCGGAGTGGGCCGACGCGCCGGTGGGGGGCAGGGCATGGGACCTGTACGGCGGTGTCGGGCTGTTCGCCGCCGGGCTGGCCGAGCAGGTCGGCGTCACCGGCGGGGTGCTGCTGGTGGAGTCGTCCCGGTCGGCGGTGGCCGACGCCGAGGCGAACCTGGCCGACCTGCCGCAGGTGCGCTGCGTGGCCGACCGGGTGGAGCGCGCGGTCACGTCAGCGCGCGAGGACGACCAACCCGACGTCGTGGTGCTCGACCCGCCGCGCAAGGGCGCAGGCAAGGCCGTCGTGGACGCGATCGCCGCCCGCCGGCCGGACCGGGTCGTCTACGTGGCGTGTGATCCGGCCGCACTGGCCCGGGATCTGGCCACGTTCGCCGGACATGGTTACGTACTCGCGGAACTGCGCGCGTTCGACGCGTTTCCCATGACACATCACGTCGAATGTGTCTCACTGTTGCGCCGCCGGGACTGACGGGAAGGCCACATGGAACCGATCGAGGCGTTCGACCGTGCCGGCATGGCCGCCACCACAGTGGTGAACGGCATCGTGGACGACCAGTGGGACCTGCCCACCCCGTGCGCCGAATGGACCGTGCGGGGTGTGCTGAATCACCTGGTGACCGTCGGCATGATCGCCGAGGCGATCGTCGCCGGCCGCGCGCATCCCGACCAGCGGGCGGACCACCTCGGCCGGGACCCGAAAGCCACCTTCGCCGCCACATTGGCCGCCAACGCCGCCACGCTGCGCACTCCCGGCCTGATGGAACGGGTGGTCAGCACGCCGATGGGGGAGCGGCCCGGGTCGGTCATGGTGGACACGCTGGTCGCCGAACTGGTGGTGCACACCTGGGACCTGGCGCGGGCGACCGGTCAGGACACCGATCTGGACCCGGAACTCGCACAGGAGGTCCGGACCTCATGGGAAACCCGACTGGGTGACCGTCCACGGACGCTACTACCGTACGAGGAACCACAGCCCGTGCCTGATGACGCGACTCCCGCTGACCGTCTGGCCGCTTACCTCGGACGGTCCGTAGTCGTAGCGTGACACTCCTGGGCGTCGCCGGCACCACGCCGGGCCCAGCACAGTCCTAGACTGGCCGGAACCGCGACCGAGGTGAGGTGGAGTGGTGTCGTTGCTGGAGTCCGTGCACGGTCCCGCAGATGTCAAGCGGCTCGCCCCCGACGAGTTGGACCGGCTGGCGGTCGAGATCCGATCGTTCCTGGTGGACAAGGTGTCCAGGACCGGCGGTCACCTCGGTCCGAATCTCGGTGTGGTGGAGCTGACAATGGCCCTGCACCGCGTGTTCGACTCGCCGCGCGACGCCATCATCTGGGATGTCGGTCACCAGGCATACGTGCACAAGATCCTCACCGGCCGGCAGGCCGACTTCGACCAGCTGCGCCAGCAGGACGGCCTGTCCGGCTACCCGAACCGGGCCGAGAGTGAACACGACCTCGTCGAGAACAGCCACGCCTCCACCGGACTGTCCTATGCGGACGGCCTCGCGAAG
This sequence comes from Pseudonocardiaceae bacterium, assembly GCA_036491115.1. GTDB lineage: Bacteria > Actinomycetota > Actinomycetes > Mycobacteriales > Pseudonocardiaceae > DATEPR01. Next base: position 12,725 of record DASXCQ010000002.1, read on the forward strand.
GCGTTCCAACTGTCCGGTGACCGCAGGCACGTCGTGGTCGTCGTCGGCGACGGCGCCCTCACCGGCGGCATGTGCTGGGAGGCGCTGAACAACATCGCCGCCGACCCGACCCGGCCGGTGGTGATCGTGGTCAACGACAACGGCCGGTCCTACTCACCGACCATCGGCGGCCTGGCCGACTACCTGGCCACGCTGCGGCTGCGGCCCGGCTACGAGCGCGCCCTGGAGGGCGGCAAACGGGCCCTGCTGTCCACGCCGGTCGTCGGCCGCCCGATCTACACCGCGCTGCACGCCGCCAAGGCGGGCGTGAAGGACGCGCTGGCGCCGCAGGGCATGTTCGCCGACCTCGGCCTGAAGTACTTCGGACCGGTGGACGGCCACGACATGGTCGCCCTGGAGTCCGCGCTGGAGCGGGCCAGGGCGTTCGGCGGGCCGGTCATCGTGCACGCCGTGACCCGCAAGGGCAACGGCTACGCGCCGGCCGAGAACCACGAAGCCGACCAGATGCACCAGACCGACCCGATGGACCCGCGCACCGGCACCCCCCGCAGCGCCAAGAAGCCGGGATGGACGTCGGTGTTCGCGCAGGAACTGGTGCGCATCGGCGCCGACCGGCCGGACGTGGTCGCGGTCACCGCCGCGATGCTCGGCTCGACCGGTCTGGACAAGTTCGCCGCCGCCTATCCCCAGCGCTGCTTCGACGTCGGCATCGCCGAGCAACACGCGGTGACCTCCGCGGCCGGCATGGCCATGGGCGGCCTGCACCCGGTGGTGGCCATCTACTCGACATTCCTGAACCGCGCGTTCGACCAGGTGCTGATGGATGTCGCGCTGCACCACCAGCCGGTCACGCTGATCCTGGACCGGGCCGGCATCACCGGACCGGACGGTGCCAGCCACCACGGCATGTGGGACCTGTCCATCCTGGGCCTGGTGCCCGGCATCCGGGTGGCCGCGCCGCGCGACGCGGAGACCTTGCGCACCGAGCTGCGCGAGGCCGTGGACGTCGACGACGGCCCGAGCGCGCTGCGGTTCCCGCGCGGCGGCGTCATCGAGTCGGTGCCCGCGGTCGACCGGGTGGGTTCGGTGGACGTGCTGCGGTCCGGCGGCGACGCCAAGGACGTGCTGCTGATCGCCGTCGGCGTGTTCGGCGCGCTCGGTGTCCAGGCCGGTGACCTGCTCGCCGACCAGGGCGTCGACGCGACCGTCGTGGACCCCAGATGGGTGATTCCGGTGCCGCCGGAGCTGGTCGAGCTGGCCGCGGAGCACCGGCTGGTGGCCACTGTGGAGGACAGCGGCCGGCACGGCGGGTTCGGCTGGGCACTGGCGGCCGCGCTGCGCGACGCCGGCCTGGACGTGCCGCTGGTCGACTTCGCGGTGCCGCAGCGGTTCATCGCGCCGGGGACCAGGGACGAGGTGCTGTCCGCCGTCGGGCTCACCGCCGTCGACGTGGTCGACGGGGTACTGGGCAGGCTCGGTCCGCTGGCCGCCAACTCCGGCCTGCACCTGGCCGGGGACCGGCGCGCCGAACTCGCCTGACCTCTCGGCCTCCTTTCAGGTTGGTGTGGCACCGTTAAGGGGTGCGCATCCTGGTAGTCGAGGACGAACAGCCGCTGGCCGAGGCGATCGCGCGGGGCCTGCGGCGCGAGGGCATGGCGGTCGACGTGGCGCTGGACGGTGACTCCGGCCACGAGAAGGTGTCGGTCACCCGGTATGACGTGGTCGTCCTGGACCGCGATCTGCCGGGTATGTCCGGTGACCAGCTATGCCAGGAGATCGTCGCGTCCGGCGCCATCAGCAGGGTGATCATGCTCACCGCCAGCGACGGCATCGCCGACCGCGTCGAGGGCCTGTCGCTGGGCGCCGACGACTACCTCGCCAAGCCCTTCGCGTTCCCGGAACTGGTGGCCAGGGTCAGGGCGCTGGCCCGCCGGTCCACTCCGGCCACCCCGCCGGTGCTGCGGGCCGGTGACGTGGAGCTCGACCCCGCCAAGCACACCGTGCTGCGGGCCGGCCAGCCGATCGAGCTGACCCGCAAGGAGTTCGGCGTGTTGGAGGTGCTGCTCGCCGCCGGTGGCACCGTGGTCAGCAGCGAGGAGCTGCTGGAACGGGTGTGGGACGAGAACGCCGACCCGTTCACCACCACCGTCCGGGTGACCGTGATGACGTTGCGCAAGAAGCTCGGCGAGCCGGGCATCATCGACACCGTCGTCGGCTCGGGCTATCGGGTGCCGGCAGCGGGCCAGGTGGAGGTCGACGGCTGAAGTTGACTGACCGCACCGCGGTGCGCGGTCGGCGTGGACCGGGACTCCGGGTCCGGCTGACCCTCCTGGCCACCGCGCTGACCGCCGGGGTCAGCGGACTGCTGCTCTGGCTCGGGTGGCTGCTGGTGGGCAACGTCGTCGCCGCCACGCCCGACCTGCCGCCCGGATCGTCGGTGACCGTGGACGGCGTGCGGGTGGCGGCCAGCCAGTGGGCCGACGTGTTACGGGACCACGCCAGGGATCGGGTGCTGCAGGCCGGTTCGGTGGCATTCCTGCTCGTCGTGGTGGCCGCCGCCATTCTGGCGTGGACGCTGACCGGCAGGCTGCTGCGCCCGCTGTCCGACGTGACCGCGACGGCCCGCCGACTCTCCGCCGAATCCTTGGGCGAACGGATCGCCCTGCGCGGCCCCCGGGACGAGGTGGCTCAGCTGGCCGACACGTTCGACGCCATGCTGGACCGCCTCCAGGCCACGTTCGAGGCGCAACGCCGGTTCGTCGCCAACGCCAGCCACGAACTGCGCACGCCCCTGTCGGTGATCCGGACCGAACTGGACGTGACCCTGTCCGATCCGGCCGCCGACGTGGTCGAACTGCGGCGGATGGCCGGCGTGGTCGGCCAGGCGGCGGTGCGCGCGGCCCAACTCGTCGAAGCGCTGTTGTTGCTGGCCAGGACCGAGGGCACCGGCCTGGCCACCCGCGAACCGGTCGACCTGGCCACGGTGGTCGCGTCGGCCTGGCACGCGACCAGGTCCGACGCCGACGCGTTGGGTCTCACCACGGCGTTCCACACGGCACCGGCCCAGGTGGCCGGCGATCCCGCTCTGCTGGAGCGGGTCGCCGGGAATCTGCTGGAGAACGCCATCCGGCACAACGTGGAAAACGGGTGGATCGACGTGCGGACCGAGGCCGACGAGCAGTGGTCGGCGCTGCGGGTGAGCTCGTCGGGTCGGCCGGTGCCGGCGGACCGGGTGACGGAGCTGTTCGAACCGTTCCGCCGAGGTGGGGTGGATCGGACTGCCCAGTCGGGCACAGGGTTGGGGTTGTCCATCGTCCGGGCGGTGGTGTCGGCCCACGGCGGCCAGCTCTACGCCGAACCGGTCCCCGACGGCGGCCTGACGGTCACCGTCCGACTGCCGGCCGCCCCCTGATCTGGTGGCGCGAGCTCGTCTGGCCTGGGCATCCGAATCATCGGCCGATCGGAGTCGGCAGGTCATGTTCTGACGGTGATCGCCTACCGTCGCTCGTGGCGGTTGCGTGGCGCGACCGCTTCCCCGGCCGGCGGCTCCGATCTTCGCAAGTTGAAGGACACCGGCCCAACCGAGGCCACACTGCGCACGATGATCCACGACGAGGTCCGGGCCGCCGTGCGGGAGGCGGTTCAGGAGGCGAAAGCCTCCTGAACCACGCCGTCCACTACGCCGGGACCGAGGCCACTCCGGGGGCCAGGAACGGCTTGCCGTTGGTGCGTTCCGCGACGCCGGTCCGGTCCAGGTACGGGGTGATGCCGCCGAGCCAGAACGGCCAACCGGCACCCAACAGCAGACACAGGTCGATGTCCTGGGCCTCGGCGACCACGCCGTCGTCCAGCATCAGCCGGATCTCCTCGGCCAGTGCGCCCAGCGCCCGGTCCCGCACCTGATCCGCGGTCAGCGGCCGGTCACCGCGCTGCCACAACTGCGCCACCTCGGGGTCGACGCTCTGCCGACCCTGCTCGTCCCACGTCCACACCGCCGTCTTGCCCGCCTCGACGAACCGGCGCATGTTGTCGCTCAACCCGAACCGGTCAGGGAACGTCGCGTGCATCGTCTCCGCCACGTGCAGCGCCACCGCCGGTCCCACCAACTGCAGCAGCACCATCGGCGTCATCGGCAGCCCCAACGGCTCCAACGCGCTGTCCGCCACCTCGAACGGCGTGCCCTGGTCCACCGACGCCACCACCTCGCCGAGGAACCGGGTCAGCAGCCGGTTCACCACGAACGCGGGCGCGTTCTTCACCAGCACGCTGGACTTGCGCAACTGCCGCCCGACCGCGAACGCCGTGGCCAGCGTCGGGTCGTCGGTCAGTTCGCCGCGCACGATCTCCAGCAGCGGCAGCACCGCCACCGGGTTGAAGAAGTGGAAGCCGACCACTCGCTCCGGGTGATGCAGCTTGGCCGCCATCTCGGTGACCAACAACGACGACGTGTTCGTCGCGAGCACGCACGTCGGCGTGACGTACTCCTCCAGCTCGGCGAACACCTGTTGCTTCACCGACAGGTCCTCGAACACCGCCTCGATGACGAAGTCCGCGTCGGCGAACGCCGCCTTGTCCAGCGAGCCGGACACCAGTGCGGTCAACCGGTTGGCCTCGTCCGGGCTGATCCGGTGCTTGGCCAGCAGCTTGCCGATCTCGTCGTGCACGTAGCCGACGCCTTTGTCCACACGGGACTGATCGACGTCGGTCAGCACGACGGGAACCTTGAGGCGGCGCACGAACAGCAGCGCCAGCTGGCTGGCCATCAGGCCGGCGCCGACGATGCCCACCTTGGTGACATCCCTGGCCAGACCCCGGTCCGGCGCACCGGCCGGGCGGCGGGCGCGCTTGTTCACCAGGTCGAACGAGTACAGGCCGGCGCGCAGCTCGTCGGTCATCAACACGTCGGCCAGCGCCTCGGTCTCGGCGGCGTAGCCGGCAGCCAGGTCGTTGTTCCTGGCCAGCGTCAACAGCTCCAGCGCGCGCAGCACGCCCGGGGAGGCGCCGTGGGTGCGGCCATCGACGACCGCTTCGGCCCGACCAAGAGCCGCGTCCCACGCCTCGCCCCTGTCCACCGCCGGACGGTCCACAGTGGTCTCGCCGCGCACGACGGAAGCCAGCCACAGCAGCGACTGCTCCAGGTAGTCCGCCGAGTCGAACACCACGTCCACGATGCCCATCGCCTCGGCCTGCGCCGGCTTGAGCATCTTGTTCTGGTTCAACGCGTTCTCGACGATCACCGTTACGGCGCCGTCCATGCCGATCAGGTTCGGCAACAGCTGCGTACCGCCCCAGCCGGGGAACAGACCCAGAAAGCATTCCGGGAAGGCGATGGCGGCCGCGTTGCCGATCAGCGTGCGGTAGTGGCAGGACAGCGCCAGTTCCAGGCCACCGCCCATGACCGCGCCGTTGACGAAGGCGAACGTGGGCACGGCCGACTCGGTGAGCCTGCGGAACACGTCGTGGCCCGCCTGGGCGATCGCGTGCGCCAGGTCGCGGGAGGTGATCTGCCCGATGCCGGACAGGTCGGCGCCGACCGCGAACACGAACGGCTTGCCGGTCACCGCGATGGCCACCGGGTTCGCCGCGAATGCCTCGTCCAGCGCCCGGTCCAGGCTGACCAGGCCCTGCGGGCCGAACGTGGACGGGCGGGTGTGGTCGTGGCCGTTGTCCAGGGTGATCAGCGCGACCTGGCCGGTCAGTCCCGGCACGTCGATCAGGCGGGTGGTCGCCGCGGTGACGACCTCGTCCGGGAAGGCGGCCCTGGCGTCTTCGATGTTCACTTGTCCGCACCCTCCCAGTTGGTGTTCTCCCAGATCACGGTGCCGCCCATACCGATGCCGACACACATCGTGGTGATGCCGTAGCGCACGTCGGGCCGCTCGGCGAACTGCCTGGCCAGCTGGGTCATCAGCCGCACGCCGGACGACGCCAGCGGGTGACCGCAGGCGATCGCGCCGCCCCACTGGTTCACCCTCGGGTCGTCGGCGGAGATGCCGAAGTGGTCCAGGAACGCGAGCACCTGGACGGCGAACGCCTCGTTGATCTCGAACAGGCCGATGTCGTCGATGGACAGCCCGGTCCTGGCCAGCGCCTTCTCCGTCGCGGGCACCGGTCCGACGCCCATCACCTCGGGCTCGACCCCGACGAAGGAGTAGCCGACCAACCGCATCGCGGCCGGCAGGCCCAACTCGGCCGCGGTCTGTTCGGACGCCAGGATGCAGCCGCTGGCGCCGTCGTTCAGACCGGCCGAGTTGCCCGCCGTGACCCTCCCGTGTGGACGGAACGGCGTGCGCAGACCGGCCAGCGCCTCGATCGTGGTACCCGGCCGGGGCGGTTCGTCCTCGGTGGCCAGGCCCCAGCCCAGTTCGGCCGAGCGGACGGCGACCGGGACCAGTTCCGGGCCGATCTTGCCGGCCTTCACCGCGTCGGCGTAGCGCTCCTGGCTGCGGGCGGCATAGCTGTCGCAGCGGTCCTTGGTGATGTCTGGATAGCGGTCGTGCACGTTCTCCGCCGTCTGGCCCATGACCAGCGCCGACGGGTCGACCAGCTGGTCCGCGATGATCCTCGGGTTCGGGTCGACGCCCTCGCCCATCGGATGGCGCCCCATGTGCTCGACACCGCCTGCGATCACCACGTCGTAGGCGCCGAAGCCGATGCCGCCGGCGGTGGTTGTCACCGCGGTCATGGCACCCGCGCACATCCGGTCGATCGCGAAACCGGGCACCGACTTGGGCAGACCCGCCAGCAACGCGGCGGTGCGGCCGATGGTGAGGCCCTGGTCGCCGATCTGGGTGGTCGCGGCGACGGCCACGTCGTCCACCCGGTCCGGCGGCAGTTCCGGATGCCGGCGCAACAGTTCCCGGATGACCTTGACGATCAGGTCGTCCGCCCTGGTCTCGGCGTAGATGCCCGACTTGCCTGCCTTGCCGAACGGCGTCCGCACGCCTTCGACGAAGACCACGTCGCGCACGGCTCTGGGTGCGGCCACCGCGGGTTCCTCCTGGCTCGTGACTTACCGGCTGGTAACGCCACTCTAGCCATAGTTACCCATCGGTAACCAGTCGGGTCACCCGGCAGCGGCACGCAGCGCGGTGGCCAGCGCGGCGACCGTCAGCCCGATCTGCCACTCGCGCGCGCCACCGGCCCGCAGGGTGTCCGCGACCGCGTCCTCGCCCAGGTCGACGGGTGGTTCCCAGCAGGTCCGGCGGACCAGGTCGGGCTGGATCAGGTTCTCCACCGGCAGCTTGTTGGCCTCGGCGATCGCGGTCAGCGACGCGCGGGCCGCGGACAGCCGGGCGGCGGCGTCCGGATCCTTGTCCGCCCACCTGCCCTGGGGCGGCGGGCCGTCGTGCGGCGGTGACGGGTCGGGCAGGTCGGCCTTGGCCAGCGTCCTGGCCGACCGCAGCGACTCCGCCCAGGTGCCGGCCAGCCTGCGTTGCGCCCGGCCGCGGAACACCGGCAGCCGGATCAGCTCGGTCTCGTCCGCCGGATCGGCCAGCGCGGCCTCGACGACGGCCCGGTCCGGCAGCACCCGGCCGGGGGAGAGGTCGCGTTCCCTGGCGATGGCGTCCCTGGCCTGCCACAGTGCCCGCACCGCGGCCAGGTTCCTGGGCGTGCGGACCCGGTGGATGCCCGACGTGCGGCGCCACGGCTCCGGTCGCGGCCGGGCCGGCGGCGCGTTGCGGACCGCCTCGAACTCCTCCAGCGCCCACTCCAGCTTGCCCTGGTCGGCCAACTCCCGTTCCAGCGTGTCGCGCAGCGGGATCAGCAGTTCGACGTCCAGGGCCGCGTAGTTCAGCCAGTCCGGCGGCAGCGGCCGCTGGGACCAGTCGGCGGCGCCGTGGCCCTTCTCCAACTGGTAGCCGAGCAGGCGCTCGACCAGCGTGCCGAGGGCGACGCGCTCGAAACCGGCCAGCCGCCCGGCCAGCTCGGTGTCGAACAGCGACGCCGGCCGCAGATCCAGCTCGGCCAGGCAGGGCAGGTCCTGGGACGCGGCGTGCAGCACCCACTCGGTGCCGGCCAGTGCCTTCACCAGAGGTGTGAGGTCGCCGTCGAACGGGATGGGGTCCACCAGCACAGTGCCGGCGCCGGTTCGGCGGAGTTGGACGAGATAGGCCCGCTGGGAGTAGCGATAGCCGGAGGCGCGTTCGGTGTCGACGGCGATCGGGCCGGTGCCCGCCGCCAGCGCTGCCGCAGCCGCGCGCAGGGCGTCGGCGTCGATGACCACGTCGGGTACGCCCTCGGCCGGCTCGGTCAACGGCACCGCCGTGCCGGTCTCGGCCTCTGGCGGAACCGGTGCGCGCTCGTCGTCGGGGTCAGCCACCACGTAGCGACCCTACGTGGCCGGCCGCCGTCGTGTTCACGACTTGCGGTGACTCACCGGTAGGTAACGCTCGTTACGGACGAAGCGCACCGTCCCGTGGCCCCGAGTCGGGTGACCCGGGACCACGGGAGTGCCGGTGGTCCGCCACCCGCCGCGCCCGTGGCGGGTGACGTCCGACCGTTGCGCTGATCCGTGTTCGATCGTGCGCTGATGCCGTGCTGGTTGCGCCGTTGCCGGCCTAGCGGATAACGCCGGCCCGCATGGCGAGGGCGACCATCTGCGCACGGTCCCCGGTGCCGAGCTTGCGCCCGATCCGGGACAGGTGACTCTTGACCGTCAGTGCCGACAGGTTGAGCGCTTCGCCGATTTCCTTGTTGGACTGGCCATCGGCGACGAGTTGGAGCACTTCGACCTCACGCGCGGACAGTTCCCGCGGCGTGTTGTCGGTGCCCGGCACCCTGGTGCCCGTCGCAAGGACAGGCGCCACGCTCGGGTCGGCGTACACCCCGCCGTCGAGTACTCGGCGCACCCCGTCGGTGACCACCATCGGCGAGGCGGACTTCAGCAGGTAGGCCTGAGCGCCTGCCTGGAAGGCCGACCGGACCGCATAGGGGTCGTCGGAGGACGCGAGCACCACGATGCGTGGCCAACCGTGGGCACGGAACTCCGTGACCAGGTCGATGCCACTACCGTCGGGTAGCCCGAGGTCGAGAATCGCGAGGTCGCACGGGCCGGTAGCCAGGGCGCGAGCCCTCGCTTCCGCCACCGAAGCGGCCTCATGAACAGTGCCCGCGCCCATCTGGGTGAGCCGGGCGGCTATCGCCTCCCTCAGCAGCGGGTGGTCGTCGACCACCAGCACCGAGAACAGTTCCTCCCGCGGGTGCGGGACCATGTTGGCCGGCAAAACACCGGCTGGCGTGGTTCGAACGGCCTGACCTAAGCCGACGGCAGCCACGTCACTACCTCCCTGGAGTCGGTCGTGCCCCCCGACCGGCACCGGGCCCTTCGTCCGATCAGCCGCGCCACTGATCGACCGAAAGTGGTGTCGACGTTGGCAGCGTAGCCGCCCAAG
>DASXCQ010000003.1:0-4106 GCA_036491115.1 Pseudonocardiaceae bacterium
CGATGGGGTCGCTCTTGCCTGTGCGTCGCTTGCCGATGTGGCGGCTGCTGTCGATCTCGACGATCCGCTGGGCCTCGCCCGCCAAGAACCGGGACAGGCCGAGTCCGTAGTGGCGAGTGCCCTCGATCGCCCACACCACCCGGTCCTCTCCAGCGGCCTCTCGGACCCTGTTCAGTAGGTCCTTGTAGCCCTTCGGGGTGGTGGGGACCTTCAACTCGGCCAACAGGCGGCCTCGTGGGTCGCAAATCGCTGCGCTGTGGGTGTCCAGGTGGGTATCGACGCCGACCACCAGGTCAACCTCATCGACGATGCTCACTCCGTCCTCCTTCGGTTCGCGATGCTGGGTGGTGACACCGGCCTGGAGGGAACTCCCGCGGCAATCCTGTGATGGGTCACGACGCCAGCGTCGGACAGGCTCCTGATCAGGCCAACGAGGGTGGCCAGGCCGGTGTCAGCAACGCCGAGGACAAGTCATTAGCAAGACACACCCGCAGGCGGTCCGGTTCAGTGAGGGTCACTCGGGCGTCACCGCCACCAACCTGGCGGCCCCGCCAGACGGCATCGCGGATACTCACAGGTTCAGTGCTCGACGCACGTCATCCCACCAGTTGTCCCAGGTCGACCTCACCGGCCGGCAGGCGCACCATCTAGTCCTAGGACTCCGTTGCCCTGCGCCCAGGAGTGCTGACCTGCCGGCGGCTCGGGACCAGCCTCACCGCGTACTCGCCCGAGGTGGTCGATCCCCATTAGCGCCCGGCGGAATATATGGGCTTCTGCCGCAGTTCATCACATTGCCCTGGAGAGGACGTGGCTATGAAAGTGAGAAACTCACTCAAGTCGTTGAAGCGGCAGGATGGATCGGTCGTCGTCCGCCGCCGCGGCCGCACCTTCGTGATCAACAAGCGGTCCCCCCGTTGGAAGGCCCGCCAGGGGTAGGGATCGCTCACTCGCCGGTTCTGTCGCGTTCGCCAGCACGGACGCGATTGACCCGATTGAAAGTGGTGCCTGCGGCTCAGGAGAGGCTCCGTCGGATGAATGTGGTGGTCAGCTCCTCGAGTTGACGGCGCATGGCGTCGGGAACGTCGCGTAGGGGTCCTTGGCCGGTTAGCACTGCGAGCCCGTGTACAGCTGACCAGATCGGGTACTCGATGCCCTCGCGGCGCTTCGGGTCGAGCACGCCGGCGTCGACCAGCTCGTCGAGAACGGTCCGGAGCTGCGCTAGGGGCCTCCAATCCTCCCCGGTCTCCCCCTCCCCGGCTCCGTAACCGTGCTGCTGCGGTAGGGCGAAGGCGGTCGCGAACAACCCCGGTTCCTCCCGAGCGAACTCAAGGTATGCCGAACCAGTAGCACCCAACCGACGGCCGGCTGCGGCGGGATCGCCGTGCTTGCCACGCACTCGGGCGACGCCTGCTGCCATTCGGGCCCCGAGCTCGCGCATGGCCGCCGTGCACACCGCAGCGAGGAGCTCGTCATGGTCGGCGAAGTGCCGGTACGCGGCGTTGGGCACCACGCCCACCTTCCGCGTCGCTTCACGGAGCACCACGGCGTCAGGGCCACCCGTGCGGGCCAGCTCGAGCCCTGCAGCGACCAGACCGTCGCGGACGGCGCCTCGCGGACGGCGCCGCTTCGCCTGGTCTTTCTCCACTGCTGGTCGGCTGGCCTTCACGACGACAGGATAACAAAGAACAAGTGGACAGCGTCCACTCTCTGGGATAAGGTGGACGGCGTCCACTACTTGGCCACGGAGGCTCCCAATGGCGTGGAAAGGACGACGGATCTGCGGCGGCGTGGCCGGGCCCTGATCACGGCGGCGGAGTGGTTCGCCGCCCGTCACGGCGTGGACACCTCAGCCACCGCCCAGGGATGATCTGAACCCTGAAACGGAAGGAGCAGCGATGTTCATGGGTGTGGGAAACATCGTCACCCGCCGTTCTCGTCTCATCCTGGTGGTCGCCGCCATCGCCGTCGTGGCCGCCGCCGGCATCGGGTTCGGCGCGCCAGGCAAGCTGCGCGGCGGCGGGTTCACCGATCCCAACTCGCCGTCCGAGCTGGCCCGGACCCAGCTCGATGCCGGGAGAGCGGGCCAACCCAACCTGGCCTTCCTCGTCACGGCCAAGACGGGGACGGTCGACAGCGCTGCAGTGGCCGTCGCCGGTCGGACCCTGACCCAGCAGCTCGTCAGCCAGCCCGACATCTCGTCTGTGACCTCGTACTGGTCGACCGGGTCACCGAGCCTGAAGAGCAGGGACGGCACCCAGGCCCTGGTGCTCACCCACGTCCGGGGCAACGACCAGGCGATCACCGACCGCGCCAAGACGCTCATCAACGCGTTCAGCACCCCGGGTGGCTCGACTGCCGGCGCGCCGGGACCGATCACGGTGAAGGCCGGAGGCCAGGCCGGCGCCAGCCACGACATCACCAACCAGATCACCAAGGACCTGGCGCTGGCCGAGGGCATCGCGATACCCGTCACCCTCCTGCTCCTGCTGGTCGCCTTCGCCACCGCCGTCGCCGCGCTGCTGCCCATCGCCATCGGGGTGGTCGCCATCTTCGGCACCCTGGCGGTGCTGTTCGTCCTCGGCAGCGTCACCGACGTCAGCATCTACGCCCTCAACCTCACCACGGCGATGGGTCTGGGGCTCGCCATCGACTACGCCCTGTTGATGGTCAGCCGCTACCGGGAGCAGCTGGCCGCCGGCGACGACCCGGCCCAGGCCGTGCGCCGGAGCGTGCAGACGGCCGGTCGCACGATCATCTTCTCCGCCGCCGCCGTGGCCGCCGCCCTCGCCGCCCTGCTGGTCTTCCCCGTCTACTTCCTGCGCTCGTTCGCCTACGCCGGGATCAGCGTGGTCGTGGTGGCCGCAGTCGCCGCCACCGTGGTCCTGCCCGCCGCCCTCACCGTCCTCGGACCGCGGGTGAACGCGGGGAAGATCCGCAGCCGAGCCCGCGGTCTGACCGGGGCGGAGTCGCCGTTCTGGCGCCAGGTCGCCACGCGGGTCTGGCGCCGCCCTGTCCTCATCGGGCTACCCGTGGTCGCCCTGCTCCTCGTGCTGGGCGCCCCCTTCCTGCGGGTGCACTTCGGCACCCCCGACGACCGGGTGCTGTCGACCAGCGCGCCCGCCCGCCAGGTGGGCGACGCCCTGCGCACCAACTTCACCGTCAACGACACCAACACCCTCGAGGTGGTGAGCACGAGCCCGCTCACAGCCGCGGGGACGACGGCCTACGGTCTCCAGCTGTCGCGCCTGTCCGGGGTGGCGAGGGTCGACGGACCCACGGGCACCTACTCGCACGGCACCCAGGTGAGCGGCCCAGGGCCGGCCTCGGCCGGCCACGCCCTGCCGGGCGGCACCTGGCTGTCCGCCGTCTCCACGCTCGATCCCGAGAGCGGCGCCGCCCAGACCCTGGTCCATCAGGCCCGCGCCCTCCCGGCGCCCGGAGGGGTCCACACCAACATCGGAGGCCAGTCCGCGTCCCTCGTGGACCAGAAACACGCCATCGGCAGCAAGCTTGTCCTCGCTGGATCGCTCATCGCCCTCACCACCTTCATCGTGCTCTTTCTCTTCACCGGCAGCGTCGTGCTGCCCCTGAAGGCCCTGGTCCTCAACGCCCTGAGCCTCACCGCGGTGTTCGGCGTCCTTGTCTGGATCTTCCAGGAGGGTCACCTGTCGGGCCTGCTGGGGTTCACACCTTTGCCGACGAGCACGACGATGCCGCCGCTGCTGTTCTGCATCACCTTCGGGCTGTCGATGGACTACGAGGTCTTCGTGCTGTCGCGCATCAAGGAGCTGCACGACGCCGGTTACGGCAACGACGAGGCCGTGGTCCACGGGTTGGCCCGCACCGGCCGCATCATCACCACCGCAGCCGTCCTCCTGGCCGTCACCTTCTTCGCCTTCGGGCTGTCCAAGGTCTCCTTCATCCAGATGTTCGGGATCGGCTGCGGTCTGGCCATCCTCATCGACGCCACCCTCATCCGCGGCGTCCTGGTCCCCGCCTTCATGCGCCTCGCCGGCCGGGCCAACTGGTACGCGCCAGGTCCAATGCGCCGGTTCCACGACCGCTTCGGGCTCGGCGAGGCCCCCGTCGACCGCCCGGGCCCGGCG
>DASXCQ010000004.1:0-148265 GCA_036491115.1 Pseudonocardiaceae bacterium
ACCTGTTCGGCCGGTACACCATTCCGGCGATCTTCTTCCCGGCCGTGCTCGGCATGGGCATCCTGATGACGTTGCTGATCGCGTACCCGCTGATCGAGCGCAAGCTGACCGGGGACGGGGCCCACCACAACCTGCTGCAGCGTCCGCGTGACGCCCCGGTCCGGACCGCCACCGGCATGATGGCGCTGGCCTTCTACTTCTGGCTCGTCGTGGCCTGCGGGAACGACATCATCGCCTACACCTTCGACATCTCGCTCAACGCCATGACGTGGATCGGGCGGATCGGGCTGCTGGTGCTCCCGCCGCTGTTCTACTTCGTGACCTACCGAATCTGCCTGGGCCTGCAGCGCAGCGACCGCGAGGTGCTCGAGCACGGCATCGAGACCGGCATGATCAAGCGCCTGCCGCACGGCGAGTTCATCGAGGTGCACCAGCCGCTGGCCGGCGTCGACTCGCACGGCCACCCGCGCGAACTGGCCTACCAGGGCGCTCCGGTGCCGAAGAAGATGAACAAGCTCGGTTCGGCGGGCCACCCGGTGCCGGGCAGCCTGTACCGGCCGGATCCGAGCGATGAGACCGCCGCCCTGGACGCGGCCCGTGCCGAGCAGCACGCCGCCGACGAACAGGCACGGGAAGGCGAACAGCACCCGCAGCTGCCGGTGGACTAGCCGGTACTCGCGTACGCACGACGGCCGAGGGAGGTTGCCTCCCTCGGCCGTTCCGTGTGTGGGGTCACCCCGCCGGTGGGCCATTTCCACCGCAGCTCGGATTTGTCACCGGTTCGGCCGATCGTCGGGCCCCGTACCCGCCCGGTGATCTGCTCACTACCTGCGGTTTTACTGTTTTCGCCCGATAAGGTGGGCCATTTACCGTCCGTGAAGGGGCTGCTCGGGTTAGTACAAACCGGTGAGTTGAAATGGTCATGTTCTTGGTTGGATAGTGGCATTCGTGTATTGTCTCGCGAATAGTCGGTGGCAGCGGACGAAAGGGTACGTAAGTGGCACAGAAGGTCACGGTCCAACTCGTCGACGACCTGGACGGTTCCGTCGCCGAGGAGACCGTCGAATTCGGACTTGATGGCGTCGCGTACCAGATCGACCTCTCGTCGGTGAACGCGGAGAAGATACGCGCCATGCTGAGCGATTATGTGAGCCACGCGCGCCGGTCCGGCGCGCGCCGCCGTTCCTCGGGGAACGTGGTGCGGGGCCGTTCCGCCGTGGTGGACCGGGAACAGAATCAGGCGATCCGCGAGTGGGCCAGGAAACGTGGCCTGAAGGTTTCCGAACGCGGCCGTATCTCCGCCGAAGTGCTGGACGCCTATCACCAGGCGAACTGAGCCGCCACCCGCGCCCGCCGGCCGCGAGCGGAGTCGGCTAGCCTGCTGGCGATGATCAGGTGGTCGCGGGCCGGGTCGGCGCTGTGCGTCGCCGTGGCGTGCTGCGCGCTGACCGCGGGCTGCCAGCGGCCGGTCGCCGCGCCCGCCCCGGTACCGGTCACGGTGCCCGTGACGTCCGGCTCCGCCACGCCCACACCGGTTCCGCCCGTCTCGTCGACGGGATCCACCACCGCCCCCTGCCCGTCCGCGGGGTCCGGGTTCGACTGTGACTTCCGCCGCCGCTTCGCCGCCGTCGAGGCGTACGTGGCCACCCGGCCGGGCACCGTCGGCATCGTGGTGCGGGACCGGCGTACCGGCGCCGTATGGCGCAATCAGTACGCGAACACGCCCGTCTGGACGGCGTCCACCATCAAACTCGCCATGACCGTCGACCTGTTCCTGCGCGACCGCGCCGGGCTCATCAACCTCACCTCGGCCGATCGGGAACTGATCCGGCGGATGCTGCACAGCTCGGACGACAATGCGGCCGACAGCCTGTGGTTCAAGTACGCGGGCAGTGACCACATGACGTTCAACAACGACTTCGCCAAGTACGGCATGACGTCGCTCTCGCCGAAACGCGGCTACACCCACTACTTCCCGTACTGGGGATTCCAGAAGTGCACACCTGACGACCTGGACCGTTTGGTCGACTATGTGCTCACCGACCTGCCCACCGGAACCCGCGACTATATCGTCGAACAGCTGATGCACGTCGATCCCGACCAGCAGTGGGGCGTGTGGGGCGCGGGTGCGGCGGCACAGCCGGGAAACAAGGACGGCTGGTCGAAGGAGGACACCGGCTGGGTGATGAACTCGGTCGGCTGGGTCGGGCCGGACCAGCGGTACACGCTGGCGGTGATGAACAGCCTGGGCGGCCACGGCGACTACGCCGACGGCCGCGCCACGGACAGCGAGGTGGCGAGACTGCTGTTCGCCGGCCGCACGCCGTGACGGCTCAGGCGCCGCCCTCCATGCCGATGCCGAAGGTGTCCTCGGTGGCGGTGCGCGAGTAGGACCGGAACGCGATGTGGGTGTCGGTGTTCAGCACCCCGGGCACCTTGCTGATCTTGCCGGGCACCAGGTCGGCCAGGTCCTCGTGGGCGGCGACCTTCACCATCGCGATGAGGTCCACGTCGCCCGCGCACGAGTACACCGCGGTGACGCCCTCGATGTCCGCGATGCTCTGCGCGGCCTCCGGGATGATGTCCGCCTCGGCCTGGATCAACACGATCGCGGTGATCACGAACGGGCTCCCTCGCGTCCGGCAATGGTGAGGGCGATCCTAGGACCTGTCGCGGGTGGTGGTGTGGGCGGCTGTCGCCAGGTCGGCCCAGTCGCGCAGCACCGCGGCGGATCGGGCCGGTTCGGTCCAGGGTTGCGCGGTGCGCCCCAGGCGGGTGCCGGGTTGGGCCAGCCAGCGGGCCAGTAACGCCGTCTCCTCTGGGGCGGCGCCGCGCAGCGGGTCGTCGCTGGGGATGACCGTCTCGGCGGCCGCCACCAGCACGTCGACGACCGGCTGGGCGCGGTGGCCCCTGGCCACCATGCCGGCCGACGCGAGCCTGCCGTAGCGGATCACCGCCAACGCCCAACCACCCCGAGGGTCCGGTTGGGCGGCGACCAGTTCGGGCACGGCCGCCAGCGCCGCCAGCCGCTGTCCCCGGTCCAGCGCCCGCACCAGGGCGACCAGCCGGTCCCGCCGGGTGCCCGCCGACTCGTACCGCTGCCGCGCCGCCAGGTCCGCGACCACGTCGGTGGCCCGCACCAGCACGTCGTTGGCCCGACCCGCCACCAGGTCGCGCACCGCGGCCACGGCGGGCGCGTAGTCCTCGACGCTCTGCCGGCCCGCGCACGGCGCCTGGCAGCGGCCCAGCTCGGCCAGCGCACACGGGGTGCCGTGCGGGTCGCGGGCCGGGATCCGCTGCGTGCACGGACGGATCGGCAGCGCGTCCTGCAACGCCTCCACGGCCGCCTTGGCCGACGCGGGCGACCGGAACGGCCCGATCGCGCCCGGCCGGGCCGTACGCACCACGGACAGCCGGGGGAACGGCTCGTCGGTGAGCACCGCCCACCAGTCCGGGTGCCGGTTGCGGGACCGCTTGTTGTAGGCCGGTTTGTGCGCCGCGATCAGCCGCAGCTCCCGCACCTGCGCCTCCAGCGGGTGCGCGCAGGTCACGTGGTCCACCCGGACGGCCAGCCCGACCATCTCGCGCAGCCGGGGCCGGGTCTCGCTGGCGGTGAAGTACTGCCGGACCCGCCGCCGCAGGTTGGTCGCGGTGCCCACGTACAGCACCTCCTCCGAGGGCCCCCGGAACAGGTACACGCCCGGTTCGCCTGGCAGGTCGGCCGCCATGCCGCGTTTGCGCCGCTGGGCCGCCGTCACCTCGGGCACGTAGTCCAGCAGCTCCTCCAGCGACTGCACGCCGATGGAGCCGACCCGTTCCAGCAGGCCGTGCAGCACGTCCACGGTGGCCCGCGCGTCGGCCAGCGCCCGGTGGTTGGGCTGCGTGGTGGCCTTGAACAGCACGGCCAGCGCGGACAGCCGGTGGCTGGGCGTCTCGTTCTCGCCGAGGATCCGCCGGGCCAGCTTCACCGTGCACACCACCGGCGGCCGCGGCCAGCGGTAACCCAGCCGGCGGCAGGCGGCCTTCATGAAGCTGATGTCGAACCCGGAGTTGTGCGCGACCAGCACGGTGCCCTTGGCGAACTCCAGGAACGCCGGCAGCACCTCGGACATGCGCGGCGCGCCGGACACCATGAACTGGGTGATGCCGGTCAGCGACACGACCTGCGGCGGGATGCCGCGTTCCGGGTCGACCAGGGTGGCGAACTCGCCGATCACCTCGCCGCCGCACACCTTCACGGCGCCGATCTCGGTGACCATGTCCTCCTCGTGGCTGCCCCCGGTGGTCTCCAGGTCGAACACCACGAACGTCACGTGCCGCAACGGTGTGCCCAGTTCGTCGAACGCGAGCTGGGCACCGGCCGCCGTGCCCGGCACGGACTCGGCCTGGACCTGCTCACTGGTCGCGCTCATCACCGACCGACGGTAGGTCCGACCACCGACAACCATGAGCACGACGCGCGACCGGGCCGATCCGTGCCGTTGTCGGAGCACCTCGGGCATTAATCTGTAGAGATGACGCCCGCGCGCCCCGAACCGGCCCCGGACACCGGTGGTCCGGAGCCCGGCCGTGCCGACGAGGCCGTCACCGAGGCTCCCGCCGAGCCGGTCGGCGTCGACTGGTCCGCACTGCCCGACCCGGTGCGGATCCGGCTGGCCGAGATCGCCGCGGACGCGGTGGGGGAGATCCCGTCGGTGGACATCCCGCCGCCGGTGCGGCCGGTGGCGAAGTTCGCGCCCGCCAAGCGGGCCCGGCTGGGTGCCGCGCCACTGCTGGTCGGCCTGCGCGGCAACGCCGGTTTCCGGACCGCGGTGACCGAATGGGCCCGCACGCACCGCCCGGCCGCCCTGGACGTCACCGCACCCGACCCGGCCGCCGCCTGTGCCGCGGCACTGCTGCTCGGCGACGGATCCGCGACGCACTACGTGGAACTGGTGCGGCTGCGCACCGGCGACGCCACGCTGCGCGCCGAACGCGACGCCGCCGTCACCAGGGTGACCAAGCTGGAGAGCGAACTGGCCCGGCTGCGCGCCGAACTGGACCGTGCCGAGGGCAACGCGGGCGAGGCCGTCGGCCAGCGTGAGGCCGAACTGGAGAAACTGCTCAAACGGCTGCGCGAGCAGGGCGTGAAGCTGCGTGAGGCCCGCGACGCGGCCGCGTCGGCCCGCGCCGACGCCGTGCAGACCAAGGCGCACGCCGAGCTGGAACGCAAGGCGCTGATGGCCGAACGGGACCGGGAACGCGACCGGGGCGACGCCGAGCGGGTCAGGGCCCGCCGGGCCGAGGCGGACGCCCAGGCGGCCCGCCAGGCCGCGCGGGAGGCCCGCCAGGCCGACGAGGTGCGGCTGGCGCTGCTGGTGGACACCCTGGACGGCGCCGTCACCGGGCTGCGCCGGGAACTGGCCCTGGGCGGCACCGGGCCGCGCCCGGCCGACCTGGTGCGCGGCGCGAGTGCCGCGCAGAGCACGGTGGGCCGGGTGGCCGATCCGGCCGCGCTGGACCGGCTGCTCGCGCTGCCCGCCGTGCACATGGTGGTGGACGGCTACAACGTCACCAAGACCGGCTATCCGGAGCTGCCCCTGGTCGACCAGCGGGAGCGGCTGGTCTACCAGCTGGCGGCGCTGGCCGCCCGCACCGGCGCCGAGGTCACCGTCGTGTTCGACGGGGCCGGTGTGGTGTCGGTGCCCTCCGCCGCGCCCAGGGGAGTGCGGGTGCTGTTCTCCGATCCGGGGGTGCTGGCCGACGACGTGATCCGGGCGCTGGTCACCGCCGAGCCGGAGGGCCGGCCCGTGGTGGTGGTCACGTCCGACCGCGCGGTGGCCGACTCGGTGCGCCGCCGCGGTGCCCACCCGGTGCCCTCCGCCGTGCTGATCGCCCGGATCACCCGCGTCTAACCTGCGCGAACACATCGCGTTCGAACATACATTCGAAAATGTCGGTGGATCGGGATAGCGTGCGTCCTGACGGGGTCAAGGCAACCACCTCACCAGTGACGTAAACGGAGTGCTCGTGATCATCGACTGCGACAAGTGCGCCATCCGCGGCGTCGGCTGCTCGGACTGCGTGGTCAGCGTCCTGCTGAACGCGCCGGGCACGGTGGAGCTCACCGACCCGGAGCTGAAGGCGATCAACGCGCTCGGCGACGCCGGCCTGGTGCCGAAGCTGCGGCTGGTCCCGATCGGCTCCGACAGCGAACACCCGAGGCATTTCCGGGACGATTCGGACGACACGCCAGCAGGCCCTTCGCCGAGCGCCGAACGGTCCCCCCAATACGTTGGACGGCATCGTCGGCAGGTCAGTTGACAGTTACTAGTCCGATCACCAGACGCAGTCACCACTACTCCGTTCGTGCATCCGGCTTATCCGCACACAATCGGGCCTGCCCCTAGTAGACGCAGTGCCGTGCGTTCCGTAACCTGTCCGAGACCTCGCGGCGGCCAGTCGTCCACGGAGGACGGCGACGCGAGATCACCGCCGAATCGGCCTGTCGGGGGACCGGACCGTGATGGGCGATCGTCATGTGCTGGGCCCTGTGCCGGGACACTTTCGGGTGTCCCTGTGGGGGTGCACCGGCACGTGCGCGCTCCCGGTCCCGGCGGTGGACGACGAAGGAGAAACGCGCGACGTGGCGTCGCACCGACGACTCAAGCGCACCATGCGCGGGGCCATCGCGGCCATAGCAGTGGCAGCAGCGGCAGTAGTGAGTTTCACCCCGTCAGCGGCGACCGCCGACCCTGCGGCGGCGACAACGCCGTCGAACAGCGACCCGGTCGCCCAGTACACGAAACTCAGCCAACAGGCCGACACGCTGAACGAGAAAATGGACACGGCGAACGTCAACCTCGCCAAACAGCAGGCCCTCGCGAAGAAGGCCAGCCAGGGCCTGGCGACGGCGAAGAAGGCCGAGCAGGCCGCCCTGGCCAAGGAGAACACCTACCTGGACCAGGTCGACAAGCTCACCAACGCCTCCTTCGAAGGCGCCCGCCTCGACCAGCTGTCCGCCCTGTTCACCGGCACCTCGGCCCGTGACTTCCTCAACCGCGCCACCGACCTGCAGGACCTGGCGGCGGACAACGCCGCGACCCTGAGCCGGTTCGCGTCCGCGGTGGACGACGCCAAGTCCGCGGAGCAGAAGGCCCAGCACGAGCTGACCGCCGCGCAGGACGCCACCGCCGCCGCCAAGACGCTGCAGCAGCAACTGATCAAGCAGGGCAAGGAACTGCAGCAGCAGATCACCGCGCTGGTGACCGCGAAGAACGAGCTGACCCCCTCGGAACTGGCCCAACTGGCCAACAAGGGCGTCGACGGAGTGTTCATCGCCCCGCCCGGCATCCGCGGCAAGGCCATGGAGATCGCACTGGACCAGCGGGGCAAGCCCTACATCTGGGCGGCGGCCGGACCGGGCAGCTTCGACTGCTCCGGCCTGGTCCTCTACTCCTACGCCCAGGCCGGCATGCCGGGCCTGCCGCACTCCAGCCAGATCCAGTCCACCATGGGCGTCGCGGTGTCCCGCGCCGACCTGGAACCGGGCGACCTGGTGTTCTTCGGTGACCCCGTGCACCACGTCGGCATCTACGTCGGCGACGGCCTGATGGTCAACGCGCCCAACTTCGGCGAGGACGTCAAGGTCGAACCGCTGTTCAGCGACTACAGCGGGGCCCGCCGACTGGGCGCCTGACCCACCAGCCACCCACGGAGGACGGAACGGCCGGCACCCCTCGGTACCGGCCGTTCCACGTGTCCCGGCTACCGTGCAGCGGTGCGGCGGACCCTCCTGGTGACCAACGACTTCCCACCCCGACCGGGAGGCATCCAGAACTACCTGCACACCCTGGCCAACCACCTGCCGGCCGACGACCTCGTCGTCTATGCCCCGGCCTGGCGCGGCGCCGAACCCCACCCAGAGTTCGACGCCCGCCAACCGTTCACCGTCTACCGGCACCCCACGTCCCTGATGCTGCCCACCCCGGACGTGGCCCGCCGAGCCGCCGACATCCTGCGCGCCGAACGCTGCGAGGCCGTCTGGTTCGGCGCCTCCGCCCCGCTGGCCCTGCTCACCCCGCACCTGCGCCGCGCGGGCGCCTCCCGCGTCCTGGCCAGCACCCACGGCCACGAGGTCGGCTGGTCCATGCTGCCCGCCGCCCGGCAGGCGCTGCGCCGCATCGGGTCGACCGTGGACGTGCTCACCTTCGTGTCCCGCTACACCCGGTCCCGGTTCGCCGCCGCGTTCGGCCCGCTCGCCGCCCTGGAGTACCTGCCGCCCGGTGTGGACACCGACCGGTTCCGACCCGACCCGCCCGCCCGCGCCCGCATCCGTGACCGCTATCACCTCGGCGACCGGCCCACCGTGGTGTGCGTGTCCAGGATGGTGCCCCGCAAGGGCCAGGACCTGCTGGTCCGCGCCCTCCCGGCGCTCCGCGCCACCGTGCCCGACGCCGTCCTGCTGCTGGTCGGCGGCGGCCCCGACCGGGACCGCGTCACCGCCCTGGCCGAGGCCACCGGCGTCGCCGAGCACGTCGTCCTGACCGGTTCGGTCCCGACGGCCGAACTCGCCGCCCACTACGCCGCGGGCGACGTCTACGCCATGCCCAGCCGCACCCGAGGCGGCGGCCTGGACGTCGAGGCGTTCGGCCTGGTCTACCTGGAGGCGTCCGCCACCGGCCTGCCCGTGGTCGCCGGCCGCTCCGGCGGCGCCCCGGAGACCGTCCGGGACGGCGTCACCGGCCACGTCGTCGACGGCCGGCACCCCGGCGAACTCGCCGATGTCCTCGCCGACCTGCTCCGCGACCCGGAACGGGCCGCCAAAATGGGCCAGGCCGGCCGCCAGTGGGCCCGCGAGGCATGGGGCTGGCCCGACCTCGCCGACCGCCTCCACCGGCTCCTGGACCGCTGACAGCCGGGAACAGTCGATCGCCGCCGTACGTTGAAAATCACACCTACGTCTGTCGCGGTACACACATAACGCACTGCGGGTGGATGCGCTTCACGCCCCGATGGGCGCACCATGGAGGGGTAGCCCAGCGGGAGAAGGGTGCGGACATGGCGAGCGCCGATGCGATGCGGGCTTCCGATGGGGACCGGGAGCGAGTCGTGCAGGCCCTGCAGGAGCAGGTCGGGGAGGGGCGGCTGACGCTTGCCGAGTTCGAGGAGCGCAGCGGCGAGGCATACGAAGCCAAAACAGTAGGTGAGCTGCGCAAACTCACCGACGACCTACCCGTCGACCCACTCGCGCCACACCTCGGACTGGCCCCATGGCAGCAGCCGTTCCCGCTGTCCGACATGCCCCAGTGGGCCCGTCGGCCCTACCCGAACCAACGCTCCCTGCCGCCCGCCAAGACCGGCCCGGCCTACGGCGTCGCCGTCGCGCTGCTGGTCATGCTCGCCGTCGTCGGCGGCATCGTCGCGGTCACCACCGGGTTCTTCTTCTTCCCGCTGCCCCTGCTGTTCCTGATCCTGATCATGTCCCGCCCCGGCCGGCGGTTCCACTGACCCACCGCTCGACCGGGGCGCGACCCGACCTCAGGCGTAGATCGCCTCGATGTCGGCGGCGTGCGCCTTCGCCACCACCGACCTGCGCAACTTCAGGCTGGGCGTGATCTCCCCGCTCGCCTCGGTGAAGTCGGCCGGCAGCACCCGGAACTTGCGGATCGACTCCGCCTTCGACACCGCCGCGTTCGCCTCGTCCACCGTCGCCTGCAACTCCGCAACCAGGTCCGGATCGGTCGCCAGGTCCGCCACCGACGCCCCCGCCGGCTTCCCGTGCTGCGCCTTCCACACCGGGAAGAACTCCTCGTCCACGGTGATCAACGCCGCGATGAACGGCTTCTGGTCACCCACCACCATGCACTGGCTGATCAGCGGATGCGCCCGCAACCGGTCCTCCAGCACCGCGGGTGACACGTTCTTCCCACCCGCTGTGACGATGATCTCCTTCTTCCGGCCGGTGATCCGCAGGAACCCGTCCGAGTCCAGCGACCCCAGGTCCCCGGTGTGGAACCAGCCGCCGTCCAGCGACTCCTTCGTGGCCGCGTCGTTGTTCCAGTACTCCCGGAACACCACGCCACCGCTGACCAGCACCTCGCCGTCCTCGGCGATCCGCACCGACGTCCCGGCCACCGGCCGGCCCACCGTGCCCACCCGGAACGCCGACTGCGTGTTCACACACGCGGCAGCGCTCGTCTCGGTCAGCCCGTAACCCTCCAGCACCGGAACCCCGACACCGCGGAAGAAATGCGCCAACCGCTCACCCAGCGGCGCCCCACCGGACACCGCCGCCGTGCAGCGGCCACCCAGCGCCGCCCGCAGCCGCCGGTACACCAACCGGTCGAACAGCAGCTGCCGCAGCCGCAACGCCGCACCCGGACCACCCCGGTCCAGCGACTCGCTGTAGGCCACCGCCGTCGCCTCGGCCGCGTCGAAGATCCGGCCCTTGCCCTCGCTGTGCGCCTTCTGTTTCGCGCCGTTGTAGACCTTCTCGAACACCCTCGGCACGGCCACCACGAACGTCGGCCGGAACGTGCCCAGATCGGCCACCAGGTTCTGCACGTCCGCCGTGTGTCCCACGGCCAACCGCGCATACACGCAGGTCAACACCAACGCCCTGGCCAACACGTGGGCCAGCGGCAGGAACAGCAGCAGCGAACTGCCCGGCTGCATGATCTCCGGGAACGCGCCCACGTTCGCCCGCACCTCGGCCAACAGGTTCCGGTGCGTCAGCACACAGCCCTTCGGCCGGCCCGTCGTCCCCGACGTGTACACGATCGTGGCGGTCTGGTCGGCCCGCACCGCGTGCCGGCGACCGTGCACCTCCTGATCGGGCACCGCCGCACCCAACGCGGTCAGCTCGTCCACCACACCCGGTGCGTCCGGCGCGGCCGGGCCGTCGATCTGCCACACGTGCCGCACCTGACCCAACCGGTCCACCACGCCGTCCACCACACCGCGGTGCGCCGCCGTCTCCACGATCACCGCACGCGCACCCGAGTCGGACACGATCCACTCGACCTGCTCCGCCGACGACGTCTCGTACACCGGGACCGTCACCCCGCCGGCCGCCAAGATCGCGAAGTCCAGCAACGTCCACTCGTACCGGGTCTTCGACATCAGACACACCCGGTCACCGGGCGAGAGGCCCATCGCGACCAGGCCCTTGGCGACGGCGAGTACGTGGGCGGCGAAGTCTCTCGCGGTCAGGTCCATCCAGGTGCCGTCCACGTGACGCTGGAAGCTCACCGCGTCGCCGAAGCGCTCCGCGTTGGCCCACACCATGTCGGTGAGGTTCTCTTCGTCGGTGACCGGGCTGGCTGTCTGGACGGTGACCTCGCGCACGTCAACCTCCGTACCCATGGAATGTTACCGGTGGGGAACTTAGCGTGTGTGTGGTGGGCTACACCACCCCGGCCCCCTCTGGCATTCTGCACCGCGTGCCCGCCGTGGACGTCATCGACGAGACCTTCCTGGTAGCCCCACCGAAGGTCGTCGCCGCCCTGTTCGCGCAACCGGCCACGTGGCGCCGCTACTGGCCCGACCTCACCCTCGCCGTCTACGCCGACCGAGGCGACCAAGGACTGCGCTGGACCGTCCGCGGCGCACTCGTCGGCACCATGGAGGTCTGGCTCGAACCCGTCCTCGACGGCACCGTCCTGCACTACTTCCTACGCGCCGACCCGCCCCGCCCCGCCACCCCGCGCCAGACCCTCCGGGAACGCCGCCGCCGCCAACTCGCCGCCAAACAGGTCGCGCTCACGCTCAAAGCCGTACTCGAGGACGGCCGACCCGCCGGCTGCCCACCCACCGCACCGTAGGGTCGAGACCATGCGGGTGCACGTGGTGTCCGACGTACACGGCAACGCCGACGCGCTGGCCAGAGCGGGTGAAGGCGCGGACGCCCTCGTCGTGCTCGGCGACCTCCTCGACTTCGTCGACTACCACGACCACTCCAAAGGCATCCTCGGCGCCGTCTTCGGCCCCGAGAAGGTCGCCGTCTTCGCCGAACTGCGCCGCGCCAGACAGCCGGCCAACCTCGCCGCCTACGCCCGATCCCTCTGGTCCGGCCTGGACGACGCCGCCGACGTCGTCGAAGCCGCCATCCGCGAGCAGTACGCCAAACTGTTCGCCGCCATGACCGCCCCCACCTACGCCACCCCCGGCAACGTCGACGTCCCCGCCCTGTGGCCCGACTACACCGGCGACACCGTCCACCACCTCGACGGCACCACCACCGACATCGGCGGCCTCACCTTCGGGTTCGTCGGCGGCGCCCTGCTCGCCCCCGGCGGCACCATCCGCCGCACCGGCGTCTGGGCCCCCTACCTGCGCACCCGCCAGGACTACGACGACGCCGTCGCCGCCGTCGCCGCCGGCCCGGTCGACGTCTGGTGCACCCACATCCCACCCGCCGTCCCCGAACTCTGCTACGACGTGGTCGCCCGCCGCCCGGAGAACGCCTCGACCACCCTCCTGGCCGCCATCCGCGCCGGCCGCCCCCGCTGGTCCCTGTTCGGCCACGTCCACCAGCCGCTCGCCCCCCGCATGCGCATCGACCGCACCGAATGCGTGAACGTCGGCCACTTCAAACGCACCTCCCGGCCCTACGTGCTCCACTGGTGAACCCGTGCGGCGCCGCCCGGTTGCCCGCCGGTAGCCGGTAGCCTCCCGGACATGGCCGACGAGTCCACCCAGTCCATCGTCATCGACGCCCCACCGGAGCGGATCATGGCGGTGATCGCGGACTTCGCCGCGTATCCCGAGTGGACGAACGCCGTCAAGCAGGTCGAGGTGCTCACCCAGGGCGCCGGCGGCCGGGCCGAACAGGTCCAGTTCACCCTGGACGCCGGCCCCATCAAGGACGTCTACACGCTGGCCTACCAATGGCTGCCCGACGACGGCGGCGTCCGCTGGACCCTCGTCAAAGGCCAGATGCAGCGCTCCCAGAAGGGCAGCTACGTACTCGACCCGCACGGCGACAGCACCGAGGTCACCTACACCCTCGCCGTACAACTGGCCATCCCGCTGCTCGGCCTGCTGCGCCGCAAGGCCGAGAAGGTGATCATGGACACGGCGCTCAAGGAGCTGAAGCGGCGGGTGGAGAACGGCGGCGGCTGACATGCGCGTCCTCCTGTTCACCGGCAAGGGCGGCGTTGGCAAGACCACCCTCGCCGCAGCCACCGCGGCCCGCCTGGCAGCGGACGGCCGCAAGACCCTGGTCGTCTCCACCGACCCCGCCCACTCGCTCGGCGACGCACTGGGCGTCCACCTCACCGGCGACGTCGCTGAGCCCGCCGACGGCCTGTTCGCCAGCCAACTCGACCTACGCCGACTGGTCGACGCCAACTGGCACCAGCTGCGAGCTCACTTGACGACCCTGCTCGCCGGTGCCGGGGTGGACGACATGGCAGCCGAGGAGCTCACGGTGCTGCCGGGGGTCGAGGAACTGTTGGCCCTGTCCGAGGTGTACCGGCAGGCAGCCAACGGCCCGTGGGAGGTCGTGGTCGTCGACTGCGGACCCACCGCAGAGACGCTCCGGCTGATCACATTGCCCGAAGCGCTGTCCGGCTATCTCGAACGGTTGTTCCCCACCCACCGGCGAGTCGTCCGCGGCCTGCTGGCCGGCATCGCCGGAGCCCGCCAGGTCGACAGCTGGGACGCCGCCGCCGACGCTCTCGGTCGCCTCGCCGAACACGTCGAATCCCTGCGCGCCGCCCTGGCCGACCCGACCCGGACGAGCGTGCGCCTGATCATGACTCCCGAACGAGTGGTCGCCGCCGAGACGCGGCGCACGCTGACCGCGCTGGCCGTGCACGGCATCCGGGTGGACGGCGTGATCGCCAACCGCCTGGTCCCCGTCTTCGGACCCCGGCGGGGCGCGTCCGCGACGTGGCTGCACACCAGGCGCGCCGAACAGGAAGCCGTACTGGCCGACCTGGCGGACGTCCCGCTGCGCACGGTGCCGCACCTCCCGGCCGAGCCGATCGGCGTCCCGGCATTGCTGGAAGTAGCGGCAGACCTCTACGGCGACATGGACCCGCTGGGCGAGCCGGGCCCAGCTTCGCCGCTGCTCGCGGTGACCGGCACCGGCCAAGGCTTGGACAGCCGCTACGGCCTGACGATCGCCATCCCGCTCCCGGTCGATGCCGAAGTGGACCTGGCAAGGGTGGGTGACGAGTTGGCGATCACGATCAACAGCCGTCGTCGCCTGATAGCCCTGCCGCCGGTCCTGCGCCGTTGTCAGGTAGTAGGAGCCGAGGTGGACACTCATGGCCTGGAGATCCACTTCCGACCAGACCCAACCCTCTGGCCCCGCCCCACCGAGTAGCGGCGCGGACGCGGTTGAGCTGCACACCGCCGAAATTGGCACCGTCCCCGCGCCACACCGGCTGGCGGAGCACTGCCCAACCACCTAGCACCGCTCGACCACCTAGCACCGCTCGACAAGCTAGCGCCGCTCGGCCGCAGGTCCACCCGGCGTCACCCCGTCCCGGCGTCGCTCTGTCGGCCCGGCCTGTTCGCGCCCGTCGAGCCAGCGCCCCTGCCACACCAACGAACCGGACAGCACCCCGAAACGTCGCCAAGCCGCGGCCCGGACCCCGATGAGCGACACAGATCCCCTGACCAGGACCCTCACCCGTCCGCCCACCACACCCCCCGGTGATAATCGGGAGATGACCACCCCGCGGGACGGCACCCAGGCCACCGAGCAGCCACTACCCGGCGCACGACTGGCCGAGGAGCTGAGGCTGCTACTGGACGCCCTGGCCGAACGCGCCGAACCGGTGCTCAACCGATTGGCCGCGGGCGAGCCCGAAGAGCACACGCCGGCGACGTGCGGCTGGTGCCCCCTGTGCGCCGGCATGGCCGTCCTCAGGGGTGAACGCCCCGAACTGGCAGTCCGAGCAGCGGAACACGCGTCGGGCCTACTGGCCGTACTCCGCTCCGCCCTGGCCGAAAACCACGAGGCACCCGACAGTCCGCCCACGAACCGCGAGGACCGGGTGGAACACATTCCCGTACGCAGGCGAGACGCAGGCGAGGACGGCGAGTGCTGACCGTAGGAGTGGACGTCGGCGGGACGAGCGTGCGAGCCGGCGTGGTGGATTCGCATGGTGATGTCGTCGACCTGACCAGGGCAGGCACCCCCAGCGGCGAGGCGGCGCTGGAGGACGTGATCACCGAGGTGATCGCCGAACTGACCGCGCGACATCGAGTGAGCGCCGTCGGCTTGGCGGTCGCCGGTTTCGTGGCGGAGGACCGCAAGACGGTCCGCTTCGCCCCCCACCTCGCCTGGCGCCACGCCCCGGTCGCCGAACGCATCACCACCCGAGTGGGCCTGCCGGTCCTGCTGGAACACGATGCCAACGCCGCAGCGGTCGCCGAACACCGCTTCGGCGCCGCCAAGGGCACCAGCGTGTCGGTCCTGGTAGCCCTGGGCACCGGCATAGGCGCCGCGCTGCTCATCGAGGGCAGACTTTTCCGAGGCGGCTACGGCGTAGCACCAGAACTAGGTCACCTGACCGTGGTCCCCGACGGCCGCCCCTGCCCCTGCGGCAAAAAGGGCTGCTGGGAGCGCTACTGCAGCGGCACCGCCCTGGCCACCACCGCGATCGAATTCCTGGCCCGCTACCCGGGCATCTCCACCCTCCTGGCCCGTGAGGCGGCAGCCGACTCCCGAGCGGTCACCGGCCGCCGCGTCGCCGCCGCGGCCCGCGACGGCGACCCCCTGGCCGAACGCGCGATGGCTGACCTGTCGCGCTGGCTAGGCCGCGGCCTGGCCATGGTCGCCGACCTCTACGACCCCGAGGTGGTCGTCATCGGCGGCGGAGTCTCCGAGTCCGCACCGCTGTTCCTGGACGAGGCGCGAGAGCACTACGCCACCATGGTCACCGGTGCCGGCCACCGCCCCCTGGCCCGCATCCGCCCCGCCCAACTAGGCGACGACTCAGCCATAGTCGGCGCCGCCACCCTGGCCGCCGAGTCGGTCGGCGTCCTACGTCGCCCCACCCTGATCGCCAGCCGCGTCAAGGCATCCCGCCGTACCCGACCACCCCAGGTCGGCTGACCGAAGCCCGCGACCAACCCCACCACCCCCGGGGCGCCCAGCGTCCCCAACGCGCCCAGACGCTGCCCACCTCAGGCTCACCACCAGTTCCTGCCAATCACAACGCCGAGCCCGCACTCCATCCGGCCCACCGCCGGCAGCGTCGCGGCGCCACCCGATCCATCCGCCCGCAGGCGACCCCAGCTACCTCCGCCATTGCTCCAAAGCCTCCGCCGTCATCACCCCGAACCGCTTCCTACCCACCAATCTTCCGAATCGCTCCGCACCCATCCAACGCAACTCCGAACCGCCACACCCGCCGAACGCAATCCGGCCCGAATCACGTCCCATCCGGGACCCGAATCGTGCCGCAATCCGAATCGCTTCACAGCCGCCGAACACGACCGCTCGCAGCCATGCGCCCTGCTCGCCCCGACCGCGTTTATTAAGGCGAACCCCGAAAACACTGTTACGGTTGCACTTCCTAACCCATCCGAGTGTCACCCAACCCGGCAAACCAATACCGGTGCCCAACCGCAACCATCAAGATCATACCACAAACAGGCACGTCAGAGTTGCGCTCCGTCATCCCACCCGGAGTCCGGCGGCGGCCCTTGCCGCATCCGCAACACCAACCACCCGATCCCGGCCGCCATCGACACCAATGCCAACGGCGTTGCGATTCGTGGCTCCAATCCGATAACGCTCGGAGCAGCCAACAAAAACCCGCCGATCACCAACAAAATAATCCCGAAAACCGTACTCGGCCGCAATTTCGGCAACGGCGGCGGATCCGGCGGAACGAAATGCTCCTCTTCATCCCACTCAACAGGCGATTCAGGAGCGGGGACAGGCGGAACAGCAGGTGGCGCCGGATCGACGGGAGGCTCCGGCGAGGCGAGGCCGAACTCGTCGGCCTCGATCAGCGCCCCGAGCCCTTCCCGCTCCAGGTCGGCGACGATCTCGGCGAAAGCCGCGTCGACATCCTCCGGCCCGTCCGAACCTCCCGGCCGCCTCGTCACGTCCCCTCCCTCGGCCGCGATGCCGCCTGCTCCTGCCCAAGCCCGTCAGATCGAACCCCGTCCGGATCAGCCGCAGAGGCAAGCCCCCCAACCACCCGCCGCACGAACTCCACGCTGCCCTCGAAGATCGTCGCCGCGTCGTTGTCCAGCGTCGCCACGTGGTAGCTGTCCGGCAGCACGACCTCCCGGGTGTCACGACTGCCCACCCCGTCCAGGATGATCCTGGCGTTCACCGGTTCCACCACATGGTCGACGGCGGACCGGATCAACAGCAGCGGCTGCTCGACGCCGCCGAGATCGCGCCGGACCTCCTGCCAAAGCTTGCTCAGGCTGGCGGCGGCGCGCAACGGCAGTCGGGTGTAAGCCAGCTCCGTCACACCGGGTTTCTTGATGTCGCTCGAAATCCCCGGCATCGACGGGACGATCCGAGAGAGCACCGGCAACAGGAGAGCATCCCGCCGTTCCGTGGTCACCGACGGATTGACCAGCACCAATCCGGCGACCGAAGCGCCATGAACCTGCGCCAGCCGCAGTGCGAGCGTGCCACCCATGGACAGCCCGAACACGAACACGGCAGAGCACCGCTCCGCCAACTCGCCAAAAGCCGTGTCCACCGCCGAGTACCAGGAAGGCCATTCCGTGCGGTTCATGTCCTGCCACCGCGTGCCGTGACCGGGCAACAGCGGGCAGCGGGTGCTCCAGCCGATCTCGGCCAGCCGCGCACCCCAGGGCGCCATGCTCTGCGGCGTCCCGGTGAAACCGTGGCAGAGCAACACGCCGATCTCGGTCGATCCGTCGTGGGCGAACGGTTCCGCTCCGGACAGGATGGGCACGGTCACCGTCCCTGGGGGTGGTGGGTAGTGGCTCGCCAATCGTCCCACGGACACCTGCCCGGTGGGCAGAACAGGCCTCGTTCGTCGCGCCCGCCGCCGGCCGGTTTCCTACGCTCACGGACGGGTGATGTGGCACACAGCGGTCGGGACGTGCACGATGGTGCGCGGACGGTGAGGAGGCTGGCCATCCGGTGATGTACTGGCTGATGAAGTACGTGCTGCTGGGACCGCTGCTCCGGCTGTTGTTCCGGCCACGGGTCGAGGGCGCCGAGCACCTTCCGGCGCGGGGCGGAGCGGTGCTGGCCAGTAACCACCTGGCGGTAGCCGACTCGTTCTTCCTGCCGCTGATGGTGTCGCGCCGGGTCACGTTCCTGGCCAAGCGCGAGTACTTCACCGGCCGCGGTGTCAAGGGCCTGCTGAAACGATGGTTCTTCGCCGGCGTCGGCCAGGTGCCGATCGACCGGTCCAGTGCCGCCGCCGCGCAGGCCGCGCTGGACACCGGGGTGCGGCTGCTCACCGAGGGGTCGCTGCTGGGGATCTACCCGGAGGGCACGCGGTCCCCGGACGGCCGGCTGTACAAGGGCAAGACCGGCCTGGCCCGGATGGTGCTGAAGTCGGGGGTGCCGGTGATCCCGGTGGTGATGGTGGGCACCGACAAGGCCAACCCGATCGGGTCGAAGATGTGGCGGCCGTACCCGATCCGGATCAAGATCGGCGCGCCGCTGGACTTCTCCCGTTACGAGGGGCTGGCGGGGGACCGGTTCGTGGAGCGGTCGGTGACCGACGAGATCATGTACGCCCTGATGGAGCTCTCCGGCCAGGAGTACGTCGACGTGTACGCGGCGAAGGTCAAGGAGGACCTGGACAAGGCCGCAGTGGCACGCGCGGCGGCGGTGCCGGCCCAGGTCACGCCCGCGGCCGTGGAGACCAAGGTGGGCTGAACCAGAACCCACGGTGCACCGTTACTGTCGGTGGGTGCGGTACTTCTACGACTGCGAGTTCATCGAGGACGGCGTGACGATCGACCTGGTGTCGATCGGTGTCGTCGACGATGAGGGCCGCGAGTTCTACGCCGTGTCCACCGAGTTCGACCCGGACCGGGCCGGCCCGTGGGTGCGGCAGAACGTCCTGCCGAAGCTGCCGCCGCCCGCCGACCCGGTGTGGCGCTCCCGGTCCCGCATCCGCACCGACCTGCTGTCCTTCCTGGGGGTCACCGGGTCCGACCGCTGTGACATCGAGCTGTGGGCGTGGATCGCCGCCTACGACCACGTGGCGCTGGCCCAGCTGTGGGGGGCCATGCCGGCGCTGCCCAGGGCCCTGCCGAGGTTCACCCGCGACCTCCGGCAGCGGTGGGAGGACGTGGGTCGGCCCCGGCTGCCGCAGCCGCCGTCGGACGCACACGACGCCCTGGCCGACGCCCGCCACAACCTGGTGCGGTGGCAGGTGATCGAGGCGGAACGCCGCCGCCTCGGCTTTCCCGTCTGACGGGACACGGGAACCCGGGGCAGGCTTGCTGCACCGATCCAGTTCGTGCCACCCTCTGCGTACCGACACATGCCGGCGGCCATGCCGGCGTCCGGTCGCTATTGAGGAGCGAATGAGATGCGCATCGGTGTGCTCACCGGCGGCGGTGACTGCCCGGGTTTGAACGCGGTGATCCGAGCGGTCACCCGCAAGGGCATCGAGGCACACAACTGGGAGGTCGTCGGGTTCCGCAACGGCTGGCAGGGCCCACTGGAGGGCTTGGTCCGGCCGATCGGCCTGGACGACGTCGAGGACATCCTCGGCCGTGGCGGCACGATTCTCGGGTCGTCGCGGACCAATCCGTTCACAGTGGACGGTGGTGTCGCGCGGATCAAGCAGGTGCTCGCCGACAACGGGGTCGACGCGCTGGTGGCCATCGGCGGCGAGGACACGCTGGGCGTGGCGAAGCGGCTGACCGACGAGGGGATCGGCGTCGTCGGCGTGCCGAAGACGATCGACAACGACCTCAACGCCACCGACTACACGTTCGGCTTCGACACCGCGGTGCACATCGCGACCGAGGCGATCGACCGGCTGCACACCACCGCCGAGTCGCACCACAGGGCGCTCGTGGTCGAGGTGATGGGCCGGCACGCGGGCTGGATCGCGCTGCACTCCGGCCTGGCCGGCGGCGCGAACGTGATTCTGGTACCGGAGCGGCCGTTCAAGCTGTCCGAGGTGATCGACTGGGTGCAGCGCCGGTTCGAGCGGCAGTACGCGCCGATCATCGTGGTGGCCGAGGGCGCGCTGCCGGAGGGCGGCGACGCCGTGCTGCTCACCGGCGAGAAGGACGCGTTCGGACACGCGCAGCTCGGCGGCATCGGTGACTGGCTGGCCAAGCAGATCGCGACGGCCACCGGCAAGGAGTCCCGGGCCGTGGTGCTGGGGCACGTGCAGCGCGGCGGCACGCCCACCGCGTACGACAGGGTGCTGGCCACCCGGTTCGGCCTGCACGCCGTGGACGCGGTCGCGGACGGCGACTTCGGGATGATGGTGGCGTTGCGGGGCACCGACATCGTGCGCGTGAAGCTGGCGGAGGCCACCGCCGAGCTCAAGACGGTGCCCGCGGAGCGCTATGAGGAAGCCGAAGTCTTCTTTGGGTGATCACCCCGAACTGACCGACCGGCTGGTCCGCCGGTTCGGTCCCGGGGTGCGGCCGTGGGCGGCCGGCCTGCCCGAGTTGGCGGACCGGCTGGCCACGCGATGGGCGTTGACGCTCGGCGAGCCGTTCGCGGACGGCGCGTCGTCCGTCGCGCTACGTGTCACCACCGCGGCCGGTGCGGGTGCGGTGCTCAAGCTCAGCCCGGACCTGCCGTTCCTGGCCGAGCAGATCACGGTGCTGCGGTTGTTCGGTTCCAGCGGCCGGGTGCCGGCCGTGCTGGCCGAGGACCGGGAGTTGGGCGCGGTGCTGATGGCGGAGATCCGCCCCGGCACGACGGTGCGGACCATGGCGGCGGCGCCGGAACCGGCCGCCTACGCGGGCCTGCTGACCGCGCTGCACGCCGTTGCGCTGCCACCGGTGGAGGTGGTGTCGCGGGACGTGCGGCCCACGATGGACGGATTCCTGGCCGGGGCCCGGGACCGGCGGACCGAGCCGGAGCTGGCGCCGCACCTGCGGGAGGCCGACTTCGACCGTGCCACCGCCGAACTGGACCGCCTGCTGGCCGGCCCGGCGCCGACCGCGCTGGTACACGGCGACCTGCATCTGGGCAACGTCCTGGATGGCGGCGCGACCGGCCTGTGCGCGATCGACCCGAAGGCCTGCCGGGGCGATCCGTGCTTCGACGCAGCCGACTACGTCGCCGCGGGCGCCGGCCACGACGGCGAGTTGCACCGCAGACTGGCCGGGCTGGCCGACGCCGGCTACGACCCCGGCCGGGTGCTGGGCTGGTGCCGGGCCGGCGCACCCGCATTGGCGGTTCCGTTGCTGCGCAGCGGAAACGTCCGCGCGGCGACCGAACTGCTCGCCCTGGTCCGCTAGGCGCCCAGCGCGCCCAGGTCCAGGTACGCGGCGAACGTGCCCAGCCAGTGCTCGGCGGCGTAGCCGTAGCCGAACACGTACCGCCAGCCGGCCTCCCGGTGCGCCTGCGCGGCGGTCGATGCCAGGTCGGCGTACCGGTGACCGGCGGGCAGGGCCGCGCCCACCGCAGCCCAGCACCACGCCCTGGACAGGGCCAGGCCGGACAGGTGGGAGCCCAGCGGATCGGTCGGGTCGGGCACCGCGATCGGTTCGCGCAGGTCCGCCCAGCGGGGCGTGTCCAGGTCGGGCAGGAACGCGTCCAGCCAGCCGGCGAACCCCTCGGCCGGGAGTACCCGGCGCATCAGGTCGGCCTCGACCAGCGCGGGGGACAGGAAGTCGGCGGCGTCCGGTTCATAGCCGCCGTAGGCGGTGTCGCCGGCGAACCAGCGGCGGGCGGCGGCGTCGCAGGCGTCGGCCAGTTCGGTGTCGGCGCAGGCGCGGGCCGTGTCCAGTATCAGTCCGACGGCGAACGCGCTGTTGCCGTGGGTGCCGACCCTGGTGGGCAGTGCGGCGGTGGTCAGCCACTCCAGCAGCCGGGTGCGCAGGATGTCGGTCAGGGGGGACAGGTTCTTGGCCCAGTCCACGGCCCGTTCGGCGGTTCGCGGATCGGCAGGGGCACCCATCGACTCGGCCACCCAGGTGCGCAGTTCGGCGTCCAGGACGAGCAGCCATGCCCACCCGTAGGGCCGTTCCCAGTGGCTGCCGGCCGGGCCGCGGAAGAACTCGGCCTCCGTTTCGGCGCCCTCGATGGTGACCAGGCGGTCCAGGACGCCGACGGCCTCGGTGGCGCCGGGCAGGTCCGGGCGTAGGCGCAGCAGCCGCACGATGAGCCACGTCTGGTGGACGCAGGAGTGCCAGTCGTAGGAGGCGGCGAACACGGGGTGGCGCGTCCGCTGCGGCACGAGTTCCTCGGCCGAGTGAACGAAGTGCGTCCAGTGCACCGGGTAGTCACGCTGGACGTTCGCCACCGCGGTGGTCAGTAGACGGTTCGCGTCACTGTCATCCAATCGGATGGTCACATCGAGTCATACTGCCGGCTGAGCGATGGTTTCGACAGCGTTTCGAATACTCCGGGCGACCCAATTTGAGGACGATCACGAGATCTCTCGCCGGAGAACGGTCGCACTGCTCGTGGTACCGGGGCCGGAGCCGAATACGCTGGGACCGTGAACTGGACCAGCAAGGGGGTCAGTCG
Organism: Pseudonocardiaceae bacterium; assembly: GCA_036491115.1. GTDB lineage: Bacteria > Actinomycetota > Actinomycetes > Mycobacteriales > Pseudonocardiaceae > DATEPR01. The sequence goes on from DASXCQ010000004.1 coordinate 22,628, forward strand.
CGTGGCTGGGAGTGTGGGATGAACAGCTCGATGTCGTGGACCGTCGACGTGCCCGTGGACGAACTGCCCGAACTCCCCCCGTTGCCCCCGGAACTGCGCCATCAGCTCGACGCGGCGCTCGCCCGACCAGCAGCCCAACAGCCGAAATGGCCCGATGCCGAGCACGTGCGCAAGGTGCGCGCCGTGCTGGAGAGCGTGCCGCCGATCACCGTCCCCACCGAGATCGACCATCTGCGCGAACAGCTCGCCCAGGTCGCCATGGGCGAGGCGTTCATGTTGCAGGGCGGTGACTGTGCGGAGACGTTCGCCAGCAACACCGAGCCGCACATCCGCGGCAACGTCCGCACCCTGCTGCAGATGGCCGTCGTGCTCACCTACGGCGCCAGCCTGCCGGTGGTGAAGATCGGCCGCATCGCGGGCCAGTACGCCAAGCCGCGCTCGGCCGAGTCGGACGCCCTGGGCCTGCCCTCCTACCGCGGTGACGTGGTCAACTCGCTGACCGCCACTCCCGAGGCCAGGGTGCCCGACCCGTCCCGGATGATCCGCGCCTACGCCAACTCCGGCGCCACCATGAACCTGCTACGGGCCCTGACCAGCGGCGGCATGGCCGACCTGCACCGGGTACACGACTGGAACAAGGACTTCGTGCTCACCTCGCCGGCCGGCGAACGCTACGAGGAACTGGCCGCCGAGATCGACCGGGCGCTGCGCTTCATGTCCGCCTGCGGCGTGTCCGACTCCAGCCTGAACGCCACCGAGATCTTCGCCAGCCACGAAGCGCTGGTGCTCGACTACGAGCGCGCCATGCTGCGGATGGACACCCGCGAGCCGACCGCCCGCCTCTACGACCTGTCCTCGCACTTCGTGTGGGTGGGGGAGCGGACCCGGCAGCTGGACGGCGCGCACATCGCGTTCGCCGAGCTGCTGGCCAACCCGATCGGCCTCAAGATCGGCCCCACCACCAGCCCCGAGCAGGCCGTCGAGTACGTGGAACGGCTCAACCCGAACAACATCCCCGGCCGGCTCACCCTGATCAGCCGGATGGGCAACGGCAAGGTGCGGGACGTGCTGCCGTCGATCGTGGAGAAGGTCACCGCGTCCGGTCACCTGGTGATCTGGCAGTGCGACCCGATGCACGGCAACACCCACGAGTCGTCCACCGGCTACAAGACCCGCCACTTCGACCGGATCGTCGACGAGGTGCAGGGCTTCTTCGAGGTGCACCGCAAGCTGGGCACCCATCCCGGCGGCATCCACGTCGAACTGACCGGCGAGGACGTCACCGAGTGCCTGGGCGGCGCGCAGGAGATCTCCGACACCGACCTGGCCGGCCGGTACGAGACCGCGTGCGACCCCCGCCTGAACACCCAGCAGTCCCTGGAACTGGCGTTCCTGGTCGCGGAGATGCTCCGCTCCTGACCAGGGTTCTGCCAAGGGTTTCGGCGGCTGACCTGGTTCGGCCGCCGGTTGGGCGGCTATCCCGGCTCGGCCTTGGGTTCGGCGGCGTCGGCGGTGTCCTTGGGCGCCGCCGGCCCGTCCGGCCGTTCGGCATCCCGTGGTTCCCGCCGCTGCTCCGGCAGGCACAGGCACCGTCGGCCACCCTTGCACTGGCCGGACAGCCACCACACGCACCGCCCGCGCACCCGCCCGATCTCCGGCAACTCGGTCATCATTCGCGACACCAGCCCCGTCCGCGTCTCGGCAACGGGACGCGCCGGAGTCGTCACCATGATGTGGTGTGCCCGGTTCGAGTGATCCGACTACGTACGGTAACTATCGAGGCAGTGTCTCCAAGGAACAATCGCCAGGGCGAGTATTCTAGGGAAATACGCCCAGCGTGATCACGGTGCCCGGCGCGACCAGGGTCCCGGCAGCGGGCGACTCGATGAACACGTTCCCGTTCGGGTCGCCCTGCAACGCCTGCACCTGGGCCTGCAACCCCATCTGCGCCAACGCCGCCTGCGCCTGCGCCGCGGGCTGGCCCATCAGGTTCGGCACGGCCACCGCGTTCGACGTGACCACACCGACCTTGTTGGCGTCGGGCGCCATCGCACCGGCCGCCGGATCGGTCTTGGTCACTGTACCGCCGGGCACGTTCGGGTCGAACGCCTGCGGCTCGTCGTAGGGCGCGAACCCGGCCTGGGTCAGCGCGGCGAACGCCTGGTCGTGCGGCTGGCCGACGACGTTGGGCACCGGGTTGGGCGGTGGGCCCTTGCTCAACACCACCACGACGGGTGAGCCGATGTTCAGCTGGGTGCCCGGCCCCGGATTCAGCGCGACCACGGCGCCCTTGGGCACGCTGCGGCTGTAGGCGTTCTGCGCCGGGTCCAGCCGAGGGTCCAGTTGTGCCTGCTTCACCGCCTGCTCCACGGCAGCCGGGGCGGCGCCGGCCGTGACGTCGGGGACGATCGGCTTGCCCTCGGAGATCACCACCGTGATGGTGGAGCCCCGTAACGCGCGGGCGCCGATCACCGGGCTGGTGCTGACCACCTGCCCGGCAGGCACCGTGTTGCTGTGCTGCTGGGTGATCGCGCCGCTCAGGTCGGCGCCCTGCAGGGTCTGTTCGGCCGCTGTCGGGTCCAGGCCGCTGATCCTCGGCACCGCCGTCCACCGGCCGCTGCCGAACCACCACGCCGCCGCGCCCAGCACGGCCGCCAGGAGCAGCACGATCGCCACCCAGATCAGCATGGTGCGTCTGGCCCGGTGGCGCTGCTGCTCGTAGGGCGTCCTGTCCGGCTTGACGGGTTCGGCCCGGCGCCTGGGCTGGGGCGGCGGGTAGGGCTGCGCGGTGTCCACGGCGACGACCGGCTGGGCGGCCTGGTAGTCGGCGCGGGACAGCGCCCTGGTGCCCTGTGGCCCGATCGGGCCCGGCCGCACCGGCGGGGTGCGCACGGTGCTGCCCAGCGGGTCGGCATCCACGACGCCGCCCATGGGGATCGGGCCGGACACGTACTGGGTGGCCATGGCACCGGGCTCGACCTTCTCGGTCCGGTCTCCGGTGTCCGTGTTCGGCACGGCGATGACCGTGCTGTCCTCGGCCCGGTGCCGGCCACGGGCGGCCGGCGACGGGGCCGCCGGCGTGGCCGGCCGTTCCGGTTCCGGCGGCGGGGCGGGCGTGGGTACCGGGACCGGCACCCGGCGCAGGCCCAGCGAGTTGCGGGTGCGCACCAGCTCGTCCAGGAACGCGGCCGCGTCCGCCGGGCGCAGGGCCGGGTCGCGGCGGGTGGCGCGCAGCACCAGGTCGTCCAGCGCGGCCGGGATGCCGGGCACCGACTCGCTGGGCGGCGGGACGTCGTCGTTCACGTGCCGGTAGGCCACCGAGATCGGGGTGTCACCCAGGTAGGGCGGGGCGCCGGTGAGCATCTCGTAGCAGACGATGCCGGCCGAATAGACGTCACTGCGTGCGTCCGCCGCACCCGTCTCCACCTGTTCAGGTGACAGGTAGGCGACGGTGCCGAGGATCGTGCTGTCGCTGGTGATGCCGGCCGTCGCGATGGCCCGCACCAGGCCGAAGTCGGCCACCTTCACGATCCCGCCCTGGCCGATCAGCACGTTCTCCGGCTTTACGTCCCGGTGCACCAGGCCGGCGCGGTGCGCCGAGGTCAGCGCGGCCAGCACCGGGTCGAGCACGCTGATGGCCAGCGGGACCGGCAGCGGACCGCGCTCCCGCAGCAGGTCCCGCAGGGTGCCGCCGGACACCAGCTCCATCACCAGGTAGACGTGGTCGCCGTCCACGCCCTGGTCATGCACCGCGACCACGTTCGGATGATGTAGCCGAGCGGCGGCCCGGGCCTCCAACTCGAACCGGTCGATGAACGAGCGGTCCTGCGCGAACTTGGACTCCATCACCTTGATCGCGACAGGCCGGTCCAACCGCAGGTCAAGACCTGAGTACACACTCGACATGCCGCCACGGGCGAGCGGAGTTTCGACCCGGTAACGGCCTTCGAGAACCGCACCGAGCACAGCTACGCCATGGGCTTCCACGCCTGCCGATGGTACGGAGCCGGTTGGGTAAACATCCCTCGACTGGCGCAGGGCGCGCGACGCTGTGTTGTGGCATGGTTGGCTCTCGTGAGTGCGATACCCACCGCCGAGGATGTCCTCGACCGGTCGTACGAGGTACTGACCCTGCCCGAGGTGGCCCAATCGGTCGGCCAACCGGTCACCCGGGTGCAGCAGATGGTGCGGGACGGACACCTGGTGGCGTTCCGCAGGGACGGCGTGATGGTCGTCCCGGCTTTGTTCCTGAACGGCGAAGGTGTGGTGAAAGGCCTGCCCGGCACACTGACCGTGCTGCGGGACGCCGGGTTCTCCTCCGAGGAGATGCTGCGCTGGCTGTTCACCACCGACGACACCCTGCCGGGCTCGCCCATCGAAGCCCTGCGGACCAACCGCGGACGGGAGGTCAAGCGCCGGGCCCAGGCCCTGGCGTTCTGACCGGTTAGCTCCCGCCAGCCCGAAGTCCACCGAACGGTGGACGAGTGCTGGCCGCCCGTTGCTCTCCGTAGTCGTCCCGGTTCGGCGGTGCCCCGTCGAACCGGGACGGCGGCGTGACCGCGCGACCCGACCACCACACCGACAGCCGCAACGGGTCCGGCCGCACCAGTGACACGGCAGCCAACCCGGCTGCCAGCACGACCATGGCCAGGTACAGGGCCTTGTAGAGGCCGATCGAGCCGTCCGGGAAGTTCAGCAGCGCGATCAGCGTGGAGCAGCCGGTCGCGATCACCACGCCGCGCCGCGACCACGCCAGCCCGGCGGCCATCACCAGCGCCCAGCTGAAGTACCAGGGCAGCGTCGCGGGCGAGCACAGGATCACCGCGAGCAGCGCCAGCGACGCCCGCCGGATCACCGTGGTCGGGTCCTGGTCCCTGGCCAGCCACCACTGCCGGGCCACCAGCACCACCAGGATCAGCCAGCCGACCGGTCGGGTCACGTCCAGCACGCTGTCCAGGCTCAGCGGGCCGAACAGCCCGCCGACGATGAAGACGAGCTGGCCGGCGCCGGTGGGCAGGGACAGCCAGTCGATCACCAGGTTCGACGTGCTCAACGCCGGCAGCCAGCCCAGGTCCACGCCGGCCAGCAGGGTGCACGCGGCGAACGTCGGCACCACCACGGCGATCCCGGACAGCGCAGCCCGGCCCAGCCTGCGGCCCCACGGCCCGGCCAGTCGGCACGCCCACACCAGCACCAGGAACGGCAGCAGCACCCCGGCGGTCGCCTTCACCGCGAACGCCAGGGTGACCAGCAGGAAACCCCTGCGGTGCCGGCCGTCCAGCACCAACACCGTGCCGGCCGCCAGCAGGCCCACCATCAGCAGGTCGTTGTGCCCGCCGCCGACCAGGTACACCAGCACCAGCGGGTTGGCCGCGCCCAGCCACAGCGCCACCGGCGGCGAACCGCCCAGCCGCTGGGCCAGGATGGGCAGCGCCCAGCACAGCAGCACCATGCCCACGCACAGCGTGGCGCGCATGGCGATCACGCCCACGACGGTGCTCTGCCCGGTGATCAACACCACCGACTTGGCCACCAGGAGGAACAGCGGCCCGTAGGGCGTCGGTGTGTTCTGCCACGTCGGGTCGACGTTCGCGGACAGGTGGTCGTCCAGGACCGAAACGCCGTAGTGGTAAGGATTCAGACCGTGCAGCGCCAGGTCGCCCTGCGCCAGGTAGGTGAACAGGTCCCGGCTGAACAGCGGGGGAGCGAGCAACAGCGGCAGCGTCCACGCGCCCACCGCGAACAGCACACCCCGCCGGTCCACCGCACCGGCCCGCGCCGCCCGGCCCAGCCGCACCCACGACCAGACCAGCAGTGCGATGCCCACGTACACGACGAACACCGACATCTGCTTGCCGTGCCCGTAGCCCAGCCAGCTGAACGCGGTGCCGTCCAGCACCGGATCGGGTTCCACCACGGACGCGGCGCCAATGCCCCCACCCGCCACCAGAACGGTGCCGAGCATGCCGGTGACGATGGACCGCACCGGAACGGGCAGGTAGTCGGGTTCGGCGCCGATGGGCGGCCGGTCGGTGAGCACAGCACCCGGCTCGTCGCCGGAACCCGGCCCCAGGGGGTGGGGGACGAAGGTCATCGTGGCCGCCATGGTGTCACAGCGGAATGTGTACCCCCGATCGCCCCCGGTTAGCGGTCCTGCGGCGACCTTTCCGCGACGGCGTACCGGGCGAGCCCTTCGACGCACCGCTGGATGAACTTGCCCAGCGCCCTCCGGTAGATCCAGCCGGTGCCGGGCACCTTCGGCCGGAACGTGGAGTGCCAGTGGATGACGGTGGTGTCGCCGTCGGCCTCCAGGTCGATGTCCGCCCGGTAGCCGCGCAGCGGCAGGCCCCTGACCAGCTCGTAGCTGAACCGCTTGGCGGGCACCAGTTCCGCGATCCGTTCCACGCTGGTGTGCCGGCCGGTGCGGAAGACCCGGATCGCCCCCACCCCCTCGGGTTCGTCCGCGGCCGGCCGGCGTAGTTCGAAGGAGTCGATCGGCGACCAGACCGGCCAACTCGCGCCGTCGCGCAGCAACTCGTACAGGTCGTGCGGCGGGGCCGTGGTCGGCACCCGCACGCTGATCTCCGCCATGTACCAGATGGTACATGCACGCCCGGCATGATGACATCCGTGGACGCGAAACGCCGCCTGCTCGCCGCCGTCGTCGACCTGTTGACCGAACAGGGCCTGGGCGACGAGAGCCTGCGCGGCCTGGCCGCCGCGCTCGGCACCAGCCACCGCATGCTGATCTACCACTTCGGCTCCAAGACCGGCCTGCTCATCGAGGTCGTCCGCGAGATGGAACGCCGCCAGTTGGAGACCATCGCCGAACTGGAGGCCGAGATCGCCGCCGACCCCGGGGCCGGCCCGTCCGACCTGATGCGCCGCTACTGGCGCCGTGTCTCCGACCCCGCGCTGTGGCCGGCCGAACGGCTGTTCTTCGAGCTCTACGGCCAGGCCCTGCAGGGCCGCGAGGGCACCACCCCGTTCCTGGACAACATCGTCGAGGCAGCGCTCAGCCCGCTCACCGAGGTGACCCGCCGCTTCGGCAGCCCACCCGGCCAGGCCCGCGCCGACGCCCGGTTCAGCATCGCCGTCACCCGAGGGCTGCTGCTCGACCTGCTCGCCACCGGCGACCGCGAAGGCACCGACGCCGCCATGGAACGCTTCATCGCCGCGTTCGACGCCATGCGGGGGAGATAGGTCGCCGCCTCACCGGCTGGGCGTCGGCGCGCAGTCCACCCACTGGCCCGGCGGGCACCCGTCGGTCTTCCCCACCAGCGAGGCCACCAGCGCGTCGGCCGACGGGCGGCTGGGCGCCGACGAGACCAGCTTCGCCGTGCAGGACGTGCGGCTCACCGACCGGCACGCGGCCAGTTGTTTCGCTGCCGTCGCCTGCCAGTCGGGCGTGTTCGTCACGCCGTACTTCCACACCTTCGGTTGTGCCGTCCGGTCCTGGTAGTCGATGACGTAGACGTACGCGGTGCCCTTGTGTGCCGGGTCCACAGTGGCCGGTGCCGTCGCCGCGGTCGCCTCGTCGGCCAGCGTGTGCAGGTTCGGTGGCGCCGCAAGCGCTTCCGCCGTCCAGTCTACTTCGTACGGATGCTGGCCGGGGGTGGAATGGGCGTGGGTGAAGAACGACCGCCACTGCGGTGACGTGTCGGTGCACGTGGCGTTCGTCGTCTTGCCGGCGGCCACCGGACCGACCACCGCCCGGCAGGTCCCCGCCGGATGGCCGTCGCCGGTCCAGTTGCCCGCAACGACCACCTTCGTGGCGACCGAACTGCCGTTGGCGAACGTGACCACGACCGAGCACGCGGCCGCCGTGCAGGAGCCCCAGCTCTGGCTGCGCTGCACGATGTCGATGGAGGTGTCCACAGCGGCGCTCAACTGGGTGGATCGCTGGCTCAGGTCGTGGTAGACGCCGGCCTCGCCGCCGGAGCCGTCGGTGACGTCGAGGGAGACGTTGCGGGCGTTGCCGAGGCCGCTGGGCAGGGTGACGTGCAGGACGCCGTGCGGGGCGGTGGCGGAGAGATCGACAACCCCGTTGCCGACCCCGACCTCGAAGGCCCGCAGGCCGTGGACGGTGGTGGCGGGTTGGCCGGTGAGCGGGTCGGCGGTGGTGTTGTCGATCTTGCCGGTGAGCGCGCCGGCGAACTGATTGGGCCGGAGTGCGACGCCGACCTCCAGCCCGATGGTGACGGCGGGCAGCTTCACCCAGCGACTGTCCTCGGCCGCGGCTTCGTCACCCGGGTCGCCGGACAGGAGGGACCAGAACTGGGCGGGGGCGTCCACGTAGAGGGTGCCGTCGACGACCTCCACGGAGCCCTGCTGTCCGCCGACGGCGATGGTGCCGCCGGCTTCACCCGTTGCGGTGACGTTGACGTCGAGGGTGATCTGTTTGCTGTCCGGGTTGATCAGTGTGCCCTGGTAGTGCAGCACTCCGGCCTCGGCCAGATCCGTCAACGACTGTCGCGCGGACTGCCCGGCCGACAACACAGGCACCGGCACCCCCCGAGCCTGCCCGTCCAAGGGATCCGCACAAGCCGTCACCCCCAGAACCAAGGCGCACAAGACAACGACCAACCGTCCGGCGGCCCCCCGCCGAGCGCGCCCCTGCTGCGAGTCCTGAGTGACCCGACCCTGCGGCCGCAAGCGAGCGCCATCCCCGTTCAGCCGGTCGAACGACCCGGGCATGTCGCGCGAACGAGTGAACCGGCGGCGAAATCCGTCGAACGGCACACGGCGCCGCGCCGGCAGCCCGCCGTTCGGATCGCTCGCCCGATTCATCCCACCCACCCCGTGGCCCCCACGATGAAGGCACCCATCAGTGTGCCTCAACCAGTTCGCAACATGGTTAACGCGTTGACGCGGAAACCGTCGCGACGGTGACGAACCGGATTCTGGTCGTCCCACTGTGCGGACGGGCTGGCGGATACGTTCCGATTGCCGGGACCTGTTCACTACGCTGAGCCTGGTGACGACGGTTGTACAACGGTTGAGCTGCGGCCGACCGGTGTTCTCGGTGGAGTTCCTCCCGCCGAGGGACGCCGCCGAGGAGCAGGTGCTGTGGCGGTCCGCCCGCCGGTTCGAGCCGCTGGACCCGGCATTCGTGTCCGTCACCTACGGCGCCGGCGGTTCGACCCGCGAGCGCACCGTCCGGACCACCGGCCGCGTGGCCCGCGAGACGACCCTCGTCCCGATGGCCCACCTCACCGCGGTCGACCACTCCGTCGCCGAGTTGCGCAACGTCATCGGCTGGTACGCCGAAATCGGCGTCCGCAACGTCCTCGCGGTCCGCGGTGACCCACCCGGCGCCCCCAACGGTGACTGGCAGCCCCGCCCCGACGGCCTCACCTACGCCGAGGAACTCGTCCGCCTGGTCCGCGAACTCGGCGACTTCTGCGTCGGCGTCGCCGCCTTCCCCTACGGCCACCCGCGCTCTGCCGACCTGGACATCGACACCTACTACCTGGTCCGCAAGCTCCGCGCCGGCGCCGACTTCGCGATCGCCCAGCTCTTCTTCGAGGCCGACGACTTCCTGCGCCTCCGTGACCGGGTCGCCGCCACCGGCTGCGAATCCGTCCTGCTGCCCGGCCTCATGCCCCTCACCACGCCCCGCACCCTGGCCAAGACGATCGAGCTCTCCGGCTCGACGGCCCCGGCCTGGCTGCTCGACCGCCTCGAGCCGCTGGCCGGCGACCCGGCCGCGTTCCGCGCCGCCGGCATCGACATCGCGACCGAACTCGGCCGCCGCCTGCTCGACGAGGGCATACCTGACCTGCACTTCTACACATTCAACCGCGCGCAGGCCACCACCGAGGTGGTCAGCCGCCTGGGTCTGGTCCCACTCCGCTCAGGCGCCTGATTCCGCGCAGGGGCCCGCCCCACCCGGGCGACCAGCGCGACATTCAGGCGCCCGCGACATTCAGGCACCCGCGTCACCCCGGCGGCCCGACCTCCGGGCTGCCCGCTCGCCGCGCCGCCCGCTCAGCCGACCCGCCGGATCAGCCGACCCGCGCCGTCGCCCCGACCGCGTTTATTAAGGCGAACCCCAAAAACACTGTTACGGTTGCGCTTCCTAACCCATCCCGGTGACACCCACCCCGGTACACCCGCTAACGCCGACGATCAGATCGCCGGCGCTGCCGCCGCGTAAGCCCGTTCCCTCTTCAGGTTCCGCCGCCGCGCCCACAGTGCCAACAGCAGGATGAACGCCGAGACGATCGCCGTGCCGCCACCCAGGGACAACGCCCAGAAACGCCAACTCCGGCTATTGCCCAGAGCATACTGATCAGTCGCGGTGAACGAGGTCACTCCACCGGGTTTCATGGTCCAACTGACGACGTCGTCCTCGGTGGTGCCGTCGGAGTGGGCCACCGGGCCGGGGAAGGCGACCTTGAGTTGTACGTCCACCCCGGTGGTCGGCAACTGGGTCAGGTCGACGGAGCCGGCCATCGTGACGAGGTCACCGGAGCGTTGGAACACGATGTGGTAGCTGGCGTTCTCGCCGCTGATCGAGTTGGCCAGCGCGGTGGTCTCGGTGAACGACAGGTCGTGGAAAACCACGTCGTGGCCGGCGTAGCCGTCCGTGTCGTACGGCTTGACGGTGACCCTGCTGGCCATCGACGTCGGGATGTTCACCGGCGGGCCCTTCGGCGCCTCGGCGGTGGGCAGCGCGGCGATCAGCACATCGCCGGACACCAGGTCCGATGAGGACACCGCCAGCGACGCGTGTGCCCGCACGCAACCACTGGCCAGCAGGCCGACGGCCAACAGTCCAGCCGTCATGGCCAGCACACGGGAACCGCCTCGGTGCGGACGCGCCTCGGTCACGCGGTCATCCTGCCAGCACCAGGCCACAGACCGGTGACAATTCGTCGGCGGCCTGTCGGCACGCCACGGTAGCGTGCTGCCATGCCACCCAGCTCACGGATCCACGAGATCAGCGATCACTTCGTCGACGACACCGCGCGGCTCAATCCGATCGGTGCCACCTTCATCGGTGTCGACGGCTACGACGACAAGCTGACCGACTACTCGCCGGAGGCGTCGGCCGAGCGGGCCGAGATGGCCGCGCGCGCCCTGCGGGACGTGGACGCCGAGTCGCCCGTCGACGACTCCGACCGGGTCGCGCAGGCCGTGTTCCACGAGCGCACCAGGGCCGAGCTGGACGTCTACGACGCGGGGCTGCTGGTCGGCGAGCTGAACGTGATCGCCAGTCCGATCCAGGACACCCGCATGGTGTTCGACCTGATGGCGACGGACACCGCGGACGACTGGGCGACCATCGCGGCGCGCCTGGCCAAGGTGCCGGACGCGATGGCCGGCATCCGCACCGGGCTCACCTACAGCGCCGACCGCGGCCATGTCGCCGCGCTGCGCCAGGTGACCAAGACGGCCGAGCAGTGCACCGTGTGGGCCGGCCGGTCGGGCGAGCCGTCGTTCTTCGCGTCGCTGATCGCCGGCGCCAAGGACACGCCGGGGGTGACGGACGCGCTGCGCACCGAGCTGGAGGCGGGCGCGGTCGCGGCCGCGACCGCGTACGGCGACCTGGGTGAGTTCCTGCGTACCGAGCTGGCGCGGAAGGCACCGCGCAAGGATGCGGTCGGCGCGGACGTGTATCGCCTGTGGCTCAAGTACTTCACCGGCGCGACGGTGGACCTGGCCGAGCTGTACCAGTGGGGCTGGGACGAGTTCTTCCGCATCGAGACGGAGATGAGGCAGGTGGCCGGCCGGATCGCGCCGGGTGCCTCGCTCGCCGAGGCGGCGGCCGCGCTGGACGCCGACCCGAAGTACCAGCTGACCGGCGCCGACGCGTTGCAGCGGTGGATGCAGGACCTGTCCGACAATGCGCTGCGCGAACTGGGCGGCACACATTTCGACCTGCCGGACGCGCTGCTGAACCTGGAGTGCCGGATCGCGCCGCCCGGCGGCGGGGCGGGGGCCTACTACACCGGGCCGAGCGCGGACTTCAGCCGGCCGGGCAGGATGTGGTGGTCGCTGGTGCCCGGCGTGGACTCGTTCGCCACCTGGCGGGAGACCAGCACCGTCTACCACGAGGGCGTCCCCGGTCATCACCTGCAGATCGCCACGGCCGTCTACCAGGCGGACCGGCTCAACCGGTACCAGCGGCTGATGGCCGGCACGTCCGGTCACGGCGAGGGCTGGGCCCTCTACGCGGAACGGCTGATGCGCGAACTGGGCTACCTGTCCGACGAAGGCGACCTGATGGGCATGCTGGACGCCCACCTGTTCCGGGCCGGCCGGGTGATCATCGACATCGGCATGCACCTGGAACTGGAGATCCCGCGCGGCACCGGGTTCCACGAGGGTGAGCGGTGGACGCCGGAACTGGGCCTGGAGTTCATGACCACCCGCACCCTCACCGACCCCGGTCTGCTGCCCGACGAGGTGGACCGCTATCTGGGCTGGCCCGGTCAGGCGCCCTCCTACAAGCTGGGCGAGCGGGTGTGGCTGGCCGCCAGGGACGACGCCAAGCAGCGCAACGCCGAACGGTTCGACCTGGCCGCGTTCCACAAGCAGGCCCTGGAGATGGGCTCGATGGGCCTGGACACCCTGCGGGAGCGGCTCGCCGCGCTGTGAGCGCGGAACATCGTCAGAGCTGGGGCACCGGTTCCAGGGGGAGCCGGTGCCCCAGTACCGCGAACGGCCTCGGGTCGCCGGCGAACAGGTAGTCCCGCAACACGTCCTCGAAGCCGACCCGCCGGTACAGCCGCCACGCCCGGGACGGACCCTCCGGTGTGGACAGTAGCGTCGTGCCGGCGCGGACGCCGGCGACCAGGTGCCGCAGCAGACCCTCGCCCAGGCCCCTGCCCTGTGCGTCCGGCCGCACGTGCAGTTCGGTCAGTTCGAAGTAGTCGGCCATCCAGGTGTCCACCGCCGCGGTGCCGTGCGAGGTGAGCAGGCCCCGGCGGACCTGTTCGTGCCACCACTGGCCAGCCGCACCCCGGTAGCCGTAGCTGATCCCGGCCAGGGACCCGTCGGGCGCCAGCGCCGCGACGCACCGCCAGTCCTGGCGCAGCATGTGCGCCAGCCACATGGGGGCGCGCTGCTCGGCGGTGCCCGGCGGGTAGCGCATGGCGGACACGTAGACGTCCAGCGCCTCGGACAGCTTGGCGCGTAGGTCGTCGACGGTCAGCTCGACGAACCGGTCCTGGGGAATGGGTACTGCCGTTGCCACGGCTACCGATCATCCTCCTCGCCGGAGACGTTCGCGGTGGCGCCCGACGTCAGTTCGACCAGCCCGGCGAACGTGATCGGGAAAACGGTCTTGGGGTGCCCGGCGGCGGCCCAGATCACCGGATGGTGGGCCAGGGCGGTGTCCACCAGCGTCCGGATGGGCGTGGGGTGGCCGATCGGGGCGACCCCGCCGATGGCCTGGGCGGTGTGGGTGCGGACGAACGCGGCGCCCGCCCGGTCCACGCTGTCGGCGCCGACGAGCCCGGCCAGCAGCGCCTGGTCGGCGCGATGCGCGCCGGACGTCATCACCAGCAGCGGGGCCGGCTCGCCGTCGCGGACCGCCTGGAAGACCAGGCTGTTCGCGATCGCGCCGACCTCGACGCCCAGCGCCGCCGCGGCCAGTGCCGCCGTGCGGACCTCGTCGTCCAGGACGCGGACGCCCGCTGCGGCGTCCGGGAAGCCGGCCTCGGCCAGGCCGGCCAGGACCTTCCGGACACTGGGGTGCTCCCGCTCGTTCATCGCTTCCGTCGACTCCCTCGCTCGCCGTCGCTGACCCGTCCATCAGACCACGCTCCGCGACTCATTTCGGCCCTGGTGAACGGAGTGTTGAGAGTGTCGTGGGTCCGGGTTATTCTGAAGTCGTTCGAACGTGTGTTCGAACGGATGGAGCGCTCGGTGGTGGGGCGGGGGAAGCGCCTCGCCACCGGGTTCCGCCGGCTTCCCCACGGTGGGCTCGTCGATCCGACGTTTCCGACGCCAGGAGGCCGCCGATGTCCACGCTGATCGACTTCCCGCTCGACCGGCGTCACCGCCCCATGCCCTCAGCCCCCTCACCGCACGGCGGCTCCGCCGCGGCGCTGGTCCGCCAGGCTCGTGCCGGGGTGGCCGAGGCGCAACAGGAAGCCGACCCGGCGCAGCGGTTCGCCACCGCCTACCTGGCCGCGCTGCGGGCGGCGGCGGCGATGCTCGCCCTCCGGGGCCGGCCGCACCGCGGTCGGGCCCGGCCCACCAGCGCCTGGGTGCTGCTCACCCGGATGGCCCCCGAACTGGCCGAGTGGGCGGCGTTCTTCGCGTCCTGCTCGGCCACCAGGGCGGCGATCCTGGCCGGCGTGACCCGGCGCGTCACCCAGCGGTCCGCGGACGACCTGGTCCGCCAGGCCGCCCAGTTCACCGATCTGGTGGCCGGTTTCGTGTCCGCGGACGACACCCGCAGGCCCGATCGTGACTGACCGGACCCTGGTCGACCACGACCGGCTGTGGGAGGTGCTGGGTGCCGAGTCGGAGGTGTTGGCGGCGTCGGTGCGCGGTGCCCGGCAGGAGGCGGTGATCCCGGGCTGTCCCGGTCTCACGCTCGGCGAGACCGCCCGACACGTGGGCAGCCAGTACCGGATGGTGTGGCGCTGGCTGCGCGACGGCCAGCAGCCGGGCGCGTGGCAGCGGGAACCGGGACCGGCGCAGGATCTCGCCGACTTCGTGCGTACCGGCGCGGCACCGCTGCTCGTCGAACTGGCCGCGCACCGGCCGGACGAGCCCGCCCCGACGTGGTGGCCGGATGAGCCCGACTACGGGTTCTGGCGGCGTCGGATGGCGCACGAGACCACCGTGCACCGCTACGACGTACAGGGCGCGGCCGGCGTGGTCCCGGACGAGGTGCCCGACGACATCGCGCTGGACGGCATCGACGAGGTGTTGACGCTGTGGTTCCTGCACCGGTTGGCGGTGCTCGGCGTGTCCGGCACCCGGGACCAGGTGGTGCTGGTGCGGACCGGTGGGCTGGAGTGGCTGACCAGGGCCGGTGCCGAGCACACCAGCACCCGCAGGCCGGTCGATCCGGTCGACGCCGACGAGCCGGCGGCGGCCGACGTCGCCGACGCCACCGTCTCCGGTGACCCCATGCAGGTCTACCTGTGGCTGTGGGGGCGGCGGCCGGACCGGGCCGTGGACATGGAGGGCAGCCAGGACGCCATCGCACAGCTCTGGGCACTGCTCCGGCTGGCCACCCGGTAGGCGGGCGGTTCAGATCTTGCGCAGCCGGACCCGGTTGATCGAGTGGTCGGGTCCCTTCTGCAGTACCAGGTCGGCGCGGGCCCTGGTGGGCACGATGTTCTGCACCAGGTTCAGCTCGTTGATCTCGCTCCACAGGCTGTTCGCCCGCGCCACGGCCTGGTCGTCGTCCAGTGCGGCGTAGCGGTGGAAGTACGAGGCGGGATCGGCGAACGCGGTCACCCGCAGGGTCAGGAACCGCGACACGTACCAGCGGCGGATGTCATCGGTGTGCGCGTCCACGTAGATGGAGAAGTCGAACAGGTCGGACACCATCAGCCGGGGCCCGGCCTGCAGCACGTTGAGCCCCTCGATGATCAGGATGTCCGGTTTGCGCACGGTCTGCTGGGCGCCGGGCACGATGTCGTAGCTCAGGTGCGAGTAGACGGGGGCGTGCACCTCGGGGTAGCCGGCCTTCACCTCGGCGACGAACCGGACCAGTGACCTGCGGTCGTAGCTCTCCGGGAAACCCTTGCGGTTCATCAGTCCCCGGCGTTCCAGCTCGGCACTGGGCCACAGGAAGCCGTCGGTGGTGATCAGGTCCACGCTGGGATGGTTGGGCCAGCGGGACAGCAGGGTGCGCAGCACGCGGGCGGTGGTCGACTTGCCGACCGCGACGCTGCCGGCGATGCCGATGACGAACGGCACCCGCTCGCCGCGCTCGCCGAGGAACGTCGTGGTCGCCGAGTGCAGCCGCTGCCGTGCCGCGACCTGGAGGTTGAGCAGCCGGGACAGCGGCCAGTAGATGTCGGCGACCTCGTCCAGCGAGGTCGGCTCGCCAAGGCCGCGCAACCGTTCCAGCTCGAGGTCGGTCAGCGGCAGCGGCGTCGTCTCGCGCAGCTCGCGCCACTGGTCGCGGTCCAGCTCGACATACGGGGTCAGGTCCCGGACTCGTGCCACCACCTCAGTGTCACCCGTGATCGCCGCCACAGCGGTCCCGGGTGGCCGGCCGGTGCGGTCCGCACTAGCGTCGCCGTGATCGGTTGGCTACCAGGCGTGATCGGGGCGGCGGATGCGAGCGGTGGGCAGGGTTCTCGGCGCGGTGCTCGGTTCGGTGCTCCTGGCGGTGACCGCGGCGACCGCGCCGGCGGCGGGCGCGGACCAGCCGGCCCGGCAGGTGCTCTACGACCACGGCAGCTTCTATCCGAGGGTGACCCGCCTGGCCCACGGTCCGGACGCCGGTTTGCTGGTGGCGACCCTGACGACCAACATCGGCCGTCAGGGCGTCGGCATCATCGAGGTCAGTGCCACCGGCGGGCAGACGTTCCAGCAGGTCGCCGAGATCCGTGATCCCACGGCGGCCGACGGCGCTTCGGTGTGCTGCGCGGCGCTGTACGAACTGCCCACCGCCGTGGGTGACCTGCCTGCCGGGACGGTGCTGTGGGCGGCCAGCACCGGCAACGACGCGCCCACGGCGCACCGCACCAGCAGGGAACGGCTGTGGGCGAGCACCGACGGCGGCCTGGACTGGCGGTTCGTGTCGACGATCGCGACGTCCGCCAACCACTTCGACACGTGGGAGCCGAGCCTGTCCGTGGCGGCGAACGGCGAACTCGTCGCCTTCTACTCGGACGAGACGGACAACAAGCGCCACGACCAGAAACTGGTGCAGGTGCGGTCGGCGGACGGCGTGCACTGGGGCGGGTACCGGGAGACGGTGGTCAGCGACACGTGGACCGTCCGGCCGGGCATGGCGAACGTGATCCGGCTGCCGGACCACAGTTTTTTCATGTCGTACGAGGTGTGCAACAACGACTTCGTGCACCTGTGCGGCATCTACGACCGGCGGTCGACCGACGGGTGGGACTACGGCGATCCGCGGGATCTCGGCGTGTCGGTGCGCACGACGGGCGGGAAGTACCTGCGGCACACGCCGTTCCCGGTGTGGACACCCGGTCCGGGTCCGAACGGGACGATCCTGTTGATCAGCGAGATGGTGGTCAACGCCGATGGCAGTATCGCGCCGGACAACGGGAAGGCATTGGTGGCCAACGGAAATCTCGGCCGCGGTGCATGGTACGAGATCCCGGCGCCGATCGCCGTGACCGACGTGAACAACACCGGTTGCAAGAACTTCAGCCCGGCGCTGGTGCCGTCCGAGGACGGCACCAGCCTGCTGGAGGTCGACACCGATCTCGATCATGGAGTGTGCAAGACGTACTACGCGAGCGAGCCGCTGCACACGTAGCCGGAACCCGGCGCGGGCATCGGTCGTTGGGGAGGCGTGGCGATACTCGCGTTCTCGATCCCGGGCAGTGTGGTGCTGCTCGTGCTGGTCGGCCTGTACGAGACGCGACGGCGCCGCAACCACCCCGGTCGCACGTTGTCCGAGACGTATGTGAACGAGTTCACCGCGTTGTTCTACGGGACGAAACGGATGGAACTCAACCACCGCGACTCGGTGTCGATGATGCGGGACGACGACGCTCAGGGTGCGCCGCCGGACGTGGGAGTGGACCTGGACCGCGGGGTCGCCGTGCTGCGTCCGGACGACGACCCCGGTCGGTAGCCGGTCAGTCGGTCAGTCGGTCAGACAGGCCCGTAGCTCGGCCTCGCTCGCGTTGCCGCCGCTGCACATGACAGCCACCCGCAGGCCGGCGAACCGTTCCCGGTTGGCGAGCAGCCCGGCCAGGGCGGCGGCGCCCGCGGCCTCGACGACGGTGTGCGCGTCGCGGATCAACACGCGCTGGGCGGTACGGATGTCCTTGTCGTCGACCAGGCAGAAGTCGGTCAGCTTGTCGCGCAGGATGCGCTGCGGGAGTTCGAAGCCGGAGCCGGTGGCCAGGCCCTCGGCGGCGGTCTGGTTGTCCCGGCGGACCAGGTGACCGGCCTCCCACGAGTCGTGCGCGGCGGGGGAGGCGGACGACTGCACGCCGATGATCTTGCAGTGCGGCGCGACCGCCTCGGCGACCAGACACGCCCCGGAGCCGCCGCTGCCGCCGCCGATGGGCACGAAGATCGCGTCCAGGTCCGGTTCGCGCTCCAGGATCTCCAGGTAGGCGGTGCCGACGCCGGCGATCAGGTGCGGTTCGTCGCCGGAACTGACCAGTCTTTTGCTGCCGCCAAGTTCCTCGGCGTGCTGGCGAGCGGCCTCGAAGTCCTTGCCGAACTCGACCAGTTCGGCACCCAGGCCACGGACGGCTGCGGCCTTGATCGGGTTCGGGTTCTCCGGCATGACGATCGTGCAGGGCGCGCCGAAGAGGGCGGCGGAGTAGGCGAGGGACTGCGCGTGGTTGCCGGTCGAGTAGCCGAGCACACCTGCGGCGCGCTCGTCGGGCGTCATCGAGTCCAGCAGCGTGATGCCGCCCCGGACCTTGAACGCACCGGTTGGCTGGACGTTCTCGTGCTTGACGAACGTGGTCGCGCCGGTGGTGGCGTTGAGGGAGGGGTAGGACCAGAGCGGGGTGGCCGGCAGGTGGGCGGCCACGACGCGCCTCGCCCGCAACACGTCAGTCATCGTCGGAAGCTCCATACCTGCACGCTGACAGGCCGCGCCCGATTCGGCAAAACACATTCCGCGGGGTGAGCCGGCCGGGGGCGGGGGACAAGCGGGCGTGTCGTCCATTGGGTGGTCGAGTCGCGCGGTTGGTACCTCGCTGTGGGTCCGGTACGACCAACCGGCCACCTACGACAGCGACCAGCAGACACTGACGGTCACAGCGGCGTCCAGTGACCAGGCGGTGCCACCGTCACTGACGGCCACCGGGTTCGGCGCGCTGGCAAGCGGTTCGGAGACCCTGTCGCCCGCCATCCCGAACAGTGGCGGCGACGTCGCCGAACCAGCACCGACCGGCACGGTGAGCGTGGGCACCCAGACGTTCACCGACGTGGCGGCACCACCCGAGACGATCTCGGTGACGCCGGCCCCGACCAGTCGGTGCAGCAGGGCCAGAAGGTCACGCTGGACGGCAGTCGGTCGATCAACGGCGAGTCCTACGCCTGGACGCAGACCTCGGGCCCGGCGGTCACGTTGACCGGCGCGGACCAGCAGGTGGCCACGTTCACCGCGCCTGCGGACGAGTCGACGCTGGGCTTCCAGCTCACCGTGAGCGGTCCGGCCGGCTCGTCCACCGACAATGTCCTGGTCACGGTGCAACCGGTGACCACACCGACGGCCGACGCCGGGTCCGGACCAGACCGGTGTCCTGGTGGACAACACGGTGCTGCTGGACGCGTCCAACTCCACCGGTGCGGCATCGTTCGCCTGGACGCAGGTGTCCGGCACGTCGGTGACGCCGACCAACGCGGACACCTCACGGGCGTCGTTCACCATGCCGGCCACGACGGATCCGCTGGTGTTCAAGGTGACCCTCACCGGTCCTGGGTGCACCGCCTCCGACGAGGTCACCATCACCGCCCGGAGCGACACGTTGACGATCACCAGGGCGGAGTGCCGGGCCGATCAGCAGCAGTGGCGGATCGACGGCACGGCGACGATTCTGGACGACAACGTGGTCAGCGTGTTCCTCGGCACCGACGCGAGCGGCACGCTGATCGGTTCGGCCCAGGTCGACCCGCTGGACGGCTCGTTCGACGTGCGGGTCAGGGGGAGTGCCGTCGCTCCCAGCGGCAGCGCGGTGTTCGTGCAGTCCAGCAGGGGTGGACACGCGGTGGCCGTGTTCACCCAGCGGTAGGCCCCGTCGGGTGAGGTGACAGGCCGCCACCTCACCCGACGGACCGCCGCCCGCGCGTGGGCTATCCGTTTTGTGCACGGTGGCCGGGTGTCGTGCCATCGCTTCCCGTCCACCCCGCGTGACCGAGACGATGTCGTCGCAGGTCGCGGCCGGTCGTGGCGGCACGATGTCCAACTTCTGGCACTGGACGGGAACCCACACGCGGCCTAGACCATGACCTACCCGGGAGCCGTGTACCCCGTGGCCGGTCGACTGGGGAGGAGCTACGCCTTATGCACGTGCCGCCGGCGTTCCAGCGGTCGGACGACATCGCGCTGCTCCGCGAACTGGCCGATCCGGTGTCGGACGCCGTGGTGCCCTCGTGTGGGGACCTTGTGGGTGATCAGCCGGATGGGTGCGGTGCGGACGGGTCTGGTGTGGGTGGGTCGGACCGGGGAGGGGCTGGGGGTGACGTGGTGTTGGACGGGCGGCGGCCGGCTTATCTCGTTGCCCGGGGGCGGGTTGAGGTTTTCGCCGTGCGGCGGGGACGGCCGGAGCGCCGGGGGCATCGGTTGGGCGTTTTCGAGCAGGGGAGCGTGGTGCCCAGCTCGACCGTGCTCGGCGCCTGGCAGCTCGTGCTCCTGCCGGCACCCGGGACCCACCTGCTGCCCCTGAGCACCGGTCGGCTGAGAGCGATCGGTTACGGCGCTCCCTCGACTGCGCCGGACGGGCTGGTGCCGGTGCCGCGCGCGGTCTCGGTCCTGGTCGCGGCTCTCGCGCGCGGCCTCGACGCCGTACTCCTGGCCCTCGCCGACGCCCTGCGCACCGACCACCCGCCCGACAACGCGGTGCCGATCAGCCCGGGCCAGTTCGTCTCGCTCGACGCGGGCGCGGCGGTCACCACGGACGGCGGCGTCTGTTGGGTCCGGGTCGCGGGCGGACACGCGCGGCGCAACGGTGAGGACGCCACCGTCTTCGGCGGCGCCGAACCCGCCCTGCTCGCCGGCCGCGACTGGCTCGCCGTGGACGGCCCCGCGACCGCCGAGGCCACGACCACCGCCGACCTGCTCGCCACCGGTCACCTGCCGGCGGCCCTGGACCAGCACATGGTGCTCACCCTGCGCTCCATCGACCGCCGGCTCGAACCGGACGACTAGGCCAGGTCGTCGTACTCCTCGTCCTCGGCCCGCGCCCGGGACAGCAGCTGCGGCAGCGTGGCCTTCGTCCGGTTCTCCACCGAGATCCGCAGCACCTCGGCCAGCACGTTGACCAATCCCTGCGACAGCGCCGCCGCGTCCGCCTCGCGCGTGCCCGGCCGCAGCGTCAGCAACCGGGTGCCGGCCGCCTCCACCAGGTGCTGGGTGGCGAACTGCGTGCTGTCCAACAACTCCGACAGCAACCGCAGCGCGGCGATCGGCGGCAGGCCGACGCGGTGCAGCTCCAGGGCGCTGAGCAACGCGCGCGGCCGGACCACCCGCACCACGCCGTCGTCCGTGCGGCCCACGACGCCGTGCCGGGTCAGCGCGTAGAGCAGCGCGGGATGGTCCGACTCGATGCGGCCGATCAGCATCTCCAGCGTGGCGCCGCCGCGGTCGCCGCGGTTCGTGCCGAGCATCGCCTCGATGGACACCAGGTTGAATCCCTGGCGTTGCAGGCCCTTGATGGTCTCCAGCCGTCGCACGTGCGACTCGTCGTAGTACGCCACGCGCCCGCGCCGCACCGGCGGCGGCAGGAGCTTGCGCGCCTGATGCGCTCGGATGTTGCGCGGTGACATGCCGACCTTTCTGGACAACTGTTCCACCGTGTAGCCGCTACCGGGTTCGGTGGCGGTATGTGGGTCGGTCGTCTGCGCACTGCGCTGCGGCATGTCGGGTTCCTCCCGGGCAGGTCCATCGATGTCGTCGATCGGTGCTTTCGAGCCTCAGCTCCGGCAATCCGCCCGTCGAGGCGTTGCCCGTCTCCCGTCCCGGAATGGGAAACAGGGAAACGGCATGTCAGACACGGGATGACCGGTTCGTCCCACTGATCGTCGCGCTGTGCGACCGGGCGAATACAAAAGCGCAGGTAGGTGCGCTTTTCACGGGCGGCGTTAGTCTGTTTGGACCCTTCGGTTCGGCCGGCACGTCGGTAACGTGAGCGGTCGTTCACGAGTCAATATCAAAAAGGGAGGCAGCGTCGGGGTGGACGAGCCGCGGACTGCCGGCAAAACTGGCGTTTCTACCCGAGCATTCGGGGAGCGGCTGCGTACCCTACGCACGGAACGTGGGCTTTCGCTTGCCGACCTTTCCACCCGCGTGCATTACAGCAAGGGATACCTGAGCAAGGTCGAGAACGGGGACAAGCCGCCGACCGTCCAACTCGCCCGAGGCTGTGATCAGGCCCTGGGTGCGGACGGCGGTCTACTGAGGATGCTGATCGGACCCGCCAGCGCACCGCAGGGAACGAGCGTTCCCCGTCCTGTCAAGGCAACCACCCGCCGTGACACGCAACCCAGACCGGCCCAGCTGCCCGCGGCCGTGGCCGACTTCGCCGGGCGCGGCTACGAGATCGGCCAACTGGA
Organism: Pseudonocardiaceae bacterium; assembly: GCA_036491115.1. Classification (GTDB taxonomy): domain Bacteria; phylum Actinomycetota; class Actinomycetes; order Mycobacteriales; family Pseudonocardiaceae; genus DATEPR01. The sequence continues at coordinate 45,047 of DASXCQ010000004.1, forward strand.
CTCGATGCTCGCCGGCCGCACGCCGGGCGGGATGCTGATCGTGCTGATCGAGGGTCTCGGCGGAATCGGGAAAACCACGCTGGCGTTGCACTGGGCGCACAAACTGCGATCACGATTTCCGGACGGCGCATTGTTCGCCGATCTGCGCGGCTATCACCCGACCGGAGTACCGGCTAGCCCATCGGATATCCTCGCGGGATTCCTGCGCGCACTCGGGGTGACTCCGGATTCCGTCCCGTCGGATGACGCGGATCGCGCCGCGCTGTTCCGCAGCGCGATGGACGGCAAACGCATGTTGCTCGTTCTGGACGACGCCAGCGACGCCGAACAGGTGGAGCCGCTGCTGCCCGGTTCCGCGGGCTGCCTCGTGCTGGTGACCACCCGCACCCGGCTGTCCGGCCTGGTGGTGCGGCACGGCGCCCGGCGGCTCGGGCTCGGCGGGCTGCCGGCCGGGGAGGCCATGGCGCTGCTGGCCGGGATCGTCGGCGCGCAGCGGCTGGCCGCCGAACCGGACGCCGCGGCCGAACTGGTCGCGCGGTGCGCGAACCTGCCACTGGCGCTGCGGATCGTGGCGGACCGTGCGGCGAGCCGGCCCGGCAGGCCGCTGGTCGACGTGGTCGCCGAACTGCGCTCCGAGGGGGACCGGCTGGACGTGATGTCCGTGGCCGGTGACGAGACCGCGGCCGTGGGCAGCGTGTTCTCCTGGTCCTACCGGGCGCTGCCGGCACCGGCCGCCCGGGTGTTCCGGCTGCTCGGCCTGTTCCCCGGCCTGGAGCCCGGCGTGCCGGCCACGGCCGCGTTGCTGGGCACCAACAAGGCGTACACGCGGCGGCAACTGGACAGCCTGGCCGCCGTCCACCTGGTCGAGGAGATCGGCAGGGACGGCTACCGCCTGCACGACCTGGTGCGCCTCTACGCTGCCGACCGGGTGCGCATGGAGGACTCCGAGGCGATGCGCGACGCGGCACTCGCCCGGCTGGCCACCTGGTACCTGCACACCGCCGACCGGGCCGACCGGGTGCTGCTGCCGCAACGGTGGCGCCCGGCGCTGGACACCCAGACGTCCGTGCCGCCGCTGGACTTCGCCGACCACGCCGACGTGCTGGCCTGGTTCGACGCCGAGCGGAGCACGATCGCGCAGCTCACCAGGGAGACCGCGGACCGCCGGATGCACGATCTGGCCTGGCGGCTGCCCGTGGTGATGCGCGAGTTCCTGTCCATGCGCGGCCTGTGGGCCGAGCAGATCGAGACGCACGAGATCGCGCTGGCATCCGCGCGGGCCGCCGGTGACGCGACCGGGCAGGCGATCGTGCTGAACAACCTGGGCATCGCCAAGGCGAACACCGGCCAGCCCGAGCACGCGCACACCCTGCTGTGCCAGGCGCTGCTGCTGCGCAAGGAGATCGGCGACGTGCGCGGCGAGGCCGCCGTGGCCAGCAACCTCGGGCTGCTGCACTGCGCCCGGGGCGAGCACAGCACGGCGGCGGCGCACCACGAGCGCGCCATCACCCTGTTCCGACAGGCCGGCGACCAGTGCGGCGAGGGGCAGGCGCTGAACAATCTGGGCCTCGCGTACGTCGCGCTGGACCGGGTCGCCGAGGCGACCGACTGCTACCAGCGGGCCCTGGCGGTCCTGGTCGACATCGGGGACCAACTGGGCCAGGCGGAGACGCTGGACAGCCTGGGCAGCGCGTACCAGGCGGTGGCCGACTACCAGGCCGCCGTGGACTGCCACCTGCGAGCGGTGCTGTTGTTCCGGGATCTCGGCGAGCAGGCCGGAGAGGCGATCGGACTGGACAACCTCGGCCTGGCGTTGGCGGCGGGCGGCTCGGAGACGCTGGCCAGGGAGTCCTGGGAGCACGCGGTCGCGCTGTTCGAGGAGCTCGACCCGGACCGGGCGCGGGACGTCCGGACGCGACTGGACCGGGAACACGCCAGGGTGAGTTGACGGATTATCCCACGAATGGCCGCGCCAACAGCGGCTAGGTTTCGTGTAATCATTACGGCACAATCAGTAGCGCACCGAGCTGATCGCCCGGCGCGCTTCCCCGTCGAGAATCACCCCCCGTCGACCGAGGAGTTGGCCGATGTCGAACAATCTTGTCCGTTGGGTCGCACGTTCCCTTGTTGCCGGATGTCTGATTGCCGGAGCTGTGGTGATTGGCATGGGTTCGTCGTCCGCGGCGACCACTCCGGCGCCCCTTCCGGCGCCCGTCCCGGCCACCGCCACCGCGAACGGCAGCCCGTCCTGGATCGGCAACTGACTACTGGTAGAGGACGCCGGGCCGTCGTGACCCGAACCCGGGAAAGGCGGCCACGACGGCCCGACCCTGCTGTGGCGGGCTCCTGCGCTCCACCACAGTGGTGTGGGTAATTGTGTTTACGACATACGCCGCCTCGTGGGTCGGCGTTGCCGTCGCACTGTTGGTCGGTGGACCCCCATGCCCTTTGTGAAGGCTCTGTTCAGTCATACTCGTTCGGAACCGGACGCAAGGCCAGCATTCGGTTTTGGATGGCATGGAACGCGGGAGTCCTGACTCCGCGACGGCACAATTCACGCCGTCCCGGGTATCACGCCCGCAGCCGCAGACCTCTCGGTGTGGCGCGGAAACCCGCGTCCCGCAACACTTCCGCCAGCCGGGAGGTGAGCGCCGACTCGCCGTCCGCGCGCTGCACGGCCAGTTCGCCGAGCCATCCGTCGTGGACCGCCTTGGCCAGTGAGTCGGCCGCGGTGCGCAGCGCCAGGTCGTCCTCGGTGAACGACAGCAGCGACCGGCCGCCGCGTTCCACGTACAGCACCGGCTTCCCGTCCACCAACGCCACGAGCGCGCCCGCCTTGCGGCCGGGGCGGTGCTTCGTGTCGCCGATCGCCGCCGGCCAGTCCAGCGCGGCACCGTAGGGCTGGGCCGGATCGGCCGCGGCCAACACCACGACCGGCACGTCCTGACCCGGTTCCGGACCGCCCGGCCGGGACAGCGCGCGCAGCCGGTCCACCGCGCCGCGCGCCGCGAACTGCGCCGCGCCCAGGCCGTCCACCACGTAGCCGCGCACCACCTGGCCGGACTCCTCCATCGCCCGCAGCACCCGGTACACGCCGCTGAACCCGCCGGTGACCCGCTCGGTGTCCAACGCGCCCCTGGTCAGCACGCCGTGCCGCTCCAGGAACGCCTCGGCCCGCGCGTGCGCCCGCCGGGTCGGGTCGACCTCCCGAGCCACGGTCAGCGACCAGCGGCCGGCCACCGTCGGGGGACCGGTCCGGCTGGGCATCCGGACACCCGCGGCGCGCATCGTCGCGTACCGGCCGCGCGGCGCCCTGGGGCGCGGCTTGTGCGTCGCACCGCGACCGCTCACCGTGGCCCGCAGCGGCGCCAGCGTGTCATTGGTGACCAGCCCGGCCCATACCAGTTCCCACAGCGCGGTGATGAGCGCGTCGTCGGCGGGCGGGTGCTCGCCGTCCTCGGCCAGCGCCGCGCCGACCCGGTCGCCGAGCTGCCGGAAGAACAGCGCGCCACCCTGCAGCGCCGCCGTGATCGCCGTGTGCAGCGGGGACTCCGGCACGTCCACCACGTCCGGCAGCAGCAGGTCCGCGACGTCGGCCGGGGCCAGTGCCACCCAGCCGTCCCCGCCGGACAGCGCACCGCAGCCGGTCCAGGTGACCTCACCAGCCGTGGTCAGCTCGTCCAGCAGCGCGGGGGAGTAGCCGGGCAGCCTGCCCGGCAGGATCAGCGACTCCAGCGCGCTGGCCGGCAGCGGCGCACCGGCCAACTGTTCCACCACGTTCAGTACGTCGTCCGGGGTGGGCGCGGCGAACCGGCGCCCCGAACGCGGCCCGATCCCGTGCCAGGACGGCAGGAACCGGCCCAGCGCGGCCTTCTCCACCGGTTCGACCTCGGCCCGTAGCCGGGCCAGCGACGCCCGCCGCAGCCTGCGCAACACCCCGGAGTCACAGAAGTCCGTACCGGCACCGGCCGGCCGCAGCTCACCGCGGACCAGCCGGCCGCTGCCGGTCATCCGCTCCAACACCGACGTCACCACGGCCACGCCGACGCCGAACCGCTCGGCCGCCTGGGCCGCGGTGAACGGGCCCCGGGTGCGGGCGTAGCGGATCAGCAGGTCGCCCAGCGGGTCGGCGACCGGCTCCGTGAACGCCTCGGGCACGCCCACCGGCAGAGCGGTGCCCAGGGCGTCCCGCAGCCGGCCCGCGTCCTCGATCGCCACCCATCGGTCCTCGCCGGCGATCCGCACCGCGATCGCCCTGCGCTGGGCGGTCAGCTCGGTCAGCCACTCCGGCGCCACACCCCTGGCCGCGGCCTCGGCGGTGGTGAGGTCGCCGAGGAATCGCAACAGGTCGGCGGTGCCCTCGACATCGCGCACCCGCCTGCCATCGGCCAGCCGTTGCAGGTCGGCCTCGACCTCGGCCAGCACCTCGGGGTCGATCAGTTCGCGGATCGCCTCGCCGCCCAGCAGTTCGGCCAGCAGGGCCGAGTCCAGCGACAGCGCGGCCGACCGCCGCTCGGCCAGCGGGGTGTCCGCCTCGTAGAGGAACATCGCGACATAGCCGAACAGCAGGCTGCGGGCGAACGGCGACGCCTGCTGGGTCTCCACCTCGACCACCCGCACCTTGCGGGCCCGCACGTCGGACATCAGCTCACGCAGCCCGGGCAGGTCGTAGACGTCCTGGACGCACTCGCGCATCGCCTCCAGCACCACGGGGAACCGCTCGTACCGGCTGGCCACCGACAACAGCTGGGCCGACCGCTGCCGCTGCTGCCACAGCGGGGTGCGGCGGCGCGGGTCGCGGCGGGGCAGCAGCAGCGACCGGGCGGCGCACTCGCGGAACCGGGCGGCGAACAACGCGGAACCGCCTACCTCGGCGACCACCACCTGCTCCACCTCGTCCGGATCGAGCAGTACCTCCTCCGCGGTGGGCGGCACCACGGTGCCCTGCTCGTCCAGCGTGTCCGGCAGGCGGACCACGATGCCGTCGTCGGAGTGGGCCACCTGCACGTCCATGCCGCGCCGCTCGCGCAGCCGCGCGGCCACCGCCAGCGCCCACGGCCCGTTCACCTGGGCGCCGAACGGCGAGTGCACCACCAGTCGCCAGTCGCCCAGTTCGTCGCGGAACCGCTCCACCACGATCGTGCGGTCGTCGGGCACGGAGCGGGTGGCGGCGCGCTGTTCGGCCAGGTAGGCCAGCAGATTGTCGGTGGCCCACTGGTCCAGCCCGGCGGCCGCCGCTCGCTGCCTGGCCTTGTCGTCGGTGGCCGAACCCAGCTCGCGGACGAACCTGCCCAGTGCCCGGCCCAGTTCCAGCGGCCGGCCGACGGCGTCGCCCTTCCAGAACGGCATCCGGGCCGCCTGGCCGGGCGCGGGCGTCACGATCACCCGGTCGTGGGTGATGTCCTCGACCCGCCACGACGAGGTGCCCAGCAGGAACACGTCGCCCACGCGGGACTCGTAGACCATCTCCTCGTCCAGTTCGCCGACCCGGGAGCCGTGCCCGCTCTCGTCCGGCGGGGTGGTCACGGTGAACAGGCCGCGGTCCGGGATGGTGCCGCCGGACGTCACGGCCAGCCGCTGTGCACCCGGCCGGCCGCGCAGCTCACCGGTGATCCGGTCCCAGGTGATCCTCGGCCGCAGCTCGCCGAACTCCTCGCTGGGATACCGCCCGGACAGCATGTCCAGCACCGCGTGCAGGGCCGACTCGGGCAGCGCGGCGAACGGCGCCGCCCGCCGCACCAGGTTGGCCAGCTCGGTGACCTGCCACGGCTGCACCGCGACCATCGCCACGATCTGCTGGGCCAGCACGTCCAGCGGGTTGCGCGGGAAGTGCAGCGCCTCGATCGCGCCCGCCGCCATCCGCTCCGCGACGACCGCGCAGGACACCAGGTCGCCGCGGAACTTCGGGAACACCACACCCCGGGACACCGCGCCCACCTGGTGACCGGCCCGGCCGACCCGCTGCAGCCCGGACGCCACCGTCGGCGGTGCCTCCACCTGCACGACCAGGTCCACCGAACCCATGTCGATGCCCAGTTCCAGCGACGACGTGGCCACGACACACGGCAGCCGGCCGGACTTCAGTTCCTCCTCGACGTGGGTGCGCTGCTCGCGGGACATCGAGCCGTGGTGCGCCCTGGCCAGCACCGGCGGCGCGCCGTACGCGATGCCGGAGCCACCGACCGCCTCGGCGGGGAACCGGTCCAGGTCGAGGACCTCTTCCTCGCCCTCGGCGGCCAGCTCGTTCAGTCGCGCGGTGAGCCGTTCGGCCAGCCTGCGCGAGTTGGTGAACACGATGGTCGACCGGTGGGACCTGACCAGGGCCAGGATGCGTTCCTCGACGGCGGGCCAGATCGACGTCCGACGCTCCGGTCCGGCGGCCGAGCCGGACACGTCGCCGCCGGGGTTGTCCGGGTTGACCGGCTGGCCCAGCTCGGCCAGGTCGGCGACGGCGACCTGGACGCTGACCTCGATGGTCTTCAGGTTCGGCGGCTGCACCACCCGCACCGGCCGGCCACCGGCCAGGAACGTCGAGACCTCCTCGATCGGGCGAACCGTGGCGGACAGCCCGATTCGCTGCGCGGGCCGGTCCAGCAGCGTGTCCAGCCGCTCCAGCGACAGCGCCAGGTGGGCGCCGCGCTTGGTGCCGGCGACCGCGTGCACCTCGTCCACGATCACGGTCGCCACGCCACGCAGCGACTCGCGGGCTGCCGAGGTGAGGATCAGGAACAGCGACTCCGGCGTGGTCACCAGGATGTCCGGCGGAGTGCGGGCGAACGCCCGGCGCTCGCCGGCCGGGGTGTCGCCGGTGCGCATGCCGACCGTGATGGTGGGCTCCGGCAGGCCCAGCCGGTGGGCGGCGCCGCGGATACCGACCAGCGGCGCGCGCAGGTTGCGTTCCACGTCCACCGCGAGCGCCTTGAGCGGGGACACGTAGAGCACGCGGCAGCGGCGCCTCGGCTCGGCCGGCGGCGGCTCGGCGGCCAGCTTGTCCAGCGCGGACAGGAAGGCGGCCAGCGTCTTGCCCGATCCGGTGGGCGCGACCACCAGGGCGTGGTCGCCCTCGGCAATGGCCTGCCAGGCCCCGCGCTGGGCGTCGGTGGGCGCGGCGAAGGCACCCGCGAACCAGTCTCTGGTCGCCGGTGCGAATGCGGTCAGCGCCGGGTCAGCCACCTGTCCATGGTGCCTCGCCGCACCGACAGTCCGTCATTTTCGGTTGCGCCGCTGCCAGAGCGCACGCACACCGGTGACCAGCGCCGCGACCAGCACGGCGATGATCGCGAGCTGGCCGACCGGTGAGGACAGGCCGGTCGGGTCGGTCGCGGCGGCGAGCAGCACACCGCGAGGCTACCCGCGGCGGGGCCGTAGGCTGGCCCCGATGCGTACCACCGTCTTCCGCACCATGATGAGCCAGGAGTTCGGCGACATGCGCGCCGGCAGCATCGCCCGCGACCACGTGTTCGCCGATCTGGGCGGCCGCACCGCCGACGAGGCACTGGCCGCCGGACTGCCCCCGCAACGGATCTGGCAGGCCGTGTGCGAGGCGTTCGACGTGCCGGCGGACCGGCGCTGACCTGGCCTGTTCCCGGTCAAAGATGTTGATCTTACCGGATCGGCGTGTCGAACCTGGACTCGAACACCTGTTCGGCTACTCTGTTGTCCACAACGGGGCCAGTGATCCACAGGTTCGGACTCCGGCCGGAAATCGTCGGCGTGAGCTCGTAGCGTCGGCGAAGACGAGAACCCGACTCAACGAGGTGGATTTCCAGATGCCAGCAGCACCCGACAGGGGTAAGGCACTCGAACTGGCCCTTGCCCAGATCGACAAGCAGTTCGGCAAGGGCTCGGTGATGCGGCTGGGCGACGAGGGCCGCGCGCCGATCGAGGTCATCCCGACCGGCTCCATCGCGCTGGACGTCGCGCTGGGCATCGGTGGCCTGCCCAGGGGCCGGGTCGTGGAGATCTACGGTCCGGAGTCCTCCGGCAAGACCACGGTCGCCCTGCACGCGGTGGCCAACGCGCAGCGGGCCGGCGGGATCGCGGCCTTCATCGACGCCGAGCACGCGCTCGACCCCGACTACGCCAAGGCCCTCGGCGTCGACACCGACGCCCTGCTGGTCTCCCAGCCGGACACCGGTGAGCAGGCGCTGGAGATCGCCGACATGCTGGTTCGCTCCGGCGCGCTGGACGTCCTGGTCGTCGACTCGGTGGCCGCCCTGGTGCCGCGCGCCGAGATCGAGGGCGAGATGGGCGACAGCCACGTCGGCCTCCAGGCCCGCCTGATGAGCCAGGCGCTGCGCAAGATCACCGGTGCGCTGAACAACTCCGGCACCACCGCGATCTTCATCAACCAGTTGCGCGAGAAGATCGGCGTCATGTTCGGCTCGCCCGAGACCACCACCGGTGGCAAGGCGCTGAAGTTCTACGCCTCGGTCCGGCTGGACGTCCGCCGCATCGAGACCATGAAGGACGGCGGCGAAGCGGTCGGCAACCGCACCAGGGTGAAGGTCGTCAAGAACAAGGTGGCCCCGCCGTTCAAGCAGGCAGAGTTCGACATTCTCTACGGTCACGGCATCAGCCGTGAGGGCTCGCTGATCGACATGGGCGTCGAGCAGTCGATCCTGCGCAAGTCCGGTGCCTGGTACACGTACGAGGGCGACCAGCTCGGTCAGGGCAAGGAGAACGCCCGGCGGTTCCTCAAGGAGAACCCGGACGTGGCCAACGAGATCGAGAAGCGCATCAAGGAGAAGCTCGGCATCGGCGCCACACTGGACACCGCAACCGAGGAAGCTCCGGGGCCGGTGGACTTCTGACCCATGGCTGAGCCGACGGGTCGTCGCGGGGGTCGCCGCCCTCGCGACGGCGAGACCGAGCGGGCACCGGTCGACCCGGTCGCCAAGGCCCGGGAGATCTGCCTGAACCTGCTGGCCATGCGGGCGCGGACCAAGGCCGAGCTGCGCACCCAACTGCTCCGGCGGGGGATCGAGGAAGACATCGCCGACCAGGTACTGGGCCGGCTGGACGAGGTCGGCCTGGTGGACGACGCCGCCTTCGCCGAGCAGTGGGTCCGGTCCCGGCACACGTACCAGGGCATGGCCCGGCGGGCACTCAGTGCCGAACTGCGCCGCAGGGGCGTCACGGACGGGATTGCCGCCGCTGCTGTGTCCACGTTGGACAGTGAGGCCGAGGAGGCGCGGGCCCGGGAGTTGGTGCGCAAGCGACTGCGGTCGGTGGGCGCCGCGCCCGAGCTGACGGTGATCCGCCGGCTGGTCACCATGCTCGCCCGCAAGGGGTACCCCGAGGGGTTGGCCTACCGCGTGGTGCGTGACGAGTTGCGGGCCGCCGGTTCGGACGCCGAAGCCCTGGACGACGCGCTGCCGGACTGACCCGGAGTGCGTTCGCCGGCAGCGGGTCAGTGTTTGCGGATCACTCGTTCCGGTTGGCCGGGGTGCCAGACGGTCACGTCCAGGTGGCCGTCGCCGACCTCGACGGCGGATGCCGAGGTCAGGTCCGCGGCATAGAAGTGGTCGAACCGCTGGCCGCGAAGGTCGAAACCGGACTCGTCGAACAGGTCCTGCGCGAACCGCTGGTGCAGCGCCCGGTCCGGCACATCGTGCACGACACCCCACAGCTTGGCGTCACCGTCCTTGACCTCCGTGTCGACCGTGGCCGTGTGCAGGCAGAACCGGGGATCGCGGGCGAGGTCGTGGAACTTCGTCGTGTTCGGCATGCCGACCAGCCACAGCTCACCCTCGAACATCCGGGGTTCGAGCGGACTGATCCGGGGGAAGCCGTCGGATCTCAACGTGGCCAGCAGGCACAGCTTGCCGGTCGCGGCGTGCCGGCGGGTGAAGATCGCGGCGATTCTCGGTGCGGCTTCGGTGAATTCCTGCCACGTCGTCATGGCACACCTCCTCGACGGACTACCGTGCCCAGCATGGTGGACACCCCGACGGGTTCGCGACTGCAGGGTGAACGGGTCCTGGTGACCGGTGCCGCGCTGGCCGACGGCACGGCCGACGCACCGGTGCGGGACGTGGCGGTGCACGTCGACCACGGCGTGATCGCCGGACTGTGGATCGGCGACCATCCCGACCTGCCCGACGTGCCCGAGATCGACGGCCGGGGCGCGACGATCGTGCCGGGCATGGTCGACTCGCACTCCCATCTCTCCATGCCGGGCGGCGCGGAGTGGGTGGCGCACGGGTTCGACCCGCTGGACACGCTCCTCGCGGTCGGCGAGGAGAACGGCGAACTCATGGTGCGTGCCGGCATCCGCTGGGCCCGCGACGTCGGGTCACCCCGTCGGCTGGACCCGGACCGGGGCGCCGAACGCGCCGCGAGCCTGCTGCTGCGCGAGCGGTGGCAGGGCCGCCAGGACCGGCCGTACCTGCGGGCGGCCGGCACCTGGCTGCTGCGGCCCGGCGCGCTGCCCGCCGGGCTGGGCATCGAGGTGGAGCACGGCGCCGACCTGGCCGGCGCCGTCCGGCAGCAGCTGGACGAGGGCGCCGACCTGGTGAAGCTGTACCTGGACGGGCCGGACCCGGACCTGGCGCCGTTCACCGCCGACGAGGTCGCCGGCGCCGTCCGCGAGGCGCACGGCAGGGGAGCGAAGGTGGCCGCGCACGCCACCGCGCTGGCCGGCAACCGCGTCGGCGCCGAGGCCGGTGTGGACAGCCTGGAACACGGCTTCCAGATCGACGACGACATCGCGAAACTCATGGTGGCCAACAACGTCGCGCTCGTGTCGACGCTCGCCGTGCTGCACTCGTGGCGCACCTTCCCGGCCACGTCGACGGTGCCCCGGTTCACCGATCCGGACATGCTGCCCAAGATCGACGAACGGCTGGAGACGGCCGAGGCGAGCGTGCGCACCGCGGACCGGGCGGGCGTGGCGATCGCGGCCGGGTCGGACTTCGGCGGCGGTTCGTTGCGTGCCAACCAGTTGGTGTGGGAGGTCGAGGCGATGGTCAAGGCCGGCGTGCAGCCGAGGACCGCGCTGGCGGCGGCCACCTGGCGCGGCGGCGACCTGCTCGGTGTGCCGCACGCCGGCCGGCTCGCGGTGGGGCAACCGGCGCATTTCAGCCTGGTGCACGGCGACCCGCTGTCCGATCCGGCGGCCCTGTGGCGGGTGTGGCTGACCCGTTAGGCGAGGCGGTGACGGTGGTCGGTGCCGGCCGCGTCGTGGCGGGCGCCGGCCGGTTGCCCGACTCGGCACTGCTGACGCGCGTTCGGCTGACCAGCCGGGCAAGTCTGGCGATTCGTCGCTCCGCCAGGTCGGCGGTCCTCTACCGTGCGCACATCACATTCGTTGATCCTGGGGGATTGTGCGCTGTGGACCCATATTCTGCGTACCCACATCAGGACGGCCGGTACTTCCGGTCGATCCGTGGTGTCGGTGTCGCGACCATCGTGTTCGTCTGGATCGCTGTCGCGGCCGCACTCACCTTGCCGTTCGTCGTGATCCATGCGGTCGGCGTGATCAACAGGTCGTTCACCGACGAGTCGGTGGACGACCCCGCGCTGGAGGCGGCGGGGGGCCAGTTCGCCCTCGCGGTGGTCGTCCTCCTGTTGGTGTTCCTGACCGCGGGGATCCTGTACTGGGTGTGGTCGTGGCGGGCGCGCGGCAACGCCGAGGGCCTGGCCGGGCGGCAGTCGCAGGACCTGAGCAGGGGCTGGACGTTCTGGGGCTGGATCTGTCCGATCGTGAACCTCTGGTTCCCCTGCCAGATCCTGCTGGACATCCACCGGGCCAGCGATCGCCGGCAGCGGCGCGGGGCCGGCCTGGTCATCGCGTGGTGGATCTGTTTCCTCGGCGCCGACGTGCTGCCCGCGGTCGTCCTCGGCGCGGCTGAGCGCCCGAGCTCGTCCGGCATCACCGTCGGCCCCACCCTCACGCCAACGCCGTCCGACGTCCAGCAGGTGGACCTGCACCATCTCGCGGCGGCCGGTGTGGTGGGCGTCGTCCTCGGGGGGCTGCTGCTGATCGCGGCCGCCGTGCTGCTCACCATGGTGATCCGGCGGATCAGCGAGTGGCAGAGCACCCCGCGCGAACAGTGGTGACCTAGCGTATTGACGGGTTACTCAGGCGTAACTTACTCTTTGGTCTACGCGTGAGTAACCCTTCGCGCGCGACACCTCACTCAGCGTCGAGGAGGCTTCGTTGCGTATCCGACGTCCCCTGCTCGTTCGGGCCGGCGCGGTCGGCGCGGTGCTCGCCGCCGCCGCACTCGCCACGGCCACCCTGGCCCCGACCGCCGCCGCGGCGACTTTCCCGGTGCAGCCGAACATCGTGACCGCCGCGGCGGCCGCGGCGGTCAATCCGGAACAGTCGCCGCCCGGCACGAACGACTTCTCCTGCACACCCACCGCGGCACACCCGTTCCCGGTCGTACTCATTCCCGGCACGTTCTCCGTGATGGAGGACGACTTCGGTGCGCTGGCACCGATTCTGGCCAACAACGGCTACTGCGTGTTCAGCCTGAACTACGGCGGCACGCATGGCGCACTGGTTCAGGCGATCGGTCCGGCGGCGACGTCGGCCCAGCAGGTCGCCGCGTTCGTCACCAAGGTCCAGCAGGCCACCGGTGTGAGCAAGGTGGACCTGGTGGGCCACTCGCAGGGCGGACTGCTCGGCGAGTACTACCTCAAGGTGTTGCACGGCGCGGCGAACGTGCACACCTACGTCGGACTCTCGCCCACCACGCACGGCACGACACTGGACGGCCTGATCAACCTGGCCGCGTTCTTCCCCGGCGCCGACCAGGCGGTCGGGGCACTGTGCGCGGCGTGCGTCGACCAGGAGGCCGGGTCGACGTTCCTGGCGCCACTGGACTCGGGGCCGATCGCCCAGTCCGGCGTCGACTACACCGTGATCGAGACTCTCAACGAGACCGTGGTGACACCGGTCGGCTCGTCGTTCATCCGAGAGCCGGGCGTCACCAACGTGTTCGTGCAGAGCCAGTGCGCGAACGACACCGTCGACCACGCCGACCTGCCCTACGACCAGGTCACCGACCGCGACGTGCTCAACGCGCTGGACCCGGCGCACGCGCACTCGCCGAACTGCCTCACCGCGTTCCCGTTCCCCGCCTAAAGTCTGTTCGGTGCGTACCGAACACGTCAGGCATGTGGTGTGGGACTGGAACGGCACCATCCTGGACGACAACGACGCCGTCGTCGCGGCCGTGAACGCGGTGTGCGCGGCGTACGGCAGGGCACCGGTCGATCTCGAGCACTGGCGGTCGATCTACCGCAGGCCGCTGCGGGACTGCTACTCGGAACTGCTCGGCCACGACCTCTCGGCCGAGGACTGGGCCGAGATCGACCGGCGCTACCACGACGCGTACCGCGGGCTGCTGCCCACGACGCGGCTCACCCCGGGCATCCCGGACGAGCTGCGTCGCTGGCGGGCGGCCGGCGGTACGCAGTCGTTGCTGAGCATGTGGTTCCACGACGAACTGGTGCCGATGGTGACCGACCACGGGCTGGCCGACCTGTTCACCCGGATCGACGGCCTGCGGGTGACCGTCGGCGGCCACGGCAAGACCGACCATCTGCGCGAGCACCTGGCCGCGCTGGCACTGGATCCGGCGGACGTGCTGCTGGTGGGTGACGTGCTGGACGACGCCGTCGCGGCCGAGGCGGCCGGGGCCCGGTGCGTGCTGGTCACCACCGGCGTCAGTGGGCGCGCGACGCTGCGCGCCGGCGGTGTCCCGGTGGTCGATTCCATTGCCGAGGCACTGTTGTTGACTTGATCACAGGGTGACGCGGTGACCACTCGGCGAAAGGGCCGTCGACCTGCGAATATGACCTGGTCAGCGTCGGTCAAGTGGTGTTTGCGCTGATCACGGCGCCGCGATCGGCAAATTGTGGACGGATCGCGTGTGTCACTTGTCACAAAGGCCCAGCGGGATCCCGCGTTCGCGTCCGTGCCCCGCCGACCTCGGTGCTGACCTGGCCGTACGGCCGACCCCGCCGTAAGCCCGGCACACATCGGGTGGTAAACCCGAGCTTGTTGTGGTCCCAGATACACCGTACGACCCGGCGCCGAGGCTGGGCGTCGTGAGGTGGGGTGACCGTCTTGTGAGGCCACAACAGCGTGGTCATCACGAGACGAGGAGAACATGACCCTCACTGGTGTGGGCGCACCCGGCAGGGCGCGTATCGATGCCAAGACGCTGCGGACCGACCGTTGGTGGCTCTCGCCCGCGATCCAGGCCGCCGTGCTGCTGGTCTGTGTCGTGTACCTGACCTGGGCCGTGCTCATCAACGCGGACTACTTCTACGAGCCCTACATCTCGCCGCTCTACTCGCCGTGCCTCACCGGCAACTGCGTGGCGGGCAGCGGCTGGGGCTGGTTCCCGAGCATCGCACCGGTCACTCCGGGCCTGATCATCATCATCTTCCCGATGGGCTTCCGGCTGACCTGCTACTACTACCGCAAGGCGTACTACCGGGCGTTCTGGGCCGCCCCGCAGGCGTGCGCGGTGGCCGAGCCGCACAAGCGCTACAGCGGTGAGACGCGGTTCCCGCTGATCATGCAGAACGTGCACCGCTACTTCTGGTACATCGCGGTGGTCTTCGCTGGGATCCTCACCTGGGACTTCATCGACGCGTTCCGCGACAACAGCGGCGCATGGGGCCACGCCGGCATCGGCACCGTGGTGCTGCTGATCAACGTGGCGCTGATCTGGCTGTACACGCTGTCCTGCCACTCCTGCCGGCACATCATGGGCGGCAAGCTGAAGCATTTCTCCAAGCACCCGCTGCGCTACAAGTACTGGAAGTCCGTGTCCCGGCTCAACGGCTACCACATGCAGCTGGCGTGGGCGTCGCTGGTGTGGATCTCGCTGACCGACCTGTACATCAGGCTGGTCGCCGCCGGGTGGATCACGGACGTGCGGATCTTCTGAAGCTCTAGACAGGGATTGTGAATCGATGACAGAGGTCGAGCGGCACGCGTACGACGTGCTGGTGATCGGGGCCGGCGGTTCCGGCCTGCGGGCCGCGATCGAGGCCCGACAGCAGGGTCTGCGCGTCGCGGTGATCTGCAAGTCGTTGTTCGGCAAGGCCCACACCGTGATGGCCGAGGGCGGCTGTGCCGCGTCGATGGGCAACGCCAACGCCAACGACAACTGGCAGGTGCACTTCCGCGACACCATGCGGGGCGGGAAGTTCCTGAACAACTGGCGCATGGCGGAGCTGCACGCGATGGAGGCGCCGGACCGGGTCTGGGAACTGGAGACCTACGGCGCGCTGTTCGACCGCACCCCGGACGGCAAGATCAGCCAGCGCAACTTCGGTGGCCACACCTACCCGCGCCTGGCCCACGTCGGTGACCGGACCGGCCTGGAGCTGATCCGCACCATGCAGCAGAAGATCGTGTCGCTGCAACAGGACGACCACAAGGCCACCGGCGACTACGAGGCCAACCTCAAGGTCTACGCCGAGTGCACGGTCACCGACCTGCTCTCCGACGGCGACCGGATCGCGGGCGCGTTCGCCTACTGGCGCGAGTCCGGCCGGTTCGTACTGTTCGAGGCACCGGCGATCGTGCTGGCCACCGGCGGCATCGGCAAGTCGTTCAAGGTGACGTCGAACTCCTGGGAGTACACCGGCGACGGTCACGCCCTGGCGCTGCGCGCCGGCAGCCGGCTGATCAACATGGAGTTCGTCCAGTTCCACCCGACGGGCATGGTCTGGCCGCCGAGTGTGAAGGGCATCCTGGTCACCGAGGGCGTGCGCGGCGACGGTGGTGTGCTGCGCAACTCCGAGGGCAACCGGTTCATGTTCGACTACATCCCCGAGGTCTTCAAGGGGCAGTACGCGGAGACCGAGGAAGAGGCGGACGCCTGGTACACCGACCCGGACAACAACCGCCGCACACCCGACCTGCTGCCCCGCGACGAGGTGGCGCGGGCGATCAACTCGGAGGTCAAGGCAGGCCGGGGATCCCCGCACGGCGGCGTGTTCCTGGACATCGCCAGCCGCATGTCGGCCGAGGAGATCCAGCGCCGGCTGCCCTCGATGTACCACCAGTTCAAGGAACTGGCCGACGTCGACATCACGGCCGAGCCGATGGAGGTCGGGCCGACCTGCCACTACGTGATGGGTGGCGTCGAGGTCGAGCCGGACACCGCTGCCGCGGTGAACGTGCCCGGCCTGTTCGCGGCCGGTGAGGTGGCGGGCGGCATGCACGGCTCCAACCGGCTGGGCGGCAACTCGCTGTCCGACCTGCTGGTGTTCGGCAGGCGGGCCGGTGCCGGCGCGGTCGAGTACATCAAGGGCCTGGCGTCCCGGCCGACGATCACCGACGCCGACGTCGACCAGGCCGCGCACAAGGCCGTCACGCCGTTCGACGGCGTCACCGAAGAGGGCGACGCGCTGGAGAACCCGTACACCGTGCACTCCGACCTGCAGCAGATGATGAACGACCTGGTCGGCATCATCCGGCGGGAGGGCGAGGTCGCCGAGGCGATCGCGCGGCTGGACGAGCTGAAGACGCGGGCCAGGAAGGTCGTCGTCGAGGGCCACCGGCAGTTCAACCCCGGCTGGCACCTCGCGCTGGACCTGCGCAACATGCTGCTGGTGAGCGAGTGCGTGGCGAAGGCGGCCCTGGAGCGCACCGAGAGCCGGGGCGGTCACACCCGCGAGGACCACCCGACGATGCAGCACGACTGGCGCAAGCAGTTGCTGGTGTGTGAGGCCGAGGGTGAGGGCATCCGGCTGTTCCACGAGGACCAGGTGCCGATGCGTCAGGACCTGCTCGACCTGTTCGAGTACGACGAGCTGGCGAAGTACTTCACTCCCGGCGAGCTGACCGGGCACGAGGGAGGCAAGAGCTGATGGCCTACCAGGGTCATTTCCGGGTCTGGCGCGGCGACTCCGACAAGGGTGATCTCCAGGACTACACGGTGGAGGTCAACGAGGGCGAGGTCGTCCTGGACATCATCCACCGGTTGCAGGCCACCCAGACGCCCGATCTGGCGGTGCGGTGGAACTGCAAGGCGGGCAAGTGCGGCTCGTGCTCCGCGGAGGTCAACGGTCGCCCCCGGCTGATGTGCATGACGCGCATGTCGACGTTCACCGAGGACGAGACGATCACCGTCACGCCCATGCGGACGTTCCCGGTGATCCGCGACCTGGTCACCGACGTGTCGTTCAACTACGTCAAGGCCAGGGAGATCCCCTCGTTCCAGCCGCCCGCCGACCTGGAGCCGGGCGAATACCGGATGCAGCAGGTCGACGTCGAGCGGTCGCAGGAGTTCCGGAAGTGCATCGAGTGCTTCCTGTGCAACGACACCTGCCACGTGATCCGGGACCACGACGAGAACAAGGAACACTTCGCCGGTCCCCGGTTCCTGATGCGCATCTCCGAACTGGAGATGCACCCGCTGGACGCCGGTGACCGGGTCAGCGAGGCCCAGGAGGACCACGGCCTCGGATTCTGCAACATCACCAAGTGCTGCACCGATGTGTGCCCGGAAGGCATCCACATCACGGACAACGCGCTGATCCCGATGAAGGAGCGGGTCGCGGACCGCAAGTACGACCCGCTGGCCCGACTGTTCCGCCGTAGGTGACGGGTTCCCCGGGCACCGCGTTCGTCGCATTCGGTGACGATCACGCGGTGTTTGGGGAACAATGCGTCTTGTGCTGCGAATACTGCTGGTCGAGGACGACGATGCCGAGGCCAACGCCTTGGTGCCGTCGCTGGGCCGG
The DNA here is from genome assembly GCA_036491115.1 of Pseudonocardiaceae bacterium. Taxonomy (GTDB): domain Bacteria; phylum Actinomycetota; class Actinomycetes; order Mycobacteriales; family Pseudonocardiaceae; genus DATEPR01. The sequence continues at coordinate 62,771 of DASXCQ010000004.1, forward strand.
TGGTCGTACACGGTCGACCGGCTGCCCGACGGCCGGGACGTCCTGAATCGACTGGTCGGCGTGGACGTCGTCCTGCTGGACATGCGGTTGCCCGACGGCGACAGCCACGCCCTGTGCGGGCGGATCCGGGCGATCAGCGACGTGCCGATCATCATGATGTCCGGTTTCGACGAGGTCTCCGACCGGATCCTGGCATTGCACTCCGGTGCCGACGACTTCGTCCGCAAGCCCTACGACGAGGGCGAACTCGTCGCCCGCATCCGCGCCGTGATCCGCCGCCGGGACGGTGCGCACCCGCCGGTCGGCACCGCCGGCGAGGCCGTCGTCCTCGGTGACGTGGAGATCCACCAGACCCGGCGCGAGGTCCTGGTGGCCGGTCAGCCGGTGGACCTGACCAGGGACCAGTTCCGGCTGCTGGCGTTCATCGCCGGTTGCGGCGGCGTCATCTGCACGAACGAGCGCATCGTGGCCGAGCTGTGGCCGGACGCCTACCGGAGCCGCGACGTAGACCTGGACGAGCAGGTCCGCGCGATTCTGGCCGTCGTCGGCCGGCCATGGCTGATCCGGACCGTGCGGGGTGTCGGCTACCAGCTCGGCTGGCCGCCCGCGCGGCGCACCCGCTGAGCGTCCGTGCGTACCCGCCTGCTCGCCGTCGTCACGTCGCTGGTCGTGTTGGTCGTCATCGGACTCGGCGCACCGCTGGCGTTGAGCGTGGCCAGCACCGAGGGCCAGCGGCTGTTCCTGGACCGGCTCACCGACACCGAGGGTTTCGCGTCCATGGCGCAGCAGGCGCTGCCCTCCGGCGATTTCGCCGCACTGGACAAGGCTCTGGTGCGCTACCAACAGGTGTACGGCATCCGCGCGGTCGTGGTCGACACCAACCACACGGTCAAGGCCCGGTCGGTGACACCGGTCGACCTGGCCGATCCCGCGGTGCGCCAGGCGATCCGGGCGGCGCTGGCCGGCCAGTCACCGCAACCCGGGTCGACGCTGCTGCCCTGGGACACGGCTCCGCTGGTGGTGGCCGAACCGGTGCTGCTCACCGGTGAACTGCGCGGGGTCGCGGTGACCGTGTCGGCCACCGACGCGGCCAGGCACTCGATCCTGTCCTGGTGGGGCGAGCTGACCGCTGGTGCGATCGTGGCGATCGCCCTGGCCGTGCTGGCCGCGCTGCCGGTGGTGCGCTGGGTGTTGCGGCCGGTGCGCCGGTTGGACGACGCGACCGCGCAGCTCGGTGTCGCGCTGGTGAAGGGCGAGGACGTGGACCCGGCCGGCATCCACGGTGGACCACCGGAACTGCGCAGGCTGTCCGAGTCGTTCGACCGGCTGGCCACCACGGCGACCACGGCGATGGCTGCCCAGCGGGCCTTCGTCGCCGACGCGTCGCACCAGTTGCGCAATCCGCTGACCGCGTTGCGGCTGCGGCTGGGCAATCTGGCCGGGCATGTCGCGCCCGACGCCGAGGTACACCAGGTGGCGGCTGTCGCCGAGGCCGACCGGTTGGGTCGCATCCTGGACGAGCTGCTGGCCATGGCGCGGGCCGAGTCCGGTGCGGTGGCGCCGGTCGAGGTGGACGTCGACCAGGTGGTGCGGCAGCGGGTGGCCACCTGGCAGGCGGTCGCGACGCACCGCGACGTGTCCATGGTGCTGGCCGGCGAACCCGGCGGCCGGGCGCTGGCCCCGCCCCGCGGCCTGGAGGCCATCCTGGACGCCCTGCTGGACAACGCGGTGAAGTTCACCGCGGACGGCACGATGGTCGAGGTCGAGGTGCGCCGTCCGAACGGGACGGTCGCGGTGTCCGTGCGCGACCACGGCCCGGGGCTGCGGCCGGAGGAGCTGCCCAGGGCCACGGATCGCTTCTGGCGCAGCAGGGAACACCAGAACGTGCACGGCACCGGACTCGGCCTGGCCATCGTCAGCCGCATCGTGGAGCGGGTCGACGGATCGGTCCAGGTGTCCACACCGGATGGTGGCGGACTGATGGTTCGGATCGAACTGCCGGCCGTCGAGTAGCGCGGCTCAGGCCGTCTTGCGCCGGTAGACGGCCATGGCGAACGCGTAGGCGACGAGGAGAATGCCGACGCACCAGGCGAGGGCGATCCAGATGCCGCCGCCGACCGGCTGCCGTTCCAGCAGTCCCCGGATCGTGTTGACGATCGAGGTGACCGGTTGGTTGCGGGCGAAGGCACGCACCGGCCCCGGCATCGTGTCGGTGGGGACGAACGCCGAGCTCACGAACGGCAGGAAGATGATCGGGTAGGAGAAGGCGCTCGCTCCGTCCGTGGACGAGGCCGACAGCCCGGCGATCACCGCGACCCATGTCAACGCGAGCGTGAACAGCAGGAGGATGCCGGCCACGGCGAGCCACGCCAGCACCCCCGCCGATGAGCGGAAGCCCATCAGCAACGCGACCGCGACGATGATCACCACGGAGATCGCGTTGGACACCAGCGAGGTCAGCACGTGCGCCCACAGCACCGACGAACGGGTGATCGGCATGGAGTGGAATCTCTCGAAGATGCCACTGCGCAGATCGTTGAACAGCCGATAGGCGGTGTACGAGATGCCACTGGCGATCGCGATGAGCAGGATGCCGGGCAGCAGGTAGTTCACATAGTTGTCGGTGCCGGTACGGATGGCACCGCCGAACACGTAGACGAACATCAACATGAACGCGATCGGCATGATCGTGACCGTGATGATGGTGTCCGGGCTGCGCGTGACGTGTCGCACGGACCGCCCGAGCAGCGCGCCCGTGTTGCCGAAGAAGTACGTGGTCATCGCTGCTCCTGCTGGTGATTCCCGATGATCGACAGAAAGATCTCCTCCAGGGTGGGTTGCCGTTCCACGTATTCCACGGTCGCGGACGGGAGCAGCTCCCTCAGCTCGGCCAATGTGCCGGACACGATGATCGTGCCCTCGTGCAGGATCGCGATCCGATCGGCGAGCTTCTCGGCCTCGTCCAGGTACTGGGTCGTGAGCAACACCGTCGTGCCGCTGTCGGCGAGGTTCTGGATCACCTGCCACACCTCGATGCGGGCCTCCGGGTCGAGTCCGGTGGTCGGCTCGTCGAGGAAGATGATCCGCGGGTCGCCGACGAGGCTCATGGCGATGTCGAGACGGCGGCGCATGCCGCCCGAGTAGCCGGACACCCTGCGCCCGGCCGCATCGGCGAGGCCGAACCGTTCGAGCAGGTCGTCGGCGACCCGGCGGGGGTGTGTCACCCGCCGCAGCTTCGCGATCAGGACCAGGTTCTCCCGGCCGGTGAGGATCTCGTCCACCGCCGCGAACTGCCCGGTCAGGCTGATCGACGCCCGCACCCGCGCCGCCTGGGACACGGCGTCGAATCCGTTGACGCTCGCCGTGCCGTCATCCGGCTTGAGCAGGGTGGCGAGGATTCGCACGATCGTGGTCTTGCCGGCACCGTTGGAGCCGAGCAACGCGAAAATGCTCCCGCTGGCCACGTCGAAGTCCACGCCTTTGAGTACATGGACGTTCTGGTAGGACTTCCGCAATCCGTGGACCCGGATCGCCGCTGTCTGCTGTGCCATGCTTTCTCGTCCCTCTATTCCACGGTCACGTTCGACAGGTCCGCGCCCAGGTTCTTGAGCGGGGCGTAGGTCAACTTGTCCATGCGCGCCCCGTCGAAGCTCACCGTGCGGATGGCGTTGCGGTACTTCCTGCTCGACGCGCGGAAGGACACGTCCCGCAGCGTCGCCCCCCGGAGCGTGAGGCCGCCGACTCCCGCCCGGTCGAACCGCACGCTGGTGAGGGTCGCCCCGTCCAGGTGCAGGCCGCGCAGGTCGGAGTAGGAGAAGTCCACGCCGATGAAGGTGCAGTTCTCGAAGACGGTCTGCCGCAGATCGGTGTACCGGAGCTTGACGTCCGTGAGCGCGGCATCGGCGAACCGGGTCTTGACGAGTCCCGACATGCTGAAGTCGGTGCGTACCAGGACGGCCCGGTGGAAGCTGGCGCGGGTCAGCTCGATCGCCGACATGTTCACATCGGTCAGCTTCGCGCCGTCGAAGTTCGCAGCCGCCACATCGCTGCCCTTGAACGAGCTGCTGGTGAGTTCGACACGCGAGAAGTCGGCACCGCGCAGCGCACTCGACTCGAATTTCCCGTCGCTCACCACCACGCCCGCGAAATCACTGTCGCGCAGATCGCTCGCATCGAATCGCGACACCATCTGGCGTTCGAGCGAGCGGGACAGGTGGGAAACCTCCTGCACCGTCTGCTCGATGTCACCGATGCTGTCGATGGTCAGTTCGAAGGCCGTCGCGTCATCCTTTCCCTCGGCCTTGAGTTCGCGGAACCGCTCGTGCAGGTCCGCCAACAGGTCCGCTTTCAACTCGCTGATGCTCTTCGCACCCTCGTAGGGCGCGAAGACGCCGTCCACGTAGTCATTGAGCCTGTCGGTCATCCGTGTTTCCCCTCAGAGCAGTGTGTCGAGCACGCGCCGCGCGTACTCCCAGTTGGTCTTGTTGCGGGCATAGGTCGTGCGACCCTTGTCCGTGATTCGGAAATACTTGCGCCGTCCGCCCTGCGATTCGTCGCCCCAATACCACGTGATGTCGCCATCCGTCTCCAGTCGGCGGACGCTGGAGTACATCGTGGCTTCCTTGAGTTCGTACTCGCCGTGCGAACGCTCGGCGATCAGTTTGACGATCTCGTAGCCATAACAGTCGGATTCTGTCAGCAGTCGCAGAATCATCGTGTCGGTGTTCCCGCGCAACAGATCGGATGTGATTTTGCTTGGGCTCATCTCACCACCTCTGAGGACCAACGTACGGCACTGTACTGTGGCTGTCAAGGTACTATTCGCGCCGTAGTACACGGACGCGCGTGGTAGGTCTCGGCCCTGCTCACCCGCGCCCGGCGGTCACCAGATGGGTTCGGCCCGGTACGAACCCGGCCGGCTGGCTGCGCAGGCGCCCGTAGTTCGCGTCCGGGGCACCCGGCGCGGTGATGTGTTCGATCCGCCAGCCGCCCGCGGTGAACAACGCCATGGGATCGTCGGTGCCGAACGGTGGCGGCACGTCGTTGTCCGCGCACCACGTCCGGTAGGGCCGCATCGCCGGGGAGTCGAGCCCGACGGTCCCTGTGACGTCGGCGGCGAACACGCTGGCGGGGCCGGACAGGCTCGCCGCGTCGCGCAGCAGGTGGACGATCATCCGTTCGGTCAGATAGAAGAACAGGCCCTCGGCCAGCCACAGCGTCGGCGCGTTCCGGTCGAACCCGCTGTCGCACAGCGCCAAGCCGAACCCATCGGTGACGTCGCCCACCACGACCCGGCCTCGACACCGAGGCGCATGGCCGGCCAGGACGTCCTGCTCGCCGGTGCAGACCTCCTGCCGGTCCACCTCGTACCTGTCCAGGTCTGCCGGCACGGTCGGTAGGGCCGGGTGTCCAGGCCCGCGCCCAACAGGACCACCTGCCGGACACCCGTGACGGTCGACTTGACCAGGTCGTCGAACCACCGGACCCGTACCGGGATGAACGAGTTCTCGCCGCCGGCGGCGCGTTCCGAGGCGGCCATCATCGCGAAGCCGCGCTCGCCGGCCAACTCCCGCGCGAATGGATCGCAGAACAACCGATCGGCCCGATCCGACTCCCGCGCCCGGACAGCGGCGATCCAGGACGCGCTGCTCGTCGTCACGGGCGGAACCTATCCCGGTCCAGTGGCAGACCGAGTACCCGCCTCGCGCCGCCCGTTCCGACCCGGTGGGGCTCCTGACTCGGCGAACCCGCTAGGCGCCGGTGACGCCGTCGACCCGTTCGCGGAGCAGGTCGGCGTGGCCGCTGTGCCGGGCGTACTCCTCGATGACGTGGCCGAACATCCAGCGCAGCGTCAGCAGACCCCACCGCTGGAAGTAGCACGTGTCGTCCAGCGCCCGGCCCGCCACGGCCTGCCGGCACAGTTCCTGCTCCTCGACCAGCCGTGCGTAGTCCTCCTCGGCGGTCGCCGCGTCGGCCTTGGCGATCGACACCGGCGGCCCGTACGCCCAGTCCACCGGCTGGCCGGCGAGCCGGGTGCGGAACCAGATCCGCTCCACGTCGGTCAGGTGCCGCAGCAGGCCGAGCAACGACAGATCCGAGGGCGGCACCGCCCGCTCGGCCAACTGCTCGGCGGTCAGTCCGGCGCACTTGTGCAGCAGGGTGGTGCGGTTGCGCTCCAGCCGGGTGGTCAGCAGTGTCCGGTCGTCGCCCACGAGCGCCTCGTCCGGGCGGTCGACCTCGGGTGCGGTCCAGGTCATGAGTCGCTCTGTCTCCCGGGTGTGAGCAGGCCCAGCTCGTAGCCAGCGGCGACGGCGGCGGCGCGGTCGTTGACGCCGAGCTTCGCGTAGATGTGCAGCAGGTGGGTCTTGACGGTGGCCTCGGACAGGAACAGCCGCTTGGCCGCGTCCCGGTTGGTGACGCCCTGCGAGACCTGGATCAATACGTCCAGTTCGCGCGGGCTGAGCGTGTCGAATTTCGGGGCGGGCGCCGGTTCCGGCTGGCCGGTGGCCGGTCCGACCCGGTCCATCAGCCGCCGCGCCACGGCCGGGCTGAGCACCGAGTCGCCGCGCGCCGCCGACCGCACCCCGCGGATCAGCTCGTCCCTGGGCGCGTCCTTGAGCAGGTAACCGGTCGCGCCCGCCTCGATCGCCGGCAGCACGTCGCTGTCGGTGTCGAACGTGGTCAACACCAGCACCCGCACCGACGGCGCCACGACGGCCAGCTCGGTGATGGCCGCGACCCCGCCCATGCCGGGCATCCGCAGGTCCATCAGCACCACGTCGACGTCCAGCCGGCCGACCGCGGCCAGCGCCTCCCGGCCGTCCGACGCCTCGCCGACCACGTCGAAGTCCGGGTCGCCGGCGAACACACCGCGCAGGCCGTCCCGGACCACCGGGTGGTCGTCCACGATGAGCAGCTTCACCGCCGTCATGCCGGCCCCTGTTCGGTCAGTGGGATCGCCGGCACGATCGCGGTGACCGTGGTGCCCTCGCCCGGCGCGCTCTCCAGGCCCAGCGTGCCGGCCACCCGGCCACACCGCCTGCGCATCGACGTGAGCCCGTAGCCGTGGCCGCCGCCCGGGTAGCCGTCGGCCAGCACCTGCCCGGCGGCAAATCCGATGCCGTCGTCCCGGATGTCCAGCACCACAACGTCGTCCATGTAGGACAACGTAATGCCCACCCGGTTCGCGGCCGTAGCAGCGGCCGCGCGTCACCGGTCACCGTCACCGGCACCCCGGACGCGCTGGCGGCAGGCCCCCGGGGAGCGTGTAGATCACCAGCGACGACACCAGCGCCACCGCGAACGCGGCCATCGTCGGCAACACCAGGAACGCCCGCATGAACGCCGTGGCCAGGAACACGACGTAGAACTCCGACCGCAGCACCAGCGCGGTCTCCAGGGCGATCAGCCCGGCGAAGTACACCATCCACAGCCACCACGGCCGCGCCGCCGCCACGGTCACCGACGGGAACCCGATCCACAGCCACACCACGGCTGCCGCGGTCAAGGACGGCATGACGACCCGGTCCTGCCAGGAGACGACCGGCTGCGCGAGGGCGAACCCGGCCGCGGCGGCGAGGATGACGTAGGGCGCGACGACGATCAGCCGGTCGAACCGCCGATCCCATCGCAGCTCGTCGTCGAGCACCGAGCCGTCGCCGCCCATGCCGACCACGTTGTCGTGGCCCTGCCGGTCAGATCTTGGCCGAGCGGTAGTACGCCTCGGCGCCCGGGTGCAGCGGCACCGGCTCGGTGAAGATCGCGGTGTGCACGTTGATGCCGAGCGCGGCAGACAGCTCGTCGGCCAGCGGGCCTGTCGCCGTGAACAGGCTCCTGACCAGCGCCTCCGCCACGTCGTCGGACATCTTCCTGCTGGCCAGCAGGAAGTTGGGCACGATCAGCGTGGTCACGGACGGACCGGCCTGGCCGTAGAAGCCGGCCGGCACCAGCCCCGTCCCGTACACCTTGTAGGTGCTCAGCATGGTGTGCAGCACACCGGACGGGTCGGTGCCCAGGTCCAGCAGCCGGAACGGGACCTTGATGTTCTTGAAGCCCGTCGTCGGCAGGCCACCGGACCAGAAGAACGCGTCGATCCGACCGGTCCGCAGCGCGGTGATCGAGTCGTTCAGGCTCAGCGGCACCGCGGTCATGCCGTGCACCTTGGCGGCGCCCAGGATCCGGTCGGCGACGACCTTGGTCTGCGAGCCCGGCGGCCCGATCGACACCCGGTGGCCCGCCAGTTCCGCCAGGTCCTGGATCGGCTCGTCGGCCCGCACCACGACCTGGATGTAGTCGTCGTAGATCCGGGCCAGCGCCGCCAGCGCGTACCTGCCCTTCGGCCGCTGCTGCGCGAGCACGTCCGCGTCGGCGAACCCGACGTCCGCGGCGCCGCTCTGCAGCAGTTCGATGTCGGCCAGGCTGCCGGCGGTGGTCCGCACGGCCGGTTTGGCGATGCCGAGCTGGCCGGCCCAGACGTCGGCCAGTTGGGAGCCGCGCACGTAGTAGACGCCGTCGCTGCTGCCGGTCGCGATGGTCAGCCGCTGCGCGGCGAGCTGGCTCCGGCACCCGGCCAGCGACCCGGCCGCGACCAGCGCGACGACCGCCAGCACCAGGACACGGACCGACCGTGACATCGGCCCATCATGCCAGGGCTACCCTTGGGTCCGTGGGTGAAACGGCTGCCAGGAGTTACGAGATCCGCACGTACGGGTGCCAGATGAACGTGCACGACTCGGAACGGTTGGCCGGCCTGCTGGAGAGCGCGGGCTACACGCCGGTGGCCGACGACGGCACACCGGATGTCGTCGTGTTCAACACGTGTGCGGTCCGGGAGAACGCGGACAACAAGCTGTACGGCAATCTCGGCCACCTCTACCCGGCCAAGCGGGCCAACCCGGACATGCAGATCGCCGTCGGCGGCTGCCTGGCCCAGAAGGACCGCGGCGACATCGTCACCCGGGCACCGTGGGTGGACGTCGTCTTCGGCACCCACAACATCGGCTCGCTGCCCACCCTGCTCGCCCGCGCCCGGCACAACGCCCGCGCCGAGGTGGAGATCCTCGAGTCGCTGGAGGTGTTCCCGTCGACGCTGCCGGCCCGGCGCGACTCGGCGTACTCCGGCTGGGTGTCGATCTCGGTGGGGTGCAACAACACCTGCACGTTCTGCATCGTGCCGTCGTTGCGCGGCAAGGAAGCCGACCGCCGGCCGGGTGACGTGCTGGCCGAGGTCGAGGCCCTCGTCGCCGAGGGTGTGCTGGAGGTCACGCTGCTCGGGCAGAACGTGAACTCCTACGGCGTCGAGTTCGGCGACCGGGCCGCGTTCGGCAAGCTGCTGCGCGCCTGCGGCGACGTCGACGGCCTGGAGCGGGTCCGGTTCACCTCGCCGCATCCCAAGGACTTCACCGGCGACGTGATCGCCGCGATGGCGGAGACGCCGAACGTGTGCCACCAGCTGCACATGCCGCTGCAGTCCGGTTCGGACGGTGTGCTGCGGGCGATGCGCCGCTCCTACCGGTCCGAGCGGTACCTGGGCATCCTGGCCGACGTGCGCGCCGCCATGCCGGACGCCGCGATCACCACCGACATCATCGTCGGCTTCCCCGGCGAGACCGAGGCCGACTTCCAGGCCACGCTGGACGTGGTGCGGCAGGCCAGGTTCGCCGGCGCGTTCACGTTCCAGTACTCCAAGCGGCCCGGCACGCCGGCCGCCGGACTGCCCGACCAGGTGCCCAAGCCGGTCGTCCAGGAGCGCTACGACCGGCTGGTCGCCGCGCAGGAGCAGATCTCCTGGGAGCTCAACCGCGCGCTGGTCGGCACCACGGTGGAGTTGCTCGCCGCCGAGGGCGAGGGCCGCAAGGACGCGGCCACCCATCGGATGAGCGGCCGGGCGCGGGACGGCCGGCTGGTGCACTTCACGCCCGGCGGCGCGGACATACGCCCCGGTGACGTGGTCACCACCACGATCACCTACGGCGCTCCGCACCACCTGGTCGCCGACGGTCCGGTGCTGCACCACCGGCGGACCAGGGCGGGCGACAACTGGGCGGACGGCGTCCGCCCCAGGACCTCCGGGGTGAGCCTCGGGCTGCCGTCGTTCGGGCAACCCGCGACCACCCCGTCCGGCACGGAAGGATGCGCTGTCCGATGACCGACGAGTCCGCCGAGGACTTCGAGCAGGAGCAGGAACGGCGGGACCAGGCCGACATGGCCGCGCTGAAGGCGCAGGTCGACGGCGTCGAGAACGGGCTGCTGCGGCGGATCGACCCCGGCGCGCGGGCGATGGTGATCGCCGTGTGCGTGCTGGTGCTGGCGATCTGCGCGGCGCTGCCGTGGGTGGACGGCGTGCCGGGCTGGCAGGTGCTCGTCGACCAGGGCGCCGACCAGGGCAAGACGGACATCCTGCCGAGGGTGTTCGCGATCGGTGTGTTCGTGTTCGGGTTCCTCGGTTCCGCGCTGTCGCTGGGCCTGCGCCGGTGGAGCGTGGCGTGGGTGTCGACGCTGGGCAGCGGCATGTTCACCGTGCTGGGACTGGTGTCCATCTGGTCGCAGCAGACCACGACGAGCCACCTGGCCGGTCCCGGTCCTGGTGCCGGGCTGATCGTGTCCGTGCTGGCGATGCTGGTGCTGGTGATCGCGTGGGTGCGGATCGTGTGGTCGCGGCCCGGTGGTGTGTTCGACAACCACCCGGCTAGCTAGCGCTTGCGCAGCGCCTCCTCGATCCGCTCCAGCCGCCTGCTGATCTCGTCCAGTTTCTCGGGTATGTCGTCCTCGCGGTAGCGGCGCCGGGCACGTTGGATGAACACCGACGTGATCGCGGCGGTGAGTACCGACAGGAACGCGATCGACGACAGCATCACCACGGAGCCGATCACCCTGCCGAGTGGTGTCGTCGGCACCACGTCGCCGTAGCCGACGGTGGTCACGGTCTGCAGGGCCCACCACATGCCCAGGGCCACATTGGGGAAGTCGGTCCGGTCGACGACCCAGACGAGCACGCCGCCGGCCAGGACGCTGACGCACATCCCCCAGATGATCACCGCCATCGCGCTGCGCATCGTCCCCGGGCCGGTGAGGAATCGCGACACCCGCCGGGTGACCAGCGGCATCGGCACGACGATCACCCCCTGGCAGTCCAGGGGCCAGATTAGTGGCGCGCGACGGGCGGTGACTCGCCCGAATCAGGCGAACTCGCCGTGTCGCCCGGCGCCCTCGGCGAACCGGCCGGCACCGGTCAGGGTGTCCGCGGCCAGCGAGACCTGGCCGTGCCGGTACTCGCCCGCCATGGCCTCGGCCTCGGGCTGTCCGTCCTGTTCCAGCACGGACAGCCGGTCCTCGCGCAGGCAGGTTCGCGGGAACGCGGCCAGTTCGGCGGCCAGCCGCTCCGCCTCGGCCCGTGCCCGGCCGGTCGGCACCACCCGGTTGGCCAGGCCCATCGTGAGTGCCTCGGCCGCGCCCACCGGCCGACCGGTGAGGATCATGTCCATCGCCCTGCTGGTGCCGATCAGCCGGGGCAGCCGCACCGTGCCGCCGTCGATCAGCGGCACACCCCACCGCCGGCAGAACACGCCGAACACGGCGTCCTCGTCGGCCACCCGCAGGTCGCACCACAGCGCCAGTTCCAGCCCGCCCGCCACGGCATACCCGGACACCGCGGCGATTACCGGTTTGGTCAGCCGCAGCCGCGTCGGTCCCATCGGCCCGTCGCCGTCGGGTGCCACCCGGTTGCCCTCGCCGGCCGCCACCTCCTTCAGGTCGGCGCCCGCGCAGAACGTGCCGCCGTCCCCGCAGAGCACCGCGACGGCCGAGTCGCCGGCCTCGAACTCGCGGAAGGCGTCGGCCAGTTCGCGCGCGGTGGCCGCGTCCACCGCGTTGCGCACCTCGGGCCGGGACAGCACCACGGTGGTCACGTCGCCGACCCGCTCACTCGTCACGGACACGCCGCTCACCCTATGCGGAACAGCGCTTCGGCGTTGCCACCCATGACCAGGGCCCGCTCGTCGTCGGTCAGGTCGATCCGGCCCGCCCTGCGGTGCTCGAACCGGGCGTCGAACCGGGGCGCGAAACTGCCGAACAGCAGCCGGTCGGCACCGAACTCGCGGGCGATCACCGCCAGGTAGTCGTCCCGGTACATGCCGTTGGTCAGCACACACGTCCTGGTCCCGGCCAGTGCCTGGTGGACGTGGTACTGGCCGCCGCCGGAGATGTTCAGCACCCCGCCGTTGGTCATCACCACCGGCACGTCCGGGCACCACCGGGCGAACCAGGCCACCTGCGTCGCCTCGGACTGCCACGGGAACCCGGCGGCCACCACGACCGGCACGCCCAACTCGGCGGCCCGCTCCGCGATCGGCCGCAGCCGTGCGTCGTTGACCGCGAAGTGGTCCTCCGCCGGGTGCAGGAACACGCCACGGGCGTCGTCCTCGCCGACCGCCCTGCTCAGCTCGGCCAGTGCCGCGCCGCCGTCCCACGGCGCCACCCTGGCCAGCCCCACCAGCCGCCCGCCCGACCGCGCCACCACGCCGGCCAACTCGCGGTTGGCCGCCGCCAGGTCACCGTCGGCCGGGTGCACGGGCGCCACGACGGCGGTGGCGATTCCCTCGGTGTCCAGGTCGCGGAGGGTGTCCTCGGCGGTCCGCCGGTAGCCGAACCGCGACGTGCCGAGCAGGGACAAGGCGTCGACCGTCATGCCGACACCCCCAGCAGCCGGGCCGCGTTGCCGCCCAGCACCAGCGCGGTCTGGTCGGTGCTCAGGCCGGCGAACTCGATCTTCTGCCGCTCCACCTCGGGCCGGGCCATCGGTCCGTCGCTGCCGAACACCACGCGGTGCGCGCCGATCCGGTCGACCGCCTCGCGGATCTTGTGCGGGTAGGGCATCGCGGAGGTCTCCAGGACGATGTTGGGGTGCCGCTGCGCGACGTCGATGGCCTCGTCGACGTGGTAGTAGCCGCCCATGTGGCCCAGCACGATCGTGGCGTCCGGGCAGGCGGCGGCCGTGTCCGCGAGGACCAGTGGCGCGGTCATCGCGTCGTCGCCGCAGTGAAACAGCGTCGGCACGCCGAGCTCACCGGCCAGCCGCACGATCGCGATCGTCGCGTCGTCCGCCGGGTGCGCCCTGGTGGACACCGGATGCAGCTTCAGGCCGCGGAAACCGAGGTCGGTGACCGCGCTGCGGAGCAGGTCCAGGGCTCCGTCCGGGCCGGGGTCCAGCCGGGCGAACCCGTACAGCCGCTCGTGGGACGCGGCGCACGCCTCGGCCACCAGGTTCAGCGCCGCCGGGTTCGGCCCGGGGAAGTCCACGAGCGTCATCACCACGGCGCTGTCCACACCCGCCCGGTCCATGCCGGCGACGCAGTCCCTCGGCGACACGTCGAGCCCGACGAACTCCGAGTCGTCCAGGTGCATGTGCAGGTCGATGATCACGGGTTATCCCTAACGCACGCCCTGCCCGCCGCGCAAGCAACGAACTATCGTCGGGACATGCCACCGACGCACGAGGTCACCAACCAGGTCCCGCCGCTGCTCGACTTCGACACCGCCGCACACCCCGCGCTGCTGGAGGGGTTGCGCCGGGAGGGTGCCGGCTGGGCCGAGGCGGACGTGCGCGAACTCGGCCTGCTCGCCGGGTCGCAACAGGTGCAGGAGTGGGCGCGGCTGGCCGGCGAGTACGAACCGGTCCTGCACACCCACGACCGCTGGGGCCACCGCATCGACGAGGTCGAGTACACCCCGGCCTACCACGACCTGATGCGCACCGCTGTGGCGCGCGGCGTGCACGCGGCGCCCTGGGCGGACGACCGGCCGGGCGCGCACGTGGCCCGCGCCGCGCGGATGGTCGCCTGGAGCCAGACCGACCCCGGCCACACCTGCCCGGTGTCGATGACCTACTCCGTGGTGCCCGCCCTGCGCCACCAGCCCGACCTGGCGGCCCGGTTCGAACCGCTGCTGACCAGCACCGACTACGACTTCGGGCTGCGCGAGCCGAGCACCAAGCGCGGCCTGATCGCCGGCATGTCGATGACCGAGAAGCAGGGCGGCTCCGACGTGCGCGCCAACACCACCACGGCCACCCCCCTCGGCGACGGGACCTACCGGATCGTCGGCCACAAGTGGTTCACCTCGGCCCCCATGTCGGACTTCTTCCTGACGCTGGCCCAGGCACCCGGCGGCCTGTCCTGCTTCCTACTGCCCAGGGTGCTGCCCGACGGCACCCGCAACCCGATCCGCCTGCAACGGCTGAAGGACAAGCTGGGCAACCGGTCCAACGCGTCCGCCGAGATCGAGTATGACGACGCCACCGGCTGGCTGGTCGGCGCCGAGGGCAGGGGAGTGCGGACCATCATCGACATGGTCAACATGACCCGGCTGGACTGCGTGCTCGGCTCCACCGCCGGCATGGTCACCGGCCTGCGCCAGGCCGTGCACCACGCCACGTACCGGTCGGCGTTCGGCGCCCGGCTGATCGAGCAGCCCGCGATGGTGAACGTGCTCGCCGACCTGGCGGTCGAGGCCGAGGCGGCCATGGTGGTGGCGATGCGGCTGGCCGGCGCGGTGGACCGGGCGCTGCGCGGTGACGAGCAGGAGGCCATGTTCCGCCGGATCGGACTGGCGGCCACCAAGTACTGGGTGTGCAAGCGCGGCCCGGCGCACGCGGCCGAGGCGCTGGAATGCCTGGGCGGCAACGGTTACGTCGAGGAATCCGGCATGCCGAGGCTGTACCGGGAGGCGCCGCTGACGTCCATCTGGGAGGGTTCGGGCAACGTGGCCGCGCTGGACGTGTTGCGCGCCATGGCCACCACGCCGGCGGCCGTCGAGGCGCTGTTCGCCGAACTCGACGCGGCGGCGGGCGCGGACGAGCGGCTGGACCAGGCGATCATCGCGCTGCGCAAGGAACTCGGCGACCTGGACGACGCGCAGTACCGGGCCCGGCGGCTGGTCGAGCGGATCGCGTTGTGCCTGCAGGGTTCGCTGCTGGTCCGCTACGGCGACCACGCCGTCGCGGACGCGTTCTGCGCGTCCCGGCTGGGCGGCGACCGGGGTGTCGCGTTCGGCACGCTACCGTCCGGTGTGGACACCGCGGCCGTCCTGGCGAGGGTCGGGTAGCCGAAAGCGGAACAGCGTCACGTCCGACCGGTACGGCAACGTCGGGCCGGCCAGGACGTGTGCGCCCACGCCGAAATGCCTGCCCGGCTCGGTGTCGAACCCGATCTCGCGGAAACCGGCCTCGCGCAACCACTCCCGGATCGGCGAGGTGAGGTCGGGCGGGTCGATGTGCCGGGTCCAGACGACCGTGCCACCGGTCCGGCACAGCATCGGCAGGTGACCGACCAACCCGTGCACGCCGTTGTCGGTCAGGTTGCCGAGCAGGCCGCACGCCACTACCAGGTCGGCCGGTACCAGCCCGGCGTAGGCGGCGGCGTCGGACGCGTCGCCCTCGACGACCTCCACGCCGGCCGGAGCCGCGCGCCGCGCCACGGCGACGTTGCGCGGGTCCAGTTCGACGAGCCTCCCGGTGACGTCGTCGCGCCGGGGATGGTCGGCCAGCACGCCGAGCAGGTCACGACCCTGGCCGGCGCACAGGCTGATCGCCCGAACCGGTCCGGCCGGCATGCCGTCCAGCGCCTCGCGGATCCGCCGCTGGACGGCGAGCAGCCGCCGGACGAGGCCGGAGTCCGGCCGGTCGTAGTCGTCATGCCAGGCGGCCCAGTCGGTCATGGGTCTACTTTATGGCTCGTGCAGCTGACCGTATTGGGTGGTTCCGGGGCCTGGCCGCCGGCCGGTGGCGCATGTTCTGGCTATCTGATCACGCACGAGGGCTTCCGGCTGCTCGTCGACCCCGGCTACGCCACCCTGTCCGTGCTGCTCGGCTCGGTGGCCGCCGCCGACGTCGACGCCGTTCTGGTCAGCCACGGCCACCCGGACCACTGCGCCGACCTGAACCCGCTGCTGCGGGCCAGGAAGCTGACCGACGAGCCGGCACCCGCCCTGCCGGTGTACGCGCTGCCGCACGCGTTGGACGCGGTACTCGCGCTGGACACCTTCCTCGACGACGCCTGCCAGGTCCGGGAGTTCGCGGCGGGGGACCGGTTCGCCCTCGGCCCGTTCGACGTTGCCACGGTGGCGCTGCCGCACTCCGTGCCCAACGCGGGCCTGCGCCTGTCCGCGGACGGCCACACGCTGGCCTACACCGGCGACACCGGCCAGAGCCCGGAGATCGGCACCCTCGCGTGGCACGCCGACGTGTTCCTCGCCGAGGCCTCGCTCCTGACCGAATCCGACCGGTACCTGTCCACGGCGCGGGAGGCAGGGGAGAACGCGGCCAGGGCCGGGGTGGACCGGCTGGTCCTGACGCACCTGTTCCCCGGCGCCGACGCGACGGCGGCGGTGGCGGCCGCCGCCTTCGCCGGTCCTACCGAGGTGGCGACGCCAGGTCTGGTCGTCGAGGTCTAGCGACTGGCGACCGCCTGCTCGGCCGCCGCGAGCCACTCGCGCCACTGCGCCGCCTGGGCCTCGGCCTGCTCGGCCCGGCGCCGGTCGCCCGCCGCGCGTGCCTTGGCCGCCTGCGCCTCGAACTGCTCCACGCGCTCCCGGAACTGCGCCGCCCTGGCCTCGGCCTCCGGGTCGGTGCGGCGCCACTGGGCGTCGACAGCGGACCGGACCCGCTCCTCGATCGCGCGCAGCTTGCCCTCCAACTCCCGGACCCGCTCCCTGGGCACCTTGCCGACCTGGTCCCACTGGTCCTGGATCCGGTGCAGCGCCGCCCTGGCCGCCTCTAGGCCGCCGGCGTGCGGATCGATCGCATCGGCCTCGGCGAGCAGCTCCTCCTTGCGCTGGGCGTTGGCCACGAACTCGGCGTCCCGCTCGTCGAACACCGAGGACCGGCGGGCGAAGAAGGCGTCCTGCGCGGCCCGGAACCGCTGCCACAGCGCGTCGTCCGCGTCCTTGGGCGCCCGGCCGGCCGCCTTCCAGTCGACCATGAGCTGCTTGTAGCGGTTCGCGGTCGTGGTCCAGTCGTCCGACTCGATCAGACCTTCCGCCTCGTCCACCAGCTCCTGCTTGCGCACCTTGGCCGCGGCGCGCGTCCTGTCCAGTTCGGCGAAATGCGAACCCCGGCGGCGGTTGAACGTGTCCCGCGCCTTGGCGAATCGCTTCCACAGCTGCTCGTCGGTCTTGCGGTCGACGCCCTTGACCGCCTTCCACTCGTCCAGGATCTCGCGCAGCCGGTCGCCCGCCGCCTTCCACTGGGTCGCCTCGGCCGCGATCGTCTCGGCCTCGTCGACCAGCGTCTGCTTGTGCGTCACGGCCTCGGCGCGGGCCGCCTCCCTGGCCTGCCGACCGGCCGCGACGGCCAGTTCGGCCTTGGCGATCACGTAGTCGACCCTGGCCACCAGGCCCGCCAGGTCACCGACGACCGCAGCGTCCGTGCACGACTCCTTCAGGTGCTTGGCCGAGGTCAGCGCCTGTTTCGGGTCGCCGGTGCCGGACTCGAGCCTGGAGAACAGCAGCTCCGCCTCGGTACGCAGGTCGTCGAACCGCCGGGCGAAATGTGTCAGCCCTTCGGCCGGTTCGCCCGCCTGCCACGAGCCGACGACCCGTTCACCGTCGGCCGTCGTCACGTAGACCGTGCCTTCGGCGTCCGCCCGGCCCCACCGGTCCGGGTGCTGCTCGGCCGACGGCGGCGCCGCGGCGACCACCGGTTCCGGTGGCGCGCCCGCCGGCTCCGTCGGCCGCTCGTCCTGGGCCTGACCTGGCTCTACGGTCTGTTCGGTCGTCTGCGTCATCTGCGCCGTCGCGTCGGCCGTGTCGTGCTCCGCCATCACGACTCCTCCTCTGCCCACCTCAGATGTCCGGGCCACACTGTCGTTTCCCGGACGCCCCGCCAACCACGGGGCCAAGTGCCGCTCCCGGCGCGGCGTGTACCACGCGCGCATTGAAACAGGTCAGCGCCCGATTGGGTACTCCAACGGCCAGGTAGCCTGCGATACCGTGATCATTCGGGCGGCTATCCTCCCGCATCCACCCCTTTTGGTGCCAGAACTGGTCGGGAATGTCCGAACACGCACCGAACCGGTCCGGGCCGCGTGCGTGAGCGCCGCCGCGCGACTGGCCGCCGCGGCCACCGACTGGGTGGCGGTCGCCGCCGATCCCGCCGGCCCGGTGACGCTGCCGGCCGGCGCGCGGGGAAGTTTCGCCGGTTACGGCGTCGACGTGCCCGTCACCCTCGACCCGACCAGGGACACCGCGCCCGATCCGCTGCTGCCGCTGCCCGCACTGGTCGCCGGCTGGCTGCGCGCACAGGCCGGCGCCCGCCGGGTCACCGTCCACCTCGTGCCGCCCGACCTGCCGCCGGACGAGTGCCAGCGCCTGGGTGCGGACATCGCTGCCGGAGACGAGCCGGTCGGCCTGCTGGTCCTGGCCGACGGCAGCAACCGGCACGCCGGCGCCGCCGCCCGCCGGGACGACCGGGCCGTTCCGTTCGACGCCGGGATCGCGGCCGCCCTGGGGGACGCCGACCCGGCCGCGCTGCTGGCCGTCGATCCCGGACTGGCCGCCGAACTGGGTGCCCGGGGCCGGGCCGCCTGGCAGGTGCTGGCCGGCGCCGTGCTCGCCGACGGCAGCCGGTGGAGCGCCGACCTGCTGTACTCCGACCAACCCTTCGGCGTCGCGTACCACGTCGCCGTCTGGGACCCTGACCCGTCGTGATGGTCCGACCCGTCGCCGTCGTCGGCCCCACCGCGACCGGCAAGTCCGAACTCGGCGTGTGGCTGGCCCGCGAACTGGGCGGCGAGGTGGTGAACGCCGACGCCATGCAGCTCTACCGGGGCATGGACGTGGGCACCGCCAAATTGACCGTCGCCGAACGCCAGGGCGTGCCGCACCACCTGCTGGACGTCCTGGACGTCACCGAGACCGCGTCCGTCGCCGCCTACCAGCGGGAGGCCCGCCAGGTCGTCGAGCGCCTGCTGGCCGCCGAACGGGTACCGGTCGTGGTCGGCGGGTCCGGCCTGTACGTCAGCGCGCTGCTGGACGATCTGGAGTTCCCCGGCACGTCCCCGGAGATCCGGGCCCGGCTGGAGGCCGAACTGGCGACGGCCGGCGCGTCCGTGCTCCACGCCCGCCTCGCCGGTCTCGACCCGGCCGCGGCCGCCGCGATCCTGCCCGGCAACGGCCGCCGGGTGGTGCGGGCCCTGGAGGTCATCGAGCTGACCGGCCGCCCGTTCTCCGCCACCCTGCCCACACCCGGCCCGGCCCGCTACGGCACCGTCCTGGTCGGCCTGGACCGGGCCGTCGACGACCTGGACCAGCGGATCGCCACCAGGGTCGACGCGATGTTCGAGCGCGGCCTGGTCGCCGAGGTGCGCCGGCTGGAGCCGCTCGGCCTGCGGGAGGGCCGGACGGCGTCCCGCGCCCTGGGCTACCAGCAGGTGCTCGCCACGCCGGACGACCCGGACACCGCGCGGGCCGAGACTGTCCGCGCCACCCGCCGGTTCGTCCGCCGCCAGCGGTCCTGGTTCCGGCGGGACGGCCGGGTCACCTGGCTGGACGCCGCCCGTCAGGACCTGAGGGCCGCCGCGGCCGAACTGGCCGTCTCGTAGGCTGGTGACATGGTCGCCTTCGTCAAGGGGCACGGCACCGAGAACGACTTCGTGCTGCTGCCCGACACCGATGCCGAGCTGGACCTGACGCCCGCGCGGGTGCGCGCGCTGTGCGACCGGCACCGGGGCCTCGGCGCGGACGGCGTGCTGCGGGTGCTGCCCACCGAGCGGGTGCCCGACCTGCTGCCCGACGTGGACGTCGCCGGGTCGGAGTCGGACTGGTTCATGGACTACCGCAACGCGGACGGCTCGATCGCCGAGATGTGCGGCAACGGCGTCCGCCTGTTCGCCCGCTACCTGGTCACCGCCGGCCTGGCCGGTGCCGGTGAGTTCGCCATCGGCACCCGGTCCGGCGACCGTGCCGTGATCGTGCCGGCGGGCGACCCGGACGGCACGGTGACCGTCGGCATGGGGCCCGCGGTGGTCACCGGTCATTCCAGCGCCACGCTGGCCGGCCGGATCTTCCCCGGGATCGCCGTCGACGTCGGCAACCCACACCTGACCTGCGTGTTCGACCCGGCGACCGTCGATGTCACCGAGCTGGACCTGACCGAGGCACCCGGCCACGACGACAGCGTGTTCCCGCACGGCGTGAACGTCGAGTTCGTCAACGAACTGGCCCCCGGCACGCTCCGGATGCGGGTGCACGAGCGGGGTGTCGGCGAGACGCGTTCGTGCGGCACCGGCACGGTCGCCGTGGTCGCCGCCGCGCTGCACCTGGCGGGGGAGGACGGCGGTGAGCGCACGGTGCTGGTGCCGGGTGGCCAGGTCGTGGTCACCGTGGACGGCGACGAGACCACCCTGACCGGCCCGGCCGTGCTGGTGGCGACCGGTGAACTCAGCTCGGACTGGTGGCGGGACTCGGCGAAGTAGCGTCGTCGTCCTGGGTGTCCCTCGGCATGTCGCGCATCGTCCGGAGTGGCGACAGCAGCACGCACAGCGGGGACAGCATGAGGCCGGCCACACCGACCCACAGCGTGTTGTGGATGCCGATCGCGGTGCCCAGCCCGCCACCGAGCAGCGCGCCGAGCGGGATCGTGCCCCACACCAGGAACCGCACACTGGCGTTCATCCGGCCCAGCAGCCGGTCCGGGCAGATGGCCTGCCGGAACGACACCTGCGCGACGTTGTAGACCACGGCGCCCAACCCGTAGGCCAGCCAGCCGATGCCGTACAGGACGAGCAGCCGGCCCGGCCCGGCCAGCGCGATCAGCAGCACGACCGGCTGGGTGGCCACCAGGCTCAGCCAGATCGTCCTGGCCTGGCCGATCCGAGCGGCGATCCGGCCGGCGACCAGCGCACCGACCACGCCACCGATGCCACCACCGGTCAGCAGCAGGCCGACGATGCCGGCCGACGCGTGGAACTGCCTGGTCAGCACCAGCACGCCGACCGCACTGACGATCCCGGAACTCAGGTTGGACGTGCCGGTGCAGCTCACGATCGCCACCAGCGACCGGTTGGCGAACACGAACTTCAGGCCCTCGGCGATCTCCCGCCGCAGGTTCCGGTCCGGCGCCCGCCGCACCGGCGGCTCGACGGTCCGGATCCGCAGCAGGCACAGCACCGACCACACATAGGTCAGCGCGTTCACGCCCATGGCGTTGGCGCCGCCGACGAGTTGGGTCAGCCCGCCGCCCAGCGCCGGGCCCGAGACCTGCGCGATCGACGCGCTGGCCTGTAGCTTGGAGTTGCCGTCCACCAGTTGGTCCCGGCCGATCAGTGACGGCAGGTACGACTGGTAGGCGACGTCGAAGAACACGCTCAACCCACCGACGAACAGGCCGACCAGGATCAGTTGGGTCAGGGTGAGAACGCCCAGCCACCACGCGACCGGCACGCTGGCCAGCAGCACCGCCCGGCCGACGTTGACGCCCAGCATCAGCGGCCTGCGCCGCATCCGGTCCACCCACGCGCCGGCCGGCAGGCCGATCAGCAGGAACGCGGCGGTGTCGGCCGCGTTCAGCACGCCCATCTGGAACGGCGTCGCCGCCAGGACCAGTGCGGCCAGCAGCGGCGCGGCGGTGTTGGTGACCATCTCGCCGAACTGGCTGCCGGTGTCACCCAGCCAGAGCCGGCGGAAGTCCCCATGTCGCCACAATGAGTCCCCAGTCACGCGAACACCCTGGCCAACCAATTGGAACTTGTCAATCACTTTGCGGACTACGATGATCAAATGACCGACGACACGACGGCGCGCCGGCCAGCCAGCGGTGCCGAGGCGGCGGCACTCGCCTCGGCGGTCCGGCTGCGCATCATCCGGTTGACGGCCCGGCGGGCGCTGACCAACAAGGAGATCGCCGGCCGGCTCGACAAGGACCCCGCCACCACCCTGTACCACGTGCGGAAGCTGGTCGCGACGGGCTTTCTGGTCGCCCAGCCGTCCCGCACCGGCGCGCGCGGCTCCAAGGAGATCCCCTACCTGGGCACCGGGCTGTCCTGGCGGCTCACCGACAAGGCCGAGTACGCCGACGAGATCGGCCAGGCCGCGCTCGCCGCGTACCTGGAGGAGGTCACCGACGCCGGGATCGGCGAACTGCGGCAGAACCGGATGATCCTGCAGCTGGACGACGCGGGACTCGCCGAGTTCGCCGGCCGGGTCACGGCGCTGCTGGAGGAGTTCATCGCCCGCCCGGCCGGCCCGGACAGCCAGGACATCGGCGTCTACGTCGCCTGGTACCCGAGCCGGTGACGCAACCCTGACGCGCCGAGGTTGCCGGAAATTGACTCTCGGGGGTCGCCGGGTCGTGTCATGCTGGGATCAGCATGACTGACTACCTACACGCAGACTCCACGACCAGCGTCGACCAGACGGTGCCCGGCATCCAGGTCGACTCCGACGATTTCCGGGCCGACCTGGAAATGGTCTCCACCGGAGACCTGGCCAGGTCCGACCGCGCCGCGCTGCGCCGCGTCGCCGGACTGTCCACCGAGCTCGCCGACATCACCGAGGTCGAGTACCGCAGGCTGCGCCTGGAGCGCGTCGTGCTGGTGGGCGTGTGGACCGACGGCACGGCAGAGGAGGCGGACGCCTCCCTGGTGGAACTGGCCCGGCTCGCCGAGACCGCGGGCTCCCAGGTGCTGGACGGCCTCGTCCAGCGGCGCCACCGACCGGACGCCTCCACCTACATCGGCTCCGGCAAGGCACACGAACTCGCCGGGATCGTCGCGTCCGCCGGTGCGGACACGGTGATCTGCGACGGCGAGCTGTCCCCCGGTCAGCTGCGCCAGCTGGAAGGCACGCTGCGGGTCAAGGTGATCGACCGGACCGCGCTGATCCTGGACATCTTCGCCCAGCACGCCAGCTCCAAGGAGGGCAAGGCGCAGGTCGAACTGGCCCAGCTGCAGTACCTGCTGCCCAGGCTGCGCGGCTGGGGCGACGCGCTGTCCCGGCAGGCCGGTGGCCGGGCCGGTGGCGGCAACGGTGGCGTCGGCCTGCGCGGTCCCGGTGAGACCAAGCTGGAGAACGACCGCCGGGGCATCAACCGCCGGATGGCCAAGCTCCGCCGCGAGATCTCCGGCATGGACCGGATCCGGGCGACCAAGCGCGGCCAGCGGGTGGCCAACAAGGTGCCCAGCGTCGCCATCGCGGGTTACACCAACGCCGGCAAGTCCAGCCTGCTCAACGCCATCACCGGCGCGGGCGTGCTGGTCGAGGACGCGCTGTTCGCCACTCTCGACCCGACCACCCGCCGCAGCCGCACCGCGGACGGCCTCACCTACACGCTGACCGACACCGTCGGCTTCGTCCGGCACCTGCCGCACCAGCTCGTCGAGGCGTTCCGCTCGACGCTGGAGGAGGTCGCCGAGGCCGACCTCCTGGTACACGTCGTGGACGCCTCCGACTCGATGCCGGAACGGCAGGTCGCGGCCGTGCGCGAGGTGCTGGCGCAGGTGGTCGAGGAGCGCGACGCCGCGCTGCCGCCGGAACTGCTGGTGGTCAACAAGACCGACGCCGCCGATCACTTCACCCTGGCCCGGCTGCGCAACCTGCTGCCCGGCGCGGTGTTCGTGTCGGCCCGTGCCGGCACCGGCATCACCGCGCTGCGCGAGCGGATCGCGGAAGCCCTGCCGCACCCGTCCGTCGCGGTCGACGTGCTGTTGCCCTTCGCCAGGGCCGACCTGGTGGCCAGGGTGCACGCCGAGGGTGAGATCACCACCAAGGACCACGCCGAGCACGGCACCCGCCTGCGTGCCTGGGTACACCCGGACCTGGCCGCCGCGCTGGAGCATTTCGTCACGGACGGCACCGGCCGGCAGCAGTAGGCGGTCCCTCCGGCCGGGATTACTGTGGGGAGTCGACGACACCGCCGGCCGGGAGGACCTCGATGGGTGAGTTGAGCCCGTGGCACTGGATCATCGTGCTGCTGATCTTCGCGGTGCTGTTCGGCAGCAAGAAGCTGCCCGACGCCGCGCGGGGTCTGGGCAGGTCACTGCGCATCTTCAAGGCCGAGATGCAGTCCGCGCAGCAGGACGAGGCCGCTCCTGTCGCCACCGCCGCTGCCGTCGCGACGGCTACGGCACTGGTCGAGGACGCGGTCCCGCCACAGCCCACGATCACGACCCCGGAACCGGCGAAACCGGCCGTCGAACTCTGACGGCCGGTTTCTTCAGCGTTCTGCCAGGGTCGTGCTAGAGCCGGCGCAGTACGGCGACGACGCGACCCAGCACACTGGCGTCGTCGCCCGGAATCGGTTCGTATGCCTCGTTGTGCGGCATCAGCCAGATGTGGCCGTCCCGCCGCTTGAAGGTCTTCACCGTCGCCTCGCCGTCGATCATGGCGGCCACGATGTCGCCGTTCTCCGCGTTGGGCTGCTGCCGCACCACGACCCAGTCGCCGTCGGTGATGGCCGCGTCGACCATCGAGTCGCCGACCACCTTCAACAGGAACAGTGAACCCTCGCCGACGATCTCCTTCGGCAGCGGGAACACGTCCTCCACCGCCTGCTCGGCCAGGATCGGGCCACCGGCGGCGATCCGGCCGACCACAGGGACATAGGTGGGACGCGGCCGGTTGCCCGTCAGTTCGTCGCTGTCGACATCGGGCGGCAGCACCCCGACGGCCCTCGGCCGGTTCGGGTCCCGGCGCAGGTAACCCTTGCGTTCCAGCGCCCGCAACTGGTGCGCCACGGATGAGGTCGACGTCAGTCCGACCGCCTCGCCGATCTCTCGCACGCTCGGCGGGTAGCCGAAGCGGTCCAGCCAGTCGCGGATGACCTCCAGCACGCGGCGCTGTCGCTCGGTCAGACCGGGACCGTCCGTGGTCTCGGCCGGGTCCGGGAACGGGCGGATGTCCGCGCCGGCACCGGACTCGGTGGTGTCCCCGCCTCGGCCGCCCTGTGCGCCGCTGGCGGGGGTGCCGGTGCTCCTGCGTGCCACTGTCGCCTCCCGTCTGTCAAGTCTTCGGGTCGCGATCGTCCGGTCGCGATCTTCGTGTTCGAACGTAGTCCGAACACCCGGTCAGATCAAACACCTGTTCGAAGGACACGCCGGGCAGTGCTCGATTTTGTCGGTGGGGGGTGGTAGACATTCGCACAGCAGTTCGATCGAACGCCTGTTCGATCATGATCAACGTCGGTGCAGCCGCCTGACCAGGGCGGACGAGAGTGGAGGATGGTGTCGGATGGCGATTCTGTCGAACGTCAGGGGCAACCTGCCGGCCCGCTCGGGGCCGGCTGCGCCGGTTCGGCCGGCCCGACCGGTCCCGCCGCCTCCGGTGCGCCGGCGTGGCGTGTCGCATGCGGACGGCCGGCGTCCGGCCCGGTTGGTCACCGCACCGGCTCGTGCGGTGGCGCAGCCGTGCGGCCCGCGCCCGATGACGGGCTCGATCGGCTGGCTGGTGTTGGTCGGGGTGCTGGGTTTCCTGCTGGTGCTGGGCATCGGGTGGGCCATGGGCGGTCAGCCGGCCAGTGCGGTGCCCGATCGGACGGTGCTGGTGCAGGTCCACCAGGGCGAGTCACTGTGGACGGTCGCCCTGCGCATGTCGCCCGGCGCTCCCGCCGACGCCGTGGTCGCCAAGATCCGCCAGCTGAACGACTTGCCCGCCAACTCGATCCTCTTCCCCGGCGAGTTACTCCGCGTACCGGCCGCGAACACCCAGCCCGCTCCCGCCCAGCCCACTCCCGCCCAGCGCTGACGGTTCCCCGCAGCCCCGGCTCGGCGCTGGCTGCCGCACGCCTACTGTCGTGCGCCTGCCGCCGTGTGCCTGCCGCCGGTCGTGTGTCGGCCGCCGGGCTGCGTTGCCGGGTGGTGTCGCCGAGTGGCATCGCTGTGTGCCGGCTGTCTCTGTCCGGCCGAGCCAGCCTGGTCCCGGCCACCCTCGGCCGCCCATCGCTCTCCTCTACTGTGCGGCTCCCCAGGTGCCGCGCGGCACTGCCGTCGCTCCTTCCGCCCCGCACCCCTTGGCTGCCGGTCGTGGTCGGCCCGACTCGCCCCGTCGCCCGCCCATCGGTCTGTTGATCTTGTGATCGGTCACCCTCCAGCACCGCCACACCGCGTCCCGTGACACAGGCACTCGAACGTGCCGATCCCGTCCCACGAACGCGCGTCGCGTGTCGTGTCGGCTTGCGAAATATGGCGCCTCGGCATACCGTCGACCCCAACATGTAGTAGTTACATAGCTGTGGTTAGTCCACAGGTTGGGTTCAGGTCGCGGTCGGTTGTCCACCGGTGATCCACAAGTTGATCACCAGGCGACGCCGGAACGCGGCGGTGCAAGAGTGCGCACGGGGAGGGGTGAGTCGAGTTGCGCTGTCCGTTTTGTCGCAGTGCCGACTCGCGAGTGGTGGATTCCCGCGAGGTCGACGACGGGCTGGCGATCCGGCGCCGTCGTTCGTGCACGCAGTGCAACCGCCGGTTCACCACCGTCGAGGAGGCCGTGCTGGCGGTCGTCAAGCGGTCGGGTGTGACCGAGCCGTTCAGTAGGGAGAAGGTCGTCCGGGGTGTCAGCCGGGCGTGCCAGGGTCGACCGGTCGATGAGGACCAACTGGCCCAGCTCGCCCAGCAGGTGGAAGAGTCGATCCGGGCCACCGGCGTCGCCGAGATCCCCAGCCACGAGGTGGGCCTGGCCATCCTCGGGCCGCTGCGGGAGCTGGACGAGGTGGCCTACCTGCGCTTCGCCAGCGTCTACCGCTCGTTCTCGTCGATCGAGGACTTCGAGAAGGAGATCGCCGACCTACGCACCGTGATCGCGCAGAAGGCCAACGAGAACACGTGACCAGCCGTACCAAGCCAAGGAAACGACCGAATCGGACGGGGAGCCCGGACGGGGCCGGCGCTAACAAGGGAGAGGGCATGACAGAGACCGTCGGGACGCCGACGAGCGCGGGGCCGGGGGAGGCAGCCAAGGGGCTGCGGGTGTCTCGGATCTACACGACCGAGGGAGTGCACCCCTACGACCAGGTGGCCTGGGAGCACCGCGACGTCGTGATGACCAACTGGCGCGACGGCACGGTGAACTTCGAGCAGCGGGGCGTCGAGTTCCCCGACTTCTGGTCGGTCAACGCGGTCAACATCGTGACCAGCAAGTACTTCCGGGGCGCCGCAGGCACCTCGCAGCGCGAGTCGAGCCTGCGCCAGCTCATCGACCGGGTCGTGCGGACCTACGTCACGAGCGGCATCGAGAACGACTACTTCGCCAGCGCGGACGACGCGGTCGTCTTCGAGCACGAGCTCACCTGGATGCTGCTGCACCAGGTGTTCAGCTTCAACTCGCCGGTCTGGTTCAACGTCGGCACCGCCTCGCCGCAGCAGGTCTCGGCGTGCTTCATCCTCGCCGTCGACGACACGATGGAGTCGATCCTCAACTGGTACCGGGAAGAGGGCCTGATCTTCAAGGGCGGTTCGGGTTCCGGCGTGAACCTGTCCCGTATCCGGTCGTCCAAGGAGCTGCTGTCCTCCGGTGGCACCGCGTCCGGCCCGGTGTCGTTCATGCGCGGTGCCGACGCGTCCGCGGGCACCATCAAGTCCGGTGGCGCCACCCGCCGGGCCGCGAAGATGGTCATCCTCGACGTCGACCACCCGGACATCGAGGAGTTCGTCGAGACCAAGGCACGCGAGGAAGAGAAGATCCGCGTGCTGCGCGACGCCGGGTTCGACATGGACCTGGGCGGCAAGGACATGTCGTCGGTGCAGTACCAGAACGCGAACAACTCGGTCCGCGTGTCGGACGAGTTCATGCACGCCGTCGAGTCGGGCGGCGAGTTCGGCCTGCGCGAGCGCCGCACCGGGGCGGTGATCGATCGCGTGGACGCGAAGTCGCTGTTCCGCAAGATCGCCAAGGCCGCGTGGGAGTGCGCCGACCCCGGCCTGCAGTACGACGACACGATCAACGACTGGCACACCTGCCCGGAGTCGGGCCGGATCACCGCGTCCAACCCGTGCAGCGAGTACCTGCACCTGGACAACTCGAGCTGCAACCTGGCGTCGCTGAACCTGCTGAAGTTCCTCGGCGACGACGGCATGTTCGACGCGCAGCGGTTCGCCAGGTCGGTCGAGTTGGTCATCACGGCGATGGACATCTCGATCTGCTTCGCCGACTTCCCGACCGACGCGATCGGTGACACCACGCGGAAGTTCCGCCAGCTGGGCATCGGCTACGCCAACCTGGGCGCCCTGCTGATGGCCACCGGCCACGCCTACGACTCCGACGGCGGCCGGGCGCTCGCCGCCGCGATCACGTCGCTGATGACGGGCACCGCGTACCGGCGGTCGGCCGAACTGGCCGGCGTGGTGGGCGCGTACGACGGCTACGCCCGCAACGCCGATGCCCACCAGCGGGTGATGCGCAAGCACGCGGCGGCCAACGACCTGGTCCGCACCTACGACGTCAACGACGCCGCGGTCCACAAGCTGGCCACGGCCGAGTGGCAGCGGTGCCTGACGCTCGGCGCGGCCAACGGCTGGCGCAACGCGCAGGCCTCGGTGCTCGCGCCCACCGGCACGATCGGCTTCATGATGGACTGCGACACCACCGGTGTGGAGCCGGACCTGGCGCTGGTCAAGTTCAAGAAGCTGGTCGGCGGCGGCTCCATGCAGATCGTCAACCAGACCGTGCCGCGTGCCCTGCAGACGTTGGGCTACCAGCAGGAGCAGGTCGAGGCGATCGTCGAGTACGTGTCCGAGCACGGTCACGTCGTGGACGCCCCCGGCCTGCGGCACGAGCACTACGAGGTGTTCGACTGCGCCATGGGCGAGCGGTCCATCGCGCCGATGGGCCACGTCCGGATGATGGCCGCGATCCAGTCGTTCGTGTCCGGGTCGATCTCCAAGACGGTCAACATGCCCGAGGCGGCGACCATCGAGGAGATCGAGGAGATCCACTACGAGGGCTGGAAGCTGGGCCTGAAGGCGCTGGCCATCTACCGCGACAACTGCAAGGTCGGCCAGCCGCTGTCGAACGCGAGGTCGGGGTCGGCCAAGGCGGAGCCGACGGTCGAGGTGGAGTACCGGCCGATCCGCAAGCGCCTGCCGAAGAAGCGCCCGAGCCAGACGCTGTCGTTCACGGTCGGCGGCGCCGAGGGCTACCTGCACGCCGGTTCGTACCCCGACGACGGCCTCGGCGAGATGTTCGTCAAGCTGGGCAAGCAGGGTTCGACGCTGGCCGGCGTGATGGACGCGTTCTCCATGTCGATCTCGGTGGGCCTGCAGTACGGCATCCCGCTGGAGTTCTATGTCTCGAAGTTCATGAACCTGCGCTTCGAGCCGGCCGGCATGACCGACGACTCGGATATCCGCATCGCCACCAGCGTGCTGGACTACCTGTTCCGCAGGCTGGCGCTGGACTACCTGCCCTACGACAAGCGGGCCCAGCTCGGCGTGTTCACCGCGGATGAGCGGTCGGCCCAGGTCGCCGACTCCTACGGTGCGCCTGCCGTGGACAGCGTGGACCTCGACCTGGAGGGCCTGCGCACCGGCGTGGACGCCAGCCCGGAACGCCACCCGGCCGACCGAGCAGACCGTCCCGCCACGAAGCAGGAGATCCAGCAGGCCGGCAGCTCCACGGAGCTGATGGAACTGCAACTCGGCAAGGCGGCCGACGCACCCCTGTGCCTGACCTGCGGCACGAAGATGCGCCCGGCCGGCTCGTGCTACGTCTGCGAAGGCTGCGGTTCGACCTCCGGCTGCAGCTGATTGTGAGGACTGGTTGAACATGAACTAGCTGGTCAAATCGGGTGTCGGCATCTCGCCGGCACCCGATCCGGCTGTGCGGCGAAGCATCGCGATGCATCAGACGCAACGCGGTCACGCTGGTAAGAACTGGACTGGTGACCCTTTTCTGTCTAGTCTGTCTAGATGGAGGTAGCACGATGCATGGTGATCACTGGCAGTTGCAGGAGGCGAAGCAGCGCTTCAGTGAGCTGATCAGGTCTGTCGAGGTCGAGGGGCCGCAGGTTGTCACCAGGCACGGCGAGGAAGTAGCCGTAGTGATCGATATCGTCGAGTACCGGCGTCTACGTGGACAGGGGCCCGATTTCAAGCGGTTCCTTCGTGTCGCCCCCGACTTCGACATGCTGCCGGTCGACCGATCGTTGACAACTGCGCGAGCGGTCGATATGGGTGAGGGTGAGTGAGCTTTCTTCTCGACACCAACGTCATATCCGAGATCCGCAAGAAGGTGCCGAATGCTGGCGTCGAGGCGTGGTTCGGCTCCGTGTTGGCGAGTGATCTGTACCTGAGTGTGTTGGTTGTGGGCGAGATCAGACAGGGAATTGATCGGTTGGCTCGGCGAGATCCGGTCCAGGCCGAAGTGTTTGAGCGATGGCTGGCACAACTCACGGATCTCTACGGCGACCGAATAATGCCCGTCACCGCTGACGTGGCTCAGGCGTGGGGCCGTCTCAACGTCCCCAACCCCGTGCCGGCGGTGGACGGCCTACTCGCCGCGACAGCGCTCGTTCATGGTTGGACGCTCGTGACGCGCAACGGTAGCGATGTCGCGTCGACGGGGGTGCGTCTGCTGGACCCGTTCCAAGCCGCAGGTGCCGAGGAATAGCGCACGTCTGGAATAAGTACCCTGCACCAGTATCCCGGGCAACTGGTTGATGGTAAATTAGCTGGTCAGATGGGGTGGCGGTCGGGCAAGTCGCCGCCCCATCTGATCTCGACGACTTCTTGTGACAGAGGCTTGTTCTGGATAGTGAACGGCTGTCCAAACTTGCCGCAGGCGATCCGCTGCTGGCGAATTGCTTGGTGCAACGGGTCTGTCTGGTCACCGGTGTGCAATCGACTCTGTAGTAGCCGTGACAGCGCTGATCATGGCCCGACCGGTCCGTGCTGCTGAGAGTGATCCTGACGATCTGAGTCGCCTGGTTGAGGAGCTTGACTGCCCCAAGGGTCAACGAGTCGTTGTGATCCATGTGTGACAACCCGCGGCCCAGTAGAGTCGTCCGGGCGGGTCGAGCGGATCGGCCCCCGCCCGGATCTCCACTGTGGACAGACTGGGCGACCCCCGGCCGGTCCGGCGGAATTTCATACGCCGAACCAGCCGGATCACCAGCACCATGGAGGGCATGACGCACCCCACCGTCGTGTGCGACGCCGTGACCGCTGCCGGTCTCGGCGTCGTGCTGGACGCACGGGTGATCGCAGGCGGTGACATCAGCACCGCGTGGCTGGTGACCTGCCACGACGGCGTCACGGTGGTGGTGAAGACGTTCGGCAGGCCGGACGACGACATCACCACACCGCCACCCGGCCTCTACCAGGGTGAGGCCGAGGGACTGGCGGCGCTGCGCACCATCGGTGGCGTACGCACCCCGGACGTGCTGGCCGTGACCGGCGCGGCGATAGTCCTGGAACCGCTGGGCACCGCCCCGGCCGACGACGATCCGGCGTTCTGGGCGCGGGCCGGCCGGTCGATGGCCATCATGCACGGCGTCCTCGGCCCGCGTTACGGCTGGCCGCGGGACGGCTGGCAGGGCCGGTTACGCCAGGACAACACATGGCACGACGACGGCTACGAGTTCTTCGCCACCCGCCGCATCCTGCGTTGGCTGCCCGAACCGGCGGTGGCGGCCGGCCTGGACGCCACCGACCGCGCCGCCCTGGAACGGATCTGCCATCGCCTGCCCGAACTGGTACCGCCCGCCCCGCCCAGCCTCACCCACGGCGACCTGGTGCGCGGCAACATCCTCGCCGCCGACGCCCGGCCCGCCCTGATCGATCCGTCGGTCAGCTGGATGTGGCCCGACGTCGACCTCAGCATGGTCTACTGCGTCGGCCTGGCCGGCCCGCCCAGCCGGCTGCCGGACCGGTTCTACTCGGCCTACGCCGAGATCCGGCCGCTGGACACCGGCTGGCGGGACCGGATGCCGTTGCTGCACCTACGAGAACTGCTCAGCCTCCTCGCGCACTTCGGCAACGACACGTGGGACATCACGGGACGAATCCGGCAGGTGCTACGCACCTTCGGCTGAACCGCCCAGTTTCCGCCACAGGAAGTCGAACACCAGCGCGCTCTTGAACGCCCGCTGCTTGTTGTCCGCCGCGGCGCCGTGCCCGCCCTCGACGTTCTCGTAGTAGTCGACGTGGTAGCCGTACTCCAGCAGCCGCGCCACCATCTTGCGGGCGTGTCCCGGATGCACCCGGTCGTCCCGCGTCGACGTGACGAACAGCGTCGGCGGGTACGGCATGCCGGTCCGGATGTTGTGGTACGGCGAGTACTTCCGGATGAACTCCCACTCGTCGTCCTCGCGCGGATCGCCGTACTCGGCCATCCACGACGCTCCGGCGAGCAGTTCGTGGTACCGGTACATGTCCAGCAGCGGCACCTCGCACACGATGGCGCCGACCAGTTCCGGGTACGCGGTCAGCATCACGCCCATCAGCAGACCGCCGTTGCTGCCGCCGTGGATGCCCAGCCGTTCCGGCGTCGTCAGCCCGCGGGTCACCAGATCCCGTGCCACGGCGGCGAAATCCTCGTACACCAGGTGGCGGTTGGCCTTCAGCGACTGGGTGTGCCACTCCGGTCCGTATTCGCTGCCGCCCCGGATGTTCGCCACGACGTAGGTACCGCCCCTGGCCAGCCAGGCACGACCGGTGACACCGCTGTAGGAGGGCGTCTGGGCCACCTCGAACCCGCCGTAGCCGTGCAGCATCGTCGGCCCGGTCGGCTCGTCCGGCCCGATCACGAAGTAGGGGATCGTGGTGCCGTCGTCGGACCTGGTGGTGAACTGGCGCACCGACAGTCCGTGCGCGTCGAAGAACGACGGTGCCTGCTTGAGCACCTCGTCCTCGTCCGCCCCGACCACGCCCCGGCGCAGCGTGTCCGGCTCGGTGAAGCCGCTGGAGACCAGCAGGTAGGCGTCGTCGACGTCCGGGTCGGTGTCGGCCAGGTCGGTGTAGGCGTCCTCGGGCACGCCGGGCAGCGTGGCCCGGGTCCAGCCGTCGTCGCCGGGCGTGAGCACCGTCAGCCTGCTGCGCACGTCGGACAGCGTGTGCAGGATGACGTGGTGTCGGGTCCAGCCGTAGTAGCTGAGGTGGTTGTGCGCGTCCGGCTCGAACAGCACGGTCAGGTCCCGCGAGCCGGCCAGGTAGTCGTCGAACCGGGTCGCCACCAGCGCACCGGCCGGGTAGGTCGTCCCGCCGACCTGCCACGGCGACCGAGTGTTCACCAGCAGCCATTCCCGGTGCACGTCGACCAGCGCGTCCTCGGGCACGTCGATCCTGATCAGCTCGTCGCCCGGCCCGCGCAGGTACAGTTCCTCGCGCCAGAAGTCCAGGTCGCGGTGGACGAAGTCGCGTTCGAAGCCTTCGGTCGGGTCGTGGGTGGCCGTCACCGACACGTCGTCCGGTTTGCCCTCGAACACGGTGACCGCGTCGGCCAGCGAGGTGCCGCGCCGCCACTCCTTCGTCACCATCGGGTAGCCGGACGTGGTGAGCGAGCCGGGACCGAAGTCGGTGCCGACGTAGACCCGGTCCCTGTCGATCCAGCCGACCCGGCTCTTGGCCTCCGGCAGGGTGAACCCGTCCGCGACGAACTCGCGCGTCACCAGGTCGAACTCCCGCACCACGGCGGCGTCCGCGCCACCCCGGGACAGTTCCACCAGGGCCAACCGGTAGTCCGGCCGCAGCAGCGTCGCGCCCTGCCACACCCAGTTCTCGCCCTCCCGCCCGGCCAGGGCGTCCACGTTCAGCAGGACCTCCCACTCCGGCTGCGGCCTGCGGTACTCCTCCGGCGTGGTGCGCCGCCACAGGCCCTTCGGGTTCGTCGAGTCCTGCCAGAAGTTGTAGAGCAGGCCGGCGCGCCGAACCACGAACGGGATTCGGTCGTCGGAGTCCAGCACCTCGAGGATGTCCGCACGCAGCCGGTCGAACCGGTCACCAACGGCCAGTTCGCCGACGCTCTCCGCGTTCCGCGCGGTCACCCACTCCAGCGCGGTCGCTCCGGTCACGTCCTCCAGCCAGCGATACGGGTCGTCGGTCGCCGGGATGTTCGGTTCGGTCATGCCGACATTGTGGGTCACCCGGACGGCGGATGGGGAGATCAGTCGTCGACGAGACCGGCTCGGTATGCATAGGCGACGGCCTGGGCCCTATCCCGCAGGTTGGCCTTGGCGAACACGTGGTTGACGTGCGTCTTCACGGTCGCCTCACTGACCACCAGTCGCCGGGCGATCTCCGTGTTGGACAGGCCGGCCGCGATCAGCCGCAGCACCTCGATCTCCCGCGCTGTCAACCCGTCCGCCAGTTCCACCGGCTGCCGGCCCTGACCCGCCGTGGGCCGTCCTCTGGTGGCCGCCTCGATCAGCCTGCGCTGCACATCTCCATCCACAGTGGACTGTCCGGCCGCCGCGGCGCGCAGTGCCCTGGCGATCGCCTCGGCGTCCGCGTCCTTGGTCAGGAAGCCGCGGGCACCGGCCTGCAACGCGCCCAGCACCGACTCGTCGTCCGCGTAGGTGGTCAGGACGACCACCTCGGTCCCAGGATGCTCCGCGCGCACCCTGCGGGTGGTCTGCACGCCGTCGCAGCGCGGCATCCGCAGGTCGACCAGCAGCACGTCCGGCCGCTGCTCGGCGACCAGCCGCAACGCCTCGATCCCGTCCGCCGCCGCGCCGACCACCTCGACACCGGGCAGCAGGCCCAGCAGTGTGGCCAGGCCTTCCCGCACCACGGTCTGGTCGTCGGCCAGCACCACCCGCAGCGTGTCCCGTTGCGTCACGCCGGCACCACCAGCCGCACCTGCCATCCGTCGTCGGTCGGACCGGTCCGCAGTTCGCCGCCGATCAGCTCGGCCCGCTCCCGCATCCCGGTCAGACCATAGCCGCCGGTGGTCCGACCGGCCGGGCGACGACCTTGGTGGTCGGTGACGGTCAGCTCGGTGATGCCGTCGCGGTAGGCGAGAACGACCTCCACGGGAGCCCCGGCGGCGTGCTTGCGGGCATTGCTCAGTGCCTCCTGGGCGGTGCGGAACAACGCGTCCTCAGCGGGTCCGGGCAGGTCACGTGGGGGGCCGTCGATGGTCAGCTCGGTCGGCGTGCCGGTCTCCAGGCGGGCGCTGGTGACCAGGTCGGCGATCGCCCTGGCGGCCGGCACCGGGTCCTCGCGCAGCGCCGCGACCGCCCTGCGGGCCTCGGTGAGGCCCTCGGCGGCCAGCCGCTGGGCCCGCTCGATCTGCTCCTGAGCCGCCTCGCTGGCGCCCTCGTTGGCGAGCATCAGCCGGGCGCCCTGCAGGTTCAGCGACAGGGCGGACAGCGAGTGGGCCAGCACGTCGTGCACCTCGCGGGCGATCCTGGCGCGCTCGGCCAGCGCCGCGGCCCTCGCGTGTTCCTCGCGTGCTGCCTGCTCCCTGGCCAGGGCGAGTTCGGCCTGCTCCAGTCGGTCGGCGCGGCTGCGGCGGGCCACGGCGCCCATGGCCAGCGCGGCGATCACGGCCAGCGAGGCCAGCACGCCCAGCGGTCTGCCGTTTCCGCCGAGCGCTGCTATCAGCGCGCTCGCGACGGCGGCCGCGATCACCCAGACGGCGGCCTTGAACGGGTAACGCCGGGCGGCCACCCCGGCCAGCAGATAGGGAAACGAGATGGTCCAGCTCTGCGGGATGATCGCCGCCAGGATCCCGCCGGCCAGACACATCACCGCCAGTACCACCGGTCCCCAGTGGGTGTCGCGCTGCGGCAGCATGATCAAGGTCACGCTCGCGGCGAGCGCGACGCCGGCCACGGCGTAGGTCGTGCCGTACCCGCCGCTGACCGCGTACGGACCCGGGTGCACCAGCAGCGTCGCCACCACCAGCGGTGCGGGCAGGAACTGCCACCACCGCCGGTCGACGAGAAAACCCTCCACCGCATCGGTGAAACGGGCCGCCGGACGCACGTCGCTCACCGTCCCAGGATGCTGCATCACCGGTGCCCTGTCATCGACCCGGTGATGGGAGCCTGCTCCACCTCCGGGTGTACCGCCACTACCACTCACCCCCGACAACCTCGCCCGACACCACCGCACCTATCCACATCGGACCACGTTGTCCACAGCGGACAGCACGGTCCTGGCACCGGATTCCCAAGAAGTCGATTGTGGACGCATGACCTCCACCGAACGCATCGACATCATCCTCGACCGCCCCAGCGACCTCATCGCGTCCATCCCGGCCCTACTCGGTTTCCACCCCGTCGACTCGCTCGTCGTGCTCGGCCAGCGCGGCGTGCGCGCCAAGGAACTGCGGCTCGTGCTCCGCTCCGACCTGCCGCCGCCACACCACGCCCGCGAACTGGTCAACAGCCTGCTGTTGCCGTTGGTCCAGCACGGCTCGACCGGCGTCACCATGGTCGTGATCGGCGGCCAGGGCCGCTCACCCGACGACGACCTGCCGCACCGGGAACTCATGGCCCGGTGCGAAGCGGCCTTCGACGAGGACGGCCTGCCGGTCATACACCAGTTCTGGACACCGGACACCCGGGCCGGCGTGCGCTGGCACTGCTACGACGAGACCGACTGCACCGGCGTCCTCCCCGAACCCGACAACACCGAACTGGGGACCGTGGCCGCGGAACTCGGCCTGAGCGTGTACCGAAGTAGGGAGGACGTGGTCGCCCTGCTGGAACCGGATCCACCGGACGTACTGCTCCGCCGAGCGCTGTCCCTGAGCGGGCACAGCGAGACGGCCGAACTCACCGGTGACCCACCGGAGGACGGCCTGGACACGGTCCGCGCCGCGATCGAAGCGGCGGCCACCACCCCACCGGAACTGGCCGACGACGACGTGGTCCGGCTGATCAAGGCCCTGGCCGACCACCGGGTCCGCGACCACTTCCTGGACTACGACGCCCTGCCCGACGTCGTCGCGGCTGAACGCCTGTGGACTGCGCTGGCCAGGGCGACGCCACCACCGGAACGAGCAGAGCCGGCATCGCTGCTGGCGTACTCGGCGTACGCCAGGGGAGACGGCGTACTGGCCGGAATAGCGCTGGCGAACGCGGAAGAAGCCGATTCGGGCCACCGACTGTGCGCCCTGCTGCGCGGTGCGCTGACGGTGGCAATGCCGCCCGCCAACGTCCGCGAGGCAGGCAGACGGGCAGCCAACGCGGCACGTGGACACGTGGCCGAAAACTCGTTGGCCGACGACGAGGAGGGCCCGATCATGACCGAATGACAGATGTCTGGCCGGCCCGCCTGACGGTCCGTCCGCTGACACCGGACGACGCGCGGCGAATCGGTGAATGGCGGTACGACTGGCCGTGGAGCGCGTACGACTCGCGGCTGGAGGACGAGCCGGTAACGGCGGAAATGGGCTACTGGGCGGTGGCCGGAGCGGACGGTGGCCCGTTCCTGGGTTACTACTGCACCGGTTGCGAGGCAAGGGTTCCTGGTCTGGAGCCCGAGCCGGGTGTGCTGGACCTCGGCGTCGGCATGGCCCCCGAATGGGTCGGCCAGGGCCATGGCACCGATTTCGCCGCAGCCGTACTCGCCCATATCCACCAACACCACGGCCCGACGGTCCTGCGGGCCACGGTCCAATCCTGGAACACCCGCAGTCTGAAGCTCACCCACCACCTGGGCTTCCGTGAACAAAGGAGACATAGGTGCATCCACAACGGCGAAGCGGTCGAATACACGGTCCTCACAACCGATTAGCCCACTTACCATGATCAGCGCACAATGCGCGACGGCAGTTTTCGTTCTGCCGTCTCACCTGGCTCAACGGCCATCACGCGATCACCCGGCCAGCGTCGACCGCGATCGGCCTGTCGCCTTGGCGTGCGACGAGGTCGCTCGATGCGCCCGCCATCGCTGACGGCGGGTGCGCCGACCGTGACCACATCGTCGACCGCGACGGCGTCAGGCGACCGCGCGACAGCCCGGAGCCGGTGGCGTTCGCCGCCACTCGCCGGTCGCCGCTGGGCGGCCCGCAGTGCCCGGGCCCGCTGCGGGCCCGGGCACTGCGGCGGCTTGCGGCCAGCATGCCGGCCATGGAGGTTCGGCCAGCGCACCCGGCCAGCGGCATTCGGGCGGGCCGGCCAGCATGCCGGTCTGGTGTGCTCGCCGGGTGTGCCCGGCCATCGGGTCGGGCCGCTGTGCGCCTTGCATGCCCCGGCCGGCGTACCCGTCCGCGGTGTTCGCCGTGCGCGCCGGCTTGGGTGCTGGGTAGGCGCGCGGCCGGCCTCCCGGGGTCGGCGCGTCCGGCTGGCGTGCTCGGTCGGACTGCGGGCGCCTGGCTGGCGTGCCCGAGCCATGGTGTCCGGCCGGTCGGCTTGGCTGGCATCGTGGCCGCCGTGTTGCCTGATGTGCTGGTCAGGGTGTCCGGTCGGGTGCACTCTCGGCTCCGGGTCGGCGACCTCGGTGAGGTAGCCCGGCCGCCTGTCCGGTGGGCGTGCCGGGGG
Organism: Pseudonocardiaceae bacterium; assembly: GCA_036491115.1. Lineage (GTDB taxonomy): Bacteria > Actinomycetota > Actinomycetes > Mycobacteriales > Pseudonocardiaceae > DATEPR01. The sequence continues at coordinate 101,178 of DASXCQ010000004.1, forward strand.
CGCCACCTCGGCGTGCCCAAGCGTTCCCAGCGGCAGGCTGATCAGGTGCGCTGGGCTCGGGCCGTGGTGAAGGTCCAGGCGTCACTGACGATGGTGGCCAGGTCGGTGCGGGTGGGCTGCCAGCCGAGTTCGGTGCGGGCTCGGGCGCTGGAGGCCACCAGGACGGCCGGGTCACCGGGGCGGCGTTCGGCCACGGTCGCCGGGATGTCGTGGCCGGTCGCGGCGCGGCAGGTCTGGATGACCTGCTGGACCGAAAAGCCCGTGCCGCTGCCCAGGTTGTAGATCCGGTGGGCGCCCGGCTCGGCGTGTTGCAGCGCGAGCAGGTGGGCGTCGGCGAGGTCGGTGACGTGGATGTAGTCGCGGACGCAGCTGCCGTCGGGGGTGGGGTAGTCGTCGCCGTAGATCTGCACCTTGTCCCGCTGCCCCAGCGCGACCTGCAGCACGATCGGGATCAGGTGCGTCTCGGTGGCGTGCCGTTCACCGAACCGACCATGAGCACCGGCCACGTTGAAGTACCGCAGGCTCACCGCCGCCACGCCGTGCGCCGCCGCGTACGAGGTAATCGCGTGATCAATCGCCAGCTTGGTGGCGCCATAGGTGTTGGTCGGGCGGGTTTCCGCCGTCTCCTCGATCGGCACCTCGGCCGGTTCGCCGTAGGTCGCGGCCGTCGACGAGAACACCAGCCTCGGCGTGCCGTGCCTGCGGACCGCCTCCAGCAACCGCACCGACGTCACCACATTGCCCTGCCAGTACTTGCCCGGCTCCCGCATCGACTCCGCCACCAGCGACTTCGCCGCGAAGTGCAGCACACCGTCGAAGCCGTCACCGAGCAGCGGGTCCGCGACCTCGGCGATGTCACCCTCGACGAACCGGCAGCCGTCCGGCACCGCGTCGGCATGCCCGGTGGACAGGTCGTCGACCACGACCACCTCGTGCCCGGCCTCGATCAGCCGCGCCGCGCACACACTTCCGACATACCCGGCACCGCCGGTCACCAGCAACCTCACCGCGTTCCCCACCTTTCACCTGACAGCCGTCCGCCCGCCAGTCTGCCGGTGCGCCGCGCGCGGTGACCGCCGGGGGACGCGTCAGACGTCGCGGCCGGCACCCGCGGCCGGCACCGCCGTGAACAACCGGGGCGTCGTCCAACCCTTCCGTTCGAACGCCCGGAGGACCGCCTGCTCGACGTCCGGCCGGTCCTCCGCCGGCACCAGCGCGATCGCCGACCCGCCGAATCCGGCTCCGGTCATCCGTGCGCCGAGCGCACCCGCCTCCAGCACACCGTCCACGGCCACGTCCAACTCGGGACACGACACCCGGTAGTCGTCGCGCAAGCTCTGGTGGGACACGGTCAACACCGGACCGATCTGCGGCAACTTGTTGTGCCGCAACAGGTCCACCGTCTCCAACACTCTGGCGTTCTCCGTCACGACGTGCCGTACCAACGGGAACAACTCCGCCGACAACCGCCCGGCCGCCGACGGCAGCTCGTCCATCCGCACGTCCCGCAACGCCGGCACGCCCAGCTCCCGCGCCGCCTGCTCACATCCGCGCCGCCGGCTGCCGTACCCGTCACCGCCCGCCGCGTCACCCAGCTTGTGATTGGCCCGCGTGTCGATCACCAGGACCTCCAGGCCCTCGGCGGCCGCCGCGAACTCGACCTGCTCCGCGGCACCGGACCGGGTGTCCAGGAACAGCACCCGCCCCTCCCGACAGCACAGCGACGCCATCTGGTCCAGCACCCCGCTGGGCACCCCGGCGAAGCCGTTCTCCGCCCGTTGCGCCCACCGCGCGAGCATCGGCAGGTCGTCGGCGGGCAAACCGGCGATGTCCAGCAGCGCCAGCAGCGTCGCGCATTCCAATGCCGCCGACGACGACAACCCGGCCCCGGCCGGCACGTTCCCCGCGATCACCAGGTCGGCGCCGCCGCTCCAGCCCTGGTCGCGCAGCACCCAGGCGACGCCGGCGGGGTAGGCGGCCCAGCCGGTCACGACACCGGGTTCGAGTTCGGCCACCGGCACGGGCCTGGCCTGTTGGGGGCGGCCGTCGTCGCCGACGGTGGTCAGGGCGAGCAGGCCGTCGGCGCGCGGTGCGGCGGCGACGGCCGTGCGGTGGGGGAGCGCGAAGGGCAGGACGAAGCCGTCGTTGTAGTCGGTGTGCTCGCCGATCAGGTTGACCCTTCCGGGCGCGGACCAGATCCCCACCGGCCCGACTCCGTACAACTCGCGGAACGCCACGGCCGCCCGCTCCGCGGCCCTCACGCCGACCTCCGCAACGCCCAGCTCGGCTGCGCAGGCGGCCGGACTTCCGCTGCATCCGGTGAGCTGCCGACAGCGGCCCGGTGCCAGCGGTCGGGCCCGGGATGAGCGGTGGCCGGGAGCGGATGATCCGGTCGGGGCCGGGTGGCCAGACCTGCGCTGCCGCTGTCAGCCAGGTGGTGACCGGGCCGTGCGCCGCGTGAGCTGGGTGTCGGGAGCCGGTGGTCGCGCCGAGCGGCGGCGCGCGGCAGCGACCCACTGGGGTTCATCGGGTGGTCAGGGCGTTACTTGGCGTGGACCAGGACGGCGTGGGCGATGGACTGCTGGAACTTCGCGGCGTTGCCGGCGCCCTTGACCTCTATGCCACCGGCCCGTTCGCCCAGGGCGCACACCTCCACGGTTCCGCCCGGCACCACGCCGACCGACTTCAGCTCGGTCAGGACCTCGGTGTCCAACTGCACGTGCTCGGCGATCCGGCGGACCTGCACCATGCCGCCGCCGCGCCGGGCGACCTCGTCCACCCGGACCAGCTCCGGGTCGACCGGCGGCGCCGGGTCGCCGGCGTCCAACTGGTCCAGGCCGGGGATGGGGTTGCCGTAGGGGGAAGTGGTGGGGTGGTCGAGCAGGCGGACCAGCTTGCGCTCGACGGCCTCGCTCATCACGTGCTCCCAGCGGCACGCCTCGCTGTGCACCTGCTCCCACTCCAGGCCGATGATGTCCACCAGCAGCCGCTCGGCCAGCCGGTGCTTGCGCATCACGGCGACGGCCAGTGAGCGGCCGTGGTCGGTGAGTTCCAGGTGCCGGTCGTCGGCGACCACCAGCAGGCCGTCCCGCTCCATCCGGCCCACGGTCTGGCTGACCGTCGGCCCGCTCTGCTCCAGGCGTTCGGCGATCCTCGCGCGCAGCGGCACCACGCCTTCCTCCTCCAGCTCATAAATCGTCCGGAGGTACATCTCGGTGGTGTCGATGAGGTCGTTCACACCATTCCCCTTCGTCGTTCACAATGGTAGTCGCTCTCACGGACAGCGCGGTGTCTCGCTTCGGATTCCTCTACCGGGCAAGATGACGCCGTGCCACCTTTTGTTCGACCACTCGTGTCCACCCGGGAACTGGCCACAATGCTCGACTCGACGCCGCCCGTGGTGCTCGACGTCCGGTGGCGGCTGGGTGGCCCGGCCGGCCGGGACGACTACGTGCTCGGCCACGTGCCCGGCGCCGTCTACGTCGACCTGGACACCGATCTGGCCGCACCGCCCGGACCAGCGGGCCGGCACCCGCTGCCCGATCCCGCGACACTCCAGGCGTCCCTGCGGGCCGCGGGCGTCGACGAACACGACACCGTCGTGGCCTACGACGACCGCGACGGCTCGGTGGCGGCTCGGGCCTGGTGGCTGCTGCGCTGGGCCGGGCACGCGGACGTGCGGGTGCTGGACGGCGGTTACGCCGCGTGGACGGCAGAACACCGGCCGACCAGCACCGAGATCCCGGTCCCCGCACCGGGTGACATCGTGGTGACACCGGGCCACCTGCCCGTGCTGGACGCCGACCAGGCGGCCGCGCTGGCCGCCGAGGGCGTGCTGCTGGACGCTCGGGCACCTGAGCGCTACCGGGGCGACGTCGAACCGATCGACCCGCGCGCCGGCCACATCCCGGGCGCCCGCAACGCGCCGTTCGCCGGTCACATCGGGCCGGACGGGCGGTGGCTGCCGCCCGCCGAGTTGGCTGCCCGATTCGCCGGGCTCGGCGTCGCGAAGCACGAGCCGGTGGGTGCCTACTGTGGGTCGGGTGTGACGGCGTCGTCCGTGGTGCTGGCCATCGAGGCGGCCGGCGTGCTGGACGAGCCGGCCGCGTTGTTCGCCGGGTCGTGGTCGCACTGGTCAGGCGATCCCGCGCGCCCCGTGGCGACCGGCGACTAGGGTCACGGGCATGGGTGCACCGGCCGAGGTCGTGTGGGACGACGCGCTGCTGGGTTACGACATGGGGGACCAGCATCCGCTCAACCCGATCCGCCTGCGCCTGACCGTCCAGCTGGCCACCGAACTGGGCGTGCTCGCGGGCGTGACCCCGCTCCGGCCGGAGCAGGCCACCGACGAGCTGCTCGAGCGCATCCACGACGCCGGCTACATCACGGCCGTACGCGCCGCGCCCGGCGTGCGGGCCGACGAACTCGCCGAGCTCGACCACGGCCTGGGTACCCCGGACAATCCGATCTTCCCGCGGATGCACGAGGCGTCGGCGCTGGTCGTCGGCGGCTCGGTGCTGGCCGCCGACCTGATCGCCACCGGCGCGGCCGACCGGGCGGTGAGCATCTCCGGCGGGCTGCACCACGCCATGCCCGACCACGCGGCCGGTTTCTGCGTCTACAACGACTGCGCCGTGGCGATCTCGTGGCTGCTCGACCACGGCGTGGAGCGGGTGGCCTACGTGGACGTCGACGTGCACCACGGCGACGGCGTGCAGACCGCCTTCTACGACGACCCCAGGGTGCTCACCATCTCCATCCACCAGCACCCGCGCACCCTCTGGCCGGGCACCGGCTACGCCAGGGAGATCGGCACCGGTGCCGGCGAGGGCATGGCGGTGAACCTGCCGCTGCCGCCGGGCACCACCGACCGCCCGTGGCTACGCGCCTTCCACGCCGTGGCGCCGAGCCTGCTGGGCGCCTTCCAGCCGCAGGTGTTGGTCACCCAGTGCGGTGTGGACAGCCACCGCAACGACCCGCTGGCCGATCTCTCGCTCACGGTGGACGGCCACCGCGCGATCTACCGGTCGATGCGGGACCTGGCCCGCCGCTACACGGACGGCCGCTGGCTGGCCCTGGGCGGCGGTGGCTACGACCTGGTCCGCGTGGTGCCCCGCTCGTGGACGCACCTGCTGGCCACCGTCCTGGACCGGGACGTCGACCCGAACACGCCGCTGCCCGCGGGCTGGATGTCCACCGTCGTTCCCATGGTGCCCAGGCACATCATGCTGCCGGCGTCGATGAGCGACGGCGCGGACACCGACTTCGAACCGTGGGGCGGCAGCGTGGACGACCCGGTGGACATGGCGGTCAAGGACACCCGGCAGGCGGTGTTTCCCTTGCACGGCCTCGATCCGGACGATCCGCGGGACTAGTCCGATGCCGGACACGGTCGGCGGGCCGGATCCGTTCGACTACCCGAGGCACTGGGAAGCCGACGTGGTCCTCACCGACGGCGGCACGGTCCACCTGAGACCGATCATCCCCACCGACGCCGAACTGATCCGCGGCCTGCACGGCAGGCTGTCCGAGCGGACCCGTTACTTCCGTTATTTCTCACCATATCCGCACATGTCGGACCGCGACCTGAAGCGGTTCTCCGTCATCGACCACCGGGGTCGGGTGGCGTTCGGCGCGTTCCTCGGTGACGACCTGATCGCCGTGGGCCGTTATGAACAGCTCGGTGAGACGCGGTCGGCCGAGGTGGCGTTCGTGGTGGAGGACCAGCATCAGGGCAGGGGTCTGGGCTCGATCCTGCTGGAACACCTGGCCGCCGCGGCCCGCGAGCGCGGCATCGGCCGGTTCGTCGCCGAGGTGCTGGGCGAGAACGGCCAGATGGTGCGGGTGTTCCGGGACGCCGGGTACCGGGTGAGCAGGGCCATCGACGAGGGCGTGCTGCACCTGGAGTTCGCCATCGACCCGACGGACGCCTCGGTGGAGGTGGCCAGGGCGCGGGAGCAGGCCGCCGAGGCGCGCAGCGTGCACAACCTGTTGCACCCACAGTCGGTCGCGGTGATCGGCGCGTCCACCGACCCGACCAAGGTCGGGCATGTCGTGCTCACCAACCTGCTGCGCGGCGACTTCGCCGGCACCGTGTACCCGGTCAACTCGGCCCACCGCTCGGTGCGTGGCGTGCGGGCCTATCCGTCGGTGCTGGACATCCCGGATCCGGTCGACCTGGCCGTGGTGGCGATCCCGGCGGCCGGCGTGGCCGACGTGCTGGACGCCTGCCTGGCCAAGGGGGTGCGAACCCTGGTGGTGTTGTCCGCCGGCTTCGCCGACGTCGGGCCGGACGGCGGCGGCGCGGAACGCGGACTGGTGGCGCAGGCGCGGGCGCACGGCATGCGAGTGGTCGGCCCGAACGCGCTGGGCGTGCTCAACACCGACCCGGCGATCCGGCTCAACGCCACGCTGGCCCCCCGGCTACCCGGTGCCGGCCGGGCCGGCTTCTTCTGCCAGTCCGGCGCGCTGGGCATCGGCATCCTGACCGATGCCGGCACCAGGGGCCTGGGCCTGTCCACGTTCGTGTCGGCGGGGAACCGGGCCGACGTGTCCGGCAACGACTTGCTCCAGTACTGGGAGACCGATCCGGCCACCCAGGTGGTGCTGCTCTACCTGGAGTCGTTCGGCAACCCGCGCAAGTTCGCCCGGCTGGCCAGGCGGCTGGCCAGGCACAAGCCGATCGTCGTCGTCCGCTCCGGCCGGCACGCCGTGCACCCCGGCCTGGCCGCCACGTCGGTGCCGGTGGACGAGGCCAGCGTCCGGGCACTGTTCGAGCAGTCCGGCGTGATCCGGGTGGCGACCCTGGCCGAACTCTTCGACACCGCGCTGCTGCTGGTCAACCAGCCGCTGCCGGCGGGCGAGCGGATCGGCGTGGTGGGCAACTCCACCGCGATCGGGCTGCTGGCCGCCGACACCGTGCTGGAGCAGGACCTGCGGCTGGCCGGCGACCCGGTGGACACCGGCCCGGACACCACACCGGAACAGTTCGCCGCCGCCGTCCGGGACATGGTGCGCCGCGACGACGTGGACGCCGTGGTGATCGTGTTCGTGCCGGCGCTGGCCGTGCCCGGCGCCGCCTACGCGAGTGCGCTGCGGGCCGTGGTGGACGAGGGCGCGGCCGCCCGCAAGCCGGTGGTGTCCACGTTCCTGGCCTTCGAGGGCGTGCCGGCGGAACTGGCCGTGCCCGGCCCGGACGGCACCCCCGGCTACGGTTCGGTGCCCTCCTACTCCAGCCCGGAGCGGGCCGTGCAGGCACTGGCCAGGGCCGTGCGGTACGCCCGCTGGCGGTCCGCGCCGCAGGGCGGTTTCGTGCGGCCCGACGGCATCCAGGTGGACCGGGCCCGCGAGTCCGTCGCCGAAGCGGTGGCCACTGTGGATGGTGGTCGGTTGCTGTCGGACGCGGAGTCGTTGCGGCTGCTCGGGTGTTACGGCATCGACGTGGTGCCGTTCCGGCGGGCGTCGACCGAGGCGGACGTCGTGGCCGCGGCCGACGCGCTCGGTTACCCGGTGGTGGTGAAGTCCACCAGCGAGAAACTTCGGCACCGCGACGACCTCGTCGGCGTGCGACTGGACGTGGCCACGGCGGACGGGGTGCGCGCCGCCTACCGGGACGTGTGCGGACTGTCCGGAGTGGACGACGTGATCGTGCAGCGGATGGCCGAACGCGGGGTGTCGTGCGTCATCGGACTGCAGGACGACCCGTCGTTCGGGTCACTGGTGTACTTCGGGCTGTCCGGCATCGTCAGCGACCTGCTCGGCGACCGGGCCTACGGTGCCGTCCCGCTGACCGACGCGGACGCCGCCCGGCTGGTCCGGGCACCCCGGTCGGCCGCGCTGCTGGCCGGCTACCAGGGCTCCGAACCGGTCGACCTGACCGCACTGGCCGACCTGGTGCTGCGCGTGGCGACGCTGTCCGAGGACCTGCCCCAGGTCCGGTCGCTGGCGCTGGACCCGGTCCTGGCGCTGACCACCGGCGCGGCCGTGACCAGCGCGCGGATCGCGGTGGGCCCGCCGCCACCGCGGCCGGACTCGGTGCCCCGCCAACTCCGCTCCGTGTCGTTCTACAGTGACGAGCGTGAGTGACAAGAAGATCACCAGGACGGTGGTCGTCCACGCTCCCGCGAGGCGCGTCTTCGATCTGCTCGCCGACCCGGCCAAGCACCCGCTGATCGACGGTTCCGGCACGGTGCAGGCGCCGCACGGTGCCCAGCCGGAGCGGCTGGAACTCGGTTCCCGGTTCGGCATGAGCATGAAGCTTGGCGCGCCCTACCGGGTGACCAACAAGGTCGTCGAGTACGAGAAGGACCGGCTCATCGCGTGGCGGCACTTCGGCGGCCACCGGTGGCGCTGGGAACTCAAGCCGATCGACGACGAGACCACCGAGGTCTCCGAGACCTTCGACTGGTCGACGGCGCCCGGCGGTTTCTCCTACGGCCTGATCGGCTTCCTGGACCGCAACACCAAGGGCATCGAGGCGACCCTGGCCAAGCTGGATTCGGTGCTCGCGGAGCACTGACCGCGTGCAACCCGGGAGCGCCGATGTTCCGTCCTACCCCCATGAGACACCTGGGAGCGGTTCTCGGCGTCGGCGTGGCGCTGGTCCTGGCGGCCGGCTGTGCCCAGCAGGAGAGCACGGGCGCGGCCGGCGGCAGCACGCTGTCCACGTCCACGCCGCCGCACACGGCGAGCATGGCCCCCGGACCGGCACCCGTGCCGGCGAACCCACCGGGCGTGCGCGCACCGGCAGGCGCCGTCGTGGTGCCGGCCGGCCGGGTGGACGCCAAGGCACTGCCGTTCAGCTTCCCCAAGCTGGTGTGGACGGACCGCGCCGGCACCACCCTCGGCTTCGAGGGCGAGGCGGGCGGCTGCTTCACGTCCCGGGCCGAGGTGGACGAGCAGACCGCCACCGGAGTCACCGTGCGCATGATCCAGCAGCAACCGGGCACCGGCGAGCGCTCGTGCCCGATGTTCGTGCGCTACCGGCCCATGGCCGTCCACCTGGCCCAGCCGCTGGGCAACCGGACGGTCACCCTGCAGTTGTCCATCATCCGGGGATGAGACTCGACATGACGAGGACCGTGGCAACGCTGGCCGCCGTCGCGTGCGGCGTGCTGGTGACCTTGGCGGCCTGCGGGTCGCCCGCCGAGTCCGCGGGCAGCGGCTCCGGGCCGACCATCGGCGTCGCCGCGCCCAGCGCCGTGGGCAGCGTGCCGGGTGCGGTTCCGGCCACCACACCACCCACCGCCGCGCCGCCCGCCAGCACACCGGAGGTCATCGTCCCGCCCACACCGGCCCAGCCGCCGGCGGGTGGCAAGGCGACCACGGTGCCCGGGGGGCAGATCGACGCCAGCCACGTCACATCGCCGCCGAGCGGCGTCCGGGCGGCCGGCCGCCAGGTCACGTTCAATGCCGGTCAGGCCGGCTGCCAGCAGATCACCGGTCAGGTGGCCGCGCAGACCGCGAAGGCGGTGACCGTGGACGTGATCACCACGAACACCAGCCACGGTGGTCAGGTGTGCCCGATGATCGTCCGCCTGGTGCCGGTGACCGTGACGCTGGCCGCGCCGCTGGGCGACCGCACGCTGGTGTTCCAGCAGGTCATGCGGCACGGCTGAGGCCGGCCAGCAGCCCGGCCACCAGCGCCGACCTGGCCATGTGCGGGCAGTGGTCCCCGTCGATCTCGATGGCGGCCACGCCCAGCCGGTCCACGGCAGCCGAGCGCATCCAGGCCGGCGTGAGCGTCCGGTCCTGCAACGGCAGCACGTAGGTCGACGGAATGTCCGGCGCCGGCCCGGCAGGCTCGCCGTACGCGGCCGTCGGCCGCCACGGCCGCAGCGTGTCCACCGCCCAGCGCAGCGTGGCCAGATCGCAGCCGTGGAACAGGAAGTAGGCCGATTCGGTCGGGTCGTCGGACTGCCACTGCAGCCACTCCGCGCCGAACATGGTGTCCTGCCCGGCCCGCACCTGGTCCAGCATGCTCGACCCGCCCGCGAAGTCCGGCACGAAGGCGGCCAGCCACACCAGGTGCGCCGCACCCAGCCGCCTGCCCAGCGCCGAGGCCACCAGCCCACCGCCCGAGTGCGCCACCACGACCGGCTCCCGCACGTCGTCGGCCACCTGCCCGGCCGCGATCCGCGCGTAGTCGTCGGCCAGCAGGTCGGGTTCGGCCACCGGCAGGTCGACGGCGATGGCCCGGTGGCCGCGCCGGGTCAGGTCGTGGGCGACGCGGTCCCAACAGGACGGCGACTGGGTGGTGCCGTGCACCAGGACGAAGTCCACGGCGTCACCGGTGGAACGAGATCTGCAGCGTCGGCTGGGACGTGCCGGCGAAGAAGTCGTTGCCCTTGTCGTCGACCACGACGAACGCCGGGAAGTCCTCGACCTCGATCCGCCAGACCGCCTCCATGCCCAGCTCCGGGTACTCCAGGACGTCCACCCTGCGGATGCAGTCCTGCGCCAGCCGCGCCGCCGGACCGCCGATGGAACCCAGGTAGAAGCCGCCGTTGGCCTGGCAGGCGTCGGTGACCTGCTGGGACCTGTTGCCCTTGGCCAGCATCACCAGCGAGCCGCCGGCCTCCTGGAACTGGGCCACATAGGAGTCCATCCGGCCGGCGGTCGTCGGGCCGAACGAGCCGGACGCGTAGCCGTCCGGGGTCTTCGCCGGACCGGCGTAGTACACGGGGTGGTCGCGCAGGTACTCGGGCATCGGCTCGCCGGCGTCCAGCCGGTCCTTGATCCTGGCGTGCGCGATGTCCCGCGCCACCACCAGCGGACCGGTCAGCGACAGCCGCGTCTTCACCGGCAGCGCGGCCAGCGTGGCGCGGATCTCGCTCATCGGCCGGTTCAGGTCGACCCGGACGACCTCGTCGGACAGCAGGTCGTCGGTGACGTCCGGCAGGTACCGGGCCGGGTCGCGTTCCAACTGCTCCAGGAACACGCCCTCCGGGGTGATCTTCGCCTTCGCCTGCCGGTCGGCCGAACAGGACACCGCGATGCCCACCGGGCAGGACGCACCGTGCCGGGGCAGCCGGATCACCCGCACGTCGTGGCAGAAGTACTTGCCGCCGAACTGCGCGCCGATGCCGAACTGCCGGGTCATCTCCAGTACCTGCTGCTCCAGGTCCACGTCCCGGATCGCGTGGCCCAGCGGCGAACCCTCGGCCGGCAGCAGGTCCAGGTAGCGGGCCGAGGCGAGCTTGGCCACCTTGAGGGTGAACTCCGCGGACAGCCCGCCTACCACGATCGCCAGGTGGTAGGGCGGACACGCGGAGGTGCCCAGGCCGCGCAGCTTCTCGTCCAGGAACCGGGCCAGCCGCGTCGGGTTCAGCAGCGCCTTGGTCTCCTGGAACAGGAACGTCTTGTTCGCGCTGCCGCCGCCCTTGGCCATGAACAGGAAGTCGTAGTGCGGGTCGACGCCGGGGGAGTGGTAGAGCTCGACCTGGGCCGGCAGGTTGGTGCCGGTGTTGCGCTCCTCCCAGAAGTTCAGCGGCGCGAGCTGCGAGTAGCGCAGGTTGAGCTGCTGGTACGCCTCGAAGATCCCCTGGGACAGCGCGGCTTCGTCGGCACCGCCGGTGAGCACGGACTCGGTCCGCTTGCCGATCACGATCGCGGTCCCCGTGTCCTGGCACATCGGCAGCACCCCGCCGGCCGACACGCACGCGTTGCGCAGCAGGTCGGTCGCCACGAACCGGTCGTTCGGGCTCGCCTCGGGGTCGTCCACGATGGCCCGCAACTGGGCCAGGTGCGACGGGCGGAGCAGGTGCTGGATGTCCCGGATCGCCTCGCGCGCCAACCCGGTCAGCACGCCGGGTTCGACGGTGAGGAACTCCCGTCCCGCGGCGCGCTCCACGCCGACGCCGTCCGTGGTCACCAACCGGTACTCGGTGTGGTTGTCGCGGGCGAGCGGCAGCACGTCGGTGTGCTGGAAAAGGGGGGTGGCGGTCACGAGCGTGACGTTACCGGTACGCGGATACCGGAAGGCCGGGCCGGCCCCCGGCCGTCCCGACCTCCCGTTGCGCGCGGTCGACACTGACCCGCGAAGTCGTATGAGGAAATCTTGAGTACCCCTCAGCCTTGCGTGACTGAAATCACAAGTCAACGGGACAATCGGGTGAGGCTGTCGCCGACCGCGGCACACCCGAGCCCGAACGGCGACAGGGCCGGTGCCCGAAGGCACCGACCCTGTCTTGTCGGTTCGACTCGAATTCAGCTCGCGTAGGCGCGGAGGCGTTCCGCGCGGTCGCCCTGGCGCAGCTTGGACATGACCTCGCGCTCGATCTGCCGGACCCGCTCCCGGGACAGGCCGAACTGGCGGCCGATCTGGTCCAGCGTCCTGGGCTGGCCGTCGTCCAGGCCGTAGCGCAGCCGGATCACCAACTGCTCGCGGTCGTCCAGCGTGGCCAGCACCCGGCGCAGGTCGTCCTGCAGCAGGCCGGAGATGACGGCGCTCTCCGCGTCCGTCGCCTCGCCGTCCTCGATGAAGTCGCCCAGCGGGGCGTCCTCGTCGCTGCCGACCGGCATGTCCAGGCTCACCGGGTCGCGGGCATGGTCGAGCAGGTCGGCGACCTTCTCCGCGGTCAGCCCGACCTCCTTGCCCAGCTCCTCGTTGGTGGCCTCGCGGCCGAGCTGCTGGTGCAGGTCGCGCTTGATCCTGGCCAGCTTGTTCACCTGTTCGACCAGGTGGACGGGCAGCCGGATGGTGCGGCTCTGGTCGGCCATCCCCCTGGTGATGGCCTGACGGATCCACCACGTGGCGTACGTGGAGAACTTGTAGCCCTTGGCGTAGTCGAACTTCTCCACCGCGCGGATCAGACCCAGGTTCCCCTCCTGGATCAGGTCGAGCAGCGGCATGCCGCGGCCCGTGTAGCGCTTGGCCAGCGACACGACGAGCCGGAGGTTCGCCTCGAGCAGGTGGTTCTTCGCGACTTGGCCGTCGCGCACCAGTGCGGACAGCTCCTCGCGCCGCTTCGGCGGCAGCTTCTTGGCGGTCTCCATCATGTGCTGCGCGAACACACCGGCCTCAATGCGCTTGGCCAGTTCTACTTCCTGTGCCGCGGTCAGCAGGGCCGTCTTCCCGATACCATTGAGGTACACACGAACCAGGTCCGCCGCGGGGCCCTGCGCGTCGAGGTCGGCTGCCTCGGGCACGACGAACTCCGGAGCTTCACGTTCGATGGTCTGCGGGACGGTCACTGTGCTCCCTCCCCCTGTTGTTGCGGGTGCGTGCGGGCGCGTCACTTGCCGGGCGACGGTGCGCGGCGCGCCGTGCGGCTCCGCTACCCGCCGGTTCCCCCGCGGGACGCTTCGCTGTTCGGCCTGACACTCTGGGAAACGAGTACGATGGCGATTTCGTTCCCGGCCCTCACACGTCATGACGTCGCGGCTGTCACACCGGTTGCTCGATCAAACCTGAGCTTTCGCTGAGAGAGCACCTGAACGCCGGGGTCCGCACTTGTGACTACCCCGAGCGAGCGACCGGCAAACCCGCCTAGACCTCCACGAGAACGGTGAACGGTCCGTCGTTGACGCTCTCCACGGCCATCGGCGCCCGGAACCGGCCCGTGGCGACGGTCGCACCTCGCTCCCGCAACCGGGCCACGACCGTGTCCACCAACGGCTCCGCGAGCTCCGCCGGAGCCGCCGCGGTCCACGATGGACGGCGGCCTTTCCTGGTGTCGCCGTACAACGTGAACTGGCTCACCACGAGCAGCGGCGCACCGCTGGTGGCACAGGACTGCTCGTCGCGCAGGATGCGCAGCTCGTGCACCTTCCGCGCCATCGTGTCCGCCGTGGCGGGTGTGTCGTCCGCGTGCACACCCAGCAGGACGAGCAGGCCGGGCTCGGTGATGGCACCGACGGTCTCGCCGTCGACCGTGACGCTGGCCCTGGTGACCCGGGCGACGACCGCACGCATGGCGGTGATGGTCGCACGGTCATCCGGGTGAGCCTGCCGTCACAGGGCGTGCCAGGCTGTCACTCGATCGGGTAGCGCGGGAGGGCGCGATGGGCTTTTTCGACGAGGTGCTGCGGACCGACGACCGCCCGGCGGCCCCCGAGTTGCAGACCGTCCGACCAGCCCATCTCGGCCCGCCGGAGGGTTCGGTGCTGCCCACGGTGCTGCCCTACGTGCGGCTGCTCGGCCGGTCGGACAACGCCCGGATCGCCCTGGTCGGGTTGCGCTGCTGGCCGGACGGCGTGTCGCTGGACCTGCGGCTGCTGTGCCGGACCCGGCGGTTCCCCCGGCCGCGCCGGGACGGGCAGCAGGCCAACGACTGGTCCTTCCGGTTCGGCGTGCGCTACGCCGACCGGCGCCGGGTCGCGGTCGGTGAGTTCCCGCCGGAGCGGCGCTCGGTGGCGCGCGGCGCGGACGGCCTGGTGCTGCGGCCGACCATCGGCGGTGGCGGCCGGTTCCACCGGCACTGGGACTTCTACCTGTGGCCGCTACCACCCCAGGGCCGGTTGACGCTGGTCGCCGACTGGCCAGCGGAGGACATCCCGGAGACGTTCACCGAACTGGACGCGGGCGAGATTCGGGCCGCGGCCGCACGGGCCGTGGTGGTATGGCGCGATCTACCGGTCGCCGAACCGACCGCGGGTGGTTAGTCCCCGGCGATCCTGTCAATCCGGTGAGTACGGTGGGACGATGAGCGCGGAGGTGGTGTCGTGAAGGATCACGAGGACGGCATCCCGGTATTGATCACCGAGGCCGCCCCTTCCCATGACGACCAGCAGGCCCTCCGCAAGCGCCGATACACCATCATGATGTTGAGCCGCATCCCGTTCCTGATCCTGGCGGGCGTGTTCTACCAGACCTGGTGGCTGGCGGTCCTGTGCATCGCCGTGTCGATCCCGCTGCCGTGGATCGCCGTCCTGATCGCCAACGATCGGCCGGCCCGCAAGGCGGAGCACCCGAACTGGTTCCACCGCAGGACGACGGTCCGCGAACTGGAACGCAAGGGTCACCCGGTCATCGACGCCTGACCGGCGGCTGCGCGCCGACGAACCGCACGGCAGCACTGCCCGCCGTCACTCCCGCCCGCAGCGCCTCCCGTGGGCTCGACCCGGCCAGCCGGGCGTGCAGCAGCGCCGCGTTGAACGCGTCACCGGCACCGGTCGTGTCGACGCACTCCACCCGCTCGGCCGGTTCGGTCAGCACCCCGTCGTCGTCGACCCAGCTGGCGCCGGCAGCACCCCTGGTCACGGCCACCGCGCCGACCGCGTCCAGCAGCGCGGTGGCCGACTCCGGCTCGGGCGACCCGGTCAGCGTGACCAGTTCGTCGGCGTTGGGCAGCAACAGGTCGACTCCGCGCACCAGGTCGAGAAAGCCCGCCGGGTCGGTGATCGGCACGACGCCCTGCGGGTCGACCGATGTGGTCAGCCCGGCGTCGCGGGCGGCGGCCAGCATCGCCGTGCCGGCCGGGCGGGACGCCGGGTCGAGCAGGACGTAGCCGGACAGGTGCAGATGGCGGGCGTCGGCCAGCGGTCCCGGCGGCAGATCGGCCGGCCGCAGCCGCCTGCCGGCTCCCCGGTCGGACAGCATGGCCCGCTGCCCGTGGCCGTCGACCAGCACGACCACCCAGCAGGTGCCGGCCTCCGGGTCGACCGCCAGCACGCACTCCACGCCGGCCGCCGTGAGCTCGCCCGCCACCAGCCGGCCGGCCGGATCGTCGCCGACCCGGCCGACCAGCGTCGGGGTCGCGCCGAGCCGGGCCAGCCACGCACACGTGTTCGCGCCCGCGCCGCCGATCGCGGTCCGCACGTCGGCCGGCTGGTCGGTGCCCGGCGTGATCGGCTTGGTGTGCCGGACGAGGACGTCCATGCCGGCGTCGCCGACCACGACGATCACGGGCGCGCCAGCGCGACGGCCACCTCGGCGGCCAGGGCGGCGTTGGACACGACAAGTTCCTCGTTGGTGTCGATGCTGGCGCCCTCGCTGGCGGTGTGGAAATGCTCCAGCAGCGCGGGTGTCACGTCCTTGCCGCGGATGCCCGCCTCGGCCAGGTGGGCCAGGCCCTCGGTGAGCAGTCGGTCGTGCAGGTCGCGGTCCAGTTCGTGCCCGGCCGGCACCGGGTTGGCCAGTACCGCGCCGCCGTCGGCATGGTCGCGGTGCGCGGCGAACACGGCGGCGGCAGTGGCCGGGTCGTCGGCCCGCCACGGCACGTCGTAGCCGGAGTCGCGCAGGTAGAAGGCGGGGAAGCGGTCGGTCCGGTAGCCCAGCACCGGCACCGACCGGGTCTCCAGCAGTTCCAGCGTGGCGCCGATGTCCAGCACCGACTTCACACCGGAGCAGACCACCATGATCCGCGTCGTGGCCAGGACGTCCAGGTCCGCGGATACGTCCCAGCTGTCTCGGGCGCCCCGGTGCACGCCGCCCAGCCCGCCGGTGGCGAACAGCCGGATGCCGCGTGCGGTGGCGAGCACGGCGGTCGCGGCGACCGTGGTGGCGCCGCTGCGGCCCAGCGCGGTGGCCGGCCCGAGATCGCGGCGGGACAGCTTCACCAGCCCGGCGGCCGGGTCGCACACCCTGGCCAGCTCGGCAGCGGACAGCCCGACCGTCGGACCGCCGTCCAGCACGGCGACGGTGGCGGGCACGGCGCCGTGCTCCCGGACCGTCGCCTCCAGGCGCCGCCCGACGCGCTCGTTGCGGCCCGGTGGCAGGCCGTGGGCCAGCAGGGTGCTCTCCAGGGCGACGACCGGTCGCCCCTCGGCGATCGCATCGGCGACTTCGTCGGATACACGTGTGGTCACGGTGGCATCATGAAGGGCGTGAGTACGCAGACGCTGCCCGAGGTCGACACCCGCCCGGAGGGCACCGACACCACCGGTGACGACGCGCCGAAGATGTTCCACTACGTGCGCAAGAACAAGATCGCGGAGAGCGCGGTCATGGGCACGCACGTGGTGGCCCTGTGTGGTGAGGTGTTCCCGGTGACGAAGTCCCCCAAGCCGGGTTCGCCGGTCTGCCCCGACTGCAAGCGCATCTTCCAGCGCATGCCGGGCGGCGGCAAGGACTGACCTGAGACCCGACCAGCGTGGTCGATGCCGCCTCACTCGGTGCGCCTGCCTGTGGCAGGGTGTCGCTCCCAGCGCTTTGCTGCGCCGTTGAGTGATCGAGCGCCTCGACCGCGAACTCGATCACGCTTCCCGATTGTCACGACTCGCCGGAACGGTCCGGCGGGTCTGCCGGCTTCTCGCCGGCCGGCTCGTCCTTGGTCGGCTCGCCGTCCGCCTTCGGCTCGGATTGGGATTCGGCGGATTCTGGCTCGGCGGCGTCGGTTTTCGCCGGTTCGAGCTTGCGCCAGCGGTGGCGCTGGGTGAACCTGGCAGGCCACATCTCCTGGATGGCGCTGTTGAAGTAGGCGCCGACCACGATCGCCAGGCCGATGAAGAACGTGAACAGCAGGAACGCGATCGGCGCGGCCAGGGCACCGTAGGTGTAGCCGGTGCGGCCGATGGCCAGCAGGTAGACGCGGATGCCGATGCTGGCCAACAGGAAGACCGCCATGGCCAGCGCGGCGCCGGGCAGGCCGCGGTACCAGGGCAGTTTGCGCGGCAGGGCCAGCCGGTACAGGGTGGCCAGCGCGACCATCAGCAGGACGGCGACCACCGGGTAGTAGAAGATGCCGATGACGTCGGAGATGTTGTCCCGCCACGCGGACGGGAACACCTTGGGCAGGAAGTTCGGGCCCAGGGCCAGTACCGGCAGGCCGATCACCGCCAGCACCAGCCCCACCAGGTAGAGCAGCAGCGCGAAGATCCGTTGCCACACCTCGTTGCGCACGCCGTACTGGCCGTACGCCACCGTGATCGCGTCCACGAACGACGCCATCGCCGACGAACCGGCCCACAGTGCGATCAGGAAGCCGATCGAGGCCACCTCGGCCTGTGCCTTGGTGAGGATGTCGGCGACCGTCGGCGCGATGATCGTGTCGACCACGTTGGTGCTGAACACGGTGCGGCAGAAGGCGATGATGTTCTGCTGCACCGACGTGACCAGACCCTGGCCGAACCAGTCACCGAGGAAGCCGACACAGCCGAGCAGGCCCAGCAGCAGCGGCGGCAGGGACAGTGTCTGCCAGTAGGCGGCCTCGGCGGCCTCGGAGAAGATGTTGCCGTGCCACGCCTTGGCCAGCGTTCGCTTCACCAGCGGCCACGTGCCCCGCTTGGCTGGTGGGGCCGGCTGGGCGTCGGCGTCCGGCTGTGCACTCATGGTGGTGTCCAGCATGCTGCATCCGGAGTTGATCGCGTCGCACGAGGGGCGGCGTGCCCCGGCCGGTTAGACTGCTGGTCCGCCGGCACCGGGGAGAAGGGGGAGTCCGTGGCACAGCCCGACTCCCTCGACCTGTCCCCGGACGCCCCGCCACTGGCCCTGCGCCGGCCGCTGCGCGACTGGCAGCGCAGGGCACTGACCCGCTATCTGGCCACCGGCCCCCAGGATTTCCTCGCGGTCGCCACCCCGGGTGCCGGCAAGACCACGTTCGGGCTGCGGGTCGCGGCCGAGCTGCTGGCCGACCGGACGGTGGAGCGGATCACCGTGGTGACGCCCACCGAGCACCTCAAGCACCAGTGGTCGGTCGCCGCGCGTGACGTCGGCATCCCCATCGACTCGAACCTCCGCAACACGCACGGCGCCACGTCCCGCGACTACCTGGGCGTCGCCGTCACCTACGCCCAGGTGGCGGCCCATCCCGCGCTGCACCGGGTGCGCACCGAGAACCGCAAGACGCTGGTCATCCTGGACGAGATCCACCACGGCGGCGACGCCAAGTCCTGGGGCGACGCGATCCGGGAGGCGTTCGCCCCCGCGGTCCGGCGGTTGGCCCTGACCGGTACGCCGTTCCGCAGCGACGACTCGCCGATCCCGTTCGTCACCTACGAACCCGATCCCGGTGGTTTCCAGCGCAGCCACGCCGACCACTCCTACGGCTACGCCCAGGCGCTGGCCGACGGCGTGGTCCGGCCGGTGATCTTCCTGGCCTACTCCGGCGAGGCGAGCTGGCGGACCAGCGCGGGCGAGGAGTTCACCGCCCGGCTGGGCGAGCCGCTGACCCAGGAGCAGAACGCCCGCGCCTGGCGGACCGCGCTGGACCCGGCGGGGGAGTGGATCCCGGCCGTCCTGCACGCCGCGGACACCCGGCTGACCCAGTTGCGCGCCGCCGGCATGCCGGACGCGGGCGCGCTGGTGATCGCGTCCGACCACGAGTCGGCCAGGGCGTACGCGAAGGCCATCGCCGAGATCAGCGGGCAGGAGCCGACGGTCGTGCTGTCCGACGACCCGAAGGCGTCCGGCCGGATCGCCGAGTTCGCCGCGACCACCGCGCGGTGGCTGGTGGCGGTGCGGATGGTCAGCGAGGGCGTGGACGTGCCCCGGCTGGCCGTCGGCGTCTACGCGACCAGCGCGTCCACCCCGCTGTTCTTCGCCCAGGCCGTGGGCCGGTTCGTGCGGGCGCGGCGGCCGGGGGAGACGGCCAGCGTGTTCGTGCCCAGTGTGCCGGTGCTGCTGGAACTGGCCAGCCAGATGGAGGCCGAGCGGGACCACGTGCTGGGCAGGCCGCACCGGGAGAAGGACGGCTGGGACGACGAGCTGCTCGCCGACGCCAACCGCACCCGCGACGAGCTGGGCGAGGACGAGTCGGCGTTCACCTCGCTGGGCGCGTCCGCCGAGTTGGACCAGGTGATCTACGACGGCTCGTCGTTCGGCACGGCGGCACTGGCCGGGACCGACGAGGAACAGGACTACCTGGGCCTGCCCGGCCTGCTGGAGCCGGACCAGGTGCGGGCACTGCTGCGGCAGCGGCAGGACCGGCAACTGACCGGCCGCTCCGGCCGGCCCTCGGAGCAGCCGGCGGCCGAGCAGCCGGCGCGCCCGGTGTCGGTGGGGGAGCGGCTGACGTCGCTGCGCAAGGAGCTCAACACCCTCGTGTCGGTCTACCACCACCGGACCGGCAAGGCGCACGGCATGATCCACGGGGAGCTTCGCCGGGTTTGTGGCGGTCCGCCGACCGCGATGGCGTCCGTCGAGCATTTGGAGGAACGGATCGCCACGCTGCGTTCGTGGTGATCGTGGGGCGTCGCCCAGGTGGCCGGCAGCCTGGCCCGGTGAGCTGCGATTTTTTCTCAGTTTTCGTGACCCAGGGTGATCGGCTGGATGGCCAGCGCGGAGAGTTGACGGGCCGGTGACATGCCCGTTGCCGGATTGTGTCACCCAGTTCGGTACTGAATCGATTCGCATGGGTTGGGCCACCGGCTGTCGTGGCATATGTTGTCGCCCACAACATTCTTATGTTGTCGCCCACAACATTTTCGGTTCCGGCCCGGCTCGGAACCACGCAACCAAGGATGAAGGGGACGCGGATGCGTAAAACCGCCCTCACCCTGATCGCCGTGAGCTCGGGCCTCGCCTTGAGCCTCGCGGCCTGCGGGAACAACAGCTCCGGCGGGTCGAACGGCGCGGCTCCTGCCGCGTCCGGAGCCTCGTCGTGCAAGGCCATCGGCGCCGGTCTCCCCAGCGCCGCGACCGCGGCCAGCAGCACCGTCACGCCGCAGAGCGTGACCCAGCAGCTGGGCAGTGCGGGCGGCGCCAAGGTCGGCGTCATCCTGCCGGAGACGGCAACGTCTGCCCGCTGGCAGGACTTCGACCTGCCGTTCCTCAAGCAAGCACTGGGCGCTGAGGGATTCAGCGTCAACATCCAGAACGCCCAGGGCGACGACCAGCGCTTCGCCCAGATCGCCGACAGCATGCTCGCCCAGCACGTCAAGGTGCTGATCATCGGTGCGACGACCGGCGCCGCCGGTGCCACGGTGGAGCAGAAGGCCAAGGCCCAGGGCGTGCCGGTCATCGACTATGACCGCCTCAACCTGGGCGGCAGCGCCGACTACTACGTCAGCTTTGACAACGTGCGGGTCGGCCAGTTGCAGGGCATCGCCATGGCCACCGCGCTGAAGAGCACGCGGGGCGCCCAGGTCATCTCCATCCAGGGCGCGCCGACCGACAACAACGCGACCCTGTTCCAGCAGGGCTCGAGCCAGGTGCTCAACCCGCTGTACTCCTGCGGTCAGCTCAAGCTGGTGAAGGCCCAGCGGATCGACAACTGGGACAACCAGAAGGGTGGCCAGACCTTCGAGCAGTTCCTGACCGCCAACGGCGGCAAGGTGGACGGCGTGCTCGCCGCCAACGACGGCCTCGCCGGCGCGATCATCACGGTGCTGCAGAAGAACGGCCTGGCCGGCAAGGTCCCGGTCACCGGTCAGGACGCCACGACCGCCGGTCTGACCGCGGTCCTGGAGGGCCAGCAGTACTCCACGGTGTTCAAGCCGGAGAAGCTGGAGGCCAACGCCTCCGCCGAACTGGCGTTGGCCCTGGAGAAGGGCAACACCACGGTCGCCAACCAGATCGCGGGCCAGACCTCGCACGACCCGACGGCCAACCGCGACGTCAAGTCCGTGCTGCTGGCGCCGGAGTCCATCACGAAGGACAACGTGAAGGACGTCGTCACCCAGGGGTACGTCAAGGCGAGTGACATCTGCGTCGGCGCGGCCGCCGCGGTGTGCACCCAGCTCGGCATCTCCTGATTCCACAACTCGCCGTGGCGGGGCCTCGACCGCACCGGGCTCCGCCACGGCATCCCACTGGCACCATGACGAACCGCGGGAACCGGTGGCGTTGGTGCCGACATCACGCTGACAACCGCTGACAACGCTGTCCGGTGTGACCGGACAGCGTTGCCCGACTTTCCGTGGAGGTCCGCCGTGAACGAGCCGATCCTCGAACTGCGCGGCATCAACAAGAGCTTCGGCCCGGTCCACGTCCTGCACGACGTGGATATCACCGTACGTGCCGGCGAGGTGACCGCACTGGTCGGCGACAACGGCGCCGGCAAGTCCACCTTGGTCAAGTGCATCGCCGGCATCAACAGCATCGACAGTGGTGAGGTCCTGTTCGAGGGCCGGCCGGTGCACGTGCACAACCCGAAGGAAGCGGCTGTGCTGGGCATCGAGGTCGTCTACCAGGACCTGGCGCTGGCCGAGAACCTGGACATCGTGCAGAACATGTTCCTGGGCCGGGAACGCACCCACAACGGGATGCTGGACGAGGCCGACATGGAACTGGCCGCCCGCAAGACCCTGGCCTCGCTGTCGGTGCGCACGGTGAAGTCCGTGCGGACCCCGGTGTCCTCATTGTCCGGTGGCCAGCGGCAGACCGTGGCCATCGCCAAGTCGGTGCTGTGGAACAGCAAGGTGGTGCTGCTCGACGAGCCGACCGCCGCGCTGGGCGTCGCCCAGACCCGGCAGGTGCTCGACCTGGTGCGCAGGCTCGCCGAACAAGGGCTCGGCGTGGTGCTGATCAGCCACAACATGAACGACGTCTTCGAGGTGTCCGACCGGATCGCGACGCTGTTCCTGGGCCGGATGGCGGCCCAACTGCCGACCAAGGACCTGACCAACAGCCAGGTCGTCGAGCTGATCACCTCCGGCCGGTCGGGCGATCTCGGCCTGGCCCGGCCCGACGTGGCGGCGGTCTGACGTGCGACCGCCGGTCCAGCACCGCATCCGGTCCATCAGCGTGAGGAACCACCATGACTGACAGCTCGACCACACCGACCGACCGGTCACCGTCCGGCGTGGGCACGACGACCCAGGACTCGGTCATGTCCGACTTCGGCATCGACACCACGTCGCTGTCCACCGGCGAGGCGATCCGCGACTACGGCCGCAAGCTGCGCGGCGGCGAACTCGGCCCGCTGCCCGCCCTGGCCGGCCTGGTGATCCTGCTCATCATCTTCACCGCCCTGTCCGGCAACTTCCTCACCCTGAACAATCTCGCCAACCTGATGTCGCAGGGCGCGGGCGAGACGATCATCGCGATGGGCATCGTGCCGGTGCTGCTGCTCGGCGAGATCGACCTGTCCGCGGGCACCGCGTCCGGTCTGACCGCCGCGGTGCTGGCGCTGCACCTGAACGAGAACGGCAACCTGCAAGGCGGGATGGGCAACACCGTCTTCTACGGATTCATCATCATCCTCGTGGTCGCGGCCCTCCTGTCCGGACTGCAGCGGATCTGGGCGGGCGCGCTGTTCTCCGCGGCGGGCGTGGTCATCATGCTGATCGGTCCGGCGCCCAACGCGTGGGTGGAGATGCTGCTCGCGGTCTGCGTCGGCGCGGGCATCGGCTGCCTGACCGGGTTCCTGGTGTCCAAGATCGGCATGCCGTCCTTTGTGGTGACTCTGGCGCTGTTCATCGCCTGGTACGGCGTGATCCTGCTGCTGATCGGCAACGCGGGGGAACTGTCCATTCGGCAGAGTTCCGTCCTGTTCGACGTCGCCAACGGCAACCTGAACACGGTCGGCAGTTGGGTCCTGTTCATCATCGGCGGTGGTGGTTACGTCGCCGTGGTGCTGTGGCGGCACTTCTCCCGGCTGCGCAAGGGACTGGTCGCCCAGCCGACCACGCTGATCACGGTCAAGGTGCTCATCGTCGTGGTGCTCGGCGCCGTGGCCACCTACCTGCTGACGCTCAACCGGTCGCCGAACCCGACGCTGACCACCATCGCCGGTGTGCCGTTCGTGGTGCCGATCATCCTGGTGCTGCTGGTCATCGGCACCTTCGTGCTGGACCGCACGAAGTACGGCCGGCACGTCTATGCGGTCGGCGGCAACCGGGAGGCCGCGCTGCGCGCCGGTATCAATGTGGACAAGATCCGGATGAGCGTGTTCGTGATCTGTTCGGCCGTCGCGGCGATCGGCGCCATCGTCTACAGCTCCAAGATCGGTGAGGTGGACGGCAACGCCGGTAACGGCAACACGCTGCTGTTCGCGGTCGGCGCCGCCGTCATCGGTGGTACGTCGCTGTTCGGTGGTCGCGGCCGGGTACGCGACGCCGTGCTCGGCGGCGCGGTCCTGGCAATCGTGCAGAACGGACTGGGCCTGCTCGGTTTCCAGGCGGCGCAAGTGAACATCATCACCGGTCTGGTCCTGCTGATCGCGGCTACCGTGGACGCACTGTCGCGCCGGCGCGCCTCGACCCGCTGAGGACGCCCCACTGACCGCGGAACACGCAGGGGGGCGGCCCAGGTTGACCAGTTCGCCCACCGCCGGCACCCGTCCGGACGAGGTGCGCCGGCACAACCGGGCCGCCCTGCTGCGTCGCCTGCACGTCGAGGGCCCCTGCACCCGGGCCGATCTGGCCGTGGAACTGGGGCTCAATCGCAGCACCATCAAGACCCTCGTGGACGGTCTGGCCGAGGACGGGGTCGTCGCGGAGCGGGTACCGGCCCGGCGCAGCGGCGCCGGCCGGCCGTCCCTGCTGGTCCTGCCGCAGCCGCAGGCCGCCGTGGTGCTGGCCGTGGACATCCGGGTGGAACAGGTCTCCGTGGCGCTGGTCGGCATCGGCGGCGAGATCATGTCCCGCTCCAGTTGGAGCCTGCGGCCGGCCACCAGGGCACCCCTCGAGGTGTTCACCAAGATCGTGGACAGCAGCCAACTGCTGATCGACGAGCTGGCCGTGCCGGTCGTCGCCGTCGGGGTGTCGCTGCCCGCCGTGGTGCGCCGCGCGGACGGCCTGGTGCACGAGGCACCCAACCTGCACTGGACCGACGTGCCGCTGGGGGAGTGGCTGAGCCGGGCGCTGCACCTGCCGGTGCACGTGGGCAACGACGCCGAACTGGGCGCGCTGGCCGAACACCTGCGCGGCGCCGCCCGTAACGCGGCGGACGTGGTCTACGTCGCGGCCGACGTCGGCATCGGTGGCGGGGTGATCTCCAGCGGCGTCTCGCTGCGCGGCAGCGGCGGCTACGTCGGCGAGATCGGTCACATGGTGGTCCGGCACGACGGCCGGCAGTGCTACTGCGGGTGTCGGGGCTGCTGGGAGACCGAGGTCGGTGAGCGGGCGCTGAGCCGGGCGCTGGGCATGCCGGCGGAGTCGCCGCGCGGTGCCATCGTGGCCGAGCTGCGTTCCATGGCCGGTGATCCGGACACGGTGCTGGACCTGCTCGGCGAGTTCGCCGAGTGGCTGGCCGTCGGCCTGTGCAACGTGGTGAACCTGCTGTGCCCACAACTGGTGGTGCTGGGCGACCTGTTCACCGCGCTGCCCGACGACCTGGTCGAGCACGTCGGGCGGGTGGTGCGGGAGCGCAGTCTGGTCAGCAGGGCGCTGGGCGGCACCCGGATCGTGACGTCGTCGCTCGGCTCGGACGCCAAGCTGCTGGGCGCCGCGGAACTGGCCTTCGAACCCGTGCTGGCCAATCTGGGGCTCTGACAGACGCACCGAGGGCAGGACCTTGCGATCCCGCCCTCGGTGGCTCGTCTTCGTCCGTGCCGGCCTCGTGAACCGGCAGTGGCCGGTTCAGTCTTGCTGCAGCTCCGCCGCCATCTCGCGAAGCCTGGTCTCGTGCTGGCGGGCGTGGTGCCCACAGAACAGGAGTTCTCCGCCCGTCGCGAGCACAGCCCGTACCTGGGCAGGTGCGCCACAACGGTCGCAACGGTCGGCGGCGGTCAATTCGGGGCGGGCGAGCGTTGTCGTCATGGAGTTCTCCCTCCGTCCCGGCACCAGGACACCGGTGCCACTTCCGGCCACGATCACGTCGGTGGGCACCGGGTGGTGCTTCCCTTCGCGTTCGCTGCTTCCACTCTTGCAGACGCCTGGGGGTGCGCAAGTGTTCCCGCGCCGTTGCGAGCGTCGTCACGTCACGTACTACCCAGATGTCGCAGCGAACCGCGGATGATCGTTTCGCTCCGTAGCCGCTACCAGGGGAAATGCCACGCGCGGAGCCGGTTCGATCGTGATGTGGGTCACGATTCTCCTGCCGTGCGGAGAGGTTCGCCCTCAGAGAACGTAACCCGACGTGCCTTCCAATTGTCCGTTTCCTTCGCAATCCGACCGCAGGGTGTCATAGTGCGAACCGCCCGAATTGCACCGGTACGGCGGCGCCGACTCCGGCCCGGACGGCGCATGCGCGTAGCTGTAGCCGAGCATCCCGATCGTCGTCTGACCCCTCGCAGCCGCCGCTCGGGTCGACCGACGAGAAGACGTCCGCGCCCTGGCACAGGTGGAACGCACGGTGCCCGGCACTCGGGTGCTGGGTCGCCCTGTGCGCGGCCGTCGGCGGCGCGGCGCCGTTCCCCGTGCGGTGGTCAGCGGAACCGGCGTCACCGACGGCGTGGGCGTCGCTGTGGCCGTCGTGGTGGATCTGCCGGGCGTCGTCAGGGCCCGAACGCGACTCGGCCCCGACCGGTCACCGGTCGGGGCCGAGTACTGATGCTCTAGTCCAGGTAGTCCCGCAGCACCTGCGACCGCGACGGGTGGCGCAGCTTGGACATCGTCTTGGACTCGATCTGCCGGATGCGCTCCCGGGTCACCCCGTACACCTGGCCGATCTCGTCCAGCGTCCTGGGCTGGCCGTCGGTGAGGCCGAACCGCAGCCGCACCACACCGGCCTCGCGCTCGGACAGCGTGGCCAGCACCGACTGGAGTTGGTCCTGCAACAGCGTGAACGACACCGCGTCCACGGCCACGACGGCCTCGGAGTCCTCGATGAAGTCACCGAGCTGCGAGTCGCCCTCGTCACCGATGGTCTGGTCCAGCGAGATGGGCTCCCGGGCGTACTGCTGGATCTCCAGCACCTTCTCCGGGGTGATGTCCATTTCCTTGGCCAGTTCCTCGGGGGTGGGCTCCCGACCGAGGTCCTGCAGCAGCTCGCGCTGGATGCGGCCCAGCTTGTTGATCACTTCGACCATGTGCACCGGGATGCGGATGGTGCGGGCCTGGTCGGCCATGGCACGGGTGATCGCCTGGCGGATCCACCACGTGGCGTACGTGGAGAACTTGTAGCCCTTGGTGTAGTCGAACTTCTCCACCGCGCGGATCAGACCCAGGTTGCCCTCCTGGATCAGGTCGAGGAACGCCATGCCGCGGCCGGTGTAGCGCTTGGCCAGCGACACCACCAGTCGGAGGTTGGCCTCCAGCAGGTGGTTCTTGGCGCGCTCGCCGTCCCGGATGATCCACCGCAGGTCGCGGCGCATCTGGGTGGTGAGCTTCTCGCTCTCCTCCTCGGCCTTGCGGGTCCGCTCCGCGGCGTAGAGGCCGGCCTCGATCCGCTTGGCGAGTTCGACCTCCTCCTCCGCGTTGAGCAGCGCGACCTTGCCGATCTGCTTGAGGTAGGCCCGGACGGAGTCGGCGGACGCGGTGAGCTCGGCGTCCTTGCGCGCCTGGCGCAGCGCCTCGGACTCCTCCTCGTCCCAGACGAAGTCGCCGTCCTTGGCGTCCTTGGGGACTTCCTCCTCGACGGCCACGTCCTCCACGACATCCTCGGCGAGGTCGACCTCCACCTCCTCGAGGTCCTCCGGCGAGACGTCGCCGTCGAGCGCGTCGCCCTCGACCTCGGCCTCCTCACCGTCCTTGCCGGTGCCCTTGGCCTTGGTCGCGCCGGGAGCGGCGTCGTCCTTCTTGCCGGCGGCCGGCTTCTTGGCGGCGGGTTTCTTCGCCGCCGTCCGGGTAGTGGTGGTCTTCTTGGTCGCCGTCTTCTTCAGCGGGATCGGGTTGTCCGCAACGCCGTCGGGATTGACGTCGTTCGCATCCGCTCCAGCCGGGTCCTCGGTGCCGTTGCCGGCATCCCTGGTCGTCTTGGCGGCGCTCACGGCGGTGCTGGAGCGTCGGGTTGCGGTTTCTGCGGCTGCCACGTACGCCCTTTCGCAACGGTCCATCCGGCCCCCGAGGCGGAGCGGACCTCGGTGCCTTCAGTTCGGGGAGCTGCCTGCCGGCCTTCCGCGGCGGGCACGCGTTCCATTGTAACGACGCCGCTGCACCGGCGGTGGCGACCCGAGCCCGGTTGGGCTCCGCGAGTCCTGTGCGGGCGCCACCGTCCGGTGGTCAGGCACCTGTCGTCCGGTGCCGTTCCACCGGTCCGGCCTGCATGTTCAGTGTCCGATGCCCTCGACGGCGGCGGCCGCCGCGCCCACGATGCCGGCGTCGTTCTTCAGCGCCGCGGCGACCACCTCGGTGCGCACCTCCAGCAGCGGCAGCCAGTGGTCGGCCTTCTTGCTCACGCCGCCGCCCGCGATCACCAGATCGGGCCAGATCAGCCCTTCCAGGGTGCGCAGATACTTCGAGACGCGGTGTGCCCACTCGCTCCAGGACAGGTTCTTGTCGTCCTTGACCGATGCGGCCGCCCGTTTCTCCGCGTCGTGGCCGTCCACCTCGAGGTGGCCGAACTCGGTGTTGGGCACCAGTTTCCCGTCGTGGAACAGGGCACTGCCGATGCCGGTGCCGAAGGTGAGCAGGACGACCACGCCGTCGCGGCCGGCGCCCAGGCCGTAGCGCATCTCGGCCATGCCGGCGGCGTCCGCGTCGTTGAGCACCGTGACCTGACTGGCGTCCCGGCCCAGCCGCTCGGCGAACAGGGCGGCAGCGTCGGTGCCGATCCACTTCTTGTCCACGTTGGCCGCGGTCAGCGCCACACCCTTCTTGATGACACACGGCAGGGTGATCCCGATCGGGCCCTCCCAGGCGAACTCCTTGACCACGTCCTTGACGACGTCGGCGATCGCGTCGGGGGTGGAGGGCTGCGGCGTGTCGATCCGCACGCGGTCGGCGGCCAGGGCGCCCTTCTCCAGGTCGACGAGGCAGCCCTTGATGCCGGATCCACCGATGTCGATCCCGAAGCCGCGGGGTGTACCCATCAGTGGGACCCTTCCTACTCGATTCAGCCTGCCAGCAACGACCCTAGCGGGTTGTGGTCGGATGGTGATGTGCCTACCACCAGTGAACAACCTGCCCGCTACGACCTGGTCGAACTCCGCACGCACGCGGAGCGGGTGGCCGTCGAGGCGGCCCGGCTGGTCACCGACGTCCGCGCCACGGCCGTCGGCGAGGTGGACACCAAGAGCACCGAGACCGACGTGGTCACCAGCGGTGACCGGGCGTCCGAGCGGCTGGTCCGGGAGCGGCTGGCGGAGCTGTCGCCCGGCGTGCCGGTGATCGGCGAGGAGGAGGGCGGCACGGCGCCGGTGAGCGGGCTGTGCTGGGTGGTCGACCCGATCGACGGCACGGTCAACTACCTGTACGGCTTCCCCTGGTACGGGGTGTCGGTGGCGGCCCAGGTGGACGGCGTCTCGGTGGCCGGGGTGATCGTGGAACCGGCCACCGGCCGGGTGTGGTCGGCCGCACGTGGGCACGGCGCGTCGTTGGACGGGCAGCCGCTGCGGGTGTCCGGCGCGACCCGGCTGGACCTGTCGCTGGTGGCCACCGGGTTCAGCTATGCCGCCCAGCGGCGGGCCAGGCAGGCGGCGCTGTGGGCGCGGCTGCTGCCCAGGGTGCGCGACATGCGGCGGGCCGGAGCCAGCTCACTGGACCTGTGCGCGGTGGCCGCCGGCTGGCTGGACGCCTACCTGGAGCACGGCCTGCACCGCTGGGACTGGGCGGCCGGGGCGCTGATCGCCGAGGAGGCGGGTGCCGTGGTGCGGCTGCCGGGCGCGGATCCCTCGCTGGGCGAGGACGCGGTCCTGGTGGCGGCGCCAGGCATCGCGGCCGCGTTGCGGGACGAACTCGTGGCGTGCGGGATCGGCGAGGTGTAGCCGCTCAGCACTCGTCCGAATGGGCCTGGGCGAGCAGGCTCGAGTCCAGGTGCGGCAGCACGCTGCTCTGGGCCTCCTGGCCGCCCTTGGGGGCCGGATGACTCGCCGCCCACGCGGCCAGCTCGTGCATCGCCTTCTGGGCCTGGGAGTTGGGCGCCACGCCGGTGAAGTCGGAGCCGATGGCCAGGTCCACGGTGGAATCCTGGCGGTCGTCGCGGACCAGCTGGGTGCAGGGCACCAGCAGGCTGACCGTGCGCGCCGCCGACTCGCCGTTGGCGCCGAACCGGATCTGGCCCCGGCACTGCATGTTCTGCGCCGGGTAGATCGGGTCGTTGCCAGGCGCCGCGACCTGGAAGCCGTCCTGCTGCAACTGGTTGGTCGCCTGCAGCGCGGCGCCACGCTGGGTGCTGGCGTTGAGCACCTGGATCTTGATGTCGGCCGCCGGTTCCGGCGCGATCTTGTCCAGGGCGTCGTAGGGCAGCAGGGTGTCGGAGGCGGTCTTGGTCTTCGGCGCCGGCTTCGGGGTGGCCTTGGCGGCCGCGGTCGGCGTGCTCGACTCGCTGACCGCGGGTGGGCACGCCACGGCCGCGTCGACGTCCGACGCGCGTGCGATGACCTTGGTCCACACCACCACGGCGGCGATCCCGAGCACCACGACGATGATGATCGCGGGAATGGGCTTCCGCCTGCGGTACAGCGCCTTCTCTCGCTCCCGCGTCAAGCCTCCGGAAACCACTGCCGTCCTCCCCCCTGGCGTCGCATGAACCGACATGCCACCGATACACCTACCCGGTTGTCGCCGCTGATCAGCGTAGGCGTTGCGCCTCGTCCGGGTGCACTTGGCTCACCCGTCGTGGTGCTGTCGTGCCCGAGTTGTGCCGTTGTCGCTGGGTGCGACTGATCCTGTGCGCTCGGTGAGTGTCGGGGACCATCGCACCACGTCCTGGATGACCTCAGCAAGACGTGTTGGATGCCCCGGACGTTGCCCGTTGATGCCCATCTCACAGAGATAGACCCATCCGGGTGATCTGAGGTGTGCAAACGTCCCGAGTGGGCTACCCTCTGGCCGCTCCACACGTCGGCGGCTTACCCCGGGATCGGCCGGGGAAGGGGGATCGGCGGTGATCTGCAGCGAGACCTCCGTCACTTTTCCGGCGGCGGGCACAAATAGCTGCGTTGAGACGTTGAGCAGCGCACAACACATGTTTCCGTGTGACGCAGGGGTGAGGAAGATGGCAACCGACTACGACGCTCCGCGCCGCAGCGAGGCCGATGAGCTGGCGGAGGACTCCCTCGAAGAGCTCAAGGCCCGGCGCAATGAGACCCAGTCAGGTGTCGTCGACGTGGACACGGACGCTCCTGACGAGAACTTCGAGCTGCCCGGCGCGGACCTGTCCGGCCTGTCCGGCGAGGAGTTGACCGTCAAGGTGCTGCCCAAGCAGGCCGACGAGTTCACCTGTTCCAAGTGTTTTCTGGTGCACCACCGCAGCAGGCTGGCCGAAGAGCGCAACGGCCAGTATGTCTGCCGCGACTGTGCCTGAGGCACACCGGCAACAGTCAACCGACCGAACACTGGGCACCCGCGGCAATCCCGCCGGGTGCCCAGTCCCGTATCCGGATCATGCGACAGCGGTCAGGACTCGCCGTCCGCCTCGTCCTCGTCGTCGGCCGGCCGGCCGGCCCGCAGGGCGGCCACCAGCTCGTCCGGGTGGCGGGTGCTGACCAACCAGTAAGGGGTGGGGTCGGCCTCGTCGGTGACATGGACCCACACCATCGGGCCGATCCAGCTGCGGTGCAGCGCGAACGCCGCCGGGTCGAACGCCGGGCCCAGCACCTGGCGCTTCAGCTTGCCCGGAATGATCTGCGTCTCACCGGCGAACTCCAGCGGCAGGTGCGCCTCGCCGACCCACAGTTCGCCGTCCCGCACCACCACGGTGGCACTGCTGAACCGCCACAGGAACAGCAGCGTCACCGGAACCAGGATCAGGTAGGGCAGCCAGGCACGGATGCCCGGATAGCCCATGTTCACCTCGGCGGCGAGCAGCCCGGCGGCCAGCAGCGGCAGCAACCAGTGCCACCAGGGCAGATACAGTCGCTCCCGGAACGCAGGCGTGCCCCGATGGGGGACGCTCTCGGTCGGATGCGCCGTACTCGCACTGTCGGTCACGGGGTCAGGGTAGTCTCGCCGCCCGTGTCCAGCGTCGAGGTGTTGCTGTCCCGGATCGACCCAGGGGTGCCGCTGCCCGCCTACGCCCAGCCCGGCGATGCCGGCGTGGACCTGGTGGCCACCGCCGACGTCGTGATCGACCCCGGCGAGCGGGCGGTCGTCGGGACCGGCCTCGCGATCGCGCTGCCGGAGGGCTACGCCGGTTTCGTGCACCCGCGCTCCGGGCTGGCCGCCCGGGTCGGGCTGTCCGTGGTGAACACCCCGGGCACCATCGACTCCGGCTACCGGGGCGAGATCAAGGTGTGCCTGGTCAACCACGACCCGCGCACGCCGATCACGCTGAGCCGGGGGGACCGGATCGCCCAACTGGTGGTGCAGCGGGTGGAGCACGCCGTGTTCCGTGAGGTCGACGACGTGGCGGCGCTGCCGGCCAGTGCCCGGGGCGCCGCCGGCTACGGGTCGACCGGCGGGCATGCCGCGCTGTTCACCGGGGCGCGCGGGACGGAGGACTAGTGGCGCTGTTCAGGCGCGGGAAGCAGGCTCCCGACGAGGAGCCACCCGAGTACGAGGACGACTTCGCCGACGACCTGGCCGACGACCCGGACGCCGACGATTACGCGGAGCCCCCGGACTTCGATCCCGACCACGGGCCGTTCGACGACGAGGACGCCCCCGCGGACGGCCTGGCCCGGCTGGACCTGGGCTCGGTCCGGATCCCGCTGCCCGGCGAGTCGCAGGTGCAGGTCGAGATGGATCCGCAGGGCCCGCTGCGGGCCGTGCACGTGCTCACCCCGAACGCCCGGATCACCGTGGGTGCCTATGCCGCGCCCCGGTCCGGTGAGCTGTGGCCGGAGATCAGCCGCGAGCTGGCCGAGCAGCTGCACGGCGACGGCGCGCGGGTGCGCCGGGAGAACGGCGAGTGGGGGATCGAGCTGGTCGCGTTCGTCAACGACGTGCTGCTGCGGTTCGTCGGCGTGGACGGGCCGCGCTGGATGCTCCGTGCGGTGTCCGCCGGGCCGAAGGAGACCTCGGCCAAGGCGGCGGAGGAGCTGCGCGACATCGTCCGGGGGACCGTCGTGGTGCGCGGTGAGCAGCCGATGCCGGTCCGCACGCCGCTGCCGATGGAACTGCCGGAGGAGATCGCCGCGCACATCGAGCAGACCCAGGGCGGCGAAGTCCAGGGCTGATCGGCCCGGCACGGCGCGGACCGCGCGACGGCCGCCGATACTGTCCGCTGTGGCGACGACGGGAACGAGCAGGCCGCGCGGGCGCATGCTGCGCCGCAGGGTGGACGGGCAGCAACGGGTCACCTACACCGAGCTGTTCTTCGACCTGGTGTACGTCTTCGCGATCACCCAGATCACCCGCTTCCTGGTGGAGAACCTGTCCTGGCAGGGCGCGTTGCGGGCGTTGCTGCTGCTGTTCGCGGTCTGGTGGGCGTGGATCTACACGGCGTGGGTGACCAACTGGCTGCACCCGGACGTCCGGGCAGTGCGGGCCGCGCTGTTCACGGTGATGCTGGCCAGCCTGGTGGTGTCGGCGACGCTGCCCGGCGCGTTCGGCGAC
Organism: Pseudonocardiaceae bacterium; assembly: GCA_036491115.1. Taxonomy (GTDB): domain Bacteria; phylum Actinomycetota; class Actinomycetes; order Mycobacteriales; family Pseudonocardiaceae; genus DATEPR01. The sequence goes on from DASXCQ010000004.1 coordinate 134,478, forward strand.
CGAGGGGCCGTGTTCGCGGTCACCTACGTGGTGATGCAGCTCGGCCGGACCGGGTTCATGGTGTTCGCCGTGCGGCGGGACCCGGTGCTGCGCGACAACTTCCAGCGGATCGCGCTGTGGCTGCTGCCCTCCGGCGCGCTCTGGCTGGCCGGCGGGTTCACCTCCGGCACCGCGCGGGACGCGCTGTGGGTGGCGGCCGTCGTGGTGGACGTGGTCGCGCCGGCCGCCGGGTTCGCCGTGCCCGGCCTGGGCCGCAGTACCACGGCGGACTGGAACATCGCCGGTGACCATCTCGCCGAGCGGTGCCAGCTGTTCGTCATCATCGCGCTCGGCGAGTCTATTTTGGACATCGGGACGACGCTGGGCGATGACACGTTCGGCGCCGGCAGGCTCACCGCGTTCGTGCTGGCCTTCGTCGGCACGGTGGCGCTGTGGTGGGTGTACTTCGACCGGGCCGCGGAGGACAGCAGCAAGGCGATCGCGTCGGCCGCCGATCCGGGCCGGCTGGGCCGGTCCGCCTACACGTACTACCACCTGCCGATGGTGGCCGGCGTGATCGTCACGGCCGTCGCCGACGAACTCGTCATCGCCCACCCCGGTGGCCCCGGATCGGCGGCCGTCACCGCCACCGTGCTCGGCGGGCCCGCGCTGTTCCTGTTCGGGCACCTGCTGTTCAAACGAGCGGTGTTCCGCACGGTGTCGATCTCCCGGCTGGTCGCGCTCGTCGTGCTGGCGGCGCTGATTCCGCTCGGCGGGGTGGTGTCACCGCTCGCGCTGGGCGGCATCGCCACGGCCGTCGTGGTCGGCGTGGTGGTCGCCGACCTCGTCCGCTACCCGAGCCAGCAGCCCATCTAGCGCCGCCCACCCCAGTGTGGCCCGGTCGGCGCCGAACTCTGCGAAGGTGATCGTGCGCAGCTCCGCGGCCGGCAGCGACTCGGCCCACCGGGCGGCGACGTCGACGGGGTGCACCGGGTCGTCAACGCAGCCGGCGACGCCCGCCGGCACGGTGATCGTGCGCAGCAGTTCCGGCGTCGGCGCCGCCCGGTGCGTCGCCACCCGCAGCGACTCGGCCAGCCCGTCGCCGGCCCGCCGCCACGCCCGGTCCAGCTCGTCCGCCAGCCACGACGGCACATCCCGGATCGCCTCGGCCAGGGCGCCTGCCACGCCGAGCGTGTCCACCGCGTCGGCACTGGCAGCCGCGGCCGGACCGGCGGGTGCGGTACCGGCGTCGCCACACCAGCCGGGCAGCGCGGCCAGCAACCCGGCGCACCGCTCCGGCCGGCTCGCCGCCCACTCGGCGGCCAGGTGCGCACCGAGGGAGATCCCGCCCGCCACGATCCGGCCGTGCCGGTCCGCGGCCGCGTCCAGCGCCGCCAGGTGACACTCGGCCAACTGCGCTCCGTGGCGGGGCGGCGGGGCCACCAACCGCAGGCCGGCGGCCGCCACCGGACCGCCGAACACGGCCTCCACGAACACCTCGTCCGAGCCGGTACCAGGCAGTACCACGACCGCCCCGACCGCTCGGCGCAACACGGCGGTAATCACAGGATCATCCTGCCCGCGGCCGGTTCGAGAACGTCATGCCACGGTTACCCTGGCGTTGTATGGGCCGAGTCGGGGCGGCCCCACCACAACCAGGAGTACGAGGATGTCCACCGCGAAGTACGGCTACTGGCGCCGGTTGGCGCGTCGGTTGAGCAGTGACGTCGCCGAGTTGGATGCCGATGACCTGTCCCGGGAAGCCGAGGAGGCCGGTGCCACACCGGCCCGCAACTGTCGGTGCGGCGACGAGGTGACCGTCCGTGGCCGGCTGCGCAGCGTGGAGCTGTGCCCGAAGGACGCGAACGCCACGCTCGAAGCCGAGCTGTACGACGGTACCGAAGGTGTCACCCTGGTGTGGTTGGGCCGCCGGAGCATTCCGGGGATCGAGCCGGGCCGTACCATCAAGGTGACCGGCCGGATGGCCGTCCGGGACGGTCACAAGGTCCTCTACAACCCCTACTACGAACTGCAGACGACTTCATGACCCAATCAGGGCCGACATCGGCGGCGCAGTCCCCGCAACCACCCCCCGCACCCGAAGCCGAGCCGGCGCTGCCGGACGACCGGGCGGTGCCGGACCGGACGGACGGTTCGGCCGCACCCGCTGAAACGGACGAGAAGGACGAGCCCCAGCAGACGCTGCTCGAACAGATGGGCGGCATCGGCGGGCTCGTCTACTCATCAGTTCCGGTACTCGTGTTCGTCGCCGTCTTCCTGCCCAGCCACAGCCTCGCCGCGTCGATCTGGTCGTCGGTGGGCAGCGCTGTGGCCATCCTGGTGTGGCGGCTGATCCGCCGGGAGCCGATCCAGCCGGCGATCTCCGGCATCTTCGGCGTGGCCGTGGCCGCGTTCATCGCCTACCGGACGGGTTCGGCCCGCGGGTACTTCCTGTTCGGCATCTGGACCAGCCTCGCGTACGGCGCGGCGTTCCTGCTGTCGGTGGCGGTCCGCTGGCCGCTGGCCGGTGTGGTGTGGTCCGCGCTGAACAGCACCGGCATGGGCTGGCGGTCCGACCGGCTGGGCCGCCGCTACTACGACGTGGCCACCGGCGTGTGGGTGCTGGTGTTCGGCGCCCGGTTCGTGGTGCAGCACTGGCTGTACGTGGCCAACGAAGTCGGCTGGCTGGGCGTCGCCCGGATCGCCATGGGCTGGCCGCTCACCGCGATCGCCGCCCTGGTCACCGTGTGGGCGGTGCGCAAGGCCGACCAGCGCCAGAAGGAGCTCGCGGGACCGGCCGAGGCCGAACCACTGCCCGACGCGGGCGCCTGAGCCGACCGGGGACCTCGATGGCCCGGTTGCGGCGGCAGGCGCGTTACGGCTTCGCCGATGACGGCTCCGAGCCGTCCCGCCAGCTCCGCGGCCGCCCGAGCAATCGCCTGATCGAGTGGCTGGGGCCCAAGATCGTCGTCGGCCTGTTCGCCCTGCTGCTGCTGGGCATCCTGGTGTTCTCGCTCGGCGGCCTCGTCGGCGGGTCGGCCATCCTGCCCTACCGGGCCGGGTGGGCCGGCGTGCCGGGCACCGCGACACCGGTCGGGTGCACGTCGAGCAGCAGGGACCAAGGGGGCACCTGCTCCGCCGCGTTCGTCCCCACCACCGGCACCGGCGACGTGGACCGTGCCGTCGTCGAGGGCCGCAGCATGCTGGCGAACCGGGTCTACCCGGCCCGCCTACACCCGGACGGGCGGACCGTCTCGCTGGTCACCGCGTCCGGCGTGCTGTCCGTGGTCGCCGCGTTGTTCGGGCTGTTCGTCGGGGTGGTGCTGGCGGCCGGGTTGCTGGCCATCGGCGTGCACGCCACGGCCCGCCGCTGGCTGGGCCGCCGACAGCCGATGGCCTACCGCATGCCGTTGCGGGTGATCGCGGTGACGTCGGGCGTCATGGCCGTCGCGGCGATCGCGCTCTACCTGGTGGCGCGGGCCCGAGGCGGCTGAGGGCCGTCGGCCGCCGCGGCCAGCCTGCGGGCGGCGACGCGCTGGGCGGCCAGCCTGCTGTGCACCACGTCCCGGATGTGGTGGGGCAGGTCGGGCACAGCGGCCAGTCGGGGGAGCAGGTCCGGTTCCAGGGTGAGGGCGCGGAACACGGTGCCGATGGTCAGGCCGTGGTCGGGCCGCTGGGTGACCACCACCGGGTCGCCCGCCGCCACCGGGCCCGGGTACAGCACCCGCAGGTAGGCGCCGGGCGCGGCCCGCTCGGTGAACCGGCGGATCCATTTCGGCAGGTCCAGCCAGGCGGCGAAGGTGGCGCACGGGATGCGCGGCGAGGTCACCTGGAGCACCAGCCGCGCACCGACCGCCCACTGCTCGCCGATCACCGCGCCGGTCAGGTCCAGGCCCTCGGTGGTCAGGTTCTCGCCGAACGTGCCCGGCGGCAGGTCCCTGCCCAGCTCGGCGCACCAGTCGGCCAGGTCCTCGGTGGCGTAGGCGTAGACGGCCTGGTCGTTGCCGCCGTGGTGGCGGGTGCTGACGATCTCGTCGCTGACCAGCCCGCTGCGGCCCGGTGCGGGTCCGGGGGCGCGCACCCGCACCGGGCCGGTGACCGGCCGCTTGTCGATGCCGGTCCGGCCGGTCAGCACGTTCACCGCCCGTGCCGTGCCGACGTTCACCGAACGCACCACGCCCATACCCGCCACGGTAACCGGCGGCGAGCCCGTGCCGGGAGTGTTATTCGGCCGGCAGGCCGACCGCCTCCCGGATGGCGGGCTCCACTTCCTGCGACGCGACGAACAGCAGTTCGTCGCCTGCCTCGATCGTGTCGTCGTCGCTGGGCACGATCACCCGGCCGCCGCGCAGGATCGCCACCAGCGCCGCGTCCTGCGGCAGCTCGATGGCCCGGGCCCGCTTGCCGCCCACCGGCGTGTCCTCGGGGAGCGTGACCTCCACCAGGTTGGCCTGGCCCTGGCGCAGGGTGAGCAGCTGCACCAGGCCGCCGATGCTGACGGCCTCCTCGACCATCGCCGCCATGATGCGCGGCGTGGACACCGCCACGTCCACGCCCCACGACGTGGTGAACAGCCACTCGTTGCGCGGGTCGTTGACCCTGGCCACCACCCGGTTGACCGCGAACTCGGTCTTGGCCAGCAGTGACACCACGACGTTGACCTTGTCGTCGCCGGTGGCCGCGATCATCACGTCGCACGTCTGCAGGCCGGCCTCCTCCAAAGAGGACAGCTCGCAGGCGTCGGCGAGCACCCACTCGGCCTGCTCGACCACGGGCGGGTCGAACTGGCGGGAGTCCTTCTCCACCAGCATCACCTGGTGGCCGCCGGCCACCAGTTCCTGGGCGATGGACCGGCCGACCGCGCCGGCCCCGGCGATCGCGACCCGCATCAGCGCAGCTCCTCGTCTGGCGGCCGCGCCGCCGCCGCGGTCACGTCGGTGACGGTGCCGGAGACGGCAGCCACGTACACCTGGTCGTCGGCCTGCACGATGGTGCGGGACGTGGGCAGCACCCCGGTGCCGAACCGCATGACGAACGCCACCCGGCAGCCGGTGGTGTCCTGGATCTCCTTCACCGACCGGCCCACCCACTCCGGGTGCAGCGGCAGTTGCAGGACGGCGACCGTGCCGGTCGGGTCCCGCCAGGCCGTCGCCGTGCCCTCGGGGACCAGGGTGCGCAGGAAGCGGTCGGTCGTCCACGGCACGGTGGCCACCGTCGGGATGCCCAGCCGCTCGTAGACGGCGGCCCGGCGGGCGTCGTAGATCCTGGCCACGACGTTGGCGACGCCGAACGTCTCCCTGGCCACCCTGGCGGAGATGATGTTGGAGTTGTCCCCGTTGGACACCGCGGCGAACGCGCCCGCGTCCTCGATACCTGCCTTGACCAGCGTGTCCCGGTCGTAGCCGTTGCCCACCAGGTACGTGCCGTGGAAGTCGGTGCCCAGTCGGCGGAACGCCTGCTCGTCCTTGTCGATCACGGACACGCTGTGGCCGAGCCGCTCCAGCGCGTGCGCCAGCGACGAACCCACCCGGCCGCAGCCCATGATGACCACGTGCACGTTCCAGCCTCCTCCGCTGCCGCGCAGACCGTATCGTGCGCCGTCACAGGTGAAGGTAGTGCCGGCCCGGCGACAGGGCGGCATCGGAGCGCCTAATCTGTCGATTCGTGTCCAAGCTGTCGACGGTGACCAAGCGCCTGATGCTCGGTCGACCGGTGCGAAGTGACCGGCTGTCGCACACGCTGCTGCCCAAACGGATCGCCCTGCCGGTGTTCGCGTCCGACGCGCTGTCCAGCGTCGCGTACGCCCCGGAGGAGATCTTCCGGACGCTGAGCGTGGCGGGCCTGTCCGCCTACGCGTTCGCGCCGTGGATCGGTCTCGTGGTCGCCGTGGTGATGCTCACGGTGGTCGCCTCCTACCGGCAGAACGTGCACGCCTACCCCAGCGGTGGCGGCGACTACGAGGTGGCCACGACCAACCTGGGCGGCCGGTTCGGGCTCACCGTGGCCAGCGCCCTGATGGTGGACTACATCCTCACCGTCGCGGTGTCGACGTCGTCGGGCATCGCGAACATCGGCTCGGCGATCCCGTTCATCGCCCAGCACCAGGTGCTGTTCTGCGTCCTGGTGATCCTGGTGCTGACCGTGGCCAACCTGCGCGGCATCCGGGAGTCCGGCGCGGCGTTCGCGATACCCACCTACGGCTTCATGCTCGGCGTGTTCGTGATGGTGGTGTGGGGCCTGGTCCGTGCGGCGTCCGGGTCGAACATCAAGGCGGAGAGCTCGCACTTCCATCTGGCCGCGTCCAACTCCGGCCTGGTCGGGTTCGCGTTCGCGTTCCTCATCCTGAGGTCGTTCTCGTCCGGCTGTGCCGCGCTGACCGGTGTCGAGGCGATCAGCAACGGCGTGCCCGCGTTCCGCAAGCCGAAGTCCAAGAACGCCGCGTCGACGCTGCTGCTGATGGGCACCATCGCGGTGGCCATGCTGCTGGGCATCATCGCGCTGGCCCGGCTGACCGACATCAACTTCGCCGACAACCCGGCGACGCAGCTGATCGGCGCGCCGCCCGGCTACCAGCAGAAGACGATCGTGGCGCAGATCGCGGCGGCGGTGTTCTCCAACTTCCCGCCCGCCTTCTACTACGTGTCCTTCGTCACCGGCATCATCCTGGTGCTGGCGGCCAACACGGCGTTCAACGGTTTCCCGGTGCTGGGCGCGGTGCTCGCGCAGGACAGTTATCTGCCCCGCCAGTTGCACACCCGCGGCGACCGGTTGGCGTTCTCCAACGGAATCGTGTTCCTGGCGGTCGCGGCCCTCGCGGCGATCATCGCGTTCCGGGCGCAAGTCACCGCGCTGATCCAGCTCTATATCGTCGGGGTGTTCATTTCGTTCACATTGAGCCAAATCGGCATGGTCCGGCACTGGACTCGGCTGCTGCGCAACGAGACCGACCCGGCTGTGCGGCGAACGATGATGCGCTCCCGGGTGGTCAATACGGTCGGTTTCGTGGCCACCGGCTCGGTGCTGCTGGTCGTCATGGTCACCAAGTTCCTCGCCGGAGCCTGGATCGCGGTCGTGGCCATGACGTTGCTGTTCGTACTGATGAAGATGATCCGCAAGCATTACGACACGGTCAGCCGGGAGATCGAGCAGCACGCCGACGACGAAGACGTCGTCTTGCCCAGCCGCAACCACGCCGTGGTGCTGGTGTCGAAGCTGCATCTGCCGACCGTGCGCGCGCTGTCCTATGCGCGCGCGACGCGGCCTGATGTGCTCGAGGCCGTGACGGTGAGCGTCGACGACGTGGAAACCCGTGCGCTGGTCCGCCGCTGGGAAGAGAGCAATATCAGTGTACCGCTGAAGGTCATCGCTTCGCCGTATCGCGAAATCACCCGCCCCATACTGGATTACGTCAAACGGGTGAGCAGAGAGTCGCCGCGCACCGTGGTGACGGTCTTCCTCCCCGAATACGTTGTGGGCCACTGGTGGGAGCACGTGCTGCACAACCAGAGCGCGTTGCGTCTGAAGGGCCGGTTACTGTTCATGTCGGGGGTGATGGTGACTTCGGTGCCCTGGCAACTCAATTCGTCGGAGCGGCTCAAGACGCTGCATCCGCATGCGGCGCCCGGCGATGCCCGGCGGGGGATTTTCGATTGACAACGGAGTCCACCGCGGCGCCATCACCGGCACCGGAGCATCTGACGTTGACCGTCGGTGCGCCGGCGAACGGGGGCAGTTGCGTGGCACGCCACGACGGTCGGGTGGTGTTCGTCCGCTACGCGCTGCCGGGCGAGCGGGTGCGGGTCCGGGTTACCGCCGACCGGGGGTCGTACTGGCACGCCGAGACGATCGAGGTGATCGAACCGTCCGCAGACCGGATCGCGTCGCTGTGCCCGATCGCGGGGGTGGACGGTGCCGGCTGCTGCGATCTGGCCTTCGTCGAACCGGCGGCGGGGCGCGGGCTGAAAGCCGCAGTGGTCTCCAATCAGCTTGCCCGCCTTGGCGATTATCAGTGGAACGACGCGGTAGCGCCGGTGTCGACCGCCGGTCCGACGGGCTGGCGCACGCGGATCAGGCTTGACGTCGGGGCTGACGGCCGTGCGGGTTTTCATCGCTACCACAGCGATGAACTGGTCGTCGATCTCAACTGCGGTCAGCTGCCGGCCGAGATGGTCGACGGCCTGACCGACGTTGCGTGGCCGCCGGGTGCGCACCTGCACGTCGTCGTCGACGACGACGGTCAGCGGCATGTGGCGCGCACGGTGCGCCACGGTAGGCGCAACTCGACCGACGTGGTTGAGGGCAGCTACCAGGGCGTGCAGCGCGCCGGGCGGCACAGTTGGCAGGTGCCGGTGACGGCCTTCTGGCAGGCCCACCGCGACGCGGCGCGGACGTACAGCGACTTGGTGGGCGACTGGGCCCGTCCCGACCCGGGCATGACCGCATGGGATCTCTACGGGGGCGCAGGGGTTTTCGCCGCGGTCCTGGGCGACGCGGTGGGGGAGTCGGGGCAGGTGGTCAGCGTCGACAGCTCGCGGGCGGCAACGCGGTCGGCCCGCGCCACGTTGGCCGATTTGCCGCAGGTGAGTGTGATCACCGATTCGGTCCGCCGGGCGCTGGCCGCGCAAAGTAGTGGCGCCGATGTGGCCGTGCTGGATCCGCCACGCGGTGGCGCCGGACGCGAGGTGATCGATCTGCTGGCCGCCGCCGAGGTCCCGAGGATAGTTCATATCGGTTGTGAGGCAGCGTCATTCGCCCGCGACGTCGGCCTCTATCAGCGGCACGGATATGCGGTGGACAAGATCTCGGTGTTCGACTCGTTCCCGCTGACCCATCACATCGAGTGCGTCGCGCTGCTGAACCGCTGACCGCTCAGACGAGTACGAAATACCGGAGCCACAGGTAGAGCGCGCAGAGCACGGTGGAGATCGTGGTGATCACCATGCCTTTGCGGGTGAATTCCCAAAACGAGATGGGGTTGCCGGAGCGCAAGGCGATGCCGAGCATGACGATGTTGGCGCTGGATCCTACGCCGGTCAGGTTGCCGCCCAAGTCGCCGCCTAACGCCAGCGACCACCACAGCACGTGGTGGTGCGAATGGCCCGCCATTGTCGAGGCCAGGTGGCTGACGATGGGGGTCATCGTGGCCACGTACGGGAGGTTGTCGATGAAACCTGACACCAGTGTCGAGACAACCAGGATCAGCATGGTCGCCAGTAAGACGTTGCCGCCGGTGAACTTGGCCGCCAGCTCGCCCAGAATCTTGATGACCCCGGTCTTGAGCAATGCGCCGACCATGATGAACAAGCCGACCATGAACAGTAGGGTTTCCCATTCGACGTTGGACATGTACTCGGACTGTTCCAACCGTGAGGTCAGAATCAAAACGCCGGCGCCCAGCAGCGCCACCAGGGACGGCGCGACGTGGACCGTCGGGGCGAGAATGAACCCGGCGAACACCACGAGCATCACAACGCCGCACCTGATGAGCAGCCGACGATCTCGGATGGCTTCATTCTCTTGCAGCGACATCACGTCAGCGACTCGTTCGGCACTGACGGCCGAAAAGCCGCGAAACATCAGCGGCGACACGGCGAGCAGGACAAGCAGCACGATAACGACGATCGGGGCCATGTTCGCCAGGAAGGCGTTGAAGGACAGGGCCTTACGGGCACCGATGATGATGTTCGGCGGATCGCCGACCAGTGTCGCCGCACCTCCGACGTTGGAGGCGAACACCTCGGCCATCAACATCGGTACCGGATTGATGTCCAGCGCATCGCAGACCAACAAGGTAACCGGGGCGATCAGCAATACCGAGACGACGTTGGGCAGCACGGCTGAGGCGAGCGCCATCACCAGCATCAGCAGCAGCATGATGCGCACTGGCGAGCCGTTGGCGCGTTTGACGGCCCAGATGGCGACGTACTCGAACACACCGGTCTGGCGCAGGATGCTGACGATCATCATCATCCCCAGCATCAGAAAGATGACATCCCAGTCGATTCCGTTGTCCTGGGAGTAGAACACGTCGGGAGAGTCCATCACGGGCAGGCATGTCATGAGCCCGGCGCCCACCAGCGCGACCTTGGTCTGGTTGAAGCGCTCGCTGATGATGAATGCGTAGGCAACCACGAACACTGCGATCGCGTAGTACATCACGGGTGCGATACCCCCGACGGCCTCGGCACGCCCACAGCCTATAGCGGAACCCTTTCGATGTTTCTGTGAGGTCGTGTGCCGTGCTGCTAATGCATCCGGATAGTGAAATCTACAGGGCTGCTTGGTAAATGCCTGCAGTGGGGTGCCGCCTGATCACTCTTTCAGCGCTGCGGCCAACAGGCGTGATGCGGTGATCACTCCGTGTAACTTGCCGTCTTTGACGACGGCGACCAGCGGACTCCTCAGGCGCGCCATGACCTCGGCCACCTCGATGATGGTGTCGTCGGCTTTGGCCACGGGTATGTGCTGGCGTTGCTTGGGCAGCATGTCGCGGATCGTCCTGCCGGCCAGCTTCTCTGCTGCGTGGTCGGCCATCGACTCGGTGAGAACGCTGGCCAGCCCGGGATCGTCCTGCACGTAGCCGGGCACGATGAACCGGACGACCTGGGACGCCGGTAGCACCGCGTACGGGGTTTCAGACGTGTTAGTCACCACCACGAGCCCGTTCAGTCGGTGCTCGGCGAGCAGACGGACCGCATCCAGCGCATCTGAGTCGATATTCACGACCGGGAACTTCTCGTCGAGATCCTCTGCCCGCACACCGACACAATACTTGCACCGGGAAGCTCCGGTGATCCGGATCGCCGTCAGGATTTCGTATCTTGTGCCGAGCTAGGCGAAGGCGAAGTAGCGCACCCACAAGTAACCGACGGAAATAACAAACGAGACCGCGGTCACCACCGCCCCCCTTCGGGTGAAGTCCCAGAAGGAGATGTGAGCGCCGGCGCGTTCGGCGAGTCCGACGATGACGATATTCGCGCTGGACCCGATGGGGGTGAGGTTGCCCCCGAGGATGGTGCCCAGTATCAGGGCCCACCACAGCACGTCGTGATTACCGGCGCCGTGCAAGGACGGGGCGAACTCGGCGACGATGGGCGTCATGGTGGCGGCGTAGGGAACGTTATTGACAAGGCCGCTGAACAAGAACGACACGCCCAGGATCAGCATTGTCGTCAGCCATAGGTTGTCGCCGGTCGCGTGGCTGGCCGCATGGGCCAAGTTACTGATGACGCCGGTCCGCACCAGGGCCCCGACCATGATGAACAGTCCCGCGAAGAAGAGCAGGGTCTCCCACTCGACACTGGAGAGGTAGAAGTCACGGGTCAGGCGGGAGATGATGATCAGGATGCCAGCGCCGGTCATCGCCACCAGTGACGGCTCCATATGAAGATCTTTGTGCACGACGAATCCGGCAAACACCGCGACCAGGACGATCCCGCATTGGATCAGCAGCTTGCGATCACGGATCGCTTCGCCCTCGTCGAGCGCCATCACATCAGCGACGCGCTCCGGTTCGACGGTGTAAAAGCCCCGGAACAGGCTGGGCAACAGCGCTATCAGGGCGACGAGCACGATGATCACCGCTGGCGCCATGTTGGTCAGGAACGAAACGAAACTCAGGTGGGCTCCGGTGCCGATGATGATGCTGGTCGGATCACCGACCAGGGTCGCCGCGCCACCGATATCGGAGGCGAAGGACTCGGCGATGAGAAATGGCGCTGGACTGATCGCCAGCCGGTCGGCTATCAGCACGGTGACCGGTGCGATCAACAAGACCGTGGTGACGTTGTCCAGGACGGCCGATCCGAATGTGGTGACCAGCACCAGCAGGATCATGATCCGCATGGGCGAGCCCTTGGCGCGTTTGGCCGACCAGATCGCTATGTATTCGAATACGCCGGTCTGGCGCACCACGCTGACGATGATCATCATCCCGAGGAGCAAGAAGATGACGTCCCAGTCGATCCCGGTGTCGCGTGAGTAGAAGACTTCATCGGAGTTGACCACCGGCAAGAAGAACACCGCCACCGCGCCGGCCAGCGCCACCATGGTCTTGTTGAACCGTTCAGTGGTGATCAATGCGTAGGCGATCACGAACACCGCGGAGGCGTAGATGGCGTGAACTGTGCTGATGCTCATAGGTGGTCCCGCCGTCGGGCACGCGCCTGGCTAGGCATGTGCGGCGAAGCGGCGCTCAAGATTTCAGCGCCGCGGCCAGCAGGCGTGACGCAAAGATCACGCCGTGCAATTTCTTGTCCTTGGTGACTGCGATCAACGGGGCTCGCCCCTGCACCATCTCCGCGGCGACCTTGGTGATGGTGGCACGCGCATCGACCGACGGAATGTCGCGCAGGTAATCGGGCAGCACGTCGCCGACCGTCTTACCCGCCAAATTCTGCATCGCCTGGTCGGCTGTCAGCTCGCCAAGGACGCCGGCCAGTGCCAGGTCGTCCCGCACATAGCGGGGCAGGATGAAGCGCAACAGCGCGAACGCCGGAAGCACTGCATACGGCTTCCCGGAGGTATCGGTGACCAGGAGTCCGGGCAGATGGTGCTCGGCCATCATGCGTGCAGCGTCGACTGCGTCGAAATCAATGCGCACGATGGGGAACTTCTCTTCGAGATCCTCTGCGCGCACACGGACACAATACTGAAACCCGGAGCTCCGCGTGACCTGGTGGGCAAGCTAGCTAGCTGAAGGCGAAGTAGCGCGCCCATAGATAACCCAGAGAAAGGGCAAACGAGACCGCGGTCACCACCGCCCCCCTTTTGGTGACGTCCCAAAAAGAAACCGGATGGCCGGCGCGTTGCGCGATCCCGACCGCGACCATGTTCGCGCTGGCTCCCACGGCGGTGAGGTTGCCGCCGAGAACAGTGCCCAATAGCAGTGCCCACCACAGCACACCGGAGCTGGTGTGCTCGGGGATAGATGCCGCCATCTGTCCGACGACCGGTGTCATGGTGGCGGCATACGGAACATTGTTGATAAAGCTGCCCGACGTGAAGGACTACGGTGAGGATCAGCACCGTCGCCGTCCAGGCGGCGTCGCCGTGGGTGAGGTGACTGGCCAGATTGGCCAACTGCTTGACGATGCCGGTCCGCACCAGGGCCCCGACCATGATGAACAAACCCGCGAAGAACAGCAGCGACTCCCACTCAACGCTGGACAGAAAGACCTCCCGGCTCACCCCCGACATCGCCACCAGGATGCCCGCGCCGGCCATCGCCACTAGCGCGGGTTCCATGTGAATCTGCTTATGCAGGACGAATCCGGTAGGTAACCAAGAACACCGTTATCGCGTAGACGGCATGAAAGACGCTCATCGGCTACTGCCCTGCCGCTGGGTACTCGCCTGGCTCAGCATGTGCGCCCGGTAATCACGTCGCCCCGCCCGACGTTGATCTGCTGAGCGCGATCGTGTCGACCGTGCAAATCGTCGTGTTCTCCCGAATAGCCCCAAATATCAGAAAAACCCGAACAGCACGAAAAAAACGCCGACCAGGCTTCCCGGTACACCGGGGCATAATTTAGCAGGCCTAGCTGGACGAGGGTGTGCGTCTCATTGAACGTTAAGCATTGGCTAATGCTGAGGCATCTCCGCAGGTACGCGGACCGGCCTGGCGGTTCTGCGTACACTGGCTGGATGCTTGAACAGATCCGTGGGCCGGCCGATCTGCAGCACCTCTCTCAGTCGGATCTGCGCGATCTGGCCGTCGAGATCCGCGAGTTTCTGATTCACAAAGTCGCCGCGACCGGAGGTCACCTTGGACCCAACCTCGGCGTCGTCGAGCTGACGCTGGCGTTGCAC
>DASXCQ010000005.1:0-3852 GCA_036491115.1 Pseudonocardiaceae bacterium
CAGTTGTTGGCGCGGGTGCGGGCGGCTGATCTGGTTGCCTATGCCCATCAGGATCTGCCTTTCGACCGGTTGGTCGAGGAGCTCAATCCGGTGCGCACGCTGGCCCGTCATCCGCTGTTCCAGGTGATGGTCGTCCTGCAGCAGACCGAAGAAGCCGTACCCGACCTCGGCGACGCCGACGTCACCGCCTGCCCGGTGGACCGGCACTCCGCCAAGTTCGACCTGACCGTGACCATGCGGGAACGCCCTGACCTGGGCGGCTTGCGCTGCGCGGTGGAGTTCGCCGCCGACCTGTATGACGAGGACAGCGTCCGCGCGGCCGCCGACCGGTTCGTCCGACTGCTCGACGCGGTCACCGCCAACCCCGACACCCGCGTCTCGGCCATCCCCCTGCTCACCGCCGCCGAACACGACCGGATCACCGTCGCGTGGAACGACACCGGCCGCGGCCGCACCGACACCCCCGTGCACACGCTCGTGGCCGCCCAGGCCACCGCCCGGCCGGACGCGACCGCACTGGTCCACGAAGACCGGCGGGTGACCTACCGGGAGCTGAACGCCGAGGCGAACCGGCTGGCCCACCACCTGATCGCCAGGGGAGTCGGGCGTGGCAGCACGGTCGCCGTGTGCCTGCCCAGGGGCGTCCCGCAGGTCACCGCCGTGCTGGCCGTGCTCAAGGCGGGTGCCGCCTACCTGCCGCTGGACCCCGACCACCCGGCGGGCCGACTCGCCGAACTCGTCACGCTCGCCGGGGCGCACCACACCGTGGTCGACGCCACCACCGGCGTCGAGGTGAGCGCCACCCTGCCCGGACCGCTCGTCGACCTCGACGCGGAGTACGCCACCGTCGCGGCGGCGCCGGCCACCGACCCGGCCGCCATCGCCGGTCCGGCCGACCCGATGTGCGTCATGTTCACGTCCGGTTCGACCGGCACGCCCAAGGGTGTCGTGCTGCCCCACCGTGCCGTGGCCGCGACCCTGCTTGACCAGCGCTACCTCGTGTTCGGCGGCGACGAGACGTGGTTGCAGTGCTCGCCGCTGTCCTGGGACGCCTGCGCGCTGGAGCTGTTCGGCGCCCTGCTGTCCGGCGCCACCTGCGTGCTGCAGACCGGCCAGGTCCCCGACCCGGCCGAGATCGTCGCGCTGATCGCGGCGCACCGGATCACCACGCTGTACCTGTCGTCCAGCCTGCTGAACCACATCGTCGACGAGCACCCCGACGCGTTCGACGGCGTCCGGCAGGTGTCCACCGGCGGCGAAGCCGTGTCACCGGCGCACGTGCGGCTACTGCTCGCCCGGTACCCCGCCCTGCGGCTGGTCAACGGGTACTCGCCGCTGGAAAGCACGATCTTCACCCTCACCCACGACATCACGCTCCAGGACACCGACCTGCGCGGCATTCCGTTGGGCCGGCCCGTGCGGGGCAAGCGGGCCGTGGTGCTCGACCGGTGGCTGCGCCCGGTCCCGTCCGGTACGCCCGGCGAGCTGTACCTGACCGGGGACGGCCTGGCCCACGGCTACCTCGGGCAACCCGGCCTCACCGCGCAGCGGTTCGTCGCGTGCCCGTTCGGAGCGCCGGGGGAGCGGGTCTACCGCACCGGCGACCTCGTCCGGCAGAGCCGCGACGGCGTGCTGGAGTTCCTCGGCCGCATCGACGACCAGGTCAAGATCCGCGGCTTCCGGGTCGAGCCCACCGAGGTGGCCACGACCCTGGCCCGCCACCCCGCGGTGCGGCGGGTCGAGGTCGTCGTCCGGCCCGACACCCGGGGCGAGGACTGCCTCGTCGCCTACTCCGTGGCCGACGCGACCCCCGAGGACCTCCGTGCGTTCGCCGCCGCCGTGCTGCCCACGCACCTGGTGCCCGCCGCGATCGTCGTGTTGGCCGAACTGCCCCGCACCCCCAACGGCAAGCTGGACCGGGCCGTGCTGCCCGTGCCGGTCCTGCGGCCGACCACGGCCGGCACCGCCGCGCGCACCCCGCGCCAGCAGATCCTGTGCGCGCTGTTCGGTGAACTGCTCGACACCGACACCGTGTCGCTCGACGACGACTTCTTCGCGCTGGGCGGTCACTCGCTGCTCGCCGCGCGGCTGGTCGCCCGCGTCCGCACGGTGTTCGGGGTCGAACTCACGCTCCGCGTGGTGTTCCGGGCGCCGACCGTGCGCCTGCTCGACGCGCGGCTGGACGGGCTCGGTCAGGCCCGCACCGCCGCGCGCGCCCGCACTCGGCCCGATCCGATGCCGCTGTCCCCGGCGCAGGCCCGCCTGTGGTTCCTCACCCGCACCCGGTCGGCCGACGCCTACGCCGCGCCGATGGCCCGCAGGCTGCGCGGACCGCTCGACGTGACCGCGCTGCGGGCCGCGATCGGTGACCTCGTCGACCGGCACGAAACCCTGCGCACCCGGTTCCCCGAACGCGACGGCGAACCCCACCAGTGGGTCGAGCCGGCCGGGCTGTCCGCGCTGTCCGTCGTGCCGTGCACCGAGGACGACCTGCCCGAACTGCTGGACGCCGAGGCGACGCGCCCGTTCGACCTCGCCGCCGAGGTGCCGTTCCGGGCCGTGCTGTTCGCCGTGGCATCCGACGACCACGTGCTGCTGCTGGTGCTGCACCACATCGCCACGGACGGCTGGTCGTCCGGGCCGCTGCTGCGCGACCTGTCCACCGCCTACACCGCCCGCCGGGACGGCGCGGCACCGGACTGGGCACCCCTGCCGATCCAGTACGCGGACTACACACTGTGGCAGCGTGACGTCCTCGGCGACGCGGACGATCCGACCAGCGCGCTGAGCGGCCAACTCGCCCACTGGCGACACGCGCTCGCCGACCTGCCCGAACAGACCGTGCTCCCGGTGGACCACCGGGGACCGAGGACGACCGCGGCCCCCGGCCGCCAGCTCCCCATCGCGGTCGACGCTGACGTGCACCGACGCCTGCTGGACCTGGCACGGGCGAACTCGGCGACGCTGTTCATGGTCGTGCAGGCCGCCGTGGCGGTGCTGCTGTCCCGGTCGGGCGCGGGCACCGACGTCCCGGTGGGCACGGTCGTGGCCGGTCGTGACGACGAGGCGCTGGATGATCTGGTCGGGTTCTTCGTGAACACGCTGGTGCTGCGCACCGACCTGGCCGGCGACCCGACGTTCACCGAGCTGGTCCGCCGTGTCCGGGGCACCGCCCTGGATGCCTATGCCCACCAGGAGGTGCCGTTCGACCGCGTCGTGGAGGAGCTGAACCCTTGCCGGGCCGCGGGACGGCACCCGCTGTTCCAGGTGCTGTGCGTCCTGCAGAACAACGCGACCGGCGACCTCGACCTCGCCGACTGTGCCGTGTCCGGCATCGACGTCGGCACCGGCACCGCCAAGTTCGACCTCGCCGTGCTGCTCACCGAGCGGCGGACGGCGGACGGCGCACCCGCCGGCCTGGGCGGTGCCCTCGAGTACGCCACAGACCTGTTCGACGAGAGCACCGCGCGGCGCATCGAGCGGCGCCTGGTACGGGTTCTCGCCGCCGTCGTGGCCGAACCCGACCGGCCGCTGTCCCGGATCGACGTGCTCGAACCGGACGAGCGTGCCGCCGTCAACGCGGAGCACCGAGTGTCCTATCCGGATGGTGTGTCGTTGGTGGAGTTGTTCGAGCGGCAGGTGGTTGCGCGGTCGGGGTGTGTGGCGTTGGTGTTCGAGGGGGTGTCGGTGTCGTTTGGTGAGTTGGATGTGCGGGTGAATCGGTTGGCGAATTTTTTGGTGGCGTTGGGTGTTGGTCGTGGTGATGTGGTGGGTGTGTTGGTGCCGCGTGGTGTGGAGATGGTGGTGGCGTTGTTGGGGGTGTTGAAGTGTGGTGCTGGTTATGTGCCGTTG
>DASXCQ010000006.1:0-34407 GCA_036491115.1 Pseudonocardiaceae bacterium
GCCGTCACCTGGACCACCATCTTCTCCACCACGACCGGCGCCGGCGGCATCCAGAACCTCACCGTCAACGGCACCGGCCGCTTCGTCCGGATGAACGGCACCGCGCGCGCCACCGCCTTCGGCTACTCGCTGTTCGAGTTCGACGTCTTCACCGCGGGCACCACGACCACGACGCCACCGGTCGGCACCGCTCCCCCGACGTCCGACCAGCCGAACTTCGGGCCGAACGTGCACATCTTCGACCCGTCGATGTCCAGCGCCACCATCCAGAGCACGCTGGACTCGGTGTTCGCCGCGCAGCAGAACAACCAGTTCGGCACCCGGCGGGACGCCTTGCTGTTCAAGCCGGGCACCTACAACGTGACGGCGAACATCGGCTACAACACGCAGATCGCCGGCCTGGGCCAGAACCCGGACAACGTCACCGTCAACGGTGGTGTCACGTCCGACGCGACGGGCAACAACGCCACACTCAACTTCTGGCGCGAGGTCGAGAACATGGCGATCACCCCGAGCAGCGGCACGGACACCTGGGCGGTGTCCCAGGGTGCGTCGATGCGCCGGGTGGACGTCCGGGGCAACCTGAAGCTGGACCCGACCGGTGACGGCTTCTCCAGCGGTGGGTTCCTTGCCGACTCGCGGATCAGCGGCCAGGTGACGTCCGGTTCGCAGCAGCAGTGGATCTCCCGCAACGACACGTGGGGCAGCTGGGCCGGCAACGTGTGGAACATGGTGTTCGTGGGCACGGTGAACGCGCCCGCGCAGCATTTCCCGAACCCGTCGTTCACCACGATCGCGCAGACACCGACCGAGGTGGAGAAGCCCTACATCTTCGTCGACGCGACCGGCAACTACCACGTGTTCGTGCCATCGTTGCAGCACAACACCTCGGGCGTCACGTGGGGCGCGGGCAACACGGCGGGCACGTCGCTGCCGATGCACGACTTCTACGTGACCCAGCCCGGCGACACCGCGGCCACCATGAACGCCGCGCTCGCGGCCGGCCTGAACCTGATCGTCACACCGGGCGTCTACCAGTTGAACCAGACGCTCAACGTGACCCATCCCAACACGATCATCCTGGGCATGGGCCTGGCCACACTGCAGCCCCAGGCCGGCATCACGGCCATCTCCACGGCCGACGTGGGCGGGGTACAGGTCGACGATCTGCTCATCACCGCCGGCACGACCAACTCCAACACCCTGGTCCAGATCGGCCCGGCGGGTGCCAGCAGCAACAACGCGACCGACCCGAACGTCGTGGCGGACCTGTACTTCCGCGTCGGCGGTGACGTGGCCGGCAAGGCGACCACCAGCCTGGTGATCAACAGCCCGAACACCATCGGCGACAACAATTGGCTCTGGCGCGCCGACCACGGCACCGGGGTCGGGTGGACGTCCAATACGGCCGATACGGGCCTGATCGTCAACGGCGCCAACACCACGATGTACGGGCTGGCGGTGGAGCACTATCAGAAGACCGAGGTGCTGTGGAATGCCAACGGCGGCAGTACATACTTCTTCCAGAACGAGAATCCGTACGACCCGCCGACCCAGGCCGACTGGATGAACGGGACCACACAGGGCTTCCCCGCCTATGAGGTCGCGCCGAACGTCACGTCCCACCAGGCATTCGGCGTGGGCAGCTACTGCTTCTTCCAGGTCAATCCGGCCATCGTCAACGACCACGCGTTCCAGGCACCGGTCACCGCGGGCGTCCAGTTCCACGACAGCCTCACGGTGTCGCTGGGCGGCGTCGGCACGATCAGTCACGTCATCAACGAAACCGGTGCCGCGGTGAACCCCGCGAACACCAACGTCTATCTGCCCAGTTTCCCGTAGGACGAGCGCGGAGGGAGCGGGCCACCGCTCCCTCCGCGTCGCGGACCTAGGATTCCAGGCCGTCGCGGTCGGCCCATTCCAGCAGGGTGTCCAGGCTGTGGGAGACATCGTCGATGGTGGCGTGCAGGTCGCCCAGTTCGGCGAAGCGGGCCGGCACCGTGGACATGGTGCAGTCCTTGGGTTCCACGTCGTCCACCTCGTCCCAGCGGATGGGTGTGGACACTGTTGCCTCGGGGACACCGCGGACCGAGTAGGCGCTGGCGATGGTGTGGTCGCGGGCGTTCTGGTTGTAGTCGACGAACAGCATCTTCGGGTCACGGTCCTTGCGCCACCACGTGGTGGTCACGTCGTCCGGCGCCCGCCGCTCCACCTCGCGAGCGAACGCCAACGCGGCCCTGCGCACCTCGCCGAACCCCCACCGCGGCTCGATCCGCACGTACACGTGCAGGCCGTGCCCGCCGGACGTCTTCGGATAACCGACGATCCCCAGATCGTCCAACACCGACTCCACCACGTGCGCGACGCGGCGCACCCGGGAGAACGGGCACTCCGGCATGGGATCCAGGTCGATCCGCCACTCGTCCGGCTGCTCCGTGTCGGCGCGCCGCGAGTTCCACGGGTGAAACTCCACCGTGGACATCTGCACAGCCCAGATCACGCTGGCCAACTCGGTCACGCACAGCTCGTCGGCGTACCGGTTGTACCGGGGGAAGTGCAGCCGCACGGTCTCCAGCCACGGCGGCGCACCGGAGGGCACCCGCTTCTGGTGCACCTTGTCGCCGGACGTGCCGGACGGGAACCGGTGCAGCATGCACGGCCGCTCCCGCAGCGCACGCACGATGCCGTCGCCGACGGACAGGTAGTAGCGCGCGAGGTCGAGCTTGGTGGCACCGGTCGCCGGGAAGTACACCCGGTCCGGGCTGGAAATCCGCACCGTACGGTGCCCGACCTCGAGTTCCACCGCGGAATCTCCTGCCATGGTCGCCGAATCTACGGCAAACCAGGCGCCGGAGCAGGGACTACGACCGCCGTTCCCGGGCCCGCCGTTTCCCTTCGTGCATCGCGACCACCCTGGCGATCGGGATCTCGTGGCCCTCGGCCACCAGGTCGGCGGGCAGTTCCTGGGCGTCCGGCATGAGCTCGGCCCACGGATCACGATCACCCAGCAGCGCGGGCGCGGTACGCACGGTGAAGTCGCGCGGCGTCACCCGGTCGAGATCGTCCCACGGCACCGGGAACGACACCGGCGTCTCCGGCCGGATCCTGGGGCTGTACGCGGCCACCACGGTCGCACCGCCCGCCCTGGTCGAGTCGAGGAACACCTTGCCGTTCCGGTCCTCCCGGATGAACTCCGTGGTGGCCAGGCCAGGATCCAACACCTCGGCACGGGCGGCCAGTGCCCTGGTGGCCGCGGCCACGTCGACCACGTCGGCACCGGGCGCGACCGGCACGAACACGTGCACGCCCTTGGCACCGCTGGTCTTCACCGCGCCTGCCAGGCCGAGATCGGCCAACGCCTGCCGGACCAGCAACGCGGCCCGCACCACCAACGAGAAGTCGCCGCCCTCCGGCGGGTCGATGTCCATGATCAGGTGCGTGACGTGCTGGTCCAGCATGAGCGTCGGGTGGTACTCGACGGCCCGCTGGTTGGCGAACCACAGCAGCGTCCTGCGGTCGTCGCACAGCGCGTACCGGACCTCCCGGTGCGACGACTCGGCCCACACCGACACCGTCCTGACCCAGTCCGGCGTGTACTTCGGGACGTTCTTCTGCATGAACGGGTCCTGGCCGGGTCGGATCCGCATCACCGACAGCGGCCGGCCGCGCAGCACCGGCACCATCCGGTCGGACACCGCGTCCAGGTAGTCCACCAGGTCCCGCTTGGTGGCCGACCCGCCGTCGAACAGCGGTTGGTCGAGATTGGTCAGCGAGACGCCGTCCCGCACTTCACCGGATCCAGCCATGCGCCCACTCTGCCACCGGTACCGGGACAGGGCCCCTCACAACGTGGTCGCCAGGCCGAACGCCGGGAACAGCTCGGGCCCGAACGTGGTGATCTCGGCGATCTCGGCGCCGCGCGGCCGCAGCACGTCGAACTTGAACGCCCGGAACACCGTGTCGCCCGGCCGGCGCAGATAACTGGCCGCGGTCGGCATCCGGTTGGCCCATGTCGGCACCAGGCGCCAGTCGCCTTCGCGGTCCGGCCCGAACGCGCGGACCAGCAGCGGCTCCAGTTCGGCCAGCCCGTCGAACCGGTGTGGGTAGGGCGGCATCGTGATGCGGATGTCCTGGGCGGCGACGGCCACCGCGGCCGCGGCGTCACACCTCTCGTGCGCGTCGATGAACCGCCGCAGCAGCTCTCGTTCCGCCGCGCTCGGCTCACCCGCCGTCCACTCCGACCTGCGGTCCGGTAACCGCTCCTGCATGGTCGCCCTGGCCCGTTGCAGCGCACTGTTCACCGCGGCCACGCTGGTCTCCAACATCGCGGCGGTCTCCGCCGCCGGCCGGCCCAGCACGTCGCGCGCGATCAGCGCGGCCCGCTGGCGGGGCGGCAGGGCCTGCAGGGCGACCAGGAACGCCAGTTCGATGGTCTCCCTGGCGATGGCCAGCGCGTCGGGCGCGTCGACCTCGTCCAGCAGCAGGTCGGGATACGGCTGCAACCAGGACACCTCGGCCACCGGGTGCCGGGCCGCGCGGCGCAGCTGGTCCAGGCACACGTTGGTGGCGATCTGGTACAGCCAGGCCCGGAACAACGCGCCGCCGGTGAACCGGTCGCGGTGCCGCCACGCCCGCAGGAACGTCTCCTGCACGGCATCCTCGGCCTCGTCGAACGAGGCCAGCATCCGGTAGCAGTGCACGTGCAGTTCGCGTCGGTGCCGGCCGGTGAGTTCGCCGAACGCTGCCTGGTCCCCGGCCAGCGCCGCCGTGACGCCTGTGTGCTCGGTCATCGCCGGTGGCCGCGCTCCTGCAGGACCCAGGTGTTGCCGTCCGGGTCGGGGAGGTCGGCGAACGACTCGTAGTCGCCGCGCTCCGGGTGGACGCCGGGCTGCCAGCCGTTCGGCGTCATGTGCCGGATGTCGCTGACCGCGGCACCCCGCCCGATCAGCTCGGCGCGGGCCGCCTCGATGTCGGTCACCACCAGGTGCAGGCCGCGCACCGAGCCGGGCTCGGCGTCGGTGATGCCGACGCCCATGGCCACCGAACAGGCCGATCCGGGTGGGCTGAGCTGCACGACCCGGAAGGCGTCACCGGCCCGGTGGTCGACGTCCACGTGGAAGCCGAGCTGGTCGGTGTAGAACGCCTTGGCCTTGTCGACGTCGGTGACCGGGACGAGCACGAGTTCCAGCAGGTAGTCCATGACGAGCTCCTTCGCTGTGTCGTTGATGCCGGTGTAACGGCGACGGCTCCGGAAACTCATCGGTGGTCCGATCAGGCTGCCGGCCGCCTGCGGGTGCGGACCGTCAAAACTACCTCCCTGTGGTGGTCTTCGTGCAGGTCACGGCGCCGCGCGTGCAGGAGTTGACGCAGGGTGACCTCGCCCACGACGGTGTCCGGGGCGGCGCGGTCGACCACGGTGGCGTGCGTGATGTCGTGCTGCGCGAGGGTGTTGGCCGCCACCCGGAGCGTGTCGTCGGAGCACCCCACGGCCGCATGGGTGGGCAGCGGCGTGGTCGCCAGAGGGGTCATCACCTCCTGGACGAAGAACGTCTCCAGCGGGTCGGTCGTGTACTCGCGGGTCAGGTACAGCCTCCGGCGGGCGATCTTCTCGGTCAGCACCGACCGCTTGAGCAGCAGCACCGACAGGGCGTCCGCCGACACCGACGCCACCACCAGCGGCAGCAGCCCGCCCTCCGCGGCGCCGAGTGCCGCGCCGATCATGAACACCGGCGCCAGCACTCCGCCGGACGTACCGGAGCCCAGCGAGATCGACCAGATCAGCGTCTTCACCACGAGCACACCGACATCCAGTGCACCGGCAGCCGGTGAAAACCGTCCTCGGCCAGGTAGACCAGGCCGGTGGCGGCGATGGCGAGCAGCCCGCCGGTCAGGCCGGGCACCAGCGCCGGCCCGGTGGTGACCGGTCCCGGGTGCGCGGGCGCCACTCGAACAGCAGCAGTTCCACGGCGAGCAGGATCGACGCCAGCGGCGCGTTGAACGTGGCTGCCATGCCGCCCGCCGCGCCCGCGACCAGCAGCGTCTTGCGCTCGTCCGCGGACAACCGCAGCAGTTGCGCCATGATCGACCCGACAGCGCCGCCGGTCATGATGATCGGTCCTTCGGCACCGAACGGGCCACCGCTGCCGATGCTCAGCGCGGCCGACACCGTTTGAGCACCGCGACGCGCGGCGCGATCCGGCTCTCGCCGATCAGGATCGACTCGATGGCCTCCGGCATGCCATGGCCGCGGATCTTCTCCGAACCGAAGCGGGCCATCAGCCCGATGACCATGCCACCTGCCACCGGCGCGCACAGCACCAGCCACCACGGGTGGTGGGCCGCGCCCGGTGCGACCAGCGGCTGATGTGCATAGGGTAACGATTGTTGCGCGCAACCATCTGACACAAGTCGATGTGATGTGCAGAGCCTCGCGGGAGGAGAAGTGCGCAAGCCGGGAGTCGCTGTATTAAGTGACCACTATGGACGGTCCACACGCGACGAAGAATGCTCGTGGGTACGGAAGGCCCAGCACGTTGGGGGTGAATGCTGGGCCTTCCGTACCTGGCATGTCGGCAGGTCGGGGCCTCGCGTTACCGGGTCGGTCAGACCAGTTTTCGGACCGTGTCGGCGAGTGCGGGCCGCACGTCGCCCGGCTCGGCGTACCGGTGCACGGCAGCCCGACCCTCGGCACCGCGCAGCCGGGCGGCGATTTTCGCCGGTAGCACGACCGTGGCCAGCACTCCTGTGCCGTCGAAGCCCTCGATGAACCAGCCCAGCCACGGCAACGGCGGGTTCGCCACCGGTGTCACCAATGCCGGGCGGTGACCCTGGAACGTGATGTCGTAGCCACCGAACCGCGTCCAGTCCGTGACGGTCATCGTGCGGTGCTTCGGGTCGAAGCCGACCGGAACGCAGTCCGGCAACCGGTCCGGGTCGATCGCCGCCAGGAACGCCCGGTTGGTACGCAGATTCAGGTGCTGGTCGGCGAATTCCGAGACACTTTCCCGGATCTGGGCGGCCAGCGCGGCGGGCGGCCCGCCGCCCGGACACCGCACCTGGACGTCGCCGAGCAGGTTGCCGACCGCTCCTGCCGCCAGGCCGAGCGGTCGGCGCAGGTTCACCGGCACGGTCAGCAGGCGCTGTTCGGTGTCGTTGTCCAACTGCCGGATCACGGTGGTGAAGTGGGCGCACAGCACGTCGTTGGCCGACAACGCCCGGCCGGCGTCGGCGACGAACTTCTGCCGCATCCTGGCCACCTCGGCCGCACCGAAATACACGTGCACGGTTCGGTTCGCGGCCAGCGCGTTGCCCACCTCGCGGTTGAGTTCTTCGGTCTCGTCGGTCTCCGGCAGCCGGAAGCCCGGCCGCCCGCAGTCCTGCTCGGGCAGCACGGCGTCCAGGTAGGCGTCCCGGTCCAGCACGATCCGGGCGTCCGGCATCGGCGCACCGTCCACCGCGGCCGACCAGGCGCGCAGCAGCAGCACGAAACTGAGCATGTCGCCGACGGCGTGGTGCCAGGACAGGCCCAGCACGGTCGCGCCGTCGGCCAGCCTGCTCACCTTCACCCGCATCAGCGGTTCGAACTCGCTGACGTGAGCCACGTAGCCGGACCGGGCGATGACCACCCGCCCGATCGCGTCGCCGAGCGGCTCGTCGACGTCACACACGCTCAGCGGCACACCGCCGGAACCGCACTCGATCGCCAGCAGCCCGTTGCCGCCGCGCCACATGCGACCGGCGAAGACCGGCACGTGGGTCAGTGCCTCGGCCAGTCCATCGGCCAGCAGGCCGGTGTCCAGCGTGCCCCGGAAGAACATCGCCAGCCCCACCGGCACGCCGGCCAGCATGGTGTCGGTGATGCCGCACCGGACGACCAGATCGGCCGGCCGCGCGGGCCGGATCATCGTGGTCCGTTCCGCCCACGCGGTCATGGCGCCCTCCCTCCCGTGCGTCGTGGCGAAACCGTAGGTCGACGGCGTGCCGGCAGCCAGGGATCCCTTGACAGTGGCTCGGAACACTGTCAAGGCGGCCCGGTATAGGATCATTTGTCGTGACCCGACGGCGATTGTTGATGGACATCGGGCCGCTCAAGGAGTCACCGGTGTTCCGCCGGTTCTTCGTCGGGTCCTCGCTGTCCTCGGTCGGCAGCCAGATGACCAACTTCGCGGTGCCGCTCCAGGTCTTCACGATCACCCACTCGTCGGCCGCGGTCGGCGCGGTCGGCCTGGCCATCGCCGTGCCGTCGGTGACGCTGGGCATGGTGGGTGGCACCGTGGTGGACGCCGTCGACCGGCGCACACTGGTGATCGGCCTGACCAGCGGCGCGGCCGGGGTGTCCGGCCTGCTGGCCGCCCAGGCGTTCGCCGGGCTCAACCAGCTGTGGCCGCTGTACCTGCTGGTGGCGGTGCAGGCGCTGCTCAGCACGATGAACGCGCCCGCCCGGCGGACGTTCCTGCCCCGGTTGCTGTCGATGGAACGGGTGTCGGCCGGCGCCGCGCTGACCACGTTCGTCATGCACGCCAGCGTCATCGGCGGACCGGCGCTGGCCGGTGTGATCACGGCCGCGTGGGGTCTGAAGGTGTGCTACCTGATCGACGCCGTCAGCTTCGCCGCCGCGCTGTACGGCGTCGCCCAGCTGCCGCCGATGCCGCCGCAGGGCGACAGCGTGTCCCGGCCGGGGCTGCGCGCGGTGGCCGAGTCGCTGCGGTTCATCCGCAACCGGCCGGTGCTGCGCGGAGCGCTGCTGGCCGACATGAGCGCCACGGTGCTGGGCATGCCGTTCGCGGTGTTCCCGGCCATCAACGCCGATCATTTCGGCGGTGCCGCACAGACCCTCGGCCTGCTGATGGCGGCGCCCTCGGTGGGTGGCGTGATCGGCATGGTCCTGTCCGGCCCGGTGGGGCACGTGTCCCGGCCGGGTCGGGCGATGCTGATCTGCGGCGCGGTGTGGGGTGCCGGCATCGCCGGGTTCGGCCTGGCCGGGCACCTGTGGCTGGCCATGCTGCTGCTGGCCGTCGCCGGCGTCGGTGACGCGATCAGCGTGGTGTTCCGCACCACGATGATCCAGACGGCGACGCCGGACGCGCAGCGCGGCAGGGTGAGCGCCGCCGAGTACGTCGTGGGCGCGGGCTGCCCGCAGCTGGGCAACTTCCGCGCGGGCGCGATCGCCTCGCTGACCACGCCGGCGATCAGTGCCTTCGCCGGCGGCATCGCCACCGTCGTGGGCGCCGCCGTCATCAGCCTCGCCCTGCCCGGCTTCCGTCGCTACACGACAGTGCGGACGGTCCGGACGACGGCCGCCGTGTGACCCCTCGCGGGCCACACGGCGGTGTCTACCGTGGACGGATCTAGTTGCTGTTCTTGGAGATCAGGTCGCTCGGTACCGCCTGGTCGGTGTTGAGATCGTCGAACAGCGCAGTGGCCTTCGACTTGCTCCAGATCAGGTCGCCACCGGACGAGCCGGAGATCGGCACCGCCGTGGTGACCACCCCGCCGCCGGAGATGCCGCGCATCGCCCACGCCAGGCCGAGCAGGTTCTGCAGGTGGTCACCGTTGTCCACGGTGAGTGCCTTGGGCAGCGAGGTCAGCACCGGGAAGAAGCGGAACGGGTCGAGGAACACACTGGGGCTCGCGATCTTGCCAGCCAGCGCGCCGATGAACTGGCGCTGGTGCTCGGTGCGGGCGAAGTCGCTGCTGGCGAACGCATGCCGGCTACGGACGTAGCCCAACGCGTTGGCGCCACTGAGGTTCTGGCAACCGGCCGGCAGGTCGATGCCGGCGAAGTTGTCCTTCACGGCCGCCGGTAGGCACATCCGCACGCCGCCCACGTCGTCCACGACACCGGCGAACCCGCCCAGCCCGATCTCCGCGTAGTGGTCGATGCGCAGGCCGGTCGCCTGTTCGACGGTCTGCACCAGCAGCGGTGCCCCACCGTAGGCGAATGCCGCGTTGATCTTGCTGTGGCCGTGGCCGGGGATGCTCACCCGGGAGTCGCGCAGCAGGCTGACCATCGTCGGCTTGGTGCTGTTGTCCGGCAGGTGAACCAGCAGGATCGTGTCGGTCCGGCCACCGGAGACCGCACTGGAGTCGCCGGTGTGCAGCTGCGCCGCGTCGGCGTCGGTCAGGCCCTGGCGGGAGTCGGAACCGACGATCAACCAGTTCGTGCCGGCGCCCTGGGCCGGACGGCCGCTGTAGTCGGACAGCGCGCTCACCCGCTGCAACGACGAGTCGACGTAGAACCACGTCACCACGCCGCCGACGATGAACAGCACCACCAGCACGGCGATGATCCGCCGCACCAGCCGCCACCGGCGGCGCCGGGTCGACATCGGCGGCCGGCCACCCCGCCCCGGCGGCGGGCCACCGGGCCGTCGCGGCGGGCCACCCTGCCGGTCCGGCGGGCGCCCGGGCGGGCCACCGGGATCCGGTAGGACCCGGGTGTAGCGCGGATTCACCGGCGGGCGATGTGGCTCGTAGTAGTCACCGCCGTAGTCACCGCCGCCGCCCTGCCAACGATCCACCATGACCTGGCACATCCTCCCGCGTCGCTTCCGGAGTCCGGCCCAGCGTAGAGCCGCCACAATTCCGGACGTGCGGCCACCGCACGCGGTTGCCCGGATCGTGCCCCGCTCACACCCACACCGGTGACACGATTTGGTCACTCACCGCGTCCGCGCAGGTCAGCGCACTGTCCCGGCGGTCACGTTCAGCGAGTCGACGTGGTCTCCAACGGCACGGCCGCCGACCGGACGAGTCCGAGTTGCACCGACTGCCGGCCCAGCAGGGCGTCGGACAGCCAGTCGACCGCGGTGCGCGCCCGGTTGCCCGGCATCGCCGCCAGGTGATAACCACGCGTGATCACCTTGGCGGGCAGGCCGGACAGCGGGATCTGCAGCGGATTGGCGGCCGCCTGGGTGCCACCGAGGTCGACGACGAAGCCCAGGTCGTGGTGCCGGTAGCGGCGCTGGTGGCCGTAGCCCAGCGTCGCGGCGACGTTCATGCCGGCGAGCGTGCCCTGCCGGGTGGCGTGCTGCGCCGTCATCGCGGTGATCTCACCCGGCCGCGTCAGGTCCGGCACTGCCGCCGCGTCCCCGCAGGCGAACACCTCCGGGTGGCCGGGCACGGCCAGATTGGGTTCGACCACCAGCCGGCCCTTCTCGGTCGGCACGCCGGCATGTTCGACCAGCGGGTCGGGCCGCACGCCGACACACCAGACCAGCGTCCGCGCCGGTACGAAGTCGCCCGTGCTCAGCTCGACGCCATCGCTGGTGGCCTCCTTGACCGACGTCTCGGTCAGCACCTCGACACCGCGCCGCCGCAGCACCCGGTCGGCGGCCCTGGACAGCCGGATGTCCAGTTCGGGCAGCACCCTGGGCGCCAGGTCCAGCAGCAGCCAGCGGACCGGCTGGTCGTCCAGTTCGCGGTGCCGCCTGCGGACCGTGTCGGTCAGCGCGGGCCCCTGCGCGGCCACCTCGGTGCCGGTGTAGCCGGCGCCGACCACGACGAACGTGCACCGCGCGTCGCGCTCCTTCTCGCTGGTGGCCCGCGCGGCCAGTTCGACCTGCCGGATCACGTGGTCGCGCAGGTAGAGCGCCTCGGCGACGCCTCGGAAGCCGTGCGCGTGCTCGGCCACGCCGGGGATCGGCAGCAGCTTGTTCACGCTGCCCACGGCCAGTATCAGCCGGTCGTAGGACAGATCGTGCACAGTGCCTTCCGGGTCGGTGTAGGTGAGGGATTTCACGTCCAGGGACACCTCGGTGACGTCGCCGAGCGCCAGCCGGATCCCGGGCAGCGTCGCCGGCAGGGACACCGTGACCCGCCTCGGGTCGATGACCGCGGCCGCCACCTCGGGCAGCAGCGGCAGGTAGAGGAAGTAGTCGGTGCGGTTCACCAGCACGATCTCGACGCCGGCGTCGTCGGGCAGCGTCCGCAACAGCGCACGAGCCGCGTGGTATCCGGCGAACCCTCCGCCGACGATCACGATCCGAGTCGGTTCAGCCATGTGTTGGGCATACCCACTACGCCGGGATCCAGCAACTAGGCTCCGCGCGTGCAGGCCGTCGTCTACCGCCGCTACGGCGAGCTCCCCACCCTGACCGACGTGGCGGAACCGGCGTGCCCGGCCGACGGCGTGCTGATCGCGGTCCGCGCCACCGGCGTGTGCCGATCGGACTGGCACGCCTGGCAGGGCCACGACCCGGTCTCGCTGCCGCACATCCCCGGTCACGAACTGGCCGGTGAGATCGCCGCTGTCGGACCGGACGTGCGCCGGTGGCGGGCCGGCGACCGGGTGACCGTGCCGTTCGTGTGCGGCTGCGGCACCTGCGAGTACTGCCTCGCCGGCGACGCCCAGGTCTGTCCACAGCAGACACAGCCGGGCTTCACCGGTCCCGGTTCGTTCGCCGAACTGGTGGCGATCCACGCCGCCGACGTGAACCTGGTGGGGCTGCCGGAGTCCGTGACATATCCCACGGCCGCGTCGCTGGGCTGCCGGTTCGCCACGGCGTTCCGCGCGATCACCGTGCACGGCGCGCCGAAGGACGGCGACTGGCTCGTGGTGCACGGCTGCGGCGGTGCCGGACTGTCGGCCGTGCACATCGGCGCCGCGCTGGGCGCGCGGGTGATCGCCGTCGACGTGACGCCCGCCGCCCTGGCCCTGGCCACCGAACTCGGCGCCACGGCGGTGTTGACCGCGGGTGACGACACCGTCGCCGCCGTGCACGAGCTGACCGGTGGCGGCGCGCACGTGTCGGTGGACGCGGTCGGCTCGCCCGACGTGGCGGTGACGTCGGTACGCTGCCTGCGTCGGCGCGGCCGGCACGTGCAGATCGGCCTGCTGCTCGGCCCGGCATCGACGCCGCCGCTGCCGATGGACCTGGTGGTCGCCCGTGAGCTGGTGATCCACGGTTCGCACGGCATGGCCGCGCACGAGTACCCGGCCATGCTCGACCTGGTCGCCGCCGGCACGCTGCGACCCGACCGGTTGATCGGTTCGGTGATCGGACTGGCCGACGCCGGATCCGCGCTGGCCGGGATGGACACGCCCGCCGCGGGCATGACGGTGGTCACCCTGCCCGAAACAGAACGGTGACCTCGGACGATGACCACCGCGTAGGCAGACAACGCGGTGAAACACGACGAATCCGAGAGGCGCAGTGGACTTCTCCCAGACCATGCGGGCGGCCGGCCGGCGGTGGTACGTCGCCGTGCCCGTGTTCCTGCTGGTCGTGGGCCTCGCCGGGCTGATCGCGGTGGTCACGCCGCACGACTACGAGTCGACCGGCACGGTGGTGCTGAGCGAACCCGACCCGAAGGCCGCCCTGGAGCACCACACGCTCGGTCACGACCAGGTGGCCAACCCGCTGCTCGGCTTCGCGGACAGCCTGTCCACCGACTCCCAGCTGCTCATCCAGAGCCTGAACAGCCCCGGCGCGGCCCAACAGCTCGCGGTCAACGGCGGCACGGCCACCTACACCGCGTCCGACGGCGCGCTGGACGGCCCGTTCATCGTGGTCACCGCCGACGCGCCGACCCCGGACCACGTCACGGGCACGGTGACGCTGGCGATGCGGTACGTGCGCGACCAACTGCTGCACCGGCAGCAGGTACTCGGCGCGCCGAAGTCGTCGTACATCGTGGTGAAGGACGTCGTGACCCCGACGGAGCCGGCGTCCAAGCACGGCGGCAAGAGCCGAGACCTTGGTGTGACGGCGATTCTGGCGTTGTCGGCGAGCCTGTGCGCGGTGTTCGCCGTGGAGACGGTCAGCCGCAGGCGTCGTTCGCGTACTGCCTGAGCGGTACCCGGCGAAGCCGCCTCCGGTCCGATGTCGCGACACGGCGCGATGACCACGATGGACGCATGTCGGTCAAACCGGGGGTTGCCTGGCTGATGGTGGTCGAAGCCGTCAGCCTCGCCGTGATGTCCACCCTGCATCTCACCGGCCGTCTGAGCGACGGCTCCCGTCCCTTCCAACCCAGCGCCGCCGGCATCGCCGAGGCGATCATCGCCGTCGTCCTGTTCGGCGCGGCGATGGCGGCGCTGTTCGCACCCGAGCGGGCACGGCCGACGGCACTCGCCGCGACCGGTTTCGCGATCGCCGGGTTCATCCTGGGCCTCACCTTCACGGCCCGGGGCGGCAATGTCGCCGACGTCGCGTACCACGCGAGCGTGCTGCCGATCCTGGTGGTCACGATGGCACTCGCGGCCCGCACCGGATCCAATTCAAGCCGGATGGCGCTCCGCGAGTAGCGTCGCCGACCGTGCGACATGGCCTGTACCTACCCACCTTCGGCCCGCTCGCCGATCCCGCCGCACTGGTGGATCTGGCGGTGCGGGCCGAAGTCGCCGGCTGGGATGGCGTGTTCCTGTGGGAACACATTCTGGCCGACAGCGCGATCGCGGTGGCCGACCCGTGGGTGGTGCTGGGCGCGATGGCGTCGGCCACGTCCAGGGTGCGGCTCGGGACTCTGGTCAGTCCGGTGCCGCGGCGCAGGCCCTGGGTGTTGGCCAGGCAGGCCGGCACGGTGAGTCGGCTGTCCGGTGGGCGGTGTGTGCTCGGCGTGGGCATCGGCGCGGACGAGTACGGCGACTTCAGCCGGTTCGGCGAGGCGGACACGGTCCGCGACCGCGCCGCGCTGACCGACGAGGCGCTGGCGATCATGGACGCGGTGTGGGCGGGCGAACCGCACGCGTCCGACGGCCGGTACCAGGTCGACCTGCCGGCCGGTGAGCCGGAGCCGCACCGGATCCCGGTGTGGGTGGCCGGCACGCTGCCCACCGTACGGTCAGCGCACCGGGCGGCCCGTCGGGACGGTCTGGTGCTGCTGGGCATGCACGGTGCCACGCCGGAGTCGGTCGCCGGTGCTCGGGATGCGTTGCGCGCCAACGGGTTGACCGACGACCGACCGTTCGAGGTGATCCTCACCGGCAACGCCAGCGCTGCCTGGCCGGAGGCGCCTGCCATGAACCTGGCGGGCTTTGCCGACGCCGGGGTCACGTGGTGGATGGAGTCGCTG
Source organism: Pseudonocardiaceae bacterium (assembly GCA_036491115.1). GTDB lineage: Bacteria > Actinomycetota > Actinomycetes > Mycobacteriales > Pseudonocardiaceae > DATEPR01. The sequence continues at coordinate 15,016 of DASXCQ010000006.1, forward strand.
ATCCACTACGACCCGTTGGCGCTCACCCTCCGGGTGGTCGACGCGGGGCCTGCCGCGGTCACGGCCGCCAGTCGGCCACGGTGACGACGTTCGCCTGGCGAGGGAACACCTTCTCGGTGAGCACCCGGTGCACCTCGGGATCGGCGTCCAGGCAGCCGTCGGACAGCACGGTCAGGCGGTAGTCCAGGTCGGCGGCCTGGCGCACGGTGGACAGGACGACGCCGCTGGTCGCGATGCCGGTCAGGGTGAGCGAGTCGATGTCACCGGCCCGCAGCACCATGTCCAGGTCGCTGCCGGCGAACGCGCTGACCCGCCGTTTCGTGACGATGACGTCCCCGGCATCGGGTGCCACGTCCGGGTGAATCTCGGCGGCGGTGTCGTCCGGTCCGAACCCGCCGCGGTCGGCGATCGCGCCGAAGATCGCGTTGCGCTTGCTGACCTCCGGGTAGCCGGGGCGGAAACCGACCACGACGTAGATCACCGGCAGGCCGGCGGACCGGGCGGTGCCGATCGCGTCGCGCAGGCGGGGCAGGTAGCCGCTGGCCGAGCCGAGGCGATCGACGATCGACCGTTGGAGATCCATCACGAGCAGGGCGTTCTGCGGCACAGTCGGTCAGTCCTTGTCTGGTTGCAGGAATCTCTCGGCGATGGCCTTGTTGTAGCGGGTCAGCAGCTCGCCGAGCTGCTGGAGCTCCTCGTCGGTCCAGTCGGCGAGCATCTCGGCGGTGGCGGCGCGGCGGCGGGCGCGGGTGGCCTCCATGCGCTGCCGGCCGGCCTCGGTGGGCACGATCATGCTGCGCCGCCGGTCCTCCGGTGACGGTGTGCGGTCCACCAGGTCCCGGCTCTCCATGCCGGCCACCTGCCGGCCCGCGGTCGACGGGTCGAGCCCGACGGCGGCGGCCAGCGAACCGATGTCGGTCGGGCCGAGCTGGTCCAGGGTGCGGAGCAGCAGGTACTCGGCCTTGTCCAGCTCGGAGTAGACGTCACTGCGCCGCCGCAACAGCTCGAAGTTCCGCATCAACACGGCGGTGGCCAGCTCCAACACGTCCAGCCCGTCGACAACGCCGTCACCCAGATCCGCGACCGTGATGATCATGTCGCCCTCCAACAGCGGTATCGTACCGACGATCACCGGTACGATACCGCCAGCTTGCCCCGTGGAAATCCGAGGTCATGCCATGGGATGTCCCTGGTGCGGGGCCACCCCACCATGTTGATCAATCACCGCGGTAGCGCTCGGCGTGACGGTGTCGGCGGATAGGTCTGGCGGTATGCGCACCGACCGGAGTCGGGCCGGCGTGATGCGGCCGCCCACGGCGGCCGTCCACGTGCACGTCGGTAACTCAGTACTTCATTCCAGCCTCTTCAGTAGTCCGATCAGGAATTTGACGATGGGCCGCCGAACAGTCCGCGCCACGTCCGACACCACTACCACTGCGGCCAAGCCGGTCGTGACCGCGACGCCCATGTCCAGGCTGATCACCTGGCCGGTCACCATCTGGGTCGCGAGCACCAGACTCACAAGCACACTTGCGATCGTCGCCACCAGCAGTCCCCGCGACAGCACGCGAGCACGGCTGGCCTTCGACAGGCGGGTATTCGGACGTTCCGGCCGCAACTGCTCGGCAGCGGCTCGAGTCAGCGCCCGCATCCGCTCGGCATTGGCTCGATTCAACTCGTTCTCGATCAACAGAAGTTCGTTGATTTCCTGCGCTGTGAGAACTTCGTCGCCGTCCTCACCGTTCTCGGTGTTCTTGGTCTCGCCCAGCTCGGAGTTCTTGGTCTCGCCAGGTTCGCCCGGCTGGTCGGCGACCTCGCCTCGCAGCCTGACCTTGTTCAACTTCGTCCACGTAGCCGCAAGGACCGAGACCTTGTCCGGGCTCAAGCCGCATGCGAGAGCGAATTTCCTCACGTGGACCAGGTTGGTCGGCAGGTTCGTCCGACCCTTCCTGACCATGGCATAAGCGCTTGACCTCGGGATCTGCGCTCGCTCCGCGATCTTCGCGGCAGACTTGGCCGACCGAGCCAGGAGCGTTCGCAACAGCTCGATGAACTCTTCCGCTGTGTTCGCCGACAACTCGTCGTCGCTGGTCGTTACCTGTGGCGTGTAAACGCCATCATGAGCTGGCCGCTGCCAGTTGCCCGTCGCCTTCCACGCTGCGCGGCAGGTCGTAATTTCGTCGACGGTAGCGCCTATGCGTCTGAGCAGGTGCAGGTAGTACTCCCAACTAGTGGGGCTGGGTGCGTCGAATGCCCCTCGTCCGACCAGTTCTTCGAGCTCGCCCCTCGGCATCCCGGTCAACTGCTGTAGTTGAGCTGTGGAGTGTGCGCCGTGCGCCGCACAGGTGTTCTGCACCAACGTCACGAACCGGTGGTGACTCACCGGGTCTGGCCCCCTGTGTTTGGAGCTCTCGGTGATGCGGTCAACTTCGTCGCGGGCCACCTTCGTGGCCGCCTCGGTGGCCGTCTGGATGACGAAGGAGACGTCGGGGAGGTAGTTGTTGGGGGCCCGACCGTTGCCGCTGTCGGCTGTGATGGCGGCGACGGGAGGAAGGGAGGGGGAGCACCCCTGATCCGAGGCGCTCCCTTCGGCGGCCTGCACTATGTGCAGCCTCGCCGGAATCCCACTTCCCTCGCCCATCGCCGGCATGCCGGCTTCGGACGACGTTGTCACAGCAGTTCGACCACCGTGTGAACGCCGCTCTCCCCGACCAGGCGTCTCAGCGCTGCGGCGGTGACGGCCGGTGAGCCAGTGAGGGCGATTCGGACGCTCAACAGCAACGCCAACGGGATCGTCACAGCGTCGATGACCGAGCGGCCGCTGATCATCAGCAGCATCGTCGTGATCGTGCTGACCACATAAGGCACGGTCACGTTCAGCGGCACAGCCTCCGACGGCATGAAGCCGTTCAAGCATTTCTTCCGCGGCGGGCGCCCGTACTGCTGATGGGCGACTTCGGAGTGGGCCATGGGAACGACCCCTCTCTCTGCCCCGGGCACTTCACCAGTGCCCGGGGCGAGGATTGGTGACAGCCGAGCTCGATAGGTCGGGCTCACTCCACTCCGGGGACTCCACTCCCCCAAGTGACGTACCACCGGCATCGGACCGGCAGTACCGCCATCTTTCCCGACCGGCGAGACGTTCGCCAAGATGTTGAGTTGTATGAGAGTTTCGAGTCGTCCAGGTCCACTGCTGGACCCGTCCAGAAGCGTCTGAAAGGGTCTCAAACCCCCCCAACGTAGGGATCCGGTGGAACAGTCGTCAATCGCTTGTCAAGGCAAGTGATAAATCGTATATCCCCTGATCAGGGGTTGGTCCAGGAACGTCTCGAAGTTGCTGCGACCACTGCGCCTCGTTAGTGTCGACAACACGGGTCGCCGGGTGGCGACAGCCAGGCGTCGATCCGTGAAGTGTGACCTGGCGCCTGCTGCGAATTGGTGACAGCCGAGCGATAGGTCGGGCGGTCTCCCGCTCCACCGGGAGACCGCCAACTCTTGTCATCCCGCGCCGAGATGGATGGCACCACGAGCACCCGGTGGCTCGTGGTGCGACGATCCAGACTGGTTACAGCAGTTCCAGGCGAGACGTAGCGGCCCGGTCGCGCCAGTACGCGGTGGAGGGTGCGTCGGGGTCCACTCGTGGTAGCGGCGGCTGATCAGTAGGAGCTGGACGGGGCCCAGAGGTTGATGTCGCTGTCGACGGCGTACTTGTCGATCTCGGCCAGTTCGTCGTCGCCGAACGCCAGGTTGTCCAGGGCGCCGACGTTCGCCTCCAACTGGGCCACGCTGCTCGCGCCGACCAACACCGACGTGACGCGCTCGTCGCGCAGTGCCCAGGCCAGCGCCAGCTGGGCCAGGCTCTGGCGACGGCGGCCGGCGATGTCGTTGAGGGCGCGGACCCTGGACAGGCGGTCCTCGGTGAGCATGTCCTCGCCCATCGCGCCGTGCGTGGCGACCCGGGAGTCGGCGGGGACGCCGTTGAGGTACCGGTTCGTGAGCAGGCCCTGCGCCAGCGGGGAGAAGGCGATGCAACCGACGCCCTCGGTGGCGAGCGTGTCGAGCAGACCCTGTTCCTCGATCCACCGGTTGATCATCGAGTAGGACGGCTGGTGGATCAGCAGCGGCGTGCCCATCTCGCGCAGGATGCGCGCGGCCTCGGCCGTCTTGGCCGACGAGTACGACGAGATGCCCGCGTAGAGCGCGCGACCGGACCTGACAGCCGTGTCCAGGGCGCCGAGCGTCTCCTCCAGCGGCGTGTCCGGGTCGAACCGGTGCGAGTAGAAGATGTCGACGTAGTCGACGCCCATCCGGCGCAGCGACTGGTCCAGCGATGCGAGCAGGTACTTGCGGGAGCCGTGGTCGCCGTACGGGCCGGGCCACATGTCATAGCCGGCCTTGGTGGAGATCACCAGTTCGTCGCGCAGCGAGCCGAAGTCGTCACGCAGCACCCGGCCGAAGTTCTCCTCGGCCGAGCCGTAGGGCGGACCGTAGTTGTTGGCCAGGTCGAAGTGCGTGACACCGAGGTCGAACGCGCGCCGGCAGATGGCACGCTGGGTGTCGTAGGGCCGCTCGTTGCCGAAGTTGTGCCACAGGCCGAGCGACACCCGCGGCAGCAGCAGTCCGCTGCGGCCGGTCCTGCGGTAACGCATGTCGTCGTAGCGGTTCGGCGCCGGCAGCCAGGTCATGGCCGGCAGCCTAGCGGCGGGCCCCGCCGGTCGCCGTCCAGTTGGTGGACACCAGGGCTCGGTTTGCCGGTTTCCGGTAGTCTGGGTAACCGGCCGAGAGGCGCTGCAACGGACACCTGTCCGCCACGCTCGGCCACGACTTCCGCGGAAGCAAGGGCGCCTCCCAAGCAGTTGGGAGGTGTCCAAGTGGAGTCCACGGAGCAGCGCCTGCGCGCACTGCTGGACCAACGGGTCGCGGTGTTGGACGGCGCGTGGGGCACGGTGCTGCAGGGCGCCGGCCTCTCCCCCGAGGACTACCGGGGTGACCTGCTGACCGACCACCCGCGCGACGTCACCGGCGATCCCGACCTGCTCAACCTCACCCGCCCGGACGTGGTGCTGGACGTGCACCGCCAGTACCTGGCCGCGGGCGCGGACATCACCAGCACCAACACGTTCACCGCGACGAGCATCGGCCAGTCCGACTACGGCCTGCAGTCCCTGGTCAGGGACATGAACGTGCGCGGAGCGCAGCTGGCCCGACAGGCCGCCGACGAAGCCGGCGGGCGGTTCGTGGCCGGCTCGGTCGGCCCGTTGAACGTCACCCTGTCGTTGTCGCCCAAGGTGGACGACCCGGCGTACCGGGCGGTCACGTTCGACCAGGTCAGGGACGCCTACGCGGAACAGATCCGCGGGCTGGTCGAGGGCGGCGTCGACCTGCTGCTGATCGAGACGATCTTCGACACGCTCAACGCGAAGGCCGCCGTGGTCGCGGCCCGCGAGGTGGCGCCGGACCTGCCGCTGTGGATCTCGGTCACCATCGTCGACAAGAGCGGCCGGACGCTGTCCGGGCAGACCGTCGAGGCGTTCTGGGACTCGGTGGAGCACGCGAATCCGCTGATCGTCGGCGTGAACTGTGCACTGGGCGCGCAGGAGATCCGCCCGCACATCACCGAACTGGCCCGGCTGGCCGACACCTACACCGCGTGCCACCCCAACGCCGGCCTGCCCAACGCGTTCGGCGGCTACGACCAGACCCCCGCCGAGACCGGCTGGCTGCTCGGCGAGTTCGTCACCGCCGGCACGGTGAACATCGTGGGCGGTTGCTGCGGCACCACCCCTGCGCACATCGCCCGGCTGGCCGCCGCCGTGGCCGACCGGGAGCCCAGGATCGTGCCGGCACCGCGATCGCGCACCCGGTTCAGCGGTCTGGAGCCGTTCAGCATCGGCGACGACACCGGCTTCGTCATGATCGGCGAGCGGACCAACGTCACCGGGTCGGCGAAGTTCCGGCGGCTGATCGAGTCCGGTGACCACCAGGCAGCCGTCGACGTGGCGCTGGACCAGGTCCGGGGCGGCGCGAACCTGCTGGACGTCAACATGGACGCCGACCTGCTGGACAGCGTGCAGGCCATGACGACGTTCCTGAACCTGGTCGCGACCGAGCCGGAGGTCGCGCGCATCCCGATCATGGTGGACAGCTCGCGGTGGACCGTGCTGGAGGCCGGGCTGCGCTGCGTGCAGGGCAAGGGCGTGGTCAACTCGATCTCCCTCAAGGAGGGCGAGGAGCAGTTCCTGGAGCACGCCAGGCGGGTCCGCGACTTCGGCGCCGGTGTGGTGGTGATGGCGTTCGACGAGAAGGGCCAGGCCGACACCACCGAACGCAAGGTGGCCATCTGCGGGCGGGCCTACGACCTGCTGGTGCACGAGATCGGCTTCCCGCCCGAGGACATCGTGTTCGACCCGAACGTCCTCGCGGTCGCCACCGGCATCCCGGAGCACAACGGCTACGCCAAGGCGTTCATCGACGCACTGCCGCTGATCAAGCAGCGCTGTCCTGGTGTGCGGACCAGCGGCGGCATCTCGAACCTGTCGTTCTCCTTCCGTGGCAACAACGTCGTGCGTGAGGCGATGCACTCGGCGTTCCTTTTCCACGCGGTGCGGGCAGGGCTGGACATGGGCATCGTGAACGCGGGCCAGCTCGCCGTCTACCAGGACATCCCGGCCGACCTGCTGGAGCTGGTCGAGGACGTGCTGTTCGACCGGCGGGAGGACGCCACCGACCGGCTGGTCGAGTTCGCCGAGACCGTCAAGGGCTCGGGCACCAAGCGGGTGGTGGACCTGTCCTGGCGGGAGGCTCCGGTCGCCGAGCGACTGTCGCACGCGCTCGTGCACGGCATCGTCGACTACGTCGAGTCCGACACCGAGGAGGCTCGGCTGGAGGCGGACCGGCCGCTGGACGTGATCGAAGGTCCGCTGATGGACGGCATGAAGGTGGTCGGCGACCTGTTCGGCGCCGGCAAGATGTTCCTGCCGCAGGTGGTCAAGAGCGCGCGGGTGATGAAGCGGGCGGTGGCGCACCTGGAGCCGTTCATGGAGGCGGAGAAGGCCAGGCTGGGCAACACGCGCGGTCAGGGCAAGGTCGTGCTCGCCACGGTGAAGGGCGACGTGCACGACATCGGCAAGAACATCGTCGGCGTCGTGTTGGGCTGCAACAACTACGAGGTCGTCGACCTGGGTGTGATGGTCCCGGCGTCGGTGGTGCTGGACACCGCGATCGAGGAACGCGCCGACGCCGTCGGGCTGTCCGGCCTGATCACGCCGTCACTGGACGAGATGGTCGGTGTGGCAACGGAGATGCGCCGCAGGGGCCTGAAGCTGCCGTTGTTGATCGGCGGCGCCACCACGTCCCGCCAGCACACGGCGGTGCGCATCGCGCCCGCCTACGACGGCGCGACAGTGCACGTGCTGGACGCATCGCGGGTGGTCGGCGTGGTGTCCGATCTGCTCGACCCGACGCGGGCCGCCGAACTGGACGCGAGCAACCGCGCCGAGCAGGAGCGGCTGCGCGAGCGGCACGCGGCCAGCCAGCGGCAGCCGATGCTCAGCCTGTCCGCCGCGCGGGCCAACCGCGAGGTGGTGGACTTCGCCGACCTGCCGGTGCCGGACTTCACCGGCGTGCGGGTGGTCGACCCCGACCTGAACGAGCTACGTGCCATGATCGACTGGCAGTTCCTGTTCCTGGCCTGGGAGTTGAAGGGCAAGTACCCGGCGATCCTGGACCAGCCGGTGGCCAGGGAACTGTTCGACGACGCGAACACCCAGCTGGACGAGATCATCACGAACGGCTGGTTCACGGCGCGGGGCGCGTACGGGTTCTGGCCGGCGCACGCCGAAGGCGACGACATCGTCCTGGCCGACGGCGACGGTTTCCCCATGCTGCGCCAGCAGACCAAGAAGCCGGAGGGCAGGGCCAACCGGTGCCTGGCCGACTACGTCGCACCGGCGGGTGACCACATCGGCGGGTTCGCGGTGGGCATCCACGGCGCCGCCGAGCTGGCGGCGCGGTACGAGGCGGAGAACGACGACTACCGCGCGATCATGGTCAAGGCGCTGGCCGACCGACTGGCCGAGGCGTTCGCCGAGTACATCCACCTGGCCGCCCGGCGCGCCTGGTTCGAGCCGGACGCCGATCCGGCGATCGCGGACCTGCACGCGGAACGGTTCCGCGGCATCCGGCCGGCGCTGGGCTACCCGGCCAGCCCGGACCACAGCCAGAAGCGGCTGCTGTTCGACCTGCTCGGTGCGGAGGAGGTGGGCATGGGGCTGACCGAGTCGTTCGCGATGACGCCGGCGGCGGCGGTGAGCGGCCTGATCTTCGCCCACCCGGCGTCCCGCTACTTCACCGTGGGTCGGGTCGGCCGCGACCAGATCGCGGACTACGCCGCCCGGCGCGGTGTGCCGGTGTCCGAAGTGGAGCACTGGCTGAGCCCGAATCTGGCCTACGACAAGTAGTTCACCAGCGGGCACTGCGACATGCTGCGACGATCGCGGCGCGCGATAGCCTGAAACGATGCGCTCCACCCCGCACATCGGCCGGCTCACGGGCGCATCGTGCGTAGGTGGGCGATGGCCGTGTCGATCGCGACCTCGATCGGCTGGGTGTCCCTGCGGATCTGACTGAGCAGGAGACCACCCTGCAACCCGGCCAGCATGGCAAGCGCCAGGTCGTCGGTCGGGGTGTCGGGGCGTAGTTCGCCGCGTTCCCGCATGGCCGCCAGCCCGACCCGGAGCAGCTCCTCCCACAGTCCGAACGCCCTGGCCAGCCGGGCGCGGGCGATCGGGTCGGTCTCGGCGAGGTCGCTGGCCAGGGAGCCGAGCGGGCAGCCGCCAGCACAGTGGGTGGCGCGGACGACGTCGATCACCTTGTCCCGCCACACCTCCAGTGCCGCGAAGCTGTCCAGCCGGTCCAGGCTCTCCTGGTGGATGCCCAGCACCAAGTCCGACTGGTGGTCGATGACGGCGAGCACGAGATCGTTCTTGTCGGTGAAGTAGTGGTAGAGCTGCGACGCGCTGACGCCGGCCGTCTCCTGGATGTCCTCGATCGTGGTACGCGCGACGCCTCGCTCCAGCATCAGGTCCGATGCCGCATCGACGATCCGGGCGCGGGTGGCCATGCCCTTGGCGGTCAGGCGGGTGCCGGAGGTGGACAGCGTCACAAGGCCCACCGTACCAGTTTTGGAGTTGACACTCCATTTTTTCCGTTACAGGATTGGAGCAGTTACTCCAACAAACCCAAAGGTGGGACATGAGCAAGGACTTCGCCGGCCGGACCGCACTCGTCACCGGCGGCACCAGCGGCATCGGACGCGCCGTGGCGACCCAACTGGCCGAGCGCGGCGCCCACGTGATCATCACCGGGCGCGACCGAGACCGGGGCGACCAGGCGGTGCGCGACATCCGGGCGGCCGGTGGCGACGCCGACTTCCTGCCCGCCGACCTCGCGGACACCGACAGCGTGCGGAAACTGGCCAAGGAATCAGTCGCCGTCGGTGACGGGCACGTCGACGTGCTGGTCAACAACGCGGGTACGTTCCCGTTCGCGCCGACCGCACAGGTCACCGAGACCGACTTCGACACGGCATACGCGGTGAACGTCAAGGCACCGTTCTACCTGGTGGCCGAACTGGCACCGCTGATGGCCGAGCGAGGCGGCGGGGCGATCGTCAACGTCACCACGATGGTGGCCAGCTTCGGCCAGGCCGGGATGCCGCTCTACGGCTCCACCAAGGCGGCACTGCAACTGCTCACCAAGTCGTGGGCCGCGGAGTTCGGTCCGGCGGGCGTCCGGGTCAACGCCGTCAGCCCCGGACCGACCCGCACCGAGGGCACCCAGGTCATGGGCGACGCGCTGGACCAGCTCGCCGCGACCACCCCGGCCAACCGGGTCAGCACGCCGGACGAGATCGCCGCCGGAATCGTGTTCCTGGCCTCGGACGCGGCGAGGATGGTGCACGGCGCCGTGCTGCCGGTGGACGGCGGCCGGCTGGCCGTGTGACTGCTCCGGGGGCCGGCGTCGCCGGCCCCCGGAGGGTGTGTCAGGTGGCTGCCAGGACGTCGATCGGCCGGATGTCCGGTGCCGACGCCAGCAGGTCGGGCGCGATCTGGCCGAGTGCCGCTGCGATCTCGCCGGACAGGTGGGCCTGGCGGCCGTCCTCGGTCTCGAAGGTGTCGAAAATGCCGTAGGTGGACTCGTTGACCTGGAACGCGTACCAGGTCACCGTACCCGGCTCGGCCTCCGCCAGCGCACGTCCCTGTTCCAGGAACGCGGCCAGTTCACCCTCCTTGCCCGGTTTCGCCTCGAGAAGCACGAGTAGGCCCAGGTTTGGCTTCATGTGCGATTGGTCCCTTCGGGTGATGGACAGGCACTCCGGTGGCCATTCTGGTGGGTGCCGCCGCCGGTGACCAACGAGCCGGGCAAGACTGCCTATGTCACGCCGCAGGTCACAGTGGGCAGTGACGTCGGTGGGGCGCCGGACCCCAGGAAGCCGAACGTCGTGGTGCCTCCCGGGCCGACCGTCCCGTCGAAACTCGCGTTCGTCACCCGCACGTCGGCACCTGTCTGGGTCTCGCTCGCGCTCCAGATCTGGGTGATCGTCTGGGCGCCCGGCCAGGTGAAGCCGACCTGCCAGCCGTTGGTCGGTGTCGTGCCCTGGTTGGTGACCGTGAAGTTGAGCTGGAAACCGCCCGGCCAGGAGCTGAACACCGTCCAACTCGCGGAGCAGCCCGAGCCGGCCGGCGGAGCGGCGGCGGTCGTGGTGGTCGGCGGAGCAGCCGCGGTCGTGGTGGTCGGCGGTGCGGCCACCGTCGTGGTCGGCGGTGGTGCGGCCACGGTGGTGGTCGGTGGCGGTGGTGCCGTGCCGGTGGTGAGGACGACGATCGACTCGGCGGGCAGGGTCAGCGTGGTGCCGCTGAACGAGCCCTGCACCACCGACGGGTTGGCGTTGTCGTAGGTGTACTGGGTGGCCGCGCCCGTGATGCCGATGCTCGACGCGCTCACCGGCACCGTCGTGGTGGGGTCGCCGTTGACCAGCATGACGGCGTAGGAGCCGTCCGGCTGCCGCGACGTGTAGCTGTACACGTTGGGAATGCCCAGGTCCAGCGTGCCGACCGTGGCGCCCTTGACGGCCAGCTTGGCCGCCAGCTGGTAGCCGAAGTACGGCGGATACGGCGTGTCCACCGTGGGCTCACCGGTACTGCCGGAGGAGAACATGCCGAAGTCGGCGGTCGGCGAGCCGTAGTTGTGCACGTCCCACCAGTCGACGCTCTGCGCGCCGAACGACAGCCACTCCATGGTGTTGGCCGCGGCGAACAGGGCGCCGACGGGCTCCTCGTTCCACTCGTTGGCCGTCTGCGACATGTTGGTCTCGCCGACCAGGAAGTAGTCGCTCGGGTCGTTCGTGGACAGTTCACCGTGGATCTCCGCGGCAGCGGCGGGGATGTTGTCCACGAGCTCCATGATGGACTGGACGCTCTCCGTCGGCGTGCCGTTGATCGGGTACCAGTGCACATCGGCGCAGTCGATGTCGGCGGCGTCCGCCTTGAGGATGGTGTCGTCCCAGTTCTGCCAGCCGTCCACGCCGGCACCGGGCGCGAGGCCGCCGTCCATCGCGTAGTCGTAGCAGATCTGGGCCTTGGGATCGACCGCCTTCATCGCCTGCAGGTAGGGCAGGGCGTTGGTGGCGTAGGACGTCGCGGTGTGCGGCGCCGCGTGGTTGTCGACCTCCCAGGAGCCGTACTCCTCGTTGCCGATCTCCCACAGCGCGGCGCCCTGGCCGGCCGCCTGCGACTGCTTGACCCAGTCGGCCGCGGTCTGCGGGGTGTCGGAGCCGTAGTCGATGGTGTTGAACTTCTGCCCGCCGGACACGGCGTCGACCTGTGAGGAGAACTGGCCGTAGTTCACCGGTTGGACGGCGCCCGCGACCGTGTTGGTCCCGAACTGGTACTGGTCGGCCCACGACCCGCCCGGATACCGCACCAGGCCGACCTTCGCGGCCGACATCTGGCTGGCGATCGACGGGTCGACGAAGTTGGTGTCCCACGCGGCCGTGTTGATGCCCAACGGGTCCAGCGCCCCGGACAGCGTCGCGCTGGACGTGCCCTGGCTCGGGCCGACGCAGGTGAGCGTGGGGATCGGGTTGTGGGTGCCGTCGAAGGTGGCGTTGAACCCGAACGACGTGCTGGTGCCCGGTGCCAGGTTGGCGTTGAAGCTGCCGGCCGGGGTGGCCTGCACGGTGGTGCCGTGCTGGGTCACGTTGGCGCTGAACGCCGTGCCGGGGATGAGGGCCTGGCCCGCCGTGTAGTCGAACGACGCGGTCCAGTTGGTGATGCCGTAGGTGGCGGTGTTGGTGATCGTGATGGTGACGCCGAAGTCCGGTGGACTGTTGGACGGCGTCTGCCACGCCACGGTGTACGTGGCGGTGCACGGGTTCGCGACCGCGGCGGCGGCCGGCGTGTTCGTCGCACCGACGGTCACCGCGGTCACGGTGGCGGCGGCGAGCAGGATCGCCGGGGCGACGACGCCCCGACGTCGGGTGGGAAGGCGCATGAGAACCGCAACGTACGCACGCCACCACCCCGGTCAAGGCAACGCGGCGGCACCCGTCGACCGGCCCAGGCCACCCGTGAAAGTTCCCGGTCTCAGGTGTAGGCGGAGATCCCGGTCAGCGCCCTGCCGATGGCCAGTTGGTGGACCTCGCTGGTGCCCTCGTAGGTCAGCACCGACTCCAGGTTGTTGGCGTGCCGCAGCACGGGGAACTCGGTGGTGATGCCCGCGGCGCCCAGGATCGTGCGGCACGTCCGAGCGATCTCCAGTGCCTCGCGGACGCTGTTCAGCTTGCCGACGCTGACCTGCTCGGGCCGCAGCGTGCCGGCGTCCTTGAGCCGGCCCAGGTGCAGCGCCAGCACCAGACCCTTGGCCAGCTCGACGGCCATGTCGGCCAGTTTCGCCTGGGTGAGCTGGAAACCGGCGATCGGCCGGTCGAACTGCTCACGGGTCCTGGCGTAGTCCAGCGTGCTGTCCAGGCAGTCGCGGGCCGCGCCCATGGCACCGAAGATGATGCCGAACCGGGCCTCGTTCAGGCAGCTCAGCGGGCCGGCCAGACCACGGGCCTCGGGCAGCCGCGCCGAGTCGGGCAGCCGCACACCGTCCAGCACCAGTTCCGACGTGGTCGACGCGCGCAGCGACAGCTTGCCGTGCACGTCCACCGTGGAGAAACCGGGAGTGCCGCGCGGCACCAGGAAACCGCGGACGCCGTCCTCGGTGCGGGCCCACACCGTTGCCACGTCGGCGATGCTGCCGTTGGTGATCCACAGCTTGTTGCCGGTGAGGATCCAGTCGTCGCCGTCCCGCACCGCGCGGGTGGTCATGCCGGCGGGGTTGGAGCCGTGGTCGGGCTCGGTGAGACCGAAGCAGCCGATGGCGCTGCCGGCCGCCATCCTGGGCAGCCACTCCTGCTTCTGTTCGGCTGAACCCCACCGCCAGATCGAGTACATGGCCAGCGAGCCCTGCACGGACACGAAGCTGCGCAGCCCGCTGTCCCCCGCCTCCAGTTCCAGGCAGGCCAGTCCGTAGCTGACCGCGTTGGTGCCGGCGCACTCGTAGCCGGTCAGGTGCATGCCGAGCAGGCCGAGCTTGCCCAGCTCGGGCGCCAGTTCCCTGGGCGAGATGCCGTCGGCGAACCAGGTGGCGATGTTCGGGCGCACGTTGTCGGTCACGAACTGGCGCACGGTGCGCTGGATGAGGCGTTCCTCGTCGGAGAGCAGCGAATCGACGTCCACCAGGTCGGCGACGCTGGACAGCGGGGCGGGGGCCATGGTGCTCCTCACTCGGGTTGTCGTCACTGCTGGAAGTAGGCGCGCGGGTTGTCCACCAGCATCGCGGTGATCTGGTCCTCGGTCACGCCGTGTTCCCGGAGGTAGGGCAGCACCTCCTGCTCGATGTGCAGGTAGTGCCACTGGGTGAGCAGCGGCCGCACGTTCGGGTCCACCCAGTCGATATAACACGCCGCGTCGTGGGACAGCACGAGTTGGCCGGCGAAGCCGCGCCGGCACATCTCCACCACGATGTCGCACCGCTGCTCGAAGCTGATCTCGGTGTTGATGCCCATCCGGTCCATGCCGAGCAGGAAACCGGCCTCGGCCAGCTCGGTGAGGTGGTCGGCGTCGGACGTGTCACCGCTGTGGCCCAGGACGATCCGGCGCGGGTCGACACCGACCTCGTCGACCAGCACGCGCTTGACCTGCAGTCCGGTCCGGGAGCGCGGATGGGTGTGCACGGTGACGGGCGTGCCGGTACGCAGGTGGGCCTCGCCGACGGCCCGCATGATCCGCTCCACGCCGGGGGTGAGGCCCGCCTTGTCGATCGCGCACTTGAGCAGTCCGGCCCGCACGCCGGTGCCGGCGATGCCGGTGGTGATGTCGGCGACGAACATGTCGACCATCGGGTCGGGCACACCCTCGGCCAGGCCGGGTCCTCGGTGCACGAAGAAGCCCGGCACGTCGGTGTAGGTGTAGACCCCGGTCGCCACAACGATGTTCAGCTCCGGCACCTGCTCGGCGATGGTCCGGATGCGCGGGATGTACCGGCCCAGCCCGATGACGGTCGGGTCGACGATGGTCCGCACGCCGATGCCGGTCAGTTCGCGGAGTTTCGCGACGGCGTCGGCGACCCTGGCATCCTCGTCGCCCCACTCGTCGGGGTAGTTGCGCTGCACGTCCGTGGTGAGCACGAAGACGTGCTCGTGCATCAGGGTTGGGCCCAGGTCGGACACCGCCACCGGTCCGAGGACCGTCTGTACGTCGCTCGCCATCGGGCCATCCTCGGTCAGATCGAATGCCGTTCGGTATCCCGCCCCGCCAGATGTGACAGCGGTCACTCAGGCGAGGAGAGCGGCGGCCGGTCGGGCACCTCCCGGTCACGGGCAGTCAGCCCGATGCCGACACGAGGAGGGCACATGCGACGGGTGAGCAGCATGCTCGCCGCCGGCGCGGTGGTCACCGCCACCGGCCTGCTGACAGCCGCCTGCCTGCAGGGTGGCGCATCGGCCACCGGCGCCGGTACCAGCGGCTCGGCGACCACGAGCGCTCCGGTGGTCAGCTCCACCGGATCAGCGCCCGCGTCCGCGCCGACCACCGTCAACCCGGCGGACAAGGCCGCGGTCGCCGGCGCGTTCGCGAAGACCACGTCCACCCGTTCCGCGCACATCACCACGGACACCACGGTGTCGATGGGCCAGCAGGGCGTGCCGATCACGGCCAACGGCTCGATCCGGTTCGCCGACCGGGCGGCGGACCTGGTGGAGACGGTGCCGGGCACCCAGGGCAACGGCGAGACCCGGTTCGTCGGCGGAACGCTGTACGCCCGGTTGCCCGGTTCGTTGCTGGCCAGGCTGTCGCACGGCCGGAAGTGGATCTCGGTCGACCTGACCGCGCTGTCCCAGCACGGTGACGGCTCGTTCCAGCAACTGTTGACCGACTCGCCGAGCGACCCGACCGCGATGCTGGGCTTCCTGCGCGGCGCGGGCGGCACGGTGACCAAGGTCGGCCAGGACACCATCGACGGCGTCCCCACCACGCATTACAACGTCGACCTGAACCTGGATCGGGCGGCGCGGGGGCAGAGTTCGGCCACCCAGCGGTCGATCCACGTGCTGGAACAGCAGCTCGGCTCGCACACGCTGCCCGCGCAGGTGTGGATTGACGACCAGGGCCAGGTGCGGCGGATCATGCTGCACGAGACCCTGAAGGGCACCGCCGACTCGGCGCGGAACGGCAACGTGACCGTCGACGTCACCGCCACGCTGTCCGACTTCGGCACGCCGGTGACGATCACGGCGCCGCCCGCCGACCAGACGGCCGACCTGACCCAGGCGCTGTCCGGCGGCCAGCACTGACCTGCCGGACCGTTCGGCGTCCGCCTGCCCCGATGGGGTGGACGGGCGCCGAACACTTTCCGTGGTTGTTCGGGGGCCGACTTCATCGCGAACCGTCACCGAAGTTCCGTCGTTGAACGGCGGATTACCGATCCGGAATGCACCCGGGCATTCGGAACGGTTACGTGATTATTGCGATCGGGAAACCGGGGGCGTCCGGGTATTGACTCCGATGCCCCGCGTATGGCTTTATAACGGGCCCGTTCGACCGTCACGCGGTGCGAACGCCCGCAGTGCCTCCGCGTCACTCGCTCTCCCACGCACGAAGAAGTCCACCCATTCGGTCACGTCCGGGTAGGACGACGCCGCCACGATGCCGGCGCAGGCCGCGTCGGCGTCGAACTCGGTGCGGCGCAGGGCGACGACGCCGTCGGCCAGCAGCGCCCAGTGCGCGCCCGGCCGGCCGTAGGGCATGCCCACGCTGCCCGGGTTGACCACCAGGCGCCGGTGCGCGAGGCGGGTGAAGGGCATGTGCGTGTGCCCACAGACGACGGTCGTGACGCTGTCCGGCAGGTCGGCGAACACCTCGGCCCACCGGTCCAGGCGGGTGTCGACGAGGACGACCTCCTCGTCGTCCCTCGGGGTCCCGTGGCAGCACAGGACGTCACCGAATCCGGCCACTGACAGGACTACCGGGTGCGGCAGGTGGTCCAACCACTCCACCAGGTCGGGCCGCAGTCGCGCCGCCGCCCAGGGCGCGATCGGGTCGGGGATGTCGGCGCCGCCGCCCCTGGCCAGCGTTACCAGTTCGCGATCCGCGTTGCCCCGCACCCACACCACGCGCTCGCCCAGGCCGAGCAACCGATCGAGAACCTCAATCGGTTGGGGACCTGCCGCGATGTCACCGGTGAGCACGATCCGGTCCGCGGCCAGCACATCGGGCTCGCGCAGGACCGCGTCGAGGGCGGGGAGCACGCCGTGGACGTCCGACAGCACGGCGATCGAAGTGACCACGAGGCAAGCTTTACCAACCGCCCGCCGGCCGGCAACCCCTGTCGCTGCGGGCGAAACTGTTTTGATCCATTTCGGATAGACATCGGGAAACCCTGTGGAGCACCGATTGACGACGCTCCGCTGTCGGCCGATTCCGCCGGGCAACCGCCCCGAACACCCCTCAGGTCACGACTGAGCGGCGAATTCGTCGCGCAACGGCTTCGGACTCGGAACCCGTAACGCTGCACGTCCGAGCCGTTCACACCATCGCCAAACTGTGAACGCCGAGCATCCGGGGGGTTCGGCGGACCCGGTCAGGGGACCAGCGCAGGCCACCCCACTGTGGGCGTTTGGACCTGTTTCGATCTATAGTCGTCCATCCCGCCGCCTCGAAACTAACGATTAACAGAAGGAAAATGGCGGTTTCGATCTTGCCGAGGTATAAAGTGGCCGGCAGGCCGCCCGGGTGACTGCCGTGTAGGCCGATCGCCGTTCTCGGCGGGCCGCACGACGGCTGTCTGAGGCGCGGCGCTATGGTCCGTGCCCATACCAAGAGTGGGGAAGGTTCCGAAGAATGGCCAAGGGCACCCGAATGGGACTCAGGCTTACGATACTCGCCGCGGCAGGCGCCCTGGCGCTGGCCGCATGTGGCAGTGGAGGTAGTGGCAACAACGGGCTGAACAAGAACGTCGCAGGCGGCTACGGCTCGATCCCGGCGGCGACCGGTTCGCCGACCAAGGGTGGAGTGGTGACCTACGCCGAGTCCCCCGGGGCCGGCCCGAACTTCATCCTCCCCATCGAGGACAGCCAGCACGCGTCGGTCTACAACGCCTTCTCCTTCGACGACCTGATGTGGCGGCCGCTGTACTGGCCGACCACCGGTGCGTCGCCCACCGTCGACTTCTCGCGCAGCCTCGCCGAGCGGCCGCAGTTCGCCGACAACAACAAGACGATCACGATCAAGCTCGACAAGGGCTACAAGTGGTCGGACGGCAAGACGGTCGACGCGAACGACGTTCTGTTCACCATCGCGGTGACCAAGGCCGCCGTGAAGGAGAGCCCGGCCAACCTGTCCGGCTACACCCCCGGTGAGTTCCCGGACAACATCGTCAGCGCTACCGCGACCGACCCGCAGACCGTGGTACTGAAGATCGACAAGACCTTCAACTCGGCCTGGCTGATGGCCAACGAGCTGGCCACGTCGATCGAGCCGCTGCCCTCGCAGGCCTGGAACGTCGCCGCCGAGGGTGGTCCGCACATCGCGGACTTCAACAACCCGGCGAACGCGAAGAAGATCTACGACTTCCTGTTCAAGCAGTCGACGACCCTGTCGACCTACGCGTCGAACCCGCTCTGGCAGACGGTCGACGGCCCGTTCAAGATCAAGACGTACAACACGTCGACGAACGCGACCAACCTGGTGGCGAACCCGGCGTACACGGGCACCGAGAAGCCGAACATCGACGAGATCGATGAGCTGGCCTACACCTCCACCGACGCCGAGTGGAACGACGTGCTGTCCGGCAAGCTGGACGTCGGCCGGGTCGACTTCACCGACCTGCCGCAGCTGCAGAAGGCCACGAAGAACGCCCCCGGCTACGCCTACTACGGCCTGCCGAGCACGGGCTTCAGCTACATGTACTTCAACTTCAAGGACACCACGAACAACTTCAACAACATCGTCAGCCAGCTCTACTTCCGGCAGGCCCTGGCTCACCTGCAGAACGAGGCCGCGGTCATCAAGGGCGCGTACAAGAACGCCGCTGTCCAGGCGTACAGCACCATCGCGTCCCTGCCGAGCAGCCAGTACTCCAAGCTGGCCCAGACGACCGCCGTCTACCCGTACAGCATCAGCACGGCCAAGCAGCTCATGGCCGCGCACGGCTGGACCGTCCAGGCAGGCGCGCTGACCTGCACCAGCCCGGGTACCGGCCCGAAGAACTGTGGCGCCAACATCCCGCAGGGCCAGAAGATCAACTTCCAGTTCCTCTACGCGAACCAGCCTGCGGCGACCGGGCAGCAGGTCGAGGCCATCGTCTCGGCCGCCAAGCAGCTCGGTATCACCATCACGATCAAGCCGTACACCTTCAACCAGCTCGTTGGTCTGGCTGACGACGTCGACTCGCCGTCGACCGCGAACCAGTGGGGTATGTCCGACTTCGGTGGCTTCACCGGCTTCCTGTACCCGACCTCGGACTCGATCTTCAACTCGACCGGTTCGTTCGACTTCGGTGGTTACAAGAACCCGGCCGTGGACGCCGCGATCCACAACTCCGTGTTCGGCACCGACCCGGACGCCCTGGTCAAGGAGTCCAACCTGATCGGTAAGGACCTCCCGGCGATCTTCCAGCCGGCCGAGGACCGGATCTGGATCTGGAAGAAGACCCTCAAGGGCCCGGCGAACTCCTTCTCCAACCTGTCGCAGGAGTACCTGACGCCTGAGGACTGGTGGAAGACCGGTAGCTGAGCACGTACGGTCATCCCCGTGTCGAGTCGTGGGGGGGGGGGGGGGGGGGGGGGGG
>DASXCQ010000007.1:0-29867 GCA_036491115.1 Pseudonocardiaceae bacterium
CGAACGCGTGCGGCATCATCGGTGGCACCACCAGGAAGTCGCCGGTCTCGGCGGTGGCGACCTGGTCGCCGGCCAGGACCTGGAGCGATCCGTCCAGGATGAAGAACAGTTCGGCGGACCGGGTGTGGTGGTGCGGCACCGCGCCGTTCGCGCCCTCGCCCAGGGTCAGCCGCTGACTGCTCAGCGCTCCCCCGGTGGCGCTGGCGTCGGCATACGGCCGGACGATGTTGGACTCGGTGCCGAGCGTCTCGGTGTCGGCCTCGCGCACCAGCACGGCGGACCGACCGTCTGTGGTCAGCAACGACATGGCTCACTCCCCTCGTTTCGGACAATCCCGATCATGCCGGCCGATCCGGACGGTCGCTGCGACTCCTACAACATGTAGGATCGCGGGCGTCCCGGTCGCGACCGTCGTGGGAGCTTCGTGTGGTGTCGTTGTGGACCGCGGTCGCCGCCGCGCTGGGCGCCTCGACCTGCGGTGCGACGGCCAGCACGCTGCAACACCGGACGGCGGTGTCCGTGGCCGGGCGGCCGGATGCCACGGTGGCCACGTCCGTCGTGGCGACGGTCACCCACCGCCCGTGGCTGTTGGCCGTGGCGTTGCAGGGCGTCGGCTTCGTCCTGCACGCGACCGCACTGCGGTTCGGGCAACTCTCCGTGGTGCAGCCACTGTTGGTGTGTGCGGTGCTGTTCGCGCTGCCGCTGAACCGGGCCCTGTTACGCGAGCGGGTCACGGTCCGTGAACTCGTCTGGGCGGCCCTCCTGGTCATCGGATTGGCCGGCTTCCTGTTGGCCGGCACGCCGTCCCGCACGGCATCGCAGCCCCCCGACGTCGGCCCGGCGATCCTCACCGGTGCCATCGGACTGGCCGCCGTCGTCGCGTGCGCGGTCGTCGCGGTACGGACGGCAGGCCGGGTGAGGGCCATGATTCTCGGTGTGGCGTCAGGGATTCTGTTCGCCGGCGAGGCGGCGCTGCTGAAGTCGTCGGTCGGCCTGCTGGACCGGGGCCTGGTGGTACTGGTGACGAGTTGGCAGCCGTACGCGCTGGTCGTCGTCGGCCTCAGCGGCGTGGTGTTCAGCCAGTTGGCGTTCCGGTCCGGCCCGCTCTCGGCCAGCCTGCCGGTGGTCGCCACGGTCAATCCGGTGCTGGGCGTGCTGGTCGGCGCGTACGTCTACGACGAGAACGTCAGGGCCACTGTCCCGGCGCTGGCCGTCGAGTCGGCGTCGTTGGTCCTGCTCGCCGTCGCCACCCTCGTTCTCGCCACACAGCAAGCACACGGCCACGCGAACTAACCTCTACAACGTTGTAGATGTTAGTGAGGATGTGGCACGCATGCCTGGTGACGGCTGGCCGACCGAGCACGACACAGACCGGTTCGAGGACACCGCGCGGATCGCGATCCCGTCCCACCAGCGACGACGTCCCTGGCGGCGCTGGGTGGTGCGGGGCGTGCTCCTCGGGCTGTGCGGGTTCCTCGCCGTCACGGGCTGGTCGATCGGCGATGCGCTGACCGTGCCGGGCAGCGACAGCTCGGCCGCCCGGCTGGCCGAGTGGAGCCGCGACCACGGCCTGGGCGGTGTGGTCACCTGGCTGGAACGCCAGCAGTACGACCGCCACCCGCCTGCCGTCGGCGGCACGCCCACCCACGGCATCCCACCGGCGGCCGGCGTGGTCGGCACACCGCCGCCGGCCAGACACGTGGCCGGACTACCCGCGCCACCACCGATCACCCCCGTCGCCGCGGGAACCGCGCTGCCCGGCGAAGGCCGCTGGCAGACGGTGGTCACGGTGCGCGGCCACCCGGCGGTGCGGGTCGCGTCCCTGCGCCCGGACGCTCAGCACACCGCGTACGTGGCCACGGCGATGTGGCTGGACCCGACCTTCGTCACCGGCAGGCTGCATCCCGGCTACCACGATCCCGGCGGCCACTGGCATGCGCCGACCTCGCTGACACCCGCGCTGGGACGCGTCGTGGTGGCCGCGTTCAACAGCGGTTTCCGGCTCAACGGCGACAGCCACGGCGGCTACTACAGCGAGGGCCGCACGGTGCTGCCGCTGGTCAGGGGCGCGGCCAGCCTGGTGCTGGGCCACAACGGCGTGGCGACCGTCGGTTCGTGGGACCACGAGGTGCGGATGACGTCCGGCGTGGCCAGTGTGCGGCAGAACCTGGTGCTGCTGGTGGACCACGGCGTGGTGAACCCGACCTGCGCCAGCGGTGGACAGGCCGAGTGGGGCAACACGATCGGCCAGGCCGCGTACATCGACCGGTCCGGGTTCGGCGTCACCACGACCGGTGCGGAGGTCTACGTCGCCGGGCCGGCGCTGTCGGTGTGCACGCTGGGCAGGCTGCTGCGCGCGGCGGGCGTGGTGCGCGGCATGGAACTGGACATCAATCCGGACTGGGTCAGCGGGGTCTACTTCCACGACTCACCGAACGGGTCGCCACACGGGTTCCGGCTCTACCCGACGCAGAAGGTCGACCCGCGGCACTACCTCTCGCCGTCCAGCCGGGACTGGTACGGCTGGTACGCCCGATCCTGACGCTCCTGGGCGAGTTCGGCGCGCCGCTTGCGGACGAACACCACGACGCCGATCACGATCAGCACGGCCAGGATCGCGGCGATGACGTAGGTGGGGCCGTGGAAGTCGGCGGCCAGCGCCTGCCAGCGGGCACCGACCAGGTACCCCACGATGCCCAGTGCCGCGGTCCACGGCAGGCAGCCGATGGCGGTGTAGAGACCGAACCGCAGCGGCCGCATCCCGGCAACGCCGGCGGGCAGCGAGATGAACGTGCGCACCACCGGCACCACGCGGCCGACCAGCACCGACCAGGAGCCGTGCCGGTCGAACCAGCGCTCGGCACGGTCGATGTCCCGCTCGGTGAGCAGCACGTACCGGCCCCAGCGGCGCCACGCCGCCTGGCCCGCGTACCGGCCGACGGCCCACGCCAGGTAGCTGCCCACGACGTTGCCCACCGCGCCGACCACGATCACGGCGACCAGGTCGAGATGCACCCCGGCGACCGCGCCGCCGGCCAGCGCGCCGCCGAACAACATGATCAGCTCCGACGGGATCGGGATGCACGCCGATTCGGCCACCATCAGCAGGAACACGGCCAGATAGCCGAAGTGGGCGATGAACTGTTGCATCAGGTGATCCTTGCGTCGGTGAGCTACCTTCTACATGAGTGTAGAAGGTGCCTGGAGTACCGCGTGACGCTACCTCCATCGCCGGGGAGCATCGGGGTTCGTCCCGGTGGTCCTCGCGATGCCCGGTCCGTGACCCGGTGTTTCACCGGTCAGCCATCCGCACACCACCTGCCGGCCCTGTCCGTCACCCAAGGTTCGTAACGGCCGATAATCATCGGATCGGACAGGACCCCACCACGGTCCAGGCGGATGGCCTGCCCGACACCATGTGCGTGCTGGCCGGCTTCCCCACGGCGGAGAAGCCCTCGTCGACACGGCGGCCACCCTCGGCCGGCGTCGAATGCTTCACCACGGTCCGCTCGGCCGGTTTCGGCCAGGCGCCGCGCGACGTGTCCTGCACCCCGGGCACGCGCTAGGTCAACCGTCCACTCCGGACTCTGTACTGCCGGCATCGTCGACTCCACCTCCGTGACATATGCTGTCACAGACGTGGAGTAACGGTCGTTACATGAGGTGGAGTGGCCATGACCGGTGGCGCGTTGTTCCTGGCGGTGTTCCTGGCCTGTGTCGTCGAGGCCGTCGAGGCGTTGACCATCGTGCTGGCCGTCGGCACCGTGCGGGAGTGGCGGTCGACGGTGACCGGCCTGGCGGCGGCGCTACTGGTGTTGGCCGCGATCGTGGCCGCGCTGGGTCCGGCGCTGACGTTGATCCCGCTGGGCGCGCTGCGGTTGGTGGTCGGCGGGCTGTTGCTGGTATTCGGGTTGCAATGGCTGCGCAAGGCGGTGCTGCGGGCCAGCGGACACAAGGCGCTGCACGACGAGGACGCGATCTTCACGACCCAGCGGACGGCGGCACTGACGGCGGCGGCCAGCGGGCGCGGCGGGGTGCGCGACTGGTACGCGTTCACGGTGTCGTTCAAGGGCGTTCTGCTGGAGGGACTGGAGGTCGTGTTCATCGCGCTCACGTTCGGCGCCAACCAGCACGACGTTCCGCTGGCCGCCGTCGCGGCGGTGGCGGCGGTGGTCGTGGTGGCGGTCGCCGGTGTCGCGGTGCGGGCGCCGCTGGCGCGGGTGCCGGAGAACACGCTGAAGTTCGTCGTCGGCGTGCTGCTGACCAGTTTCGGACTGTTCTGGGGATCGGAGGGCGCCGGCGCGCACTGGCCGGCGTCCGACGCGGCCCTGCTGGGCATCGTCCCGGCGGTCGCGATCGTCGCGATCGGACTGGTGGCGCTGCTGCGCCGCACCGCGGATCGCCCGGTGGCGACCGGAAGGGTGGCCTGACATGGTGCGGCGACTGCGCGCGTTCGGCGCCTTCTGCTACGACTTCGTCGTCGGTGACGACTGGCGGGTCGCGGTGGCCGTGGTGCTGGGACTGGTGTTCACCTGGCTGCTGGCCAGGGTGGGCGTGCCGAGTTGGTGGCTGTTGCCGGTGGTGGTGCTGGTGGTCCTGCCGTGGAGTCTCTGGCGGGCCACCCGGCCCACCGGCCGGGGGTGAACGCAGCCGCACCGCGCCACCTGCCCGGGATGGCGCGGTGCGGCGGGTCGGTCAGGACTGGCGGCGCATGGCGCGAAGCGCCGGACCCAGCCATGTACGCCTGCTCACGACGTGTTACCGACCATGGGTGATGCCGGGCCGCCCGGCGGCATCCTCGCTGTGGGAGACCATGTGCGCCTTCCTTTCAGTCCCGATGCCCGCCGTATCGCGTTCCACTCACACACCGTTAACCCGAGGGCTCGGAAAAATCTTGAACAACCGAGCCGGGCACGGCGGCCTTCCGGGACCCACATGGCCCTGGCCTGGGCACCAGCTCCGGTGGGGTCGGTCAGCGACCCCCCACACTGGGCGTCGTAGTACCCCGCGAATCCGGTAAGCCGCCGAACCAACTTCCGTACGCGGGTGACGGCGGAGCGTTAGTGCGTGTCGGTCTGCTCGGCGTACACGCGGGTCGCGTACTCCTCGAGCACCCGCTCGCACTCGGCGATCGCGGTCAACGTGGCCGCCCGGCCGGGAGCCTGAAAGACGTCACGGTCGGTGATCTTGGCCAGCCAGTTGCGCAGCTTGACCAGATCCTCCTCGTTCTCCTCCAACTCGGCGAACGTGAAGTGGTTGGCCCGGTACTCCTTCGCCACCTGGCCGAGGAAGTCCTGGCACTTGTCCACGATCTCCTCATACTCGTCGTCGCGCGCCGTCTGGAACGCGGCGATCACGTCCCGCTCGCCGACCAGCACCTCACAACTGAGCAGTGCGGCCGTGCCGGACATCCCGATGATGTCGTGGTGCAGCTTGCGCAGCGCGCGCTCGCTGACCGGGCCGGCCGGCAGCGCGGCCGTGGAGCTCTGCAGGTAGATCGCGCCGAGCCCCTTCAGCCGCCGCCACACCGCGGCACGCAGCCGGGTCGGCTCGGACGGGATCCGGTAGATCAGCAGCAGCCAGCCGGGCTTCCGGCCGGACGCGCCGCCTGCGTCGTCGATCGTCGATGGCACGCCACCAGTGTGCCGGACACGCTCCCGGATGGACGATCGGTTCCCCGGCGATGTCAGGGAAAGACCAGGGAACGTCCCGGATGGCCGGCCCGGCCGCGCTCAAGACGATGACAGCCATGACAGTCCCCCGACTCTGTCTCGTCGCCGCTCCCCTCGGCCTGTTCACCTACGGCATCCTGCGCTGGATCGGCCGCCTGGCCCAGCCCTACGGTCCCGGCCCGGCACGGCAGGTCGCGCACACGGCGGCGCTGACCGGCATCGTGCTGTTCGTGCCTGCCGTGATCGGCCTGCGCGGGCTGCTGCCGGCCGGCCCGCCGCGCGAGATCACCGTGCTGGGCACGCTGCTCGGTCTGGCGGCCACCGCGGTCCAGTTCGCCGTCGACATCGGCGCCGCCACCGGAGCGCCCGGCCACGGCGCGATGGTGGCGCGCACGGCCGCGTTCGCCTCGGTGCCCGGTGTCCGGCTCGCCTGGACCTGATCGCCGTGGGCGCGGTGTGCCTGCTGACCGGGTTCGGCCCGCTGACCGGACCGGAATCGACCGACCACTGTGGACTGTCGGCGAGCGACGCCGGTCACGCCGCCTGCGCTGCCGGGTCGGGGCGTGGTCAGATGGAACGGTGAAGGTACGCATCGGCGTCGGGCTGGGCCAGGACAGCGACCCGGCCGGGTTCGCCGCGACCGTCGACCGGCTGGAGGCCGCCGGGATCGACTCGCTGTGGCTGTCCGAACTCGTCTACTCCCGTCAGGTCGAGCCGTTCGTCGGCATGGCGCACGCGCTCGGCAGGACCACCAAGCTGAAGGTCGGCACCGGCATCGCGGTACTGCCCGGCCGGCATCCGGTGCTGGTCGCGAAGCAGTTGGTGTCGCTGGCCGCGCTCGCGCCGCGCCGGGTGTTGCCGGCGTTCGGGCTGCGGCCGGCGCTGCGGGCGGAGTGGCCGCTGTTCGCGGTGCCGCCCGGCAGGCGCGCCGCCGTGTTCGACGAGTCGCTACGGCTGTTGCGGCTGCTGCTGACCCAGGACGAGGTCACCTTCCACGGCGAGTTCCACTCGGTGACCGAGGCCGCCGTCGGACCGCGACCGGCCAAGCCGCTGGACATCTGGCTGGGCGGTGCGGCACCGGCCGCGTTGGAGCGGATCGGCAGGCTGGCCGACGGCTGGCTGGGCAGCTTCCTCGACCCGACGCAGGCCCGCGAGGCGCGGATCGCCATCCAGGCGGCAGCGGCCGCGGCCGGCCGCGAGGTCGAGGAGGACCACTTCGGGCTGAGCCTCGGCGTGGCGCTCACCGGCGTGACCGATGCCCAGTTGGCGGCGGCCCGGCGCCGCAGGCCGGAAGCCGACCCGACCGAGCTGATCGCCGACGGCTGGCAGCACGCCAGAACGCTGCTGGAGCGGCATATCGAGGGCGGCCTGAGCAAGTTCGTCATCCGCCCGCTGGGTGGCGTGCCGTACGAGGAATTCCTGTCCGGCTTCCGGTCGGAACTGCTGCCGCTACAGGACTGACGGCCGTTTCGGGAGGTTCGCGCATCTCGGGCGGGCTGCCTCACCTGCGCTTACCATCAGCCGGGTGCGCATGGTTGTGGTCGCGGTTGCCGCGTTTGCCCTGGTGGCCGGCTGCTCGGCGGGAGTGAGCGGCGGGTCGGCGGCGCCGTCCGCACTGCCCATGGTCGTCGATGGGCCGGCGCAGCAGCTGCCCACCTTCCCGGTCGCCACGGCGGCACCCGACCTGCCCACGCCGTCGTCCACGGCTTTGGTGCAGCAGTTCATCCGGGCCGTGTTCGACGACGCCCAGCAGCAGTGGCAGCAGGTCTTCACCGAGGCCGGCCTGACCTACCAGCCGGCGCGACTGGTGCTGTTCACCTCGGCGGTGCGGACCGCGTGCGGGACCGAGTCGGCGAAGGTCGGCCCGTTCTACTGTCCCGGCGACCACACCGTCTACCTGGACGTGTCGTTCTTCGACCAGATGGAGCGACAGTTCGGCGTGGGGGGCGACTTCGCGCAGGCGTACGTCGTCGCGCACGAGGTCGGCCACCACATCCAGGTGCTCACCGGCGTCACCGCGCAGGTGGCCCGGCTGTCGCAGAGCGTGCCGGGCGCCGCGAACGCCCTGTCCGTGCGGACCGAACTGCAGGCCGACTGCTACGCCGGCATCTGGGCGCACTCCACCTACGAGCGCGGCCTGCTCGAACAGGGCGACATCGAGGAGGCGCTGAACGCCGCCGCCGCGGTGGGCGACGACTTCCAGCAACGGGCGGCGACCGGCGCCGTGCAGCCGGAGCAGTGGACGCACGGGTCGTCCGCGCAACGGCAGCAGTGGTTCACCATGGGCTACGAGTCGGGCAACCCGGCCACCTGCGACACGTTCACCGCGCCCGCCCAGAACTGACCGCTCAGGCCGGTTCCGCCCACGGAATCGCCGCCACACCGGGCGACCGTTCGGCGTGCCGGCCCGGCTGCCACCGCTCAGACCAGTTCCGCCCGCAGGATCGCGGCGGCACCGGCCATCGAGCGCATCTTGCCCTCGGCGGACTCCCTGGGCAGGTACTTCATGCCGCAGTCGGTGGCGATGGTGATCCGCGCGGGCGGGACCCACGTGAAGGCCCGCCGGGTCCGCTCGGCCACCACCTCGGGCGTCTCCACCTCCGGCGTCGACAGGTCGATCACCCCGAGGATGATCGCCTTGTCGGTCAGGTCGGCCAGCACGCCCAGATCCAGGCCGGACTGCGCGGTCTCGATGGAGATCTGCTTGGCAGGGCAGCCGGCCAGTTCCGGCAGGAACGAGTAGCCCTCCGGCCGCTCGTGGATGATCGCCGCGTAGCCGAAGCAGATGTGCACCGCGGTGGTCCCGTCGATGCCGTCCAGGGCGGCGTTCAACGCCCGCAGCCCGTACTGGCGGGCCGGTTCCGGCCGGGCCTGCATGTACGGCTCGTCGATCTGCACGATGTCGGCGCCCGCCGCGAACAGGTCGACGATCTCGTCGTGCACGGCCGCGGCGTAGGCCATCGCGGCGGCCTCGGCGTCCGGGTAGTGATCGTTCTGCGCCTGCTGCGACATGGTGAACGGGCCGGGCACGGTCATCTTGATCGTGTGGTCGGTGGTGGCGCGCAGGAACGTCACGTCGTCCACCTCGACCGGGCCGCGCCTGCTGATCGGGCCGACGACCCTGGGCACCGGATTGGGGTGGCCGCTGCGGTCCAGTGCCGTGCCGGGATTGTCGACGTCGACGCCGTCCAGCGCGGTGGCGAAGTGGTTGGAGTAGCTCTCCCTGCGGACCTCGCCGTCGGTGATGATGTCCAGGCCGGCGTCCTCCTGCGCCCGGATCGCCAGCCGGGTGGCGTCGTCCTGGGCCTGCGCCAGGAACTCCGGTGCCACCCGCCACAGCTCCTTGGCCCGCACCCTGGGCGGGAAGCGGCCGGCCAGCTTGGCGCGGTCGATCAGCCAGTCCGGTTGGGCGTAGCTGCCCACCAGCGACGTGGGCAGCAGCGGCGGGGTCAGGGGCACGGGGTGTCCTCCATGTCGGTCGTGGACCGTTACGAGTGCGCCGGCGGCGACCTGTCCGTGGTCGCCGGTCGGCCCAGGTCAGCCGACAGCCTACGACCGAGGTGGCCCGGTTCGGGACGACCATCTGGCAACCTGGACGTCACCCCACGGCCACACCGGACCGGTGGTGCGTTCATGGGTGTTACCAATACTCCCATGGTGCTGACACGTCGAACGTTTCTGCAGCTCATGGGTGCGTCCACCGGTCTTGCCGTGACCGGTGCCGACCTCCTGTCGCAGGCGGTGGCCAACGCCTCGCCGGCCCGATTCCCGCACGGCTCCAAGGGCGTCGAGAACGTGGTGATCCTCATGATGGAGAACCGCTCGTTCGACCACTTCCTCGGCTGGCTGCCGGGCGCGGACGGCCGTACCGACCTGACCTTCCCGTCGCCGGACGGCAACGTCTACCCCAACTACCCGCTGGCGCCCGACTTCCAGGGTTGCGGCTACAGCGACCCCGACCACAGCTGGGAAGGCTTTCTGGTCCAGCACAACGAGAGCCGCAACGACGGCTTCCTGATGCGGCCCACCAGCCCGGCGGGCAACCCCGGTGTCACCGAGGCCGTGGCCAACACGTTCCCGATCGGCTTCTACTCCAACCTCACCGACGGCCACGGCGGCCCGCACCGCAAGGTGGTGCCGGACGTGCCGGTGATCGGTGCGCTCGCGGAGAACTACACCACCCTGGACCGCTACTTCTGCTCGTTCGCGGGTGAGACGTTCCCGAACCGGTTCTACCAGCACGCGGCCCGCACCGACCGGGACCACAACTCCACGGTGCTGAGCACGATGCCCACCATCTGGGACCAGCTCTCCCCCATCCCGAACACCCAGGGAGTGCCGACGGGCGGCTACTTCTTCCGCGACTCGCCGTTCCTGGCTCTGTGGGGCACCAAGTACTTCCCGTTCTGGCATCCGTTCGCGGACGGCGACCAGGACGCGCTGGGCATCCCGGTGACCACGCCGTCGTTCATCGACACGGTGGCCGCGGGCAACCTGCCCAACGTGAGCTTCCTCGACCCGGCGTTCAACACCGAGGGCAACGGCACGTCCGCCGACGACCACCCGCTGGCCGACATCCGGCTGGGCGAGCGGTTCATCGCCGACGCCTACCACGCTCTGTCCGACGCGGGTTACCTGGACAACACGGTCTTCGTGGTCACGTTCGACGAGTGGGGCGGCTTCTACGACCACGTGCCGCCGCCCAAGGTCGTCGACGACACCGACCCGGCGACCGTGAGCCACGTCGGTGACAGCCCGACCGACGGCCAGACCATCCCGGACTACCGCCGGCTCGGCTTCCGCGTGCCGGCCATCGTGGTCTCCAACCTGGCACCCGCGCGGGTCGTGCACCACGGCCCGTTCGAGCACACGTCCACGCTGAAGCTCATCGAGTCGACGTTCGGCCTGTCCGCACTCACCGCACGGGACGCGCACGCCGAGGACCTCGGCCAGGTGCTGGACCGCGAACCGCGCCGTCCGGTGCACTCGGGCGCCATCCCGCGCAGCGACCAGGTGCTCGGCCCGGTGTCCGACGCGGCCGCGATCTGCGGCGCGGACAGCGTGCAGTCGGTGTCACCGCAGCCGGTGCACCGCGGCCACGGCCACGGCGACGGCCCGAAACCCAGGGACTACAACGGTTCCGGCATGGCCACGTTCGGCCGCGAGTACAAGAACAACCACTGACCGGTTGCTGAACTCAGGCGGTGCCCGGCACTTCGGTGCCGGGCACCGTCGTCTCAGCCGGCCAGGTCGGCCGCGATCCGGGCCAGCAATGCCCGAGCGGCATCACCCTCGACGGCGACCGTCCACAACAGGTCGGTGATGCGCTGGTACACGGCGACCTCGTCGGGATCGCCGACCGTGAGTTCGGTGTGGTTGAGCTCGACGATGATCTGATCGTCGAGTTGCAGGTAGCCGTGCAGCGGGACGACGGGTAGCTGACGGACCAGCGGGATGATGCCGATGTGCACGTTGGACAGGCCGATCAGGCCGCCGATGCGGTCGAGCTGGCCGCGCAACACCGGCACGGGGCAGGCGCGATAGCGCAGTGCCGTCTCAGTGACGACGATGTCGATCTGCTTGGCCGGGTCGTAAAGGACATCCTGGCGGCGAATCCGTGCCCGCACGGCCGCGTCGGTGTCGGGTTCGGCCAGCACCTCGGCCATCTCGGCAGCGGCCGAGGCGAGCACGGCCCGGGCGTACTCGGCGGTTTGCACCAGGCCGGGCACGAGGAACAGTTCGACAGTGACGATGTGGACGGCCTCGGCCTCCGGCCGGGCGAGCTGACGTTGTACCGGGGCATGGCCGCGGCGGATGCGGCGCCGCCAGCTCGCCCGAGCGAGGCGTAGGTCGCGGAGCTGATCGCGCACCTGGGACGCCGTCGATTCCGATGCGTCGACGGCGTCCAGCCAGGCGATCCTGGCGTGGCAGTTGTGTGCCCGCGCTGTCGACCCGGCTCACGCACCGGTCGAGCGGCCCTGGTGATCAGGCCGTCGTCACCGGTCCTGGAGTCCGCTCCAGGACCAGTGCGGCATCGGGACATTCTTCGGGGTCGCCGTGCCGTGCGGCGAGTAGTGCAGGACGTCGGCGACGGCCCATTCCATGTAGGCGCGCATCGCGGCGCGGAAGTCCGGGTCGGCGGGCAGGCCCGCGTCGTCCATGGCGCCGACGAAGCAGTCCACGAACCGGCGGCCCAGGTCGTCCAGCATCCCGTTGCCGGAGTGGAGGTACAGGATGTGCGCCTGGTCGGCGCACGCCTTCGTGTACTCGGGCGGGCCGCCCAGCACCTCGCCCCAGTAGGCGGCCAGTCGCTGCACGTGCAGCGGATGCTGGCCGGGATGCGAGAACGGGTGGTTCAGCTCGGGATCGGCCAGGCAACGGGCGTGGTGCGCGGTGGCCAGCGCCAGGAACGCGGGCGCGCCACCGGCGTACTCGTACAACGTGGGTTCAGTCCGCATAGCCGTCTCCCCATCTGGGCGATGTGGTTCTCGGTGGCGTCATCGACTCGCGCAGCACCACCACGCGCGGTTCACCGGAGGCCAGCGCCTCGTCCAGCACGGGGCCAAGATCACCGTCGACCGTGGCGGCCTGGATGCCGAACGCGGTGGCCAGCGCCGCGAAGTCCGGCTGGGTCAGGTCGACGCCCCGGTGCGGGTCGCCGGCGTGGGTCTGGTCGTAGCGCAACATGCCGTAGCCGCCGTCGTCCACCACCAGCACGGTGACCGGCAGCCGTTCCTGCCGCAGCACGGCCAACTCCCCGACGGCGAACAGCACCCCGCCGTCCCCGCACACCGCCAGCACCGGCCTGGCCCGCAGCGCGCCCGCGCCGACCGACGCCGGCAGCGCGTAGCCGAGCGTGCCCCAGCCCAGCGGGTACTGCAGCCGGCGCGGCCCGTCGACCCGGCCGTAGCCGCCGATCCAGTAGCCGGGGATCGCCATGTCCACCACGACCACGGCGTCGTGCCGGCCGACGACGTCGTCCACGGTGGCCAGGAACCGGCTCGGGGTCGCACTGTCCGCGTCCCGGCCCAGTCGCTGCCGGACGGTCTCCCGAACCCGCGCCACGTGGTCCAGCGGCTGGTCGCGTTTGGCCACCGTCTCGGCCAGTGCGCCCAGCGCCAGTTTGGCGTCGGCGACGAGGGCCACGTCCGGCGGGAAGTTCTTGGCCACGTCGATCACGTCGCAGTTGATCGCGACCAGCGCGGGCGGCCGGGGCATCGTCCAGTTGCGGGTGTTCGGGCCGTCGAACTCGGTGCCCACGGCGACCATCAGGTCGGCCCCACCGATCAGGGCGGCCACCTCGCGTTCGTGCGGCGGCAGGCCGACGGCGCACGGGTGGTCCGGCGGGATCGCGCCGCGCCCGCCGAACGTGGTCACCACGGGCGCGCACAGGCGTTCTGCCAGGTCCACGAGCTCGTGCTCGGCGTCGGACTGGATCACCCCGCCACCGGCCCACAGCACGACCCGCTCGGCCCGCTCGATGAGTTCGGCCGCCTTGGCCAGCACAGAGCCGTCGGGTGGGCGGCGGTCCGGGGGTGCGGGGATGACGGCTTCGCCCGGCTGATCCAGGACGTCCATCGGGATGTCCAGGTACACCGGGCCGCGCGGCCAACTCATGGCCAGGGTCGCGGCCTCGGCGACGGCGGCCACCGCCGACTCGGCCGTGCGCGGCCGGAACACGCCCTTGGCCAGGGGTTCGAACAGGGCGGCCTGGTCGCGACTCTCGTGCAGGGCGCCGCGCAGCACACCGGGGCGGGCGATGGCGGTCGAGATCTCGCTGGCGATCAGCAGCACCGGGCTGCCGGCCATGGCGGCCTCGCCGAACGCGGCGGCCGCGTTGGCCGCGCCGGGACCGGTGGTGGTGAGCGCGACACCGAGGCCACCGCTCGCCCTGGCCAGCCCGTCGGCCGCGTACACCGTTGTCTGCTCGTGCCGGACGCCCATGATCGCCGGGCCGTCGGTCACCCGCCAGAACGCCAGGTTGTGCACGCCGGGCAGGCCGAAGACCACTGGAACCCCGGCGTTGCGGAGGGTTCGCAGAACCGCCCCGGCCACCGTCGCATCGCCGTCCACGCCCGCCATTATGGTCGGCATGGTGACGATCCGGGACGCGTGCGCGGCCGACGCGCTGGCGTGCGCGGCGATCTACGCGCCCTACGTCCTGGACACCGCCGTCACGTTCGAGAGCGAGCCGCCATCGGCTGCCGAGATGGCCGACCGGATCGATGCGGCGCACGCCTGGCTGGTGCTGGAGCACGGCGGCCGGGTCGTCGGCTACGCCTACGGTGGCCCGTACAAGGCCAGGGCGGCGTACCGGTGGGCGTGCGAGGTCAGCGTCTACCTCGAACCCGGCAGGCGGCGCACGGGTGGCGGGCGCGCTCTGTACGAGGCACTGTTGCGACGCCTGGCCGACCGTGGTTTCCGCACCGCGGTCGCGGGTATGACACTGCCCAACGACGCGAGCGTCGGCCTGCACGCGGCGCTGGGTTTCCGACCGGTCGGCACCTACCGGCGGATCGGCTGGAAGCACGGCACCTGGCACGACGTGGCATGGGTCCAGCGGGCCATCGGCGACAACGCCGACCCGCCCGCCGAACCACACTGAGCACAGCACCGAAGGAGCAGCGAGATGGACCGCGACGAGTTCGGCGACGACGACGCCTACGAGCAGTTGGACGCCGAGGACACCCTGGACGCCGGCGGCCCGGCGGACCCGCTGGACGAGGGCTACTCACCTGCCGAGCGGCCGTGGGCGGTGAACGACTGGGGCACCACGGCCCGCGAGGAGGCCGACGGCGAGAGCCTGGACTCCCGCCTGGCCAGGGAGGTGCCCGACGACGGGGCCGTCGACCCGCAGGACGACGGCATCGGCGACACGACCGACACCGATGGGGAACCGCGGGACGACGAGGTGGGCGACGGCCGCTCCGGCCGCCTGGTGGATGTGGCAGGCGAGCCGGAGGCCGGTGAGCCGTTCGCCACCGACATCGGAGTGGACGGTGCCGGCGCGTCCGCCGAGGAGGCCGCCGTGCACACGGTGCGGGACGACGAACAGTTCGGCTGAGGCCGCCTGCCTGGGGATTGGTTCCGCGGCTGCGTGGGTACCTGGTCGGCAGGGAGCGCATGTCGAACCCCAGGAGGACGGTCATGAACGTCAATCCCGCCGAACCGGACATGCGTCCGGACCCACGCCGCATCTGGGCGGCCGGCGGTGCCACCGCCGTGGTGGCGGCGCTCGCCGCCCTGGTCGGCATCCTCATCGCGCGTGGCATCGCCCACGTGGCGATCCTGGCGCCGCAGGGTGAGGGAGCCTGGGGTGACGCCAGCACGACGCTGTACGTGATCCTGGCCGCCGTCGTCGCACTGCTGGCCACCGCGCTGCTGCACTTCCTGCTGGTCACGACGCCGCACGCGACGCAGTTCTTCGGCTGGATCATGGGCCTGCTGATCGTGGTCTCCATGGTGATCCCGCTGAGCCTGGGCGCGGACATCGACAACCGGGTCGCGACGGCCCTGCTGAACCTGCTGATCGGCCTGGCGATCACGCTGCCGCTGTCCAACGTCACGTCGTTCATCCGGCCCCGCGTGGTCATGGCCCGCCCGGTCGAGCGGTCGGTCCCGCCGCCGCAGACCCGTGAGTACGAGCGGTACGACCCCTACGACCGCTGAGCCCCCGGGAAGGCCCCGGCGCCCCGGGTAGTTGTATCCGGGCGTGAGCAAACTCTTCACGCCCGTCACCGTGCGCGACCTGACCGTGCGCAACCGCGTCTGGGTGTCGCCGATGTGCCAGTACTCATCCGTCGACGGCATGCCGAACGACTGGCATCTGATGCACCTGGGCCAGTTCGCCGCGGGCGGCGCCGGCCTGGTGATGACCGAGGCCAGCGCCGTCGTGCCGG
Source organism: Pseudonocardiaceae bacterium (assembly GCA_036491115.1). Classification (GTDB taxonomy): domain Bacteria; phylum Actinomycetota; class Actinomycetes; order Mycobacteriales; family Pseudonocardiaceae; genus DATEPR01. Next base: position 15,572 of record DASXCQ010000007.1, read on the forward strand.
AAGGTCGGATCAGCCCGCGGGACGCCGGTATCTGGAACGACGAGCAGGCGGCCGCGTGGCGCCGGGTCACCGACTTCGTGCACGCGCAGGGCGCCGCGACCTGCATGCAGCTGGCGCACGCCGGCCGGAAGGCGTCCACCCGTGCGCCGTGGCAGGGCCGTGGCCCGGTGGCCGAGGGTGAGGGCGGTTGGCAGCCGGTCGGGCCGGGCACGGTGGCCTTCGGCGACGACAACCCGCCCAGGGCGCTGACCGACGACGAGACCGCCGCGCTGCCCGACGCGTTCGCGGCGGCCGCCCGGCGGGCCGTGTCGGCCGGATTCGACGCCGTGGAACTGCACTTCGCCCACGGCTACCTGGTGCACCAGTTCTACTCGCCGCTGACCAACGACCGGGACGGCCGCTACGGCGGCGACTTCGCCGGCCGGGTACGGCTGGCACTGGAGATCGCGGCGGCGGCGCGGGCCGAGCTGGGCAACGACCGGCCGCTGTTCGCGCGGCTGTCGGCCACCGACTGGGTGGCGGGCGGTTGGACGGTCGACGACGCGGTCGCGCTGTCCCGGCTGCTCGCCGAGCGCGGTGTCGACCTGATCGACGCGTCGTCGGGCGGCAACGACCTGCGGGCCGAGATCCCGCTCTCCCCCGGCTACCAGGTGCCGTTCGCGGCGCGGGTGCGGGCCGAGGCGGACGTGCCGACCGGCGCGGTGGGCCTGATCACCGACGCCGACCAGGCGGAGCGGATCATCGCCGGTGGCGAGGCCGACGTGGTGTTCCTGGCACGGGCGCTGCTGCGTGACCCGCACTGGGCGCTGCGTGCCGCCCACACGCTGGGCGCCGAGGTGGCCTGGCCGGACCAGTACGCCCGCGCCAGCCACTGGGATTGATTTCCTTACGCCGCAACCGGTTCTGCGGTTACCCGCGCGTGCCGCAGCGGGCTGGCCACCGCGGCCAGCCCGACGGCGGCATAGCCGGCCGCGGTGATCAGCAGCGCGGTGCGGGTGCCGAGGTGTTGGCCGAGCAGGCCGCCGACGATCGCGCCGGTCGGGATCGTGGCGGACATCAACAGTCGGGAACCGGCGCTCACCCTGCCCAGCAGGCCCGGCGGGCACACCGACTGGCGGATGGTCATCAGCGTGACGCTGGCGACCGCGATGCCGGCGGTGGCGACGAACTGGGCCAGCACGAACAGCCCCAGCACCGGACCGGGCCGGGCCAGCGGCATCAGCAGCGTGAACGGCGCGGTCACCGCGAGCGCGCAACGCGCTGTGGCGCCGACGCCGAACCGGTTGCTGATCCGGTCGGACAGCAGGGCACCGGCCAGCCCGCCCACGCCACCGGCGGTGATCACCGCGCCCACCGCACCGGCACTCAGATGCACCGCCCGGACCAGGAACACGATCTCCACCGCGCCGATCGCGGTGAGCAGCAGATTGGCCGACGCGGACACGGTGGCGATCGTGCCGAGCAGCCGGTCCTGCCACAGCGTGCGGATCCCGTCGGCGATCTCGGCCAGCATCGGTCGCCTGGGCCGGTCGACCGGCGTGGTCTCGGCATTGCCGACCGCCCACAGGCACAGCCACGACACCAGGAAACTCGCCGCGTCCACCACGACGGCGCTGGCCGCGCCGACCAGTTGGACCAGCACGCCACCCACCGACGGGCCGCTGATCTGGGCGACCGACTGGCTGGTCTGGAGCCGGGAGTTCGCGGTGACGAGCTGTTGCTTCGGTACCAGGTCCCGGATGTAGGGCTGGTAGGCGGTCATGAAGAACACCTCGAACAGCCCCGCCGAGGTGGCGGCGCCCAGCAGCGTTCCCACGCTGATCGTGCCGGTGGCGGCGGTGATCGGCACCGAGGCGAGCGATGCGGCCTGGCCGAGGTTGGCGAACATCATGATCCGCCGGTGCCGGTGACCGCGGTCGACCATGGCGCCCACGGGCAGGCCGATCAGCACGGCGGGCACCCACTGCACGGCCTCCAGCAGACCGACGTCCACGGTGGACGCGTGTAATCGGGTGACCGCGAGCAGCGGCAGCGCGACGACGCTGACGAAACTGCCCAGCCCGTTGATGCTCTGCCCGGTCCAGAACAGTCGGAACGCCCGGTTGCGCCACACCGAGTCCGCCATCAACCGGCCTTCCGGGTGGCGGCGCTCCACGCGGTGATCGCGGCGGCCGCGTCGCCGGCACGGGCACCGGGCAGGTCGCCGGTGGACTGGCCGATCCGGTCCCGCACCACCCATTCCGGGACGCCACCGGCGAGCAGTTCGGCGCTGTGCGCGCGGCGCAGGTCGCCCAGGCTGAGGGTGACGCCGGCCGCGGTGGTGTAGCGGGCCCAGCGTTGGGCGACGGACTGGTAGCGCAGCGCGCCCTCGCCGGTGGGACTGCGGAACAGCGGGCCGGACTCGATGCCGGTGGACCAGAGCCAGTTGTGCAGGCGGATGTTCAGGGTGCGGTCGTCGATCAGGACCTGCCGGCGGCGACCGCCCCAGCCGGTCACGTCGAGGGTGGCGGCCTCGGTGTCGACGTCCTCGGCCCGGAGGGCGAGTGCTTCGCCGGGCCGCAGGCCGAGCGTGGCGAGGAGGCGGAACAGCAGCTGGTCGCGGTCGGCCTGCCGTGGGATGGCGTCCAGGACGGCGCGCACCGCGGTCGATTCGGGTGCGCGAGCCCGGTCCGAGGGTGGCCGCGGGCCGGGTTCGAGGTCGAGTTCGCCGGTCACCTGGCCTGCCGTCCTGGCCCAGGTCCACCAGCCGCGCAGCGCGGACGCGCGGCGGGCGCGGGTGGCGGGCGCGAGACCGTCCAGCGCGTTGCGGACGTCGGCCGGATCGACGGGCAGGTCGAGGGAGAGCCGGAGCAGATCGGCCCGGTACCCGCGCAGCGTGTGGTGGCTCAACCCACGGGCGCGCAGCTCCCCCAGGTACTCGTCGACGAGCTCGGCCCACGCCATGCCTGTGATAATGACACATTGCCGCAGGCGTCACAAGATCGCGGCCGGCCGATCGAGCTCGGCGAACGTCAGCGCGCGGGCGGCCAGATCCGCACCGGGTTTGATCAGTCCGAGTCCAGCCTCGCCAGTGCCGTCTCCGCGGTCTTGGCCTCGTGGGTGGTAGTGGTCAGGGCCTTCTTGGCTGCCTGCACGGCATCCCGGGTCCGGTGCTGCTCGGCCTGGGCCTCGTCCAGCCGGGCCCGTGCCTGCGCCAGGACCTCGTCCGCCCTGGCCGCGATCTCCTGCGCTTCGGCCAGCTCCCGCTCGGCCCGCTCCCGCGCCGCCACCGCCTCGTCGGCCCGGTCCCGCGCTTGGGCCAGAGCGGCCTCGGCCTTCGGGTCCGGACGGGCGGTCTCGGGCCGTGGCGGAGCCGGTGGCCGGGGTCGGGACACGTGTTCGGACTGCCACTGGCCGATCCCGTTCGGGTCGACGTCGAGGGCACCGCTCAACTGGCCGGCCAGGACCTCGTGCAGGGCGCCCGTGTCGACCAGCGCCGCCTGGAACGTGGTGGCCACCTGGCCCGCCGCGTCCGCACCCAACTGCACGCCGAGCTCGACCGCCAGCTCGCGCACCGCGAGATCCAGGCGCCGCAACAGTTCCCGCCGCCGCTCCCCCGCCGACCGCAACTGGTCGCCGAACCCCTGCCGCTGCGCCGACCCCAGCTCGTCGGCCAGGTCGGCGAGCTCCCCGATCTCGTCCGGATGCCGTCGCACCAGCTGGTTGACCAGCCAGGCGGCCACCGTCGGCTTGCGCAGCGCGGTGATCCGCTTGGCCAGGTCCCGGTCACCGGCTGCCCGCACCTCACCGGCGCGCGCCGACCTGGTCGCCGTGAAGTCCTCGCGCGACCCGCCGTACAGCTCGGCCGCCACGTCCGACTCGGTCAGTGCTTCCGCCACCTGTCCAGGCAAGCACACCCGGCCCGGTTCAGCGACCGTGGAACGCCTCCGCGAGCCACCACGACCCGCCGTCGTCGGCCAGCTTGGCGTCGATCACCAGCGGCCGGTCCCTCGGTCCGGCCAGCCAGGCCGGGACACCGGCCAGGTCGTCGACCGTGCGGACGGTGAGCCCCGTCGCGCCGAACCCGGTGGCGATCGCGGCCGCGTCGGTGTCCGGGAAGCGGACGGTGGTCAGGTCGGAGTCGCCGAAGTGGTGCACCTCGGCGCCGTAGGCCGCGTCGTTGTAGACGATCACCACCAGCGGCAGGCCGAGTCGCACCGCGGTCTCCAGTTCCGCGATGCCCATGTGGAACCCGCCGTCGCCGAGTGCGGCCACCGGCAGCCGGTCCGGCCGGGCCAGCGCGGCGCCGATCGCGGTGGCCAGGCCGAGGCCGATCGACTGGAACGCCTGCGTGAAACAGAAGCCGAACGCGTCCGGCACGGACAGGTAGGCGCTCGGATAGCCCATGAAGTTGCCGGAGTCGACCGAGATGATCCGGTCGGCCGGCAGCAGGTCGTCCAGCGCCTTGGAGAGGGTGCGCGGGTCGATGGAGTCCGCGGTGGACAGATCCTGGTACTCCACAGTGGACCACTGGATGCCGGCCGCGATCCTGGCCCGCACGTCGTCGGTGCGGTAGCCGGGGTCCGGCCGTGCGCCGCGGTGCTGGAGCTCGGCGAGCAGGTCGGTCGCCGTCGCGACCGTGTCGCCGAGCACTCCGAGGTGGATCGGGCGGTGGGCGCCCAGCGCGGCCGACTCGACGTCGACCTGGACCAGCTTCGTGTCCTGGCCGATGAGCTTGCCCTGGCGGGTGGTCCAGTTGTTCAGCGCGCAGCCCCAGCCGACGATCAGGTCGGCGTCCCGGATCAGTTCCTCCGCCAGCGGCGACGCGAAACCGCCGGAGATGCCCAGCGCGAACGGGTCGTCGCGGAACAGCCCGTTGGCCACCGCCGACGTGGCCAGCAGCGCACCGCACCGCGCCGCCACCACCCGTAGCCGCACGCCTGCCGGCCGGCCGCCTCGGCCGGCGATGAACACCGGCCGGCGCGCCGCCAGCACCAGGTCGGCCAGCTCGGTCACCCGCTCCCGGTCCGGCCGGACCCCCTGGATCATGCCGATCTGCGGCACGTCGACGGAGGGCACCGGCATGTCCTGCACGTCCAGCGGCAGGCTCAGCACGACGGTCCGCCGGTCGGTCAGGGCGGTCCGGTAGGCGCGCACGGTGTCGGCCACCGCGGTGCGGCCGCCGTGGACGCGCTCGGGCACGGCGCCCACCGCGCGCACCATGGCGTCCTGGTCGATCCGGAAGTTGGACAGCAGGTCGGCGCCCGGGGTGTCGGCGGTGAGCACCAGCAGCGGCGTGCGGCTCTTCGCCGCCTCGGCGATGCCGGTCATCGCGTTGGTCAGCCCGCAGCCCTGGTGGGTGCTGACCACGGCCACCTGGCCGCTCATCCGGGCGTAGGCGTCGGCGGCGACGGTCGCGCCCATCTCGTGCCGGGTCGCCACGAAGTCGACCCCGCCGGCCCGCAGCGCGTTGGTGACGTGGAAGTTGCCGCTGCCCACGACACCGAACGCGCGTCCGACGCCCAGGCGGGCGAGCGTGGTGCCGACCGCCTCCGCCACGTCCATGTCAGGCAGTCTCCACGATCGCGTACACCCGCGCCGGGCTGCCCGAGCCGTTGACGATCGGCAGCGGCGACACGACCAGCACCGTGCCGGTGGCCGGCAGGTGGGCCAGGTTCCGCAACTGGGTGAGCCCGCACTTGTTGGCGCCGAGCATCCGGTTGTGGCAGGGGAAAGCCGGCTCCAGTTCGCCGGCCCGGCCGGCGTCGGTGCCGACCGTCTCCACGCCGAGCCCGACGATCGGCGTCTCGTCGGCCAGCCACGCGGCGCACTCCGGTGAGACTCCGGGGGTGTGCGACTTGTCGTCGGAGACGTTGAGGAACTCGTCCTGGTCGGCGGAGCGGGTGTCCCAGCCGGTGCGGTAGAGCAGCCAGCCGCCGTCGGGCAGCGGGCCGTGCTCCGCCTCCCACGCCTTGACGTGGTCGATCCGGAGCAGGAAGTCGTGGTCGGCGGCGACCCGGTCGGACATGTCCAGCACGACGGCGGGGGCGACCAGGTTGCGCAGCGGAATGCTGGCCACGTCGTGCCCGTCCTTGCCGGACAGCCAGTGATTGGGCGCGTCCACGTGGGTGCCGGTGTGCTCGCCGGTGTGGATGTTGTTCCAGTACCACATCGGCCCGCGCTCGTCGTACCTGCTGATCTCCTCCAGCTGGAAGGTGATCGTGTTGGCGAACGGCTCCGGCAGGCGCAGCACCGGCGTGGTGGCGGTGAGCGGCGCGGTGAGGTCGATGATCTCGAGCTGCTCGGAGCGCAGCGCGGTCAGCAGGTCGGCGAGCACTGGCATGGCGTCTCCAGGTAGGTCCGGGTCGCGTCGGCGGTGACGATCACCGTAGCCGCCGGCCGTGACTAGAGCAGGCCGGCCGCCCAGTTACGGATCTGGTCGAGGTGGCCCCGGTCCAGGCCGCGCTTGGGGTCGACATGGCACAGCAGCGTCGGGCAGCCTGCGCGGTCGCGGTGGAACGCGGACCGGGCGGCGGCGAACTCCGTGTCCTGGTGCTCGTCGTCCAGCCAGGCCAGCGGCCGGCCGGCCGCGTAGGCGCAGACGGCGGGCCACTTCCAGCCGCCGCCGGTCCGCCAGCGCAGCCTGCCCCGGCTGTCCCGTTCCACGTCGGCGGCCGGGAACTCGATCACCGGCAGGTCGGCCAGGCCGATGGCGGGTGCGATCCGCCGGTTCGCCGAGTGTTCCCACGCGGTCGCCCACACCAGTTCCAGCCCCGTCTCGGCGGCCAGCGCGCGCAGCAGTGCACCGTGGCCGGGGTGCAGTCGCACGCTGTATCCCCTGGCCCACCGGACACTCCGGCAGCACACCCAGTCGCCCTCCGGGGTCTCCCGGTACGGCACATAGCCGGACGGCCGGATGAACCCCGTGGCGGCGTAGGGATTCAGCGGGCCGTCCACGTCCAGCAGCAGCAGTCCTCTGGTCGAGAGCGACACGCCGACATCATTTCAGGGGCCTGGCGCGCCAGCGGCGCGGGAGGCCCCGTCGCGAAGCGACGTCGAAGCCGTCCGCTCTGGGTGCGCCCACCCCCCGGTGTGAAACTTTCCCGGCCTGTGCTGCCTGACCAGGACCGGCCGGGCGACCCGGTGACGAGTCCTTGACCTGTGGTGACCGTCGACCTACGGTCCCGCAGCCCTTGGTCGCACCCTTCAGGAGGAACCATGCGGGCGAGACGCCTGTTGTCCCTGGCCGCCGGACTGGCTGCCCTGACCTCGGTGCTGGGCGCGGTGCCGGCCGCCGCCCAGCACGGACCCGGCCCGAACCACGGGCCCGCCGCCACCCGGCTGTTCGTCCCGCCGGCCGATCCCAACGCGGTCAACCAGATCCGCCAACTCGCCCGTGGCCACGACCTGCGGGACGCGGCACTGCTGACCAGGATGGTCACCACCCCGCAGGCGGTGTGGTTCACCAGCGGCACCCCGGACCAGGTCGAGCAGAGCGTGCGCGGCACGATGGCGCAGGCCCGCCGGCAGCACGCCGTGCCGACGCTGGTGGCCTACGACATCCCGGGCCGGGACTGCGCGCAGTTCTCCGCGGGCGGCGCGCTCGACCAGGCCGCCTACCAGGCGTGGATCGACGGTTTCGCCGCCGGCATGGGTCGGGGCAAGGCGATCGTGATCCTGGAGCCGGACGCGCTGGGCAACATGCCGTCGGACTGCGGACTGCCGGCGTCGGTGTATCCGTTCACCAACGACGAGCGGACGGCCGAGATCAACTTCGCCGTCGACACCCTGGCAGCCGACCCGAACGTCAGCGTCTACCTGGACGGCACGCACAGCGCGTGGCAGGCGGTGGGCGCGATCACGCAGCGGCTGCTGGCCGCCGGTGTGCAGCGGTCGGCCGGTGTCTACCTCAACGTGTCGAACTACCAGCCGACGGCCGAGCTGATCGACTACGGCACGTGGATCTCGGACTGCATCGCGATCGTCACCGATCCGGCCAACCCACTGTTCGACAACCCGTCGGCGTGCGCGAGCCAGTACTTCCCGGCGACGCAGACCGATTTCAGCACCTGGGGGCTGACCACCGCGTTCTACGCCGCCAACATGGGCACCTCGGTCGCCACCACCCACTTCGTGATCGACACCAGCCGCAACGGCCAGGGCCCGAACGACATGACCTCGTTCGCCGGCGCGCCGTTCGACCAGCCGGCCGACGTGGTCGCGAAGCTGGCGTCGGGCAACTGGTGCAACCCGCCGAACTCCGGCGTGGGGCTGCGCCCGACCACCCGCACGGGCACACCGTTGCTGGATGCCTACCTGTGGGTGAAGACGCCCGGCCAGTCCGACGGCCAGTGCGACGCGGCCGGTGGCGTACGGGCGTGGGACTACAGCCTGTTCACCCAACCCGGCTGGCCGACCACGGCGGCGGCCCAGCAGGTGTTCGACCCGCTGTGGGGCATCAACGATCCGGCGGCCGGCGCGTGGTTCCCGCAGCAGGCACTGGCCCTGGCCCAGGAGGCCGCTCCTCGGTTGCTCGGCAGGTAACTTTCGACCGGAAACCCTGATCGCCGCACGATGTTCGGGCCGGGTCGAGGTGGCTGATTGCCGCCACGACCCGGCCCTCGTCACGCTGGCCGGGTGCGAGTGAACCGGACTGTGCTGGGCGCCGCGTCGGCGGCTGTGATCCTTGTGGTGTCGCTGCTGGCCGGTCAGGCCGCCGGTGGCGCGAACGCTGCCACGGCAACGGGTTTCGACTACGCCGAGGCGCTGGGCGACTCGATGTTCTTCTACGCCGCCCAGGACTCCGGTCAGCTCGCGCCGGACAACCCGGTCGACTGGCGGGGTGACTCCGACCTGTCCGACGGCGCGGACAACGGCGTGAACCTGACCGGTGGCATGCACGACGCCGGCGACCTGGTGAAGTTCGGCCTGCCACAGGCGTACACGACGGCGATGCTGGCCTGGGGCCTGGCCGACTTCCAGCAGGGCTACCAGTCCGCAGGCCAGTACCAGGCGGCGCTGGCCAACCTGCGGTGGAACGACGACTACATCATCGCCGCGCACACCGCACCCGACGTGTACTACGCGCAGGTCGCCGATCCGACCACCGATCACCAGTTCTGGGGACCGGCCGAGACCAACCCGACGACACGGCCGTCGTTCGCGGTGACGGCGACGTGTCCCGGTTCGGACATCGTCGGCGAGGCGTCGGCGGCGATGGCCGCGTCGTCCATCGTGTTCCGCACCCAGGACCCGAAGTACTCGGCGCAACTGCTCGCCCAGGCGCAGTCGCTGTTCAGCTTCGCGAACACCGACCGCGGTAAGTACAGCGACTGCGTGACCAAGGCGCAGGGCTTCTACACGTCGTTCAGCGGCTACTGGGACGAGCTCACCGAGGCGGCGATCTGGCTGTACCAGGCCACCGGCGACACGACCTGGCTGACCACGGCCGAGACGGACTACACCAACCTGGCGTTCGCGTCGCAGCAGACCGTGCACGAGTACAACTGGACGCTGAACTGGGACGACGTCACCTTCGCCGACTACCTGCTGCTGGCGCAGGCCACCGGCGGTGCGCAGTACGTCGGCGACGCCGAGCGGTGGCTGGACTGGTGGACCGTCGGCGCGAACGGCACGAAGGTCGCCTACTCGCCGGGCGGCGAGGCGGTACTGGACCAGTGGGGTTCCCTGCGCTACGCGGCCAACACGGCGTTCGGGGCGCTGGAGATGAGCGACTACCTCACCGCGAACGGTCTCGATCCGACCAGGGCGTCGACGTATCACGACTTCGCGGTGTCCCAGATCGACTACGCGCTGGGCGACAACCCCAACCACATGAGCTACGAGATCGGGTTCACCAACGGCGGCACCAACTCGAAGTGGCCGACGCAGCCGCACAACAGCACGGCGCACGACCCGTGGAGCGACAACCTCGCCACGCCACCGCGGACCCGCCACCTCGACTACGGACTGCTGGTCGGCGGTCCGCCCGCAGCCAACGACGCATTCTCCGACGACCGTACCAACTTCCAGCAGACCGAGGGCGCGCTGGACTACAACGCACTGTTCTCCGGCGCTCTGGCGCGGCTGGTGCAGTCCGATACCGCTCTGCCGGTGGCCGGGTTCCCGGCGCCGGAGAGCCCGGACGGGCCGGAGATGTACGTGCAGGCGGCGGTGAACAGCGTCGGCAGCAACTTCATCGAGATCAAGGCGCTGGTGAACAACCAGTCGGCGTGGCCGGCCCGGCACCTGACGAACAGCAGCATCCGCTACTACTTCACGCTCGACCCCGGCGAGTCGCCCAGCCAGATCACGCTGAGCTCGCCGTTCAACCAGTGCCAGGCGCCGGCCGGGCCGACGCAGTACGCCGGTGCCGTCTACTACGTGACGGTGAGCTGCGCGAACATGGACATCGCGCCGGACGGCGAGGACGACTACCCAGGCATCAACTTCCAGGCGCAGATGCAGTTCCGGATCACCTTCCCGGCCGCGCACGACTACCAGTCGGACTGGTCGTTCCAGGGCGTCCCGACCACGGTGAACGGCACCCCGGTGACGGCCGGCGCCATCACGCTGTACTCGGGGAACACGCTGGTGTGGGGCGCACCGCCGAGCACCGGCACCGGTCCGGCCGCACCCGGCCCACTCACCGCGACCGCCGTCACCGGCACGGGTGCCACGCTGACCTGGGGCGCCGCCACGCCGGGCAGCGATCCGGTCAGCGGCTACGTGATCCGCACGTCGGCCGGCACGCCGGTGGCCACCGTCCCCGCCACCACGACGTCATTCGCGCTGACCGGCCTGAACGCCAGTCGCACCACGCCCTACGGCTATTTCGTGCAGGCCGTGGACACGCACGGGCTGGCGTCGCCGGGGTCGAACATCGCCACGTTCATCACGTCGCCGAACACGTCGCGCAGCGGCGGTGCGGCGGTCACCCCGCCGTCGGTGCCCGGCACGGTCACCGCGACCTCGGTGACCGGCACGAGCGCGACGCTGGCGTGGGGCGCGTCCACGCCGGGCAGTTCGGTGATCACCGGCTACCGGGTCTACGAACTCACGCCGAACCCCGGCCTGGTCGCCACCACCACGACGCCGACGCTGCACCTGACCGGGCTCACCGCGGGCACCGTCGGTGAGTACGAGGTGGTGGCCACGGCCAGCAGCGGTCCGCTGTCGCTGGCATCGGCCCCTGCCGTGTTCGTGACACCGACCGGAACCGCCACGACCCCGCCACCGACCACGACCACGCCGGCTCCCCCGCCCACCACGACCGCTCCGCCGACCACAGCTCCCCCGACGACGACCACCAGTGCGGCACCGCCGCCGGCTTCGGGTGGCTGCCAGGCGACCTACTCGGTGACCACGTCGTGGGCGGGCGGCTTCCAGGCCGCCGTCACGGTGACCGCCGGAACCGCGCCGATCAACGGCTGGACGGTCACGTGGACGTTCGGCGGCGACCAGCAGGTGACCTCGCTGTGGAACGCTTCGTTCACGCAGACCGGAAAGCAAGTAACGGCTGACAATCTGTCCTATGACGGAACCCTGCCAGTTGGGGGCTCGACGGGCCTCGGCTTCACCGGTAGCTATGGGACCAGCAATGCGGCGCCGACGGGCGTGACCTGCGTCGCGCATTGACGGAACTGACGGCACTCGGAGGAGCGTGGCACGTGGCACACATCGACCTGGGCGACGTCGACGAGCGGGAACATCCCGGCATCCGCGGACTGATGGCGTTCCGGCCGGAGACCGCGAAACCGCTCAACGACCTGGCCGAGACGCTGCTGCGCTCGCCGAACTCGATGACGCCCGGCGAGCGGGAGCTGATCGCGGCCTACGTGTCCGGGCTCAACGAGTGCAACTACTGCTGCTCATCGCACTCGGCGTTCGCCGCGGCCCAGTTGGACGCCGGCATGCCGCTGGTCGACCAGGTGCGGGCGGACCTGGACGCGGCTGCGGTGTCGACCAAACTGCGGGCACTGCTGCGGATCGCGGGCGCCGTGCGCGACGACGGCCGCACGGTGACGCCGGAACTGGTCGCAGCGGCCAAGGACGAGGGCGCGACCGACGTGGAGATCCACGACACGGTGCTGATCGCGGCCGCGTTCTGCATGTTCAACCGGTATGTGGACGGCCTCGGCACGACGGTGCCGGAGGATCCGGCGACGTACTACTCCCGCTCGGCCCGGCGCATCGTGGACGCCGGCTACCGCTCCTGACCCTCAGGACTGCGGCAGCTTCACCTTGCGCTTCACCGGCTTGGCCGACGGCGGCGGCACGACAGGACCGATGTCGCCGTCCGGGGCGTCGTCCAGGTCGACGATCACGGGTGCGTGGTCACTCGGCCCGGTGCCCTTGCGGGCGTGGCGGTCCACCCAGGCGGCCCGGACGCGGTCGGCCACCGACTCCGTGGCCAGCACGAGGTCGATGCGCATGCCCAGGTCCTGGTGGAACATGCCGGCGCGGTAGTCCCAGTAGGTGAAGACGCGCTCGTGGGGCCAGTGGTCGCGGACGACGTCGTGCAGGCCGACGCCCTGCAACTCGGTCAGGGCCTTCCGCTCCGGCGGGGTGACGTGGGTCTGGCCGACATAGGCGTCTGGGTCGAACACGTCGGCGTCGGCAGGCGCGATGTTCATGTCGCCGCAGACGACGGTGGCATCTGGTTCGGCGGCGACCTGCTCGCGCAGGGCGGCCAGCCAGGCCAGCTTGTAGTGGTAGTGGTCCGAGTCGGGCACCCGGCCGTTGGGCACGTACACCGAGTGGACCCGGACGCCGCCGCAGGTCGCGGCCACCGCGCGGGCCTCCTGGTGCGGGAAGCCGGGACCGCCGGGAATGCCGATCACGACGTCGTCCAGGCCGACCTTGGACAGCAGCGCCACCCCGTTCCACCGCGCCTCGCCGTACGCGGCGGACTCGTAGCCGCGTTCGGCGAGGTCACCGGCCAGCAGGGCTTCGAACGCGTCGTCGGCGAGCTTGGTCTCCTGCAGGCAGACGACGTCCGGCTGTCGCTGGTCCAGCCAGGGCAGCAGCCTGGGCAGGCGTTGTTTCACCGAGTTGACGTTCCAGGTAGCGATACGCACGGTCCCACGGTAGCCGCAGGCCCCGACACCGCACGTCGACGCTCGACGAGCTCGGTCAGTGGCAGGGGCCGCCGCCGCAGGACGCCGAGGTCGCGCCGCCGAACTGGGCCACCACCGTCGGCTTCGCCGGTGTGCCCTGCGGCTCGTCGACGGCGAACTCCTCGCGGTAGTTCACCTGGAAGGAGGCGTCCTGGTTCTTGCCCTTGGTGATCAGGTCCGGGTAGTCGATGCTGAACAGCCCGGCGAACCCGCCGGCCGGACTGAGCACCATGCTGGCGGACAGGTCGTAGAACACCAGTGCGCCGCCGTCGGTGGTGCGCAGCGCGTACACCGGATCGGTCGTGACGGCGTGCCGGTTGGTGATGGCGATCTCACTGCTGCCGTGCGAGTTGAAGACGCTGCGGTCGTGCAGGTCGACGATGTCGCTCCCGTCGCTGAACGTAACCGTCCCCGATCCGGTGGCCGTCGTCGGCGGCGCCGCCAGCGTGCAGCCGAGCTTGGCGGCCAACGCCTTGGACGTGCCGGGCGGGCAGGGCCGACCACCACCGGCCGCGGGCGTCACCGGGTCGAGGTACTTGGCCTGGGCCGCCGGCAGCGCGTCCGGCGCCAGCGCGAGTTGACCGGCCTGGGCGGCGGGGACGGCGACGGCGTTGCCGTTCTTGTCGGTGGCGATCGTGGGCTGCGGCGCCTTGCCGATCACGACCGGTTCGAACACGTCCAGCCACGACGTGCTCGCGGCCGCCTTGGTGAAGACCAGGTAGTCGTCCTGGTCCGTGCCCGACGCCTGCTGGTGCACGCGGACCGCGAACCAGGCCGGATACGTTGCCTGGAAGGGAATGTAGAACCGCGGCTGGGAGAACGCCTGGGCCGGGGTCTGCTTGATCGTCGGGTCCTTGAACGCCGTGGCGCGGATCGCGTAGCTGGAGCCGCCGACGTACCGGGCGAGGACGCTGGTCTCGCCGGCATGCAGCGCCTGGTCGAGGCCCGCCATGTACTGGGTGAGCACCTGCTCGGCGTCGGCCGTGGTGACCACCGCCGCCGGCCCCTTGTTCGGCTGCCCGGTACCGGCGCCGGTCCCGGATATCGTGCCGGACGAGCAACCGGCCAGGGCGAACGCGAGCGCAAGACCTACGACGTAGCACCGCTTCATCGGCGTTCCTGTCGGGTGGCGACGTGATGGATCGGGCCAGTATGTCGACATCCGGCCACCCGCGGGCGGAAACGCGCTACTTGGTCCG
>DASXCQ010000008.1:0-43492 GCA_036491115.1 Pseudonocardiaceae bacterium
TTCGCCGCGTTCCAGGGCGGCGATCTGGTCCAGGCGGTGCTGGTGGCGGCCGCCCTTGAAGTCGGTGCGCAGCCACAGGTCGACGAGTTCGTCCGCCTGTTCCTGGCCGACCACCTTGGCGCCGATGACCAGGACGTTGGCGTCGTTGTGGGCTCGGGAGATCTCCGTGGTGAACGGGTCCTGGCCGATGCCGGCTCGGATGCCGCGGACCTTGTTGCACGCCATGTGCTCGCCGGAACCGCTGCCGCCGATGACGATGCCTCGGTCGGCATGGCCGTCGACCACCTGGCGGCACAGGTCGTAGCACAGCGGCGGGTAGTCGACGGTCTCGTCCGGGGAGAAGCTGCCCCGGTCCTCGACCGAGTGGCCGGCGGCGGTCAGGCGGGCCACCAACCTGGCCTTCAGCGTGAATCCGTTGTGGTCACCGGCGATCGCGATCCGCATCAGCCGGTCACCGCCAGCGTGCCCTCGGCGAACAGCTCCTCGACCGCCGGGCGGCGGCGCAGGATGTGCTGGGCCATGGCGTGGTCGATCAGTTCGTCGAGGACGGCCCGGTTCGGCTCGATCCCGTAGGGCAGCGGGTCACTCTTGGTGATCTCCATGACGCCCAGGTGCATTCGGTCCACCGATGTCGGCGCGTCGATCTCGTTGTCCCGCAGCCGCCGCACGTAGTGCCGCTTGGCATCGGCGAACGTCTGGAAGATGTCGTCCGCCAGCTCGGGATGCTCGGCCAGCAGTGAGTCCTTGACCACCACGAGGTGGTTGATGGGGTAGTGGCCGCGCGAGCGCAGCGCGGCGAATCCGGCCGCTTCCGGGTTCGGGATGAGCGCCGCCGCGGCGGGATCGTCCCAGGAGACGCCGATGGCGGCGGCCAGGTCGCCCTCGGTGAGCAGGCCGGGCAGGGTGGCTCCGGCGCGCATCGGCTCCACGTTGGCCGGCGGCTGGTAGGCGGCGACGTGCTCGTCACCGGACAGCACCCACGTGACCTTGTCCAGGTCGACGCCGTACTCGGTGGCCAGCACGCCACGCGCCCACACGCCGGTGGTCACCGTGTAGCCGCGGTTCACCCCGACCCGGCGGCCCTCCAGGTCCTTCGGCGAGTCGAGCCCGGCGCGGGTGTCCTGGATGATGGCCCCGTGGTGGAAGGCGCGGACCAGGAAGATCGGCAGCGCGGTGAACGGGCTGCCGTGCTCCTTGGCGCACAGGTAGGTGGTGATGGCCATCTCGCAGATGTCGAACTCGACGCCGCGCACCATCCGGCGGAACCCGTCGACCAGGACCGGGATCTCCTCGAACTCGAAGTCGAACGTTCGGGGGGTGACGGTGCCGTCCTTGAGGGCCAGATTGTTGCCCTGCGTCCTGGTCACAGTCTTGAGGACGGGTTTCGCCATGTTGCTATAATAGCAGACCATATGACCATTACTGCTTGCTGAGGGGCAGGACCGTTCATGGGTGAGCAGGTGCTGGCGGCGGTGCGCACCGCGCCGGGTACGACCGAGTTCCGCGAGTTCCCACTGCCCGACATCCCCGATGACAGCGCCCTCATGCTGGTCGAGGTCGCGGGCATCTGCGGCACCGACGTCAAGATGTACGCCAAGCCGCCGTTCGCCGACCCGGTGATCATGGGGCACGAGAACGTCGGCGTCATCGCGCGGGCCGGCAAGGAGTTCGTGGCACGCAAGGGTTTCCGCGAGGGTGACCGGGTGTTCGTCGAGCACTACGTGGGCTGCTTCCGGTGCGAGTGGTGCCACCGGGGTGAGTACCGGCACTGCGAGAACACCGACTGGCGCACCAATCCGGACGCCCGCCGCTACGGTTACACCACATCGGACAATCCGTTCCACCTGTGGGGCGGTTTCGCCCAGTACCTGTACCTACCGTGGAACTCGGTGGTGCACAAGGTGCCGGACAACGTGTCCGCCGAGCTGGCCGGCATCGTCACGCCCATGTCCAACGGCATCGAGTGGGCCCTGATCGACGGCGGCGTCGGCTACCACTCCACCGTCCTGATCCAGGGCCCCGGCCAGCAGGGCCTCTCCCAGACGGTCGCGTGCAAGCAGGCAGGCGCCTCGCTGATCATCGTCACCGGCACGTCCCGCGACACCGCCCGCCTGGCACTGGCCAAGGAACTGGGCGCCGACCACGTGATCGACGTGCGGACCGAGGACGCGATCGAGCGGATCATGGCGATCACCGGCGGCAAGGGCGTCGACGTGGTGCTCGACTGCACCGCGGGCGCCGGCACCGCGCCTGTGCTGCTCGGCGTCGCGGCGCTCAAGCGCCGGGCCGGCACGCTGCTCATCCAGGGTGAACTGGCGTCCTTCCCGGACTTCCCGGTCAAGCAGGTCACGGAGAAGGCCATCACCATCAAGAGCGCGCGGGGCCACAGCTACCGCGCCTGCGAACTGGCCCTGGCCCAACTGGCCTCCGGCCGCTTCCCGCTCGACCGGCTCACCACCCACCGGTACGGACTGGCCGACGTCGACCGCGCGATCCGGTCGGTCGGCGGCGAGTTCGGCGAGGACGTCGTCCACGTGTCACTGTTCCCCCAGCAGGAGAAGTAGCGATGCCAGTCGTGGTGAGGAATCCGCCCCGCGCCGAGCGGGCCGTCGTCGACGCCTTCGCCGAGTTCGGCGTGGCGACGGTGCACGAGGCGCAGGGCAGGACCGGCCTGCTCGCGCCGCGCGTCAACCCGATCTATCCGGGTGCCCGCATCGCCGGTACCGCCGTGACGGTGAGCGTGCCGCCGTGCGACAACTGGATGATCCACGTCGCCGTCGAGCAGTGCCGGGCCGGTGACGTGCTCGTCGTGGCGCCCACCTCGGCCTCCGACGCGGGCTACTTCGGCGAGCTGCTGGCCACCGCGCTGGCCGCGCGTGGCGTGCTCGGGCTGGTCATCGACGCGGGCTGCCGGGACGTGGCCGACCTGACCAGGATGTCGTTCCCCGTCTGGTCGGCGTACGTGTCGGCCACCGGCACGGTGAAGGAGACACTGGGCGACGTGAACGTGCCCGTGGTGTGCGCCGGGCAGTTGGTGTCGCCCGGTGACGTGGTCGTGGCCGACGACGACGGTGTCGTGGTGGTGCCCAGGCTGACCGCCGCCGACGTGCTGGCCGCGTCGCGGGCGCGGGAGGAGAAGGAGGCCGTGTCGCGGCAGCGGTACGCGGCAGGGGAGTTGAGCCTGGACGTGTCCGGCATGCGGGAGCGGCTGGCCGCGAAGGGCCTCACCTACGTCGACGGTGATCCGGCGTGATCATCGACTGCCACGGCCACTACACCACCACACCCGCCGCGCACGAACGGTTCCGTACCGACCAGCTCGCCTGGCTGGACCACCCCACCGGTCCGCCGCCGGCGCCCGCCGCGATCAGCGGCGACGAGATCCGGGACAGCATCGAGCGCAACCAGTTGCGGGTGCTGCGCGAGCGCGGCCACGACGTGATGTTGTTCTCGCCCAAGGCATCCGCCATGGCGCACCACGTGCCCGACCCGGCGGTGGCGGTCCGGTGGGCGCAGGCCAACAACGACCTGGTGCATCGGGTGGTCGAGCTGTTCCCGGACCATTTCGCCGGGGTGTGCCAGCTGCCGCAGACGCCCGGCGGGGACCTCGCCGACTCGGTGCGGGAGCTGCGCCGGTGTGTCGACCTCGGTTTCGTGGGCTGCAACCTCAATCCCGACCCGTCCGGCGGGTTCTGGACGTCGCCGCCGGTGACCGACCGGTACTGGTTCCCGATGTACGAGGCGATGGTCGAGCTGGACGTGCCGGCGATGATCCATGTGTCGTCGTCGGGCAACCCGAACTTCCACGCCCTGGGCGCGCACTACATCAACGCCGACACGTCGGTGTTCATGCAGCTGATCGAGGGTGACCTGTTCGCCCGGTTCCCCACGCTGCGGTTCGTGATCCCGCATGGCGGCGGCGCGGTGCCCTATCACTGGGGCCGGTACCGTGGCCTGGCCGACCGGCTGGGCAGGCCGCCGCTGAACGGCCACGTGATGGGCAACGTCTGGTTCGACACCAGCGTGTACCACCAGGCCGGCATCGACCTGCTGACCAGGGTGATCGACGCGGACAACATCCTGTTCGCGTCCGAGATGATCGGCGCGGTCCGCGGCATCGACCCGGAGACCGGTCACTACTGGGACGACACCAGGCGATACGTCGAGGCGGCCGGCCTGGCAGAGCCCGACCTGCGGAAGATCTTCGAGACCAACGCCCGCCGGGTCTATCCGCGACTCAGGTCGGGCCGATAGCGATCAGACCGGTTCCGGGCTGGTCTTCTCGGCGGCCGCCTTGGACAGGCGGCGCGCGGTGCGGCTGATGTGCTTGAGCATGATGGCGGTGGCCTTGTCGGTGTCGCGTTGCGCGATGGCCTCGACGAGGTCGCGGTGTTCCACCGTGCCGCGCTGGCCCATCAGCGGCGCCGCCGTCGCGGCCTCGCGCAGCGACATCAGCAGTGGACCGTGGAAGGACCGCACCAGCATCTCGATGGCCGCGTTGTGGGTGCACGCGCCGAGCCGGTTGTGGAACTGCGCGGACATGGCCATCGTGTACTCGCCCCGGCGCAGCGCGTCGATGTGTTCGCGGGTCATCGCCCGCAGTTCCTCGATGTCGGTGTCGGTGGCGCGCTCGATGACGGTCGGGATGATGCCCAGTTCGAACACCAGCCGCGCCTCGGTGACCTCGACGGACGTGACCGGTGCCAGGTTGATCAGGTCGGCCAGTCCGGCGCCCAACCGGTCCGACGACGGGGTGGTGACGAAGGCGCCCCCTCGGGCACCGACCCGGATCTCCACCAGGCCGCCGGCTTCCAGCACCCGCAGTGCCTCGCGCACGGTCACCCGGCTCACGCCCAGCCGTTCGCACAGTTCCCGCTCGCTGGGCAGCCGGTCGCCGGGCCGCAGCCGGTTGCCCCGGATCAGGCCACGGATCTGCGTGACGATCGCCTCGGACATCCGGTTCGCACTGACGGCGGTGAACAGGTCGCCGTCACCCGGTGTGGGCGGGGAATTGTGCTGTTCCACCGATTCGCACTCCAACCATCGCCGCGCACGGCACCGAAGGCAACAGAGTACGCCAAGCGGTACAGGGGTGGTCGCTTGCCGCGCCTCCCACAATGGACTAATGTTAATACCGCGATCATGAAGCCGGCGGTGAGGAGCCAAACGATGGGCGAGGACGGACGGGTCTTTGTACGTGGCATGGCGTCGGAGACGTACGGTCTTGGCGAGTTCCGGGCGCGTCAGCTCGCCGCCGAGCGGGTCCGCGACGACTCGGTGGTCGTCGACGACGCGAAGGTGGGCCACTCGGGAGACTCGGCCAAGTCGAAGACCTGGTGGCGCATCGGCCCCGGCGACGACCCGTTCCTGACCCAGACGCTCCAGGTGCACTTCGTCCAGCTCCCGCCGCAGTCGTCCAACCACGGCCACGGCCACCAGAACGAGGCCGCCTTCTACATCCTGGAGGGCCACGGCTACGAGATCCACGACGACAAGCGGTACGACTGGGAGACCGGCGACCTCGTCCTCGTGCACACCGACTCGGTGCACCGCCACTTCAACCCCTACGACGAGACCGCCACGGCGCTGGTCATGAAGGCCAAGTGCACCTGGATGTTCATGGGCCTGATCCAGCAGGGGCGCAGTGGCCCGGTGGCCAACGAGGAGCGGTTCGGTCCGCGCGAGGACTGGTCGCGGATCTGGACGCCCGGCGTCGAGCAGCGCAAGAAGGTCGTCAAGCCGGCCGACACCACCTGGGAGACCACTCCGCTGGGCAATGTCCGGGTGCTGTCCTCGCCGGCCCGCGACGACGTGCGGACGTTCAGCGTCGACGCCTTCGAGCTGAGCATCCCCGAGGGCAGCCGCTCCGGCAGGCGGTGGCACATGGCCGACGAGGTGCTGTACGTGATCTCCGGTTCCGGTTACTCCCTGCACTGGGAGGTCGAGGCCGAGATCGCGGAGAAGTACCACGCGCGGATCGCCAAGGAGCCCACCCGGCACGAGCTCAAGGCCGGTGACACGCTCTACGTCCCGCAGAACACCATCGCGCAGCACTTCGCCGCCGACGGCACCCCGCTGACCCTCCTGTCCGGTCAGAACCGCCTGTTCAAGCAGCTGGGCTACGACCGGGTGCACTTCTTCGAGAACGCCCCCGAGTACGACGCCGACGTCGCGGGCGCCGCCGTCTCCGTCTGACCCACCCCACCCGGCTCCGGCCGGCCGGCACCATGCCGGCCGGCCTGTCGGCGTTGGTCCGCGCGGCCCGAGAATCGCCTGCGCGACACGATTCAGATGCCACTCCGGAATGAGTCCATTGTGGTCAGGGTGACGGTTCGGTTCTACCTCGGGCGATGACCGTTGACGCAAGGGGTCAATGAGATTATGGTCAGTCCAATCGTGGCTCCGGCCGTACCATCGCCGCTACCGCTGGTAAGGGGTGTTTGATGTCGAACACCGAGGATGTCGACGCGCTGCGTGCCGAGATCGCGCAGGCGTGCCGCATCCTCGCCGTCGAAGGACTCGTGGACGGCATCCTGGGCCACGTCTCGGTCCGGGTGGACGACGACCACATGCTGATCCGGTGCCGGGGCCCGAGGGAACACGGCCTGCTGTTCACCGAACCGGCCGACGTCCGGCTCGTCGACCTCGACGGTCACGGCACCGAGCTCACCGACGGCTACGCGGTGCCCAACGAACTGCCCATCCACGGCGAGACACTGCGGGCCCGACCCGAGGTGAACGCCGTGGTCCACGCGCACCCACCCGCCGTGCTGGCCTGCGGCATCGCGGAACTGCCGCTGCGGCCGGTGTTCGGCGCGTTCAACATCCCCGCCATGCGCATGGCGCACGACGGAATCCCCACGTACCAGCGGTCCGTGCTGATCCGCAGGCCCGACCTGGCCAAACAGATGCTCGCCGCGATGGGCGACCGCCCGGTGTGCGTGCTGCGCGGCCACGGCATCACGACCACCGGATCGACCGTGCGCGAGGCCGTGATGCGGGCGCTGAACCTCAACGCGCTGGCGTCGGTGACGTTGACCGTCGCCATGACCGGCCGTACCGCGGCCGACATTCCAGAGCAGGACGTGGCCGAACTCCCCGATCTCGGTTCGGCGTTCAACGACGACGCGAACTGGCGCTATTTCGTGGCCAAGGCGCAGTCGCACAGCTAGGTCATTTCCCCCCGACTCCCACCAGAACAACAGCAAGCTCCGCCAAGGGCGCTGGAGGCACAGCACATGCGAGTACAACCATCCAAACCGAAAGCCGGCGTCCTGGCGGGTGTCGCGGCAGGTCTGCTGCTGCTCGCCGCGTGCGGCAGCGGCAGTGGCGGCGCCACCGCGTCCGCGTCCACCGGCGCCAACTCATCGGCCGGCCTGGGCAAGCTGCCCGCGGCGCAACTGCGGTCCAAGGCGGAACAGGAGGGCCAGGTCAACTGGTACACCACGTTCGCAGCGGACGACGTGAGCGGCATGGTCGCCGCGTTCAACAAGGTCTACCCGAAGATCAAGGTCAACGCGCTGCGGTTGAGCGCGGACCAGCTGCCGCCCAGGGTGATCACCGAGCAGCGCGGCAACGAGTTCAACGCCGACGTGGTGTCCGGTGACGCGCCCCAGGTCGACCAGCTCATCAACGCCAACGCCCTGCAGCCGTACTGCCCGAGCGACCAGCAGCCGCTGCCCGCCGGCCAGACCATGCCGAAGGGCTACTGCGGCAACGTGTACGTGGTCACCACGGTGATCGTGTACAACCCGGAGGCGTTGCAGCGGCAGGGCCTGCAGGCGCCCAAGACGCTGCAGGACCTCACCCAGCCGCAGTGGAAGGGCAAGTTCTCCGTGGACCCGAGCGCGGTCAACCTCTACGAGGGGTTGATCAACACCATGGGCCACGACAAGGCGCAGGCGCTGCTCAAGCAGCTCGGCGCCAACCAGCCCAAGCTGGTGGAGAGCCACACTCTCGCGCTGACCCAGGTGGAGGCAGGTGAGCCGCCCGCGTCCGCCTCGGCCTACGGCTACAAGTCGGCCAGCGAGCAGCGCAAGAACCCGGGCAAGGTCGCGTTCATCAACCCGAGCCCGCTGCCCACGTCGTTCACCCCGATCGACGTCGCCCGCAACGCGCCGCACCCGGCGGCGGCCGCGCTGTTCATCAACTGGATGACCTCGCAGGACGGCCAGCAGGCGGTCATCGACGTCACCAACCACACGTCGCTGCGCACCGACGTCAAGAACGACACCTCGGTGTGGGACCCGCAGAAGTGGCCGCCGGCCTGGGGTGACGCCAACCTCAGCTCGAACCTGTACAACCAGTACGCATCCGAGATGAAGACGGCGCTCGGCGCGTCCTGACAGCGGGACGACCGGAACAGGGAAGGACGACGACATGACCGCGGTGACGGACGCACCGGAGGCGACACCCGCCCCGCCTCCCGCACCCGCGACGAGGCACCGGCGCCGGTTGCGCGTGGAACCGCGCTACCTGATCCTCGCCGTCGCCGCGGTCATCGTCGCCTACCTCGCCATCGTGCCGCTGGGCACGATGGCGGTGGCCAGCCTCCAGTCGTCGTTCCTGGGGACCGGCCCGGTCACGTGGACGTTCGAGCACTACGTGCAGACGTTCACCGGCGCCGGGTTCGGCTCGCTGGTGGCCACGTCGTTCGAGTACGCCATCGCGGTGGCGGCAGCGGCCGTGGTCGTCGGCTTCGGCCTGGCCTGGCTGGTCACCAGGACCAACACCCCGGCCAAGGGCTTCGCCCGGGTCGCCGCGCTGGTGCCGCTGATCATTCCGGGCATCCTGAACACCGTGGCCTGGGCCCTGTTGTTCTCGCCGCAGACCGGCCCGCTCAACGGTGTGCTGCGCGCGGCGCACCTGCCGGTGTTCGACATCTACTCGCTGCTGGGCATGATCTTCGTGCAGACCACGCACGTCACGCCCGTGGCCTACCTGATGGGCGTGGCGGCGTTCACCTCGATGGACTCGTCACTGGAGGAGGCGGCACTCGGGTCGGGCGCGCGGCCGGCCCGGGTGTTCCGCACCATCACGCTGAAGCTGGTGCGGCCGGCCATCCTGTCCGCCGCGCTGCTGATGTTCATCCAGACCATCTCCACGTTCGAGGTGCCGCAGCTGCTCGGCGTGCCCAACCACATCTTCGTGTTCGTCAGCCGGATGTACGAGGCCATCCAGTCGTTCCCGGCCGACTACGGCACGGTCGCGGTGATCGGCATCTTCGTGCTGTTCCTGGCCGCGGTCGGCCTCACCGTGTCGCGGTGGGTGGTGCGGCGCTCGCCGACGCAGACCGTGACCGGCAAGGGATTCCGGCCCAAGGTCACCGACCTGGGCCGGTGGCGCTGGTTGGGCTTCGCCGCGTTCGCCCTGTTCTTCGTCGTGACCGTGGTGCTGCCGCTGGCCATGCTGCTGTGGTCGTCGCTGCTGCCCACCTACAGCCCGCCGTCCGTCCAGGCACTGAAGACGGTGTCGTTCAAGAACTACTCGACGCTGTTCTCCTCGCCGTCGCTGCTGGCGTCGGTGAAGAACACGGCCATCACGGCCCTGCTGGCCGGGGTGATCGTCACCGTGCTCACCGCGATCGTCGCCTACATCACGATCAAGACGAAGATCCGCGGCCGGTTCCTGCTCGACGGCCTGGCCACCGTGCCGATCGCGGTGCCCAGCATCGTGCTCGGCGTCGGCGTCCTGTACTGGTACCTGGTGGCACCGCTGCCGTTCCACCTGTACGGCTCGCTGGCCATCCTGGTGATCGCGTTCGTCACCATCGGCCTGCCCTACGGCATGCGCTACATCGGCCCCGGCCTGGCGCAGATCAGCGACGAACTGGAGGAGGCGGCGTCGGCCAGCGGCGCCGGCTGGTTCCACGCGTTCCGCCGGATCTACGTGCCGCTGCTGATGCCGTCGCTACTGGCCGCGTTCCTCTACACCACGATCGTCGCGTTCCGTGAGATCTCGGCGGCGATCTTCCTCTACTCGCAGAACACCGAAGTCATGTCGGTGCAGATCTACAACCTGTGGTCCAGCGGGGACTACCCGGTCGTCGCCGCACTGGGCATCCTGATGGTCGTGCTCCTGACCATCGTGGTCGCCATCGTGCGGCTCATCGGCGGCCGGGTCGGATTGACGGAGGCACGATGATCAGGCTCACCGGTGTGGTCAAGCAGTACGTCGGCCGGACCAGCACGGGCAACGCGGTCGACGGCATCGACATCGAGGTCGCCGACGGCGAACTGGTCACGCTGCTGGGCCCCAGCGGTTGCGGCAAGACCACCACGCTGCGACTGATCGCCGGGCTGGAGAAGCCCAACGCCGGCACGATCACCATCGACGACCAGGTGGTGGCCGACCCGGACGGCGGCGTCTTCCTCGGCGCGCACCGCAGGCCGATCGGCATCGTGTTCCAGTCCTACGCCATCTGGCCGCACATGACCGTGCTG
Source organism: Pseudonocardiaceae bacterium (assembly GCA_036491115.1). Lineage (GTDB taxonomy): Bacteria > Actinomycetota > Actinomycetes > Mycobacteriales > Pseudonocardiaceae > DATEPR01. Next base: position 10,443 of record DASXCQ010000008.1, read on the forward strand.
GAGAACGTGATGTTCCCGCTGCGCTCGCAGCGGCCCAGGTCGTCCAAGGCGGTGGCCCGGACCAGGGCGATGGAGGCGCTGGACGGCGTCGGCCTGGCCGACTTCGCGCAGCGCCCGGCGCCGATGCTCTCCGGTGGGCAGCAGCAGCGGGTGGCGCTGGCGAGGGCGCTGGTGCGGGAGCCGAAGGTGTTGTTGCTGGACGAGCCGCTGAGCAACCTGGACGCCGGCCTGCGCGACCGGATGCGGGACGAGATCCGGGCCGTGCAGCAGCGGCTGGGCATCACCACCGTGTTCGTCACCCACGACCAGGACGAGGCGCTGGCCGTGTCCGACCGGGTGATCGTGATGGACACCGGCCGCATCGTGGAGTCCGGCCTGCCGCAGGAGATCTACGCCTGGCCGACGGCCGAGTTCACCGCCCGGTTCCTCGGCGTGTCCAACACCATGACCGGGACCGTGCGGTCGGTGTCCGGCGACACGGTGGAGATCTCGGTGGCCGCCGGTGTGCTGCGCTGCCGGGCCTGTGACGGCCTGTCCGCCGGTGACGGGGTGTCGGTGTTCATGCGACCGGAGAGCTTCCGCCTGTCCCGGCGGGCCAAGGCGGACACCGACTGGTCGGGCGTCATCGACTTCTCCATCTACCAGGGTGACTGCTGGGACTACCACGTCACGCTGGACAGCGGCGAGTCGGTGAAGGTGCGGGTGTACCGGGAGAAGGTGGGCCTGTCCCACGGCGACCAGGTCTACCTGGAGCCCGACCAGGACTCGGCGCTGGTCATGCCGGAGTCCGGTTTCGCCCGCCGGATGACCGGGGAGGCGGCGCCGCGCCCGGTCGCCTAGCGGCCCTTCACGTCCGCGACGAAACCGGCCCAGGCGGTGGCCGGGAGGATCAACCGGTCGCCGTGGGTGTTCTTGGAGTCGCGGACTCCGAAGACGTCGGTGCTGCGAGCGATTTCGACGCACTGGCCGCTGGTCGCGCTGCGCCTTGCTTTGCGCCAGGTGGCACCGGTGAGCTGAGTGTGCACGCCATGTCCTTTCGTGGCAGGTGTTTCAATCGTAGGGGATTCATGGCAGATCCTTCCGTCGCTTGCTGATCAGTTGGGCGGACTTCTTCTGATCCAGCGCGGTGACTCGCAGGTGGTTCATGACCTCGGTGTACTCGTCTATTTCCGCCTGCTCTTCGTGATAGGTGCCGCCCAGTCGCCTCTCCAGATAGATCAATCCGGCGTCACCTGGCGTGGGGAAGTTCATGATCGTGAACGAGCCGTGCAGTGCTGGATGGACCGGGGCGTCGAGCGGCAGGACCTGGAACTGGACTTCCGGTCGCTGGATCATCTCCAACAGGTGATCTAGTTGCCTCCCAAGCACTTCCGGGCGGCCGATCGTCCGATGGAGGACCGACTCGTCCAGGATCGACCAGAGGCGGAGCGGGTCATCGGGCCGGTCGAACACGGCCTGCCGGCGCATGCGCAGGTCCAGCCAGCGAGCGTGTTCCTCGTCCGAAACGTTCTGACTGTGCCCGCGCAGCAACACCTCGGCGTAGGCCCGACACTGAAGCAGGCCGGGCACGATCATCGCGTCGTAGAGTTCGATCGCCGTCGCGCCTTCTTCCAGACCGACGAAGAGATCGAACTGCGGTGGGAGAATGCCTTTCGACAGGTCTTCCGACCAGTGCTTGCGCTTGCTCTGCTCGATGAGTTGGCGCATCCGTGGTCCGAGATCGGGCCGGCGGTAGATGCGGAGCAACGCTTCGACGTCGGGCCAACCGGGGACGTTCCGCCGGCCGGCGGCACCGGGACCGCGTTCCAGGTTGGAGATGTGGGCCTGGGTTCGGCCGAGTTGCTCGGCCACCTGTGCCTGACTGAGGTCGGCGTCCTTGCGCAGTCTCGCCAACTCGAAGGCGATCCAGCGCCGGAGCACCGTCGGAGACGAGATGGCCATCGCTCTGCCTTTCCACGGTCCACCCGAACGGGCACCCTTGCCCACTGGCCTCGTTGTCATAACCATGTGATGATAACCAAGCGACCGCGTACGGTACCGGGTCGCACACGAACCGTAGTCCCTCCTGGTGGGGCAAGGACGAGAGGCATGGGAGACACCGCGATGGACGACCTGAGCATGTACACCGGCGCGACCGTGGACACGAGCACGGTGATCGACTTGCACACGTCGAGACTGCCGGACGGGTACGTCTCGATCCTGTTCGGCCACGAAGCCATCACACTGGACTTCTTCGACGTGGCAAGCCTGGAACGGCTGCGCGATGTCGCCGCCGAGGGGGCCCGTCGCCTGCGGGAGGCATAGCCGGCGGGCATACGCTGCCTGGGTGCGGGTCATCGCGATCGAGGAACACTTCGCCACTGCTGAACTCCGGCCGGCCAACTGGGTCGACCCACTGCTGGACCTGGGCGCCGGCCGGATCGCCGAGATGGACGCGGCGGGCGTCGACGTCCAGGTGCTGTCCGCGCCGCCACCGGCGGTCCAGCAGTTCCCGCCGGACGAGGCCGTCGCGGTCGCGCACGCGGTGAACGACCGGCTGGCCGAGGCCGTCACCGCACATCCGGACCGGTTCGCCGGCTTCGCCACGCTGCCCACGCCGGCACCCGAAGCAGCGGCCGCCGAGCTGGGCAGGGCCGTGCGCGGGCTCGGCTTCCGGGGCGCGATGCTGCACGGGCACACCGGTGGCCGGTTCTTCGACGATCAGGCGTTCTGGCCGATCTTCGAGGCCGCCGAGGACCTCGACGTGCCGGTCTACCTGCACCCGGCACCACCACCGAAGGCGGTGTTCGACGCCTACTTCTCCGGCCTGGACCAGACGGTCGCCGGCCTGCTCGCCACGGCGGGCTGGGGCTGGCACGTCGAGACCGGGCTGCACGCGCTGCGGCTGATGGTGTCCGGGCTGTTCGACCGGTTCCCGTCGTTGCAGGTCGTGCTGGGCCACATGGGGGAGTTCCTGCCGTTCGGCCTGGCCCGCGCCGACTCCGTGCTCCGCGACGCCACGGCCGGCCTCGGCCGGACCGTCGCCGAGTACTTCCAGGAGAACTTCCACGTCACCACGAGTGGCTTCTTCTCCGCGCCGCCGCTGCAGTGCGCGCTGTCGGTGGTGGGCGTCGACCGGATCCTGTTCGCCGTCGACTATCCCTACGCCTCGAACGGCGAGGGTGTCGACTTCCTGAACTCGGTGCCCATCGCGCCTGCCGACCGGGCCAAGATCGCCCATCTCAACGCGGAACGCCTGCTCGGGATCTAGTGCGGCCTGGCCACCCGGCGGGCGGTGCGCTTCAGGTGGGTGCGCATGATCTCCCGCGCCCGCTCGACGTCCTGCTCGGCGACGGCCTCCACCAGGTCCCGGTGCTCGGCCGTGCCCCGATGGCCAATCAGCGGCGCGGCCACCTGGGCCTCGCGCAGCGACATCAGCAGCGGGCCGTGGAAGGACCGGACCAGCACCTCGACGGCCGCGTTGTGGGTGGCCGCCGCCAGCCGCACGTGGAACGCGGCCGACATGGCCATGCCGTACTCGCCCGCCCGCAGCGCCGCCTGGTGCTCCTTGACCATGGCGCGCAGCTCGGCGATGTCCTGCTCGGTGGCGCGCTCCACGACCAGCGGCAGCATGCCGACCTCGAACACCTGCCTGGCCTCGGTGACCTCGGGCGCGGTCAGCGGCGAGAGCGTGATCAGGTCGGCCAGGCCGCTGCCGATCTTCGCCGAGGACGGCACCGTGACGAACGCGCCGCCCTTGGCGCCGACCCGGATCTCGACCAGGCCGCCCGCCTCCAGCACGCGCAGCGCCTCCCGGACGGTGACCCGGCTGACGCCCATCCGCTCGCCGAGATCGCGCTCGCTGGGCAGCCGGTCGCCGGGTCGCAGCCGGTCGGCCCGGATCAGGGCGCGGATCTGCTCGACGATGGCCTCGGACATCCTGTTGGTCGACACCGTCCGGTAGATGCCCAGGTCGGAACGTGCGTCGGTCCCCTCGCTCACCCGGCGAGTGTCCCACACCGTGCCAGGGCCCACTCTCTTGAAAATGGTATGACAATAAGACGATAATCAACCGCGCTACCAGGTGCCGTGGCGAAGGGACGACGATGACCACATCAGGACAGCAGGCCGCGGAGACCTGGAGTGACCCGGAGTTCGCGCGGTCGTGGATCGACCGGGACAACCAGGGCGACCTGCTGGACATGCCACGCAGGGTGAGCGCGGCACTGGTCGCGCAGGACCGGCCGGGCACCCGGCTGGTGGTGGACGTGGCCAGCGGCCCCGGCGGTTTCCTCGAGGTCTACCTGGACGAGTTCCCCGAGGCCCGCGGCGTGTGGTCGGACGCGTCCCCGACGATGATGGACGAGGCGAAGCAGCGGCTGGCCCGGTTCGGTGACCGGGTGGAGTTCGTCATCGCCGACATGACCGACACCGGCTGGCTGCCGGCGGGCGCCGATGTCATCACCACCTCCCGGGCCAGCCACCACCTGGACCGGAACAGCCTGCACGCCTACTACCGGGAGGCCGCGAACGCGCTGGCACCCGGCGGCTGGCTGGTCAACCTCGACCACATCGGCCCGACCGACGCCTGGGACGCGCGGCTGCGCGGGGTGCGCCAGCGGTTCGTGCCGAAGCGGTCCACGAAGTCCTCGCACCACCACGACTATCCACTCTGCTCGTTGGCCGACCACCTGTCCGCCTTCGTCGCCGCCGGCATCCCCGACGTCGAGGTGGCGTGGCGAGCGTTCATCACCGTGCTGCTCACCGGCCGCAAGCCGGCCTGAGCGGATGAATTCCGTTCGCCGGTCGTCGGTCGGCGTCGGTAGGCTCGCCGACCATGGTCGATCGCGACGAACACGGCCGGCCGGAGCCGCCGACGGCAGCCGACGAAACCGCCACGTTGCTGGGTTTCCTGGACTGGCAACGGGCCACGTTCGCGTGGAAGTGGTCCGGACTGGACTCGGCGGGCCTGGCGACGAAGGTCGCCGCGTCGTCCATGACGCTGGGCGGGATGATCAAGCACATGGCCATCGTGGAGGACAGTTGGTTCTCCAAGTGGCTGTTCGGCAACACGGCGTGGACGCCGTGGGGCGACGTCGACTGGTCGGCCGATCCGGACTGGGAATGGCACAGCGCGGCCGACGACACACCCGATCAGCTGCGCACCCTGTGGCAGGAGGCGGTGGACCGGTCCCGGACCAACGTCGCCGAGGCGCTGGCGGCCGATCCGGACCTGGGCCAGATGGCCAAGCGGACCGACTCCTACGGCTGGACCGCCAGCCTGCGCTGGATCATCTGTCACATGATCGAGGAGTACGCCCGGCACAACGGCCACGCCGACCTGATCCGCGAGGACGTGGACGGACAGACGGGGGAGTAGCTCCGGGTCGTGGGTGGACCGTTGGCCGCTGAGGTGGGTCCCGACGGTCACCTGTTCACCGCCGTCTCGCTGGGCCGGGCGTCCCAGGCGATCGTGGAACAGGTCAGGGCGCTGCTGCGGGACGGCCGGCTGGCGCCCGGCGACCGGTTGCCCAGCGAGCGCGAGCTGTGCCGCCGGTTCGGGGTCAGCAGGGTCACCGTCCGGGAGGCGCTGCGCATTCTGGAGACGGCCGGCCTGATCACGGTCAAGGTGGGCGCGCGGGGCGGGGCGTTCGTCACGAGTCCCACGTCCGACCAGGTGGGAGCGGGTCTGGCCGATCTGCTGACGCTGTCGCCGATGACCGCGGTGGAGGTCACCGAGGCGCGACTGGTGTTCGAGATCGGCATCGTGCCGCTGGTGGTCGAGCGGGCCACGGCGGCCGACATCGCCGCGTTGCGCGAGCTGACCGGTGAGCACGCGGCCCGGTTCGCGGCGGGCGAGTACACGATGGAGATGTCCGCCAACTTCCACGTCGCGGTCGCCGGGTGCACCCACAACAACGCCGTGGCCATGCTGGTGCACTCGTTCCACGGTCCACTGCTGATGTCGTTGCGCGAGGCGAAGACCGTCGCACCGGAGATGGGTGGCACGGGCGTGCCGGAGCACGCCGCGTTCGTCGACGCGATCGCCGCCCGCGACGTGTCGGCCGCGCGGTCCGTGATGCACACGCACCTGCTGCGCACCGCAGGTCGGGTGCGCGGCTAACGGTCGCCCGGCGGCCAGGTCGCGGTGGCGGGGGAGAGGGTCAGCCAGCGGCCGTTCGTGATCCGGATGGCCCGGTGCAGGTCCGGTGACGTGCGCACATAGCGCCTGCGACACCAGCAACTCAGGTCGTAGACGATGTCGCCGCCCTGCCGCCGCAGGTACTGCGCGACACCCCAGGCCGCGTCGAGTTCGCGGCGCGCGTCCGAGTCACCGTTGTCCGCGGCGCGTTCCGCCTTGGCCAGCCGCTGCCGTGCCTCCTCGTTGATCGAGTAGCCGGGGCGGGGCATCAGCACGGCGCCGGTGATGATGCTGTGCACGTCCATCCCGAGTGCCACCGGTCGCACGTGTACCCGGGCGAACACGCCTTCGCAGGCGCCGCACACGAGTTCCACGTCCCGACCCTTCAGCACGCTGACCGACTCTATCCGACACGGGCCGACTCGACCGGGTGACAAGCCGTGCGCATGCAGTGCCACAGCCATGCGGAGCACGCGACGGCGCCCAATCCCGTGCCGGCCTGCCACCAGAAGGCGGTGTGGAACGCTGGCACGCAGTGATTCCCGGTGGCCCGGCGGCCAGCGCGATCCCCGCACGGTGAGGGCGACGCACGCGATCGCGCCGACGGCGGACACCACCCGCCGCCGATGCCGTGGTGACGGTCGCCGCCGGGTAGACGCGGTTGGCCAAACAGTGTCAGATCCAGCAGCGGTCGCGGCTGGTTTCCGGCGCGCAAGGCAGAAGTGCCCAATCCGGCGATACCGACCGCGAGCGGCACGACCCGCGGCGAGGCGGCGAGCGCCAGGAGGCAGTCGCTGGTCGCCCACTGGGCGGTGGCGAGGGTCGCGTGCAGCTGGGTGGCGATCGAGTGCAGGCCGACGTTGGCCGGCGAGGCGTCCGGCCCGCTGGCGAACACGATCACCCACGCCAGCCGCCACACGCGGGCGGGCGCGCCGTCTCGACCATGCGGCCGCGGTAAAAGCTCGATGTTGATGGAGGTCAAAGGTCCGTTGACGAGCTGCGGTCACCTGCTAAGCTAATGTCAGTAGCTTTTAAGTTATCAAGTGTAGGGGGATCTCATCTCGACCATCACCGGCCCGAGGACCGGCGCCCGCATCGCCTGGGGAGCGTTCGGCGTGTTCCTCGTCGCCTTCGGCGTCTTCGAGGCGGTCAAGCACGGCGGTCTGGCCTGGCCGTTGTTCTTCGCCGGGGCCCTGATCCCGGCCATCCCCGGGTTACCGCGATCCCTCCGGCGGTGGGTGCCGCATTTCCCGGTGGCGCCCCTGGCGGTGATCGCCTACTTCAGCATCTTCCCCACAACCGACGACCTGGCGGCACCCGGCTTCACACTCGGCCTGATGTGGTTGGCGCACATCGCGATCAGCCGCGCGTACCGTCCTCATCAGACGGTACGTGACCTGAACCCGGCCGACAGCGATTCGATGAGCCGCTCGTAGCTGGTGTCCAGGTCCTCGGCCAGCTCGAAGGCGCCCGCCGACTCCAGCGACGCGAACCCGTGCGCGACCGCGCGGATGCTCCGGGCGGCGTGCACGGCGTCCGCGCCGGACAGCCCGTAGCCGCGCAGCACGGCGAAGGCGAGTTCGACCAGCCGCTGACCGGCCGGCCCGAGCACGGGGTCGTTCGATGGTGCCTGGGGGAGCATCGCGTACCGGTGCGGATGGCCGAGCACGTAGCGCCGATACTCGACGAGGAGGGCGCGTAGCGCGTCCGGGCCGGCCAGGCCGAGCACGGCGGTGGTGATGCGCTCGTTCAGTTCGGCCATGACGTGGCCGGCGACGCGGTCACGGAGCTCGGCCAGGTTGCGGACGTGCTTGTAGAGCGACGGTGCCGAGACGCCGGTGCGCTCGGCGATCGCGGCCAGGGTCAGCGCGGCGGGTCCCTGCTCGTCGATCAGGTCGATCGCCGCCGATGTCACCGCGGTAGCACTCAATCCGGCTCTGGGCACCTGGTTATTTTAGCTAGCCATCAGGCTAGGTGCCATAGCGGTCACCAGAGCACGGCGCTGAAGTCGAGCGGTTGCGGGGTGAGCCGGCCGGTGCGGGCGGTCAGGTCGAGCAGTCGGGTGGCCATTTCCTGGGCGGGCCTGCGCTGCCGGTCGCCGTGGCCGGGCAGGACCCATTCGAAGCGGATGTGTGGGGCGGTGCGTTCCAGTGACGCGGCCAGCGCGGTGATCGAGAACCAGGTCACGCTCGCCACTACTTCGAGGTCGCCGGTGGTGCGGGACCAGTAGAAGCTGTCGCCGGTGCAGCAGAACTTGTCGTCGGCCAGGTAGAGGACGCTGCCCTCGGTGTGGCCGGGAAGTGGGTGCGCGGTCACGCCGTCGACGATCTCGACGGGGTCGACGCCACGCAGCACGCGATCGGCGGTCTGTGCCGCTGCCAGGTCGCCCTCGTGGATCCAGAGCCTGGCGCCGAAGCTGTCCGCGTAGTCGCGGCCGTGGGCGGCGTGGTCGCGGTGGGTGAGCAGGACGTCGGTCACCGGTCCCAGTGCCGCGTACTTGTCGGCCAGTGCCGGGCTCCAACGCGGGGTGTCGATCATCAGGTTGCCGGTGGGGCGGACCAGGAGATAGGAGTTCGCGCCCGCGGTGAGGCGGGAATTGTGGCCGCAGAGGTAGAGGTGGTCGTCAAGTTGTAGTGGGAACGGGTCGGTTGCGGGGTCGAGGGGTCCTGAGGTGGGGCGGATGGAGCGGGTGTGGCAGGCGTGCGCTGCGGCTTGGACGGCGGATTCTTCCGCTGTGGTGCGGGGTTGGTGGATCACCGCTGATCGGCCGTCGACCTCGGCGATCAGTCCTGGGGCCAGTTGCCTTGCGACGTCACAGTTCGTGCAGCGGTTGTCGACCAGCCATTCGCTCATGGTTCCTGCCTACCACAGGTTGTGTCCGCGAATCTAATGTGTCGATCGGGGTTCGGGAAAGGCCAGTCCGCCGATCTCCCCACCGGGCAGAACAGCAACCCGCACCGGAACAGACCCGATGCTCAAGTCGGCAACCACAGCCCCGGTAACCGCGACACTGTGCTGCCCAACGACAATTTCCCCAACACCACCACCCCGGGCAACCCAGGCGGCGGCCAACTGATCGGCGCTGACCGCCTCCCGCTTCCCGGCAACCAACCGGGCATGCACCCGATCAACCCGCCCATCGACCAAATTCCGAGCCACCGCGACAACCTCATCCCGCCACCCCGGCCAAGGCAGAACCTCGGCCACCTGAACAGGATCCCCACCAGCCAGCACCACCCGAGCAACCCGCTTCAGGTAGTCCGACCGAGCAGGCCCACCCGGCCGGGCGGACAAGATCGCCACCGCACGCCGCGCAGCCACCGAAACGCACCCACTGAACTCCCGAGTACCCCCACTGTGCTCACCCACCCCATCGGTCCGCACCCACGCAAGCCCCTGCTCCTGCCCCACGGCAATCGCCGCGCCCAGCGGAGTAGCCGGCGGGAACAAACAAGCCCGCGCATACGAAGCCAGATCACCAATCGTGGCCGAGACCCCACCGGCACCCAACGGATACTCCCCACCGACCGTCGACGCCACCATCCCCAACGGCACCAACAACCGCGACGTCAACAACGCCCGATAGGCCATCCCACCGGCCCGCTCCAGAAGCAGCCCCAGCAACTGGAACCCGAGGTTCGAGTAACGACGACCCGTCCCCAACGAGACCCGTTGCAGATCAGCCTCGGCATGCTCGAACGTATAACCGGCCCAGGAATCCCGCCCACCCGACGGCAGCCCGGACGTGTGAGTCGCGAGCTGCCGCACGGTGATGGCACCGTTCGGACCGGCCGACAGCCACCGCGAGATCTCGTCGTCCAACCCCAGCACGCCCTCACCGACCAGCAGGGCAAGCACGGTCGCCGTCATCGTCTTCGTGATCGAGCCGATCTCGAACACCCGATCGGTCGGCGTGACCACGCTGCCCGACCCATCGATGGCCGCGACAGCCGTGCACGAGTCGCGAAGTGACTGCTCAGTGTCGGTGGTCCAACTCATGGTTCAACTCCGCGAGGGCTCGGTAGACCGAGGCGACCGACGGGTGCCGGCCGCTGGTCGGGATGGTCAGCCGGCGGGCGATCTCCGGCACGGGAACGCCCTGGTCGCGCAACTCGCGAGCGACAGCGAGCATCTCGTCGTCGAACACTCTCGGCCGGCCACCCCGCCTGCCCTGCTCGGCAGCCGTGCGCTGCCCGGCCATGATCAGCTCCCGAGCATGGTCCCGGTCGAGTTGGGCAGCGGCCGCCAGGACCGTGTGCAGCGCGGACCGCGGCCCGTGGACACCCGCGAGGGGACCGGTCAGGACCTCCAGAGTGCCGTGCGGGGTCACGGCGACGAGTTCGGCGGCGGTCCTGGCCAGCCTGCGCAGTTCGACAACGGTCAGCACGGCCCCGGCCGCCGCTGTGATCGCCCGGTCGAGTTCCGGGCGGACCTTCGTGCGGGGACCGACCGTCTCGGTGAACAGACGCCGGCAACCCGCAGAACGCAGCTCGTTCGCGTCCGACGGGATGCCATAGCCGATCCGGGTGACCGGCGGCTCCCGCCACGGCCGGCCAGGTCCGCGGTCGGCCGGGACGTCGACCTCGTGTTCGTCGCGCAGTGACGGCACCAGCAGGAACCGGGGTGTGTGGTACTTGATCGCCGTCGTCCCGCTCCGCGTCCGGCACGGGCTGCCGGCCGGGGCGCCACACGTCGGGCAGTCCACGTCCTCGGCATCGGTCGGGGTCACCCGACCAGTCTCGCAGAACTATCTCTCAAAACTCAAATCGGCTTGCCGCACCAAGAACGACACGGCAGGGTGATCGACCATGATCGCTCTGCGGACCGTGGGACCGGACGACTGGCTGGCCTGGCGCGAACTGCGGCTCGCCGCGCTGGCCGAGGCACCGCACGCGTTCGGGTCGACGCTGGCCGAATGGCAGGACGAGAGTGAGGAACGCTGGCGGGCACGGCTGGCGATCCCCGACTCGCACAACGTCCTCGTCGTCGCGGACGACCGGCCGGTCGGGATGGCCAGCGGGGTGCCCGAGGACGGCCGAGCCGAGCTGATCTCGATGTGGGTGAGCCCGACAGCGCGCGGCATGGGCGTGGGCAACGTGCTGATCGCGGAGATCGCGCGGTGGGCCGCGGGGCGAGCTGACGCGTTGTACCTGTCCGTGATGCCGGACAACGCGGCCGCCATCGCGCTCTACGCCCGCAACGGTTTCGTCGACACCGGCGAGCCCGGCGACCTGCTGGCCGACGGCGTGCGCCGGGAAATCCTGATGGCCAAGGCCCTCTGACGGCAACATCATCCGCGGCGGGTGAGGTCGCCGGCCGTACGGTGGCGCCGTGGGGATCGAACGCGACCTGAACCACCCGTCGGCCGCGCGGCGATGGGCGGCCGTGGGCGCGTTCGCCGCGTTCGGCGCGTCGCTCGCGGTCGGGATCGCCGCGCTCGTCATGCACCCGCTGGAACTGCTCGCCGCCGTGGTCCTGATCGTACTGGCCGTGGCGGCCGGCTGGGCCGCGTTGGTGCGGCGCGGGATCCGGCGGGTGCTCTGGTTCGTGGTGGCGGTGCTCGCCCTGGCCGGGGCGGGCGCGCTGCCCGGCCTGCGGACCTATCTGGTGCTGGCGCTGGTCGTCGGGTTCGCCGCGCTGTCGCTGGTGGCCGTCCGGTACGCGCTCCGCCCGCAGCGTCGCCCGGCGGCGATGGCTGTCGGGCCGGCTGCGCGAGGCGTGCTGCTGCTCAACCCGCGGTCCGGCGGCGGCAAGGTCGGCCAGTTCGACATCGAACGGCGGGCGGGCGCGCTCGGCCTGGCGACGGTGCCCCTGCGGCCCGGTGACGACCTGCGGGAACTGGCCGAACAGGCCGTCGCGGACGGCGCCGACGTGCTCGGCATGGCGGGCGGCGACGGGTCCCAGGCGCTGGTCGCCGACGTGGCCAGGCAGCACGGCCTGGCATATGTCTGCGTGCCCGCCGGCACCCGCAACCACTTCGCACTGGACCTCGGTCTGGACCGGACCGACGTGGCCGCCGCGCTCGCCGCGTTCGGCGACGCCGTCGAACGGCGGATCGACTTGGCCGTGCTGGGCGATCGGGTGTTCGTCAACAACGCGTCGCTCGGCGTGTACGCGACGGTCGTGCAGTCACCGGGCTACCGCGACGCCAAGGTGACCACTGTCGCGCAACGGCTGCCCGACCTGCTCGGCCCGGACGCACCCCGTCCCGACCTGCGGTACCGGTCCGACGACGGCACGCCACGGCCGTCGGCGGATGTCGTGCTGGTGTCCAACGGTGCCTACCGACTGGACCACCTCAACGGGTTCGGCAGCCGCGACCGGATGGACACCGGCCGGCTGGGCATCGTCACGGTCACCGTGGACCGGGCGCGGGACGTGCCGGCGCTGGTGTCGGCCGAACTCGCCGGTCGCCTCGCCAGGTTCCGCGGCTACCGGTCGTGGGTGACACCGGACTTCGTGGTGGACTCCGACCAGCCGCTGGTCGAGGTGGGCGTGGACGGCGAGGCGCTGCGGCTGCCACCGCCGCTGCGCTTCCGATCACTGCCCGGCGCGCTGCGCGTCCGCATTCCGGTCGACGCGCCGGGCCTGCCACCGGCCGCGGTCGCGCCGGGACCGCGCGACCTGGTGACCGCGCTCAGCCTCGTGATAGCCGGTCGGCAGCAGCGCTGACCAGCAGCCGGCTGTGCACCCGCTGCACCGCGGCGGTCCGTTCGACCAACCCGCCGGAGTCCAGGGCACGCACGCTCACCGAGCCCGGCCCGTGACGGGCGCGGATGTCGGCGATCCGCTCGTCGAACGTGATCGGCCCGCCGTCCGGGTCGGTGGTGAGATCGCAGTACCACAGGGCGTCCCGCAGCAGGGTCCGCTCGTCCGGGAACTCGGCCAGCTTCGCCGACAGGCCACGCAACCGCGCGGTGACCGCGGCGGCCGAGTGGTTCGCCACCAGCGCGCACAACCGGGGCGGCGCACCGGCGTCGGTCAGGAACCGGGCGCCGTCCAGCGGGTGGAAGCCGGAACGGGTCAGCGGCTTGGCATAGCCGACATCGTGCAGTACCGCCGCCGCCACCAGGAGTTCCCGCTCGCCGGCCGGCAGCACGGACCGTCCGATGTGCTCGGCCTGCCGTGCGGTGCCCTGCACGTGGGCCCACCGCCTCGGCGTCGCGGTGGCCAGGTAGCGCCGGGCGACCGAACTGGCCCAGCCGGTGAGGTCCATAGCCATCACCTCCGGCAGAAATGGTCTGCCCAGGACGCCCGATCCCGCTTCGTCCAACAGGGATGAGAAACGCTCACCTCATCCGGCGGAGGTGATGCCGCCGGTGCTGCCCGGTCGGAGTGTGGACAGATGTCCGTGTTCGGCGACTTCCCGAGCAGCCGGAACGACCCGGACGGATCCGTGGCGTTCGGCGATGCTCTGCGCGAGTACGTACACGTGGTCGCGGCCGGGTGGCGCATCGGCGCCGAGTTCTGTGTCGTGGACCCGGAACCGCCCGCGTGGGCCTACATCGCGCTGGGCTGGACGTTACCCCGCTACCCGAACCGCGACCTGGCCCTGCTGTGGGACGAGCGCACCGGATGGTCGGTGGCCATCGAGACGCACTCGTCGGAGGACCTCATCGTCGTGGCGTGCCCGCCCGACGCCGTTGTGCTGCCGCCGCCGTCCCGGGTGCGCCGGTTCGTCGACCAGTTGACCGCACACGGCGGCTGGGCAGGCCGGCGCGATCCGGCGGTGCGCCGGGCACCCGGCCGGCACGCCGAACTGGCCGCGCGGATCGCGAGCGTGCTGGCGTTGCGTGCCGTCACCTGATGCGGTCCTGCCGGTGACGACGGCCACCACAGGGAATGCGGCGACAGCGCCGGGCGTCGATGATCTGATAGGTCGTCGAGCGGGGGTGGTCGGGCGGTGTCGGCGCTGTTGGCCGTGGTGTCCAGCGTGCTGTGGGGTGGGGCCGACTTCCTGGGTGGTCGGCTGTCCCGGCAGCACTCGGCGGCCTCGGTCGTCTTCCGGGGCCAACTGGTCGCGCTCCCGTGCCTGATCGTCGCCCTGCTGGTGGTCGGCGACCTCACCCCGCACGGGCCGGCCCTGCTCTGGGGTGCCCTCGCCGGGGTCGCGGGCGTGATCGCGCTCGGCGCGTTCTACCACGCCCTGGCCATCGGACGGATGACGATCGTGGCGCCCATCGCGGCGACGTCCGTCGCCGTACCGGTGCTCATCGGCCTCGCACTCGGCCAGTACCCGTCGGTGACCCAGGCGGTCGGCATCGTCGTCGCGGGATGCGGCACCATCCTCGCGGTCGGCCCCGAACTGCGGTCCGCCGACCAGAGCCAGTCGGGCCGGTCGATCGTGTTGGCCCTGGTGGCGGCCCTGGGGTTCGGTCTGGTCCTGGTGACCATCGCCCTGGGCAGCCGGACGTCCGTCGTGCAGACCCTGGTCACCCAGCGCCTCGTCTACGTCGCCGTGCTCGGTGTCGTGCTGCTGTTCCGGCCTCGCGACCCGAATCCGTGGGACCGCCGCCAACTCGTCGCCGTCGCCGGCAACGGTGTCGGCGACATGGGGGCCAACCTGCTCTACGCCGAGGCCATCCGGGGTGGCAGCAGCCTCCCGGTGACCTCGGTCCTGGCGTCGCTCTACCCGGTCGTCACCGCACTGCTGGCCCACCGGTTCGACGGCGAACGCCTGCGCCGCATCCAGTACGCGGGCGTGGCGGCCGCCTTCGTCGGCGTCGCGCTGCTCACCGCGGGCTGAGCACCGCGACGTCCAGTTCGCGCAGCCGGTCCGGGTCGGTGACCAGGTCGTAGCCGGCGATCCGGTCACCGTCGACGGTGACCGCCAGCGCCACGGTCAGCCGCCCGGCCGGTACCACCACGATGCCCACGGCACCGGTCACCAGCGCGACCTCGGCGTACCGGGCGTTCCGGCCGAACACCGCGATCTCCCGCGCCACCTGCTCCGCACCCCGTATCTCGGCCGCCCGGCCGGGTACCGCCTCGGCCCGCCGGACCACGTGCGGCGACAGCACCGCGGCCACGTCACCGGCCCGCGACGCCGCCAGGAACGCGTCGACCACCCGTCGCTGCCGGGCCAACTCGTCACCCGGCACCGCGGGCGCACCGCGCACCCGTGACCGCGCCCGGCTGGCCAGCTTCTTCGCCGCCACCGGCGTGCGTCCCACGATCGGGGCGATCTCGTCGAACGGCACGGCGAACATGTCGTGCAGCACGAACGCCACCCGCTCGGCGTGCCCGAGCCGGTCCAGCACCACCAGCAGCGCGCGGCCCACCGAGTCGGCCAGCACGGCCTCCCGCTCCGGGTCGTCCGGCGAGGGACCGTGCTCGTCCGGCGCCGGTTCCTCGCGACGCGACTCGCGGGCCCGCAGCATGTCCAGGCACACCCTGGACAGCACGGTGCGCAGCCAGCCGCCGAGATTGTCCACCGTGCCGGCGTCCACTCCGGACAGTCGCAACCACGTCTCCCGCACGTGCTGGCGCTGCCCGAGTCGTCGGCGCGCCGACCGGGCGTGTCGCTGGTGCCCCGGCTCGGTGTGCCGCACCGGCTGCGCGGGGCGGTCTTCGGTGTCACCAACCACTTTCTCGGCGGGTTGGTGGCAACCCTGTTGTGCGGCACCGGCGCGGTGACCGCGTTCGTGTTCGCGTCGCGGCACACGGCTGCCGCGCGGGCGAGCGGGACGCTCCTGGCCGTGGGCACCGCGCTCACCCTGGTCGGCATCCTGACCGGCACGGTGGGCACGGCGATCGCGGGCACGGTGGTGGCAGGCGTCGGCTACGGCGCGTCCGGTCTCGCCACGTTCGGGCGGATGGCCGGCCGAGCGCGGCGAGCTGTTCGCGGTGCGCTACACGGTGGCGTACCTGGCGTTCAGCCTGCCCGCGCTGGCCGCGGGCTACCTGTCCACCCGGATCGGGCTGCACGCGACCGTCGTGGCCTACGCGGCCGTGGTGATCGTGGTCGCGGTGGCCGCCGGGCGGCAGCGCTGGTGGTCGGGACGATCAGCCGCGTAGCCTCCACGCATGGCGAAGCTGGACCGGCGGATGCGGTTGGTTGGCTGGGCGTTGCGCAAGGCGTCCATCGCCGAGATGGACGGGGAACGGCTGGCCGCGCTGCAGACCCGCGAGGTTCCGCACAACCCGCTGAGCGACTACGTCAACGGCGGTGTCGCCAGGGGTGCGGTGCTCACCGACCGCACCGTCGCCGGCCAGGACGGGCCGCTGCCGGTCCGCATCTACTACCCCAGCCGCCGCGCCACCGGCCCGCTGCCGCTGGTGCTGAACTTCCACGGCGGCGGCTGGACCCTCGGCACGCTCGGCCAGGCCGACTGGCTGTGCAGCAACATCTGCGTCGGCACCGGGGTGGTCGTGGTGTCGGTGGCCTACCGGCTGGCGCCGGCCCACCGATGGCCCGCGGCACCCGAGGACTGCTATGCCGCACTGGTCGACGTCGTGGCGCGGGCGGACGACTTCGGCGTCGACCCGGCGCGGGTGGGTGTCATGGGCGACAGCGCGGGCGGCAACCTGGCCGCCGTGGTGTCGCTGATGGCCCGGGACAGGTCCGGGCCGACGATCAGCCACCAGGCGCTGATCTACCCGGCCACCGATCTCACCCTGGGCAGCGAGTCGATCGACGCGAACGCGAACGCACCGATCCTGAACCGCTCCGAGTGCCTCGCCTACCGCGCGCACTATCTCGGCGACGCGGACCCGAAACAGCCCTACGTCTCGCCGCTGCTGGCCGACGACCACACCGGCCTGCCACCGGCCCTGGTGCAGGTGGCCGAGCACGACCCGATCCGGGACGACGGCGTGCGCTACGCGGCACAGCTGCGGGCAGCCGGCGTGCCGGTGCGGTTGACGACGTACTACGGCATGCCGCACGGCTACCTGGCGTTTCCCAAGCTGTGCAAGGGTGCCCCGCAGGCGCTGGGCGAACTGACCGAACAGATCGGCGCCGCCCTGACGTAGCGAAGGAGCGAGGATGGGTCCGCTGTTCCGGTTGGCCGGCCCCGACGACGCGACCGCGGTCGCCGGACTGCACACCGACAGCTGGCAGCGCCACTACCGAGGCGCCTACGCGGACTCGTTCCTCGACCACGAGGCAGCCGACTTCCTGGTCGGCCTGTGGACCGAGCGCCTGACCACGACACCGCGGCCGGCGTGCACCATCGTCGCCGAGTACGACGGCGAGCTGGTGGGCATGGCGCACACCCTGTTCGACACCGATCCGACCTGGGGTGCCCTGGTCGACAACCTGCACGTGCGATCCGCGCTCAAACGGCAGCGGATCGGCACCCGCCTGCTGGCCATGACCGCCCGGGCCGTCCGGGACCGGTCGCCGTCGTCCGGCGTCTACCTGTGGGTGCTGGAGCAGAACACCGCGGCACAGGACTTCTACTCGGCGCGGGGCGGGAACCGCGTCGAGCGCGACGCCGTGCCACCACCGGGTGGGAATCCCGCCTGGCTCAACGGAAAGCCGGCCTGCTTCCGGTTCGCCTGGCCCGATCCGGACGCGCTGCTGGGTTAACGGGTCGCCGGGCCGCCATCCATCCTGGACTCCTCGACCCGGACGTCGAGGTCGACCCGCCGCTCGATCAGATCGAGCACTTGCTCGTCGATCCAGTCCACGCCGCTGCCGCTGCCGCTGCCGCTGGTCGGCAGGGACAAGGCACGCCGACCCGGGGGCACTGTGGTGGGTCTGGCAGCGCGCCGGCTGACCCCTCCCGATCCCGGTGGCTGTCCCTCGATCGGCTGATTCCCGTTCGGATGCCGCGGGACCGGGTGTGCCGGCGACTAGCGTTGATCTTCGTCCGGGTGGCGGTCCGATGTGGGTGGGGTATGCCGGGTTCGCAGGTGCGGGTGCTCGTGGTGACCACGTTCGACACGCCGGTCGGTGAGGGCGCGGGCGAGGCGTTCCGGTGGATCCGCAGGCGCGTGATGGACGCGCCGATCCCGGTGCCGGGCCTGTGCCCGGACCATCCGGCCGTACTCGGTGGCGCGCCGGGTGTGTGGCTGCTGACCACCGGCATGGGCGCGGCCAACGCCGCAGCGTCGGTGACGGCCCTGGCCATGAGCGGCATCCTCGACCTGCGCTGGGCGTACATCCTGGTGGCCGGCATCGCCGGTATCGCCCCGGACAGGGGCACCCTCGGCGCTCCGGTGTGGACGGACCATGCGGTGAGCGGATCGCTCGCCCACGAACTGGACGCCAGGGAGATGCCGGCAGAGTGGCCGCACGGCTTCGTCCCGCTCGGTGCCCGCCGCCCCGGTGAGCAACCGCTGCTGCACGTCGGCGGCGAGGCGTTCGCCCTGAACCGGCGGCTGTGCCGGACGGCCCGCGACGTCACCCGTGACGTGCCGCTGGCCGACGACCGGGCGGCCGAGGCGTCCCGCGCCCGCTACCCGGAGCCCGCGGCCCGCCAGGCGCCGAGCATCCTGACCGGAGCCACGCTGAGCTCGGACACGTTCTGGTCCGGCCGCCTGCTCAGCGACCGGGCCCGCCGCTGGGTCACCCAGTACACCGACGGCCGTGGCGAGTACACCACCACCCAGATGGAGGACAACGCCATCCTCACCGCCGTCGGGCGGGCCAGGGGCCTGCTCGACCCGAACCGGGTGGCGATCCTCCGCTGTGGCGCCCATTTCGACCAGGCACCACCCGACTGCGACCCGGCGTCCGCGTTCGACGACCGGTCCGGGTGGACGATCGCGGCGGAGAACGCCTACCGCGTCGGATCGGCGTTCGCCGACCATGTGGTGGAGAACTGGACCGACTGGCGGGACGGCGTACCGGAGTACGCGGCGGCCAAGGTCGGCGCTTGAGGTTCGCCGGCCGGACGTGTCTGGTCACCGGGGCCGCGGCCGGCATCGGCGCGGCGACGGTCGAACTGCTCGCCGACCAGGGCGCCACCGTGGCCGCGGCCGACGTGGACTCGACCGGCCTGGACAAAGTGCGCGGTGCCCGACGTGATCAGGGTGACCGGTGACGTGTCCCGGGCCCAGGACGTCCGCCGGATGGTCGACACGGCGGTGCGGCTGACCGGCCGGCTGGACGTGGTGGTCGCCAACGCGGGGGTCATCCCGCTGGTCGACGTCACGGAGGCGACCGAGCGGGACTGGGACGACGTCATGGCCGTCGACGGCAAGGGCATGTTCCTGACCTGCAAGTACCCGATCGAGCACATGCGGGATCACGGCGGCGGCGCGATCGTCTGCGTGTCGTCCATTTCCGGCGTCGCCGGCCAGGCCCGCCAGGCGACGTACGGCCCGGCCAAGTTCGTCGCGTCGGGTCTGACGATGCACCTGGCGGGTCGGACTACCTCGCCGGCGTCGCGCGAGCCCATCCGATCGGACGGTTGGGCGAGCCGCGCGAGGTGGCGGCCGCGATCGCCTTCCTGGCCTCGGACGAGGCATCGTTCGTCACCGGCGCGATCCTGCCGGTGGACGGCGGCTACCTGGCCCAGTGACCGGGCCGGAGCGCTCGCTTTCAGTCGGCCGGGCGGTTTCCGCTAGCCGGGCCGGTGGTCGGGGCCGTAGCAGGCGTAGTAGCGCTCCAGCAGGCCGCTCGCCGCGAGTGCCGCGTTGGTGCGCGCCAGGTTGTGGCCGGGCAGGAAGCCGTGGTCCGGCCGGGCCAGCACGCACGCCGCGTACGCCAGGGCCGCCATCGTCAGGTCGGAGTGCCGGTTGGACATGCTCTCGCCGTGGTGGAAGTTGACCGGGTAGCCGTCGGCCAGCACCGTGACCGGACCGGCCGGCAGGTGATACCGCGTCCCGATCCGGGCCAGGTCCTCCACCGCGTCGGCCCGCTCGGCCAGGCCGGCCAGGTCGAACTCGACGTTCCGGCTGGACACGCTCACCAGGTGACAACCCGCCGGCAGGCAGTCCAGATCGGTGTCGGCCAGGCTGGCCCGCCCGGTCCCGCCGACCACCAGCCACGGCTGGTGCCCGCGCAACAGTTCGTCCAGCCGTCGGGCGGTGACGTAGCCCTGCTCGTGCGCGCCCAGCAGTCGCAGGATGTCCTCGTCGTACACGGCGACCCGCATCCGCCGGTCCCGCAGGATCTCCGCGATCCGCGCGCCCACGTTGCCGAACCCGATCACCAGCGCGGCCCGGCCCTCGACCTTCTCGTCGGTCAGCAGCCCCAACACCGACCGCACCGCGCTGTCGGCCACCCAGTACGACTCGATGGCACCGTTCATCGCCGACTGCGCCACCGAGAACACCAGCAGCGGCAGGTCGTCGCCGAACGGCTCCAGCCGCACGATGCCCGACATCGTCTGCTCCACCACAGCCGCGAACGTGGGCAGCAGGCGCGGGGCGCCCAGCAGCGCGGGCAGCACGTAGGCGCCGTCGTCGATCACCAGGCTGGGGCCCGGCACCCGCCCGGCGTGCGCGGCCAGGGCGTCGGCAGCGGAGTCCACGGCCGCGATGGTGACGCCCATCCGGCGCAGGTGCGCGGCGACCCTGTTCCGGTACCGGTACGGATATTCCTTGCGCAGCACCGTGATCGCCTCGGGCCGGGCGCCCAGCGCCACCAAGGTCTCCACCTGGACCACCAGGTCGGTGAGGAAGTGACCGGTGATCACCAGCCCGGTGTCGTGCAGCGGCTTGTCGGCGATTCGCTCGGTCAGGCCCGTGGTGAGCGGCAGCTGGCGGACGAACGCGTCCACTTCGGTCCTGGTGAACGGCATTCCGGTGACGGCGGCGAACACCCGGTCCAGTTCGGTGTCGGTCAGGTCGCCCCGGTCGGCCACGGTGACCGTCAGCACATGGCTGTCCGCCAGGTGCTCGCGGGCCCGGGCGGCGGGCGCCACGGTGAGCAGGACGGTGGCCCGCCCGGCCAGGTCCAGGTGGTAGGCACCGGGGCCGAGTCGACGCGTGATCACGCCGTCGAGCCCACTGCGCGCCTCGGCCAGCACCGCGCCGACATCGGTCGGCAGGGCCTGGAACGTCACGCTCGCCGTGCCGAGCGCACAGTCGTGGTCCACCGAGCTGCCTCCGCCGAAGTGAATGGCCGAGCCCGTCCCGGCGCTGTCCATAGTGGCCGGTCGGCGGGCCCGAGTCGATCAAGACCACCCGATGTGATCACGTGGCAGGATCTCGGTATGTCCGACGATTCCACGGTCGCCCGGATCGCCGTGCGGTACGGGCTGGAGCCGCTGCCGGTCGAGGGTGGGCTGTTCCGGCAGACGTGGCGCGGCCCTGCCGATGCCGACGGCCGCCCGTCCGGCACGGCGATCCTGGTCCTGCTGGCCGCGGCGCAGGACCTGTTCTCGGCGTTGCACCGCATGCCGGTCGACGAGATCTGGCATTCCTACCGGGGCGACCCGGTGGAGTTGCTGCTCCTGGCGCCGGACGGGACCAGCCGAGTGACACCGCTGGACACCCAGCTCGTCGTCCCGGCGGGCACCTGGATGGGCGCCAGGGTCGCCGACGGTGGCGCGTGGAGCCTGTGCGGCACCACGATGGCGCCCGGTTTCCTGCCCGGCGACTACGAGGGCGGCGACGTCACCGACCTGACCCGCCGCTATCCCGATGCTGCCGACCACATCCGCGCCCTGTGCCGGCCGGACCGGCCGCTGCGCATGGACCACGAGGGGACCTGATGCGGGACACCGCGCTGCCCGACCTGTCCGGCACCGTCGCGCTGGTGACCGGGGCGAGCGGCACCATCGGCCGGGGCATCGCCCTGCGCTTCGCCGACGCGGGCGCCGCCGTGGTCGTCCACGGCCACCGCAACCCGGCCACCGCACTCGCCGCCGAGATCCACGCACACGGCGGCGCGGCCCTGGCGGTCACCGCCGACCTGACCGACGAGGAAGCCTGCTCCGGCCTGGTGGCCGAGGCCACGTCCTGGCGCGGTCGCCTGGACGCGCTGGTCAACAACGCCGGCATCCAACCGGTGCAGTCCTTGGTGGACATGACCGGGGCCGACTGGCGCACGATGCTGGACACCAATCTCACCAGTGCGTTCCTGTGCACCCGGGCGGCGGCCGGGGTGATGCGCGAGCGGGGCGGCAGCATCACCCACATCGCGTCCATCGAGGCGGGCCGGCCGGCCGCCGGGCACGCCCACTACAGCGCCGCGAAGGCCGGCCTCGTCATGCACGCCAGGGCGGCGGCCCTGGAGTACGGCCGGCACGGTATCCGGGTGAACGCGGTGTCACCGGGCCTGATCGACCGTCCCGGCCTGGCCGACGACTGGCCGTCGGGGGTCGAACGCTGGCAGGTGGCGGCGCCGCTGACCCGCCTGGGCACTCCGGCCGACGTCGGCAACGCATGTGTGTTCCTGGCCTCGCCCATGGCGTCCTGGATCACCGGCCACAACCTGACCGTCGACGGCGGCGTCACCACCCATCCGACCTGGTGACGGTTGCCCGATCGGGCCGGGTGGCCCATGCTGCGGTCATGCGCTACTCGATCAACGTGCCGAACTTCGGGGACTTCGCGGACGCGCGGATCGTGGCGAGACTGGCATCGGCGGCGGAGCAGGCCGGGTGGGACGGGCTGTTCGTGTGGGACCACGTGGTGCACGACAAGCGACGGCGGCAGGGTGTGCCGTTCGGCGACCCGTGGGTGCTGCTGACCGCGGCGGCGCTGGCCACGTCCACGATCCGGCTGGGCCCGCTGGTCACCCCGGTACCCCGGCGCCGGCCCGAGCAGCTGGCCCGCCAGGTCGCGACGCTGGACTCGCTGTCCGGCGGCCGGGTGGTCTTCGGTGCCGGCCTGGGTGGCCCGATCGAGGACGAGTTCGGCAGCTTCGGCGAGCCCACCGACCCGGTGGTGCTGGCCGAGCGCCTGGACGAGGGGCTGGACCTGTTGGACCGTTACTGGTCCGGCCGGCCGGTGCACCACGACGGCAAGCACTACCAGGTCAAGGACGTCACCCTGCTGCCCGCCACGGTGCAGCAGCCAAGGCCCCCGGTGTGGCTCGGCGGCTACTGGCCCAACCGCAGGCCGATGCGCCGGGCCGCGCGGTGGGACGGTGTGGTGCCACTGTTCGCCGATGCCCGGCACGGCGAGCTCCCGCCGGTCGACCAGGTGCGCGACCTGGTCGCCTATGTGCGCGATCACCGCGACGGTGACCGCCCGTTCGACGTGGTCCTCGGTGGAGCGACGCCCGGCGACCCGGCCAGGGCGGCCGAGGTGATCGCGCCGCTGGCCGACGCGGGCGCCACCTGGTGGGACGAGCGCCAACTCCAGACCGGCGAGGACCTGGACCGCTTCGAACCGATCCTGCGTCGGGTCGAACAGGGCCCACCGGCGCGGTAGCGGGTCAGGCACCGAACCGGTCGGTCGCCGCCACCAGCGCCGAGGTCAGCGCCGAGCCGCCGCCGTGGCCGACGTCGTCCACGATCACCGGTTCGGCGTCCGGCCAGGCGTTGGCCAGCAACCACGGCGTGCCCGCCAGGTTCGACAAAGTCCTGGCCGTGCAGCCGGAACCGGGCCCACCGCGCACCACGAGCGCCGCTTCCCCGTCCGGATTCCCGCAGGTCTCCCAATACACCTGGTGACCGTCGCCCACGTCCAGCGTTCCGTGGTCGTACGGCTCGATTTCCGGACAGCGACCTCGCATGTGACGACCCCCGGACAATTGAACGCACTTCATTTTACGGCACCCGAAAGTGCGGTTAATTCAGGTGCGCGTCGTGGGCACGCGGCCAAGGCTGGCTGCCAAGGGGGTGCGGCGACGGTGGGCTGAACTACGCAAACACCGCATTTCCGATCTTTAGAAACTTAAATTAAGACCGTGGGAACCATTGACCACACGATCACCGTCGACTTACGGTCCAGTCGCTGTCCCACCTTCGGCACCGCCGGCGATGTCGGCGTCGATCTTGAAGGAGCGCTGGACCATGTCGTCAACACACGCGATCGGGCGGTTACGCCGATCGGTGGTGTTACTCGCCGCTGCCGCCCTGGCCGCGGCCGGAGCGGTGGCGAGCCCGGTGGCGGTCGCCGACACCGGCCAACCGTGGATGAACACCGACCAGGCGCCGCAGGCGCGCGCGGACGAGCTGTTGGCCGCGATGACGTTGGCGGACAAGGTGAACATGCTGCACGGCGTGGACACCTCGACGGCCCCGATCCC
Source organism: Pseudonocardiaceae bacterium (assembly GCA_036491115.1). Classification (GTDB taxonomy): domain Bacteria; phylum Actinomycetota; class Actinomycetes; order Mycobacteriales; family Pseudonocardiaceae; genus DATEPR01. The sequence continues at coordinate 34,661 of DASXCQ010000008.1, forward strand.
CACCGTCGGGTTCATCCCGGCGATTCCCCGACTGAACGTCCCCGCGATCACCATGACCGACGGGCCCGCCGGTGTCCGTGACGGCGTGGACAAGAGCACCGAACTGCCCTCGCCCTCGGCCGAGGCGGCCAGTTTCGACACGGACGTCGCGCGGCTCTACGGCAGCGTGCTCGGCGGTGACGCCCGCGACCTCGGCCAGGACCAGGTGTTCGGGCCCGGCATGAACATCCAGCGGGTGCCGGTGAACGGCCGCAACTTCGAGTACTACAGCGAGGACCCGTTCCTGTCCGGCACCATGGGCGGCGCCGACGTGCGGGGCATCCAGAGCAACGGTGTCATCGCCACCGTGAAGCACTACGTGGGCAACAACCAGGAAACCAACCGGATGACCATCAACAACAAGATGGACGACCGGACCCTGCACGAGATCTACGAGAAGAACTTCGGGATCGCGGTGGCCGACGGCCACCCCGGCTCGGTGATGTGCTCCTACAACCAGATCAACGGCTCGTTCTCCTGCGACAACAGTGAGACGCTCGGCTCGCTGCGTTCGCAGTTCGGGTTCGACGGGTACGTGGTGTCCGACTACCCGGCCACCCACGCGACCACGTCGATCGCCGATGGCCTGAACGTCGAACTGCCCACCGGCGTGTTCAACACGCTGACCAACGTGCAGGCTGCCCTGGCCAACGGGTCGATCACCATGGCCGAGATCGACGCGCGGGTCCGCGAGACGCTGATCGTGCTGTTCCGGTTCGGTTTCTTCGACCACTCGTTCACCCGCCAGCCGATCGACGCCACCGCGGACAACGCGGCGGCGCAGCAGATCGAGGCGAGCAGCGCCGTGCTGTTGAAGAATCAGGGTTCCGTCCTACCGATCACCGGCAAGGACACCAACATCGCGGTGATCGGCGCGTCCGCCAAGACGTCCGCGCAGGGCGGCGGCAGCAGCCAGGTCAACCCGTTGTCGGTGGACAACGCGCTGGACGCGATCACCGCACGCGCCGGCAGCGCGGCCACGGTCACCTTCGCCGACGGCTCCGACCTCACCCAGGCGGCGGCCAACGCCAAGGCCGCGAACATCGCGCTGGTGTTCGTGCGGGACAACGAGAGCGAGGGCAGCGACCGCACCAACCTGACGCTGCCGAACAACCAGGACGCCCTGGTGCAGGCGGTGGCCGCGGCCAACCCGCACACGGTCGTCGTCCTGCAGACCGGCTCCGCCGTGCTGATGCCGTGGTTGTCCCAGGTCAGCGGCGCGCTGCAGACGTGGTACCCGGGTGCCAAGGGCGGTGCGGCGACCGCGCAACTGCTGTTCGGTGACGTCGACCCGTCGGGCAAGCTGCCGCAGACGTGGCCGGCCGCCGAGAACCAGGTGCCCGCCAACACGCCCGCCCAGTACCCCGGCGTCAACGGCGTCGCGGACTACTCGGAGGGGATCTACGTCGGCTACCGCTGGTACGACGAGTTCCACCAGACGCCGCTGTTCCCCTTCGGCTACGGCCTGTCCTACACCAGCTTCCACTACGGCAACCTGAAGCTGGAGCACAACAACGGTGACTCCGGCGACCCGGTGACGCTGTCGTTCACGGTCACCAACACCGGTCGCGTCGCGGGCGCCGAGGCTCCGCAGGTGTACGTGGCGAAGCCGGACCGGCTGGCCGACACGCCGCCCAAGGAACTCGGCGCGTTCACCAAGGTCAGCCTCCAGCCCGGCCAGTCCACGAAGGTCTCGCTGACGGTCGACCCGCGTGAGCTGTCCTACTGGGACTCCGGTGCGCAGGCGTTCACCGTGCAGGACGGCAACTACCGCATCATGGTCGGTGGCTCGTCGGTCTCGCTGCCGCTGTCGGCGACCTACCAGGTCAAGAAGACCGACAACCCGGTGCAGGAACTGGTCGGCACGCTGCCCGGCGTTGCCACGCCGGGCACCACGACGAACGTCAACGTCAAGGTGCTCAACCAGTCCGACTTCGCGCTGAAGAACGCCACGGTCACCGCGCACCTGCCGGCCGGCTGGACCGCCACGCCGGCCACCGCCCGGCTGGGCACCATCCCGCAGACCGGCGGCAACCGGAACGTGCCGCTGAAGGTGACCGTGCCCGACGGCGCGACACCGGGCCGGGCCAGCGTGAGCTTCACGCTGACCGGCACGGTCGACAACAAGCCGAGGACCGTCACCCGGACCCAACAGGTCACGGTGCCGTTCCCGTCGCTGGATGCCGCGGCGACCGTGGTCGGCCTGAGCACCGACGCGAACCCCACGGGAGGCAACTTCGACGGCAGTGGCTTCAGCTACTCCGCCGACAAGCTCGCGGCGGCCGGCATCACGCCGGGCGGCACGGTGCAGGTGGGCACCGCGACCACCACGTTCCCGGCGCAGGCACCCGGCACACCGGACGCCGTCAACGCGGCGGGCCAGGTGATCAGGTTCAGCGGTAGCGGATCGTCTCTGGTGATCCTCGGCTCGGCACACAACGGTACCGGCCAGGGCAACCTGACGGTCACGTTCACCGACGGCTCGACGGCCACCGTGCCGGTGTCGTTCGCCGACTGGTTCAACAACCAGCCGACCGGACTGAGTTCGGTGGTGGCATCGACCGTGTGGAACCCGTCGGACACCGCTCAGTTCGGGGCGCACGTCATCGGTCTGTACGGCGAGGTCTTCCCGATCCCGTCGGACAAGACCATCGCGTTCCTCACGTTGCCCAACGTGGGCAACATGAACATCTTCGCCATCAGCACCGCCAACCCACCGCCGAACCCGACGGCACCCGCGGGTGAGTCGTTCGAGGCGGCTGCCGACACGATCGCCGTGTCCGACGACGGCAACACCGCCGTGGGCAACCTCGACGGTGCCGGCAACAGCTTCTCGGCGCAACGGTTGGCCGCGTTGGGCATCGTGCCCGGCGGGCCGGTGACCGTGGACGGTGCCACGCTGACGTTCCCACCGCAGGCGCCCGGCACGCCGGACGCCGTCGCCTCGGCGGGGCAGACGCTGAACCTGGCCGGCACCGGTAACAAGATCACCCTGCTCGGCACGGCCGACGACGGTGAGGTGCAGGGGCTGTTGCAGGTCAACTACAGCGACGGGACGAACCAGCAGGTCTTCATCGACTTCAACGACTGGTTCAACAACACCGCCGCGGCCGGCGGCAGCATCGTCGCGACGTCGATCTGGAACCAGCAGCCGGACAACCCGACGCCGCACGACGCCAGTCTCTACGGGTTCACGGTGGACACTGGTGCGACGAGCACGAAGACGATCATCTCGATGACCGTACCCAACGACCAACGCCTGAAGCTCTTCTCGGCGGCGGTCCACTCATAAGGGGAGTCGGCGGTACGGGCGACCCGCCCGTACCGCCGATCGCCGGCTACGCGGACAGCCCTCGACCTGGCCTGCGCCGCAGGAACGCGCCCAGGCCGAAGCCGAACGCGACGGCGGCGAGCACGATGCCGATGCCGGCCAACCACCGGGCGGTGCCGTCCGACGAGCTCGCGGCGGGCGGGATGACCGCCGCCGTGTCCGCTGCCGTGGCGGTGTCGCCGGCAGCGGCCAGGGTCAGGTGGGGAGCCGGGTGCTCCGGTTCCGCCTTGCCCGCCACGGTCAGCTGGTTCCACTGGACGATGTCGCCGTTGTCGTAGGTCTGCACGGCCGGCATGACCATCGTGTCGATGTCCGGCAGTCCTTCGACGACGATCGGGAACTCCTGGAACTGGCCCGGTGCGATGCCCTGGCCCCGGGGTGCGGTCCAGGTGATCGACCTGACCGCGGTGGTCAGCGTTTCCTTGTTCGTGTTCACGGGCTTGGGCAGGTTCATCATCGTGACGGTCGCGGTCCAGCCGTCGACGGGCTTGATCTGCGCGTCCGGAACGGGCGCGGTGGCCGAGAAGTTGACCTGAACCTTGGTCGTGTGCGCGGTGTCCTCCTCGTCGGGGACCCGGAACACGATTTCCGCGAAGCCTCCCTTGGTCAGGGTGTCGGGGCTGTGGGCGGTGACGTGGGCGGACGCGACACCGGCGGCGCCCAGGACGAGCAGGCCGGTGGCGACCACGGTGGTGGTCAGGCGTAGGGCGAACTTTCGTTGTGCAGACATGGTTGTACGACTCCGCGTTGCTGAGGTGTGGTTTCGGGCGCAGGAGTGACCGACCCGCCGGTCAGGCGAGCGAACAGTGGTCGGTCAGGCTGCGACCGGCGGACCTCGGCGTGCGTTGCCGCGGCACAGCGACACCGCGGTGGGCAGGACGCGCGGCGCGGCACTGGGTCGCGGGCAGCGGCGTCGGACGGTGATCGGTGCCGGTGTCACCAGGACCGGCCGTAGCCGGCGCAAGGCCTTGGCCAGGGCGAACAGCAGGGTGTCTGCCCAGACCAGCAGCAGTGACGTGATCAGCACGGCGGCACCGTGGGCGCCCAACATGGTCAGGCCGTTGAACGTCTCCGGGCTCATGCCCGACATGCCGCCCGAGTCGACCGACAGCAGCAGGTGGGTCACGAGTTGGGTCACGCCCAGCAGGACGGCCACCGCGCCCAGCGAGTACCGCCGGTTGGCCAGCGCGATACCGGTGGCGCTGACCCCGAAGGACAGCAGCAGGGTCGGCGCCGTGCCCGGCATACCGCCGCCCGCGATGCCGTGCGCGGCAATGGCCAGCGTGGCGGAGGCCACGGCCAGCACGACACCGCGGCACACGCGCAGCGTGCCCTTGGTCGGTGTCAGGTGGCCGGTCACGGCAGTTGAGTCTAGAGACATGGTCCGGCGGGGTGATCCCCCAATTCGAGCGGTCCGCGCGCCCGAATCGTCGTTCCGAAATGGAGAGTGGCGACCTGGACCGGATGGTCCGGCACGTCATCGACGGCAACCGGTCCATGACACCCGGCCGGCGCCGGCCGATCGGACCTGCTCAGCCGCGGCGGGTACGGGCGACCAGTGCGAGCAGACAGCCACCGAGCAGCACCAGCGCGAGACCACCGAGGACCAGCGGGCGCACGATCACGCCGGTGAACGCCAGACGACCACCGGGGTTGCCGCTGCCACCGGAGCCACCGGGAACCACGGCAACGGAGGTCGGCGGCGCCACGGAGGTGGTGATCGGCGTGGTGGTGGCCGACGTGGTGGCCGATGTGGTGGTCGGCCCGGTTGGCTCGGTGGTCGTTGTCTCGGTGGTCGTTGTCTCGGTGGTCGTTGTTCCGGTGGTCGTGGGCGCGGTGGTGGTTGTTTCGGTTGTGGTTGTTTCGGTGGTGGTGGGCGCGGGGGTGGTGGTCGTCGTCGGCTCACCGCACGGGGTGAACGTGCCTTCGAACGGCGCGTCGTGGATCTCGCCACCGCTGCCGGACCCCGCACCCCCGTGCTGGAGTGAGTGGACCACCACGTTGCCCTCGATGTTGGCCGAGGACAGGTCCACCAGCGTGGCGTTCGGCGCGTAGACCGTGCCCCACACCGTGTCGCCTTCGGACCTCGGCAGCGTGACCGTGCCGGTGGACGCGAGGTTCCACAGGATGTGGCGGGAGTTGTCGTTGCCCTGGAAGCCGAGTGACGGCACCGGCCAGTCGTAGTCGCCCGCGTCCGGCACGTTGATGATCAGGTTGGCCGCGCCCAGTCCCGCGCTGCCGTTCGCCAGGTTCAGATTGGACAGTGTGCCGAGCTGGGCGACGGTCAGGTTCAGCACGTTCTGTCCCGGCACCAACCGAATGGTCGCCGGCCCGTGACCCGGCCATGGCCCGGAACCGTTCTGGTCCAGCAGGGTCAGGGTGGACGGGCAGGCGGCCATCTGTTGCGCGATCTGCCGGTAGGTGGCGAACAGGCCGGGCACGTCGAACCCGGCGTCCTTGCGGATCGACTGTTCGGACTCCGCGTGCTGCACGTCGATCGCCGGCTTGGTGTTCGCGTTGCCGCCTGCCGGGACCACGAACGTGTTGCCGCCCTCGGTGACGACCGAGGCGTTGTTCAGGTTCGCCAGGTAGGCGTTGGTCCCGCCCTGCACGAACAGCGTTCGGCCGCCGCCGGTCGACCCGGCGAAGTCGATCATGCCCTTGACCACGAGCCCGGCCGGCGCGGTGTCGCCGGGCACGGTGTACTCGGCGGCGCCGGACCGGGGCGTGACCTGGTAGCCGCGCCAGGAGACGTCGCCGCCGACCAGGACGGTGCCTTCGGTCTCGTTCTCGTAGAGACCGGCGTCGCCCTCGACCAGCACCAGGAAATGGTGGCTCGGATCGGCGGCGGCGTCGTTCGGCGCCACCGGCCGGACCGGGTTGACGGCGGTGGCGGCGGCCGGCGCGGCAACGGAGGCCGGCGTCGCGACGACCACCCCGCCGATCACCAGCACGAGTCCGGCGACCACACCGGTCACACCCAACCTGCGCAGAACGAACGGCGCACGAATGTCACCAGTGGGCTTGGTCGTCACCGCCAATCTATAGCAACGCTCAGCCGATCCCGCCCGCCGGTGTCACTCGATCGAGTGTCCACATGGAACTCAGATGGTGGTACGGGCGATCGCCTCGATCACCACGGACATGTCCTGGTCGCCGCGTGCCTTGCTGAACAGGGCGTGCATCGCGGTCATGACCGAGTCGTCGGTGCCGGCCTCGGCCATGGCCGCGCGGATGAGCTCGGCGTCCTTGGCCGCGCCGGCCGCCGTGAACGCGGGGGAGAAGTCGCGCCCGATCGTGCCCTTGCCCTTGAGCTGCGCGTAGGCGCTGTCCAACGGGCCGCCGGCGATCGTGTCCAGGAACAGCTGGGGGTCCAGGCCGAGATCGGCGGCCAGCGCGATGCTCTGCGCGGTGCCCACGGTCACCGTCAGCACCCACGCGTTGGCGACCAGCTTGAGCCGGTGTCCGGCGCCGGGCCGGTCACCGACCCACACCGTGCGCGAGCCGATCGCGTCGAACACGGGCGTGACCGCGTCCCGCACCGACGTCGGGCCGCCTGCCAGCACGATCAGCTTGCCGTTCTCGGCCGGCTGCCGGGTGCCGAGCACCGGCGCGTCGACGAACGGCACGCCGTGCTTCTCGGCCAGCGAGGCGAGCTGGTCGGTGCCGTCCAGGCCGACCGTGCTGGTCTGCGCCCACACCGCCCCGGCCGGCATCGAGGGCAGCGCCCGCGACATCACCTCGGTCACGGCCCGCAGGTCGAACAGCATCGTGACGACGACGTCGGCACCGGCCACCGCGCTGTCCAGGTCCGACGCCACGGTCACACCGGCGTCGCGCAGCGGGCGGGCCTTGGCCTCGCTGCGGTTCCACGCGGTCACCGATACACCGGCGCGGGCCAGGCTGCGGGCCATTCCGGCCCCCATGATGCCGGTACCCAGCACGGTCACGTTCGTCATGCGACTCCTTCCGATCCGGTCCGCGCGGCGCGGACACACCGGTACAGCTCCTCGCCGTACGGCAATGCCACCAGCAGGCCGATCGCACCGGCCACCGACCCCAGGTACCCGGCCGGCAGCGCGGGCCGCTTCCGGCGCAGCTGCCACGCCGGCCCGCTGTGTGCTCCACGCACCAGGGCGCGCAACTGGTCCCAGTGCAGGCAGGTCAGCGCCGCGGTCGCCATGAACGGCAACGACTCCAGGAAACTGTGCACATGCTGCTCGAATGGGCTGACCGTGCGGCCGCTGCGCTCCGCCGTGCGGACGTCCCACAGCGCCGTCGCCTCGTGGGCCGCGATGGCGCCGGCGATGATCGTCAGCACCAGCGGGTTGACCTCGCACAGCAGCGCCAGCGCGATCGGGCCGCCCACCTCCAGCATCATCAGGGCGTGGATCAGCGACTCGCGGGTCCCCGCGGTGTGCTCGATGTCGGTGCGCCGGTGCAGCACCCAGTCCACCACTCCGGGCACGAACCACGCCGGTAGCAGGCCGAACAGCAGGTAACGCAGGGTTGCGCCACGGACGTCGGTGACCGGGCCGGTCAGCAGCGTCCGGATCGTGTGGTTGGTGCGTGCGCGCATCGGCGGCTCCCTCGGTCGACTCGATGAGGTGATACCCATCGGCGCCGCGGGTACACGCATGGATGAGCGCCGCCCGGGGTAGTCACGATCAGCGGCCGGAAGGAGACGGGTGATGGGCGTACGCCAGTGGCTGGGGGGCTGGCCGGTCTATCGGCAGCTCACCGGGGACGACCCGCTGGGTCGCGCCGCCGCCGCCAAGAGTCGGGCCAGTGATGCGCTGACGTCCCGGACGGGGACGGCGGACCGGGTGGTCAGGTCGGTGTGCCCGTACTGTGCCGTCGGCTGTGGCCAGCGCATCTTCGTCAAGGACGACGAGGTCGTCCAGATCGAGGGTGACCCGGACTCGCCGATCTCCCGCGGCCGGCTGTGCCCGAAGGGTTCGGCGAGCAAGCAGCTGGTGACCAGCCCGACGCGGGTGGACACGGTGCTCTACCGGCGTCCGCACGGCACCGAGTGGGAGACGCTGTCGCTGGACCGCGCGATGCACATGATCGCCGACCGGGTGCTCGCGGCCAGGGAGAAGGGCTGGCAGTGGGACGTCGACGGCGTCCGCACCCGCAGGACCATGGGGTTCGCCAGTCTCGGCGGCGCGACCCTGGACAACGAAGAGAACTACCTGATCAAGAAACTCTTCACCGCGCTGGGTGCCATCCAGATCGAGAATCAGGCTCGTATTTGACACTCCGCCACGGTGCCCGGTCTGGGTATCACGTTCGGTCGCGGCGGTGCCACGACGTTCCAGCAGGATCTGCAGAACGCTGACTGCATCCTCATCGAGGGTTCGAACATGGCCGAGTGCCACCCGGTGGGGTTCCAGTGGGTGATGGAGGCCAAGGCGAAGGGTGCGACGATCATCCACGTCGACCCCCGGTTCACCCGGACC
>DASXCQ010000009.1:0-6029 GCA_036491115.1 Pseudonocardiaceae bacterium
TGTTGGCGAGCTCATCTGCGGGCGAAGTGCCCCTCGATGCTAGACGCAGCACGGCCGAAAATCTTCCAACTCACAGTCACAAAGCGATACGATCCGCGCCCGCATCCTGCGGTGAGGAGGTAGGGCACGGCAGACACTGAATCTTGGGCAGAAGCCAACCTGGTGGCGGTTGCCCGCACCGCCTGTCGCGCGGTAATCGGGGGAGTCGACGAGGCGCCTCGGTGGAGACTCGGAGCGAGGCGTCCTCGTAAACGAAAGGACCATCCATGCAGCGAGTTCGTCCAGTTGGGCTCACGATCGCGAGCGTGCTTGCCTTAGCGGTCTCCTTGTTCTCAGTGGCCGGCGCGCAGGCCGCCGCCGGAAAACTCGCCGGGCCGTTGTGCCAGACCCAGCTGTCGCTGTGCGCGGACGCCCCGCCTGGGACTTTGGGCCCCGATGTGTACGTCGGTCACGACGAGCCGTCGGTGCTGTTCAAATCCGGTATCCCCGGTTCGGGCAACGACATCACCTACACGGTCACCTTGCCTAGTGACCCCAGGCAGTTCCCGACCGCCAGTGGAGCAAGCGGCACGACTTGGAACTTCCAGCTTCGGCCGACCTTCTGGTTTGGCCTGACCCTGTGTGACACGGAGTCCGCCCCGGAGTTCACCAAGACGTGCAACCCCGACACCGACGCCAACAACCTCGTCAGTCCGAACCCGAGTTCGCCGAACTACATCGGCAAACATCCCGGCAATGCCTTCATGGAGTTGCAGTTCTACGGACCCGGCTACGTGCCGCAGTTCGAAGGGTTTGGCTGCACCGCTCGACAGTACTGCGCCGCGATGACGATCGACAGCCTCACGCTCGACCAGAACCATGGCGCCGCGGGCACTCAGGGCACGCTCAACAACGCGGACTGCAATGACTTCGTGCTGGGTGGCGAGGAGCCGATCAACTGGGCGTACATCACCAAGAACGGGCACTCTCAGGCCCCGGCCAATCCGTTGTTCACGGGAAGGCTGGAGGACCCGAACCTCACCGCGGTTAACCCTGACCTGCAGAAGGACCTGCTGATGAGCCCGGGGGACCGCATCCGCATCCATATGCACGACACCGGCGCGGGCTTCCAGGTCGACATGGTCGACCTGACCACCGGCCAGAGCGGCTCGATGACGGCCTCGATCGCCAACGGCTTCGGCCACATCCTGTACCAGCCGAACTCCGCCACGTGCCACGAGGCGCCGTACGCGTTCCACCCGGAGTACTCGACCGCCAACCCGCGAGGCAACACGTGGTCGATCCACACCTACAACGTCGCGATGTCCGACGAGATCGGGCACTTCGAGAACTGCCTGGCCATTGACGCCAACAACAACTGCACCAGTCCCGGCAGCCAGGACGCGGGCGGGCTCGACGCGGACGACGGAAACAACTTCTGCGTCCCCGGCACCGACTCGACGCTGGTGATGATCGACGGGTGCTTCTCCGACGACGAAGACTGGGATGGGCAGTCCTACCGGCTCGACTGGCCGGGCACCAATCCCAATCCGTTCATCGACCGGCTGCTGCATCCCACCCCGGTGCGGTTCACCAGCGCCACCACCCGCGACGGCCGGGTCAACTACTCGACGACGGCGTTCGAGACCGACCTGCCGAACCTCGAGGGCGAGGGAACGCAGTTCAACCCGCCGTTCTGCGATCCGGACACGGGCGCCAACTGCGTCAACCCACCCAACGGCGCGCAGTTCTACCCGTTCTACACCACTGCACTGACCCAACAGGGATGCGTGTGGCAGGAGGGCGGGAACTTCATCCCTGGGACGCTCAACCACTTCGGGGGAAGCTCAACCACCGAGTACGGCGGCCTGCTGCGTGTGCTGTTCCCGAACGCCGGCTTTACCACCACCGACCCAATCTCCGACTTCAACAGCGGAGACCGTTTCAACCCGTGCCCAACGTTCGGGCAGGGGATCGACCACTAGCACCCAGGGGAGCGGCGCCCGCGCGCCGCTCCCCGACCCCTAACCATCCGCGGGGCGAGTAGGGCGTGAGTACGCAGTGACCGTACGAGCGCGACCCGTGGGTCAGGGCTGCAGGGCCCCGTCGAGGTTGACGAAGGAGACCTCCCAGCCGGCCACGTGACCTTCCGTGGACCTCCCCGGCACCCCGCTGTTGGTCAACCGGACGGTGGTGTGCTCGCCGTGCTCGGTGAAATCGACCTCGACCAGTTGCTGTGTCGACGGGTCGTCGTCCCACGTCCAGGTGAACGCCAGGCGCCGCGGCGGCTCGATCTCGGTGAACTCACCACCACCGCCGTAATTGACGCCGCGGTGCGGGTCGCGCATCGTGATGCGGATCGCGCCGCCGGGGCGGAGGTCGAGCTCGGCGTGAGGCGTCTCCCAGTCGCGACCGGCGTGCCACCAACGCCGAAGCACCTCAACGCTCGTCCACGCGTCGAACACATCCTGCGCGCGAGCGTGAAAAGTCCTCTCCAGGCGGATGGTCGCGCCCGCTCCGTCGCCGCGCTGGCTCATCTGCGCTCCTCGAGGAATGACTGCACCGCATCGAAGAGGCCTTCCCAGCGTCCGCGCTGCTCGTCGATCCATGCGCCGGCGTCCCGCAGCGGTTCGACGTTGAGCGCGAGCCGGTGCGTGCGCCCGTCGACGACCCGCGTGATCAACCCTGCCTCCTCCAGCACCCGCAGGTGCTTGGACAGGGTCGGCTTGGAGACGTCGAAACCACGCGTGGCCTCGCCGACGGTGGTGGGTCCCTCGGCGAGCCGCTCGATCACACCGCGGCGGATCGGATGGCCCAGCGCCCGGAATGGATCGCCGGTCAATGGTTCGCCTAGCCGGCCGCCGACGTGACGGCGACGTTGATCTGCCCCACACCGGCGAGCGCGCGAGAGATGATGCACGTCGTCTTCGCGCCCATCGCATGCTCGGCGAGGGCCTGCTCCTCCAGTCCGGGGGCATCGGCGGTGGTCTCGAGATCGATCTGCTCAATCGTCGGCATCCCGTCCGTGTTGCGCAGATGGACACGAGCAGTCGTCTCGATGGACCGGGGAGGATGGCCGGCCCCTGACAGGGACAGCGCGAGCGCCATCGAGAAGCAGGCCGCGTGCGCGGTGGCCAATAGCTCCTCCGGGTTGGTCCCGGGCTCGTCGTCAAAGCCGGGCAGCACGCCGTGAAAGCGTGGGCCCGCCGCGTAGGAACTCGTCCAGTTGCCCTGACCCACCGTCAGGTCGCCGGAACCGGTCATCAGATCTCCGCTCCACCTGGCCCTGCCTTCACGCGCCGCCATCGTCGCCTCCTGGCCCACGTCATGCCACGGAGGTCCTTCCCGCAGCCGATTGAACATTGTTAGCCCTTAGACTAACAATAACGACCAGCCACACCGCGTGGCTTTATGTGCCGTAAACCGGCGTAACGGGTAGAGTCCTCCCGCACCCGCTGCATCCAGGTCAGCCCAGGGAGGACCCCCCATGCTTGATGTCGAGGTCGGCGACAGGCGCGCCGCGACGAACCGGATCTCGCGCCGGCGGTTCATCGGGTATCTGATCGCGGCGCCGACGCTGGTGGCCGCCGCCGATCTGCGGACGGCGCCGGCGGCTCGTGCCTCGGTGCCGACGGTCCAGCCGGTCGACTTCTTCGACCTGACCGATCTCCTGACCGACTCGGCCAACCTGACCGCGGCGCTGATCAGCGTCACCATCAATCCAGACGGCACGGCGTCGTTCGCGCTCCCTCGCGCCGAGGTGGGCCAGGGGATCACGACGGCGGTCGCGATGGTGATCGCCGACGAGCTCGGGCTGCCGCTGCAGAAGATCGACATCACGCTGTCCGATGCGCGGCCCGATCTCGAGTTCAATCAGCTGACGGGCGGGTCGAACTCGATCCATTCCCTCTATGACCAGGTCCGGGTCGCCGCCGCCATCGCACGAGGCCAGCTGGCCCAGACCGCCGCCCAGCAGCTCCAGACGCCACTGCCCGCGCTGACGCTCAAGGACGGCGTGGTGACGGCGCCGGACGGAAGCTCGCTGTCCTACGGCTCACTGACCCGCGCAGCGGCAGCTTCGCGAACGCGGCTGGTGCTGGCGCAGCTGAAACCCGCCTCGCAGCAGACGCTCGTCGGCACGCCGCAGCCGCGGATCGACGCCATGGAGATCGTGACCGGCACCAAGCGGTTCGCCATGGATCTCGAGGTGGCCGGTGCGCTGCCGACGATGGTCTGTCGCCCACCGACCATCAACGGCACGGCCCTGGCGGTGCTGAACGAGGCGCAGGTCAAGGCTATGGACGGGGTCACTGACATCGCGCTCATCCCGCACACGCAGTTCGTCCCCGGCGGGGTCGCCGTCCGCGCCGCCACGTTCGGCCAGTGCATCGACGCAGTTCGGGCCCTGCAGGTGAAATGGACCCCGGGGACCGCGGCCGGCCGGTCAGACGCCGACGTCCTCGAGGACCTGATCGACGCAGAGCTGCCAATGACGCCGGCGCTCGGGCAGGTGCTCGATCAGCGCTTCACCTTCTACTTCCGTCCGGGCGACCCGCTGGAGACCAACTGCGCAGTCGCCGACGTGCGACCCGGCAGCGCCGAGATCTGGTCGTCGTTGAAGTCGCCCGTCTACTTCCAGGAGACAGTCGCCCAGATCCTGGGGCTTCCGGTCTCGGCGGTGACGGCCCATGTGACGCAGGGCGGCGGGTCGTTTGGCCGCCACCTGTTCGCCGACGCGGCGTTCGAGGCCGCGGCGATCTCCAAGGCGATGGGCAAGCCGGTCAAGCTGATGTGGCACCGGACCGACAACTTCCGCCAGGGGCGTGTGCACCCCATGTGCACCTCGCGGGTGCGGGTCACCTACCTGGGCGAGAACGTGCTGGCCTTCGACCAGCGTCACACCAGCGTGGCCACCGACTTCACGCACGGACTCGGCGAGATCCTCAGCGCGACGCTGGGCGACCTGCCGGAAGGCGACTTTCTGGGCTACGCACAGAGCATCTTCACGCTCACGGCCAACGTCCCCTATGACTTCGGAGCAGCCACCCAGCTGCTCAACGAGGTTCACCACCCGCCGGGCAGCGTGTTCAACACCTCGAGCGTGCGCAACATCTACAGCCCCGAGGTGACCGTGGCCAAGGAGCTGATGGTCGACCAGCTCGCCAAGGCGATGCGACAGGACCCGTACCGGTTCCGGCGCTCCTTTGTGCGGGACGCCCGCATGCTGGCGGTGCTGGACGCGGCGGCCAAGGCGGCCAACTGGGGCAAGCCGATGGCGCCGCTCACCGCCCAGGGGATCGGCATCCACCGCGAGTACAAGGGCTACGCCGCGTGCGTGGCCGAGATCGACTGCACGCCGCAGACGGTCAACCGCGTGGTCGAGAACGGGTACACCGGACCGCGGGTCACGAAGGTCACCTACGCGGTCGACGTCGGGCTGCCGATCAACCCGCTCGGGCTCGAGGCTCAGATGATCGGCGGGATCATGGACGGGATCGCACAGGCGCTGACCTACAGCCTGCACCTCCAGGAGGGCTCCTTTTTGGAGGGCAGCTGGGACGACGCCTATTACACGCGCGAGTGGAACTGCCCGCCGAACACGCCGCCCGCGGGGGGAATCCAGGTGATCATCATGCCGCCCAACCAGAGCGAGCCGGGCGGTGCCGGTGAGTTCGGAGTGGCCGCGTCGATGGCGGCGGTGGCCAACGCATACGCCCGGGCCACGCAGACGCTGCCGACCAGCTTCCCGATCAATCACAACAAGCCGCTCGGGTTCACACCGCTTCCGACGGTGCCGCCGATCCCCCAGTCGCCCACCGACGGATTGCAGGAGGCGTTCTGATGGCCACCCATACCTTCGTCCTCAACGGCGAGCAGGTCACCGTCGACTGCGCCGACGAACTGCGCCTCCTCTGGGTGCTGCGCGATCTCCTCGGCGTCTACGGGCCGAAGTACGGGTGCGGCCTGGATGTCTGCAAAGCCTGCACCTGTCACATCAACGGCAAGGCGTTCAACCCCTGCTCGGTGCCGGTCTCAGACATCCAGTCCAC
>DASXCQ010000010.1:0-106704 GCA_036491115.1 Pseudonocardiaceae bacterium
CTGGAGGCTCTCGCTCCAGCACCTCGGCCAGCACGACATGCTTCCAGACGTCGCCGATATTCCCGAAGTGCTGGTTGGCCATGATCCGCATGCCTCCTGGCTATCTAAATGGCTGTTTGCTGCGGGCGCCTAGCAGCCTAGTAGATCGTCGGCTGATGGTCCCGATCAGCTGCTTTGTCCCGGCCTTCCTCGTAGGCGCCAAAACCAGGTGAGTGGCCGCCGGGTCCAGGGTCGGCGTAGCCGATCGCCGTGCGACGGCCCGCAGTAGTAGCTGCTGGCCTGGGTAGCGCCGTGGTACCGCTGTAGAAGATCCTTAAGCGGCTCGCGTCGCAAGATGTCACCCCTTGCGGTCACGGACGCACGACTGTAGGGGCCGAAGATCGACAACCGGCCCAGTGGCGACCACGGAGCGGTTCGTATTGTGTTGCATCCGGCCCACGGGCTCGGGCGGCGTGTGTTCGCGGAAGCGCGGACCTCGTCGCCCCCCAGGCCCCACGGTGCGAGCTCCTTGTGTTGGCGTGGTGGTTGGTCTGGGTGGCTACCAGCGCCGGTTCTTTGGTTGGGCCTTTTTAGCGGCTTAGGGTTGTTTCTTTTTGCATGTGGGATAGTTTTGCTGGGTTTCTTACTGCGTAGAGGCCTGTTATTCGGGCGTTGTCCATTCTTACTGCTATTACTGTGTCCAGTTCGTTGTTGAAGCTCAGGGTCAGGGCTGGGTAGCCGTTTACTTGGGCTGGGTGGAGTTTTGCTTTGGCTGCTATTGTGTTGACGCCGGCCGCTAGTAGGCGGGCTACCTTGGTGGCTCCTACTATTGGTACCAGCACTGCTTGTTTTACTCCGCCGCCGTCGCCCAGGAAAACTACGTCGGGTGCCAGTAGGTCCAGTAGGTGTTGCATGTTGCCTGTTTGGACCGCTTGTTGGAAGGCTGCCAGGGCGTCCTGGGTCTCGGCCGCTGTCACCACTCCGCGGGGGCGGCGGGCGGCTACGTGTGCTCGTGCCCTGTGGGCTATCTGGCGGATCGCTGTTGGGGTTTTGTCCACTGCTCCGCTGATTTCTTCGTAGGTCAGGTCGAATACTTCGCGTAGTACGAACACCGCTCGTTCGGTCGGGGTGAGCGTTTCCAGTACCAGGAGCATCGCCATCGAGACGCTCTCTGCCAGTTCTACGTCTTCGGCCACGTCCGGGGTGGTGAGGAGCGGCTCGGGTAGCCACGGGCCTACGTAGGACTCCTTGCGGCGGCCCAGGGTGCGGAGCCGGTCCAGGGCTTGGCGGGTGGCTATCCGGACCAGGTAGGCGCGTTGGTTCTCGATCGTGGTCAGGTCCACGCCTGCCCATCTGAGCCAGGTTTCCTGTAGGACGTCTTCTGCGTCCGCCGCCGAGCCGAGCATTTCGTAGGCGACGGTGAAGAGCAGGTTGCGGTGGGTGATGAAGGACTCGGTGGCCTGGTCCGGGTGGTCGCCTGGCATGGCCGCTCCTCTCTGCTGCTTGTCCACCTGACACCGCTGGCCGCTGTCGTGTGACATCTGTGGTCCGGGTCACGTGTTGTCACAGGGGCCCGGGTCGGGGCGTCTCGTGGTCGACACCAACAGGGAGGACTCGTCATGGACGCCCGACTCAACATGCTCGAGAACGAGGTCGCCGCCAA
Organism: Pseudonocardiaceae bacterium; assembly: GCA_036491115.1. Taxonomy (GTDB): domain Bacteria; phylum Actinomycetota; class Actinomycetes; order Mycobacteriales; family Pseudonocardiaceae; genus DATEPR01. Next base: position 1,643 of record DASXCQ010000010.1, read on the forward strand.
GTTCAACAAGCGGTTCGCCAATGCCAGTCTGGTGATCCGGCAGTCGTCGTTGCCCAGTGCCACGCAGGAGCTCGTGTCGCTGCGCGCCAGCCAGATCAACGGCTGTGGGTGGTGCATCGACTTCCACGTCAAGGAGGCCGCGGCTGCCGGTGAGACCGCGGTTCGGCTGCATCTGGTTGCCGCATGGCGCGAGTCGACCGTGTTCACCGAGGCCGAGCAGGCCGCGCTGGCGCTGGCCGAGGAGGGCACTCGGCTGGCCGACGCCCATGTGGGCGTGTCCGACGAGACCTGGGCCGCGGTGCGTAAGCACTACGACGACGACCAGATCGCGGCGCTGGTCGCCCTGGTCGCGATGATCAACGCGGCCAACCGGCTCGCCGTGATCGTCAACCAGCGGGGTGGTTCCTACGAGCCGGGCATGTTCGCCGGCCTGACCAGCTGATCGGCTCGCGCACCCGGGGTAGTTTCGACCGCATGGGCGGGTACGAGCACATTCGCTGGGAGCGCGACGGCGACACGGTGACCATCACGATGGATCGGGCCGCTCGGCGGAACTCGCTGTCCGCCGACCACCTGACCGAGCTCGTCGACGGGTTCACCGTGGCGGCCGCGACCGACGCCACCGGCATCGTGCTGGCCGGTGCCGGGCCGGTGTTCTCCGCGGGGCACGACTTCGCCGATGTGGCCGGGCGGGATCTGGCCGGGACGCGGGAGCTGCTGCGGCTGTGTACCGAGCTGATGCGGACCGTCGAGGGTGTGCCGCAGGTGGTGGTGGCCAGGGTGCACGGGCTGGCCACGGCGGCCGGGTGTCAGCTGGTGGCGTCCTGTGATCTGGCGGTGGCCGGGCGGTCGGCCGGATTCGCGTTGCCGGGTGGGCGGGGTGGTTGGTTCTGTCACACGCCCGCGGTGCCGGTGGCCAGGGCGATCGGGCGGAAACGGCTGATGGAGATGGCGCTGACCGGGGACGTCGTGGACGCGGAGACGGCCCTGGCGTGGGGGCTGGTCAATCGGGTGGTGCCCGACGATCAACTGGATGCCGCCGTGGCCGAGCTGCTGGCCAGGGCGACCCGGGGCAGCAGGGCCAGCAAGGCGCTGGGCAAGCAGACCCTCTACGCGCAGCTGGACCGGCCCGAGGCGGACGCCTACGCGATCGCGCTGGAGGTCATGGCCGCCGCGTCGCAGACGCCGGCCGCCCGGGAGGGCATGGCGTCGTTCCTGGAGAAGCGCGCCCCGAAGTTTCCCGACTGACCAACCGATCCGGGCGCCGCTGGTTAGCATGTGGCTGCCGCCGGTGATCGTTGACGAGGGGTGAGGCTGTGGGGTCCTTCTTTCAGGTCGATCTGGACGCGTTGAAACAGTTCGTGGACTCGCTGCACCAGTCGGACGAGAACATGGGCGACGCGCTCGACGCGATGAAGTCGGCCGGTGACGACCTCCAGATCGGCAGCGACGACCTGAACGGTGCCGCCAACGACTTCCAGAGCACCTGGCACTACGGCCTGACGCAGATCCACTCCATGACCAAGGACACCGGCGACGGCGTGAACAACGTCTACGGCAACTACCAGCAGAACGAGCAGGCCATTGCCGACGCCGTGGACAAGATGACCAGCGCGTTGGGTGGCGAGTAGCCATGGCCGACGACACCGCCACCTACCCGCACCTCGGCTTCAACCCGGTGCCCGGCGTGCCCGGCGACGTGGCGTCGATGGGCGACAAGATCGGCAAGGCGGTCGGCTCGCTGACCGAGGCCAACGGTCTGATCACCAAGCTGAAGAACGCCAACGACGGCGTGTGGCAGGGCTCGGCGGGCGACGCCTTCCGCAGCCACCTCAACGACAAGCTCGTCACCGACATGTCGCACGCCCAGCAGTCGCTGGAGACCGCGGTGCACGTGCTGTCCGGCTGGCACACCGACCTGTCCAACTTCAAGGACGTGGCGGGCAAGCTCGACCAGGAGGCCGCGGCCGCTCAGCAGCAGTACGAGCAGGCGAAGAACGAGCTCGAACAGGCCAAGTCGAATCCCGACCTGGGCCTGGCCGGCAAGCAGTTCCCGGACGCGGCGTCACTGCAGCAGGCGCAGAACCTGCTCAACGAGGCCGAGTCGGCGGTCAACACCGCGGCCTCCAAGGTGGGCGACGCCGGCAACTCGCTCGAGTCGATCATGAAGCAGGCCAAGGACCTGGCCGGCCAGCACGACGACGTGGCCAGCAAGGCCGCGAACGCGCTCAAGCAGGCCACCAGCAAGCTCGCGCCACACAAGCCGGGCATGTTCAGCAGCATGTTCAGCAGCATCGGTGACGCCCTCAAGGCCGTCGGCGGCTGGGTGAAGGACCACCTCAACGACATCCACGCCGTGCTGTCCACGATCGCCGCCATCGGCGGGCTCGTCGCGCTGGTCACACCGCCGCCGATCGACGCCATCGCGCTGGGCGTCTCGGTCGTCGCCGGTGCCGGCGCGCTGGCCTGCGACGCGGCCAATCCACAGTTCCGGGCCGGGATCAACCAGCTCGTGCACGGCAACTTCAACAAGCAGTCCCTGGGTGCCGCCATGACCGGCGTCACCGACCTGCTCAGTGTGGTTCCCGGCGTGGGCGTGGCGTCCAAGGCGCTCAAGGGCGCGGACGTGGTCGGCGAGGGCGTGTCCGGCATCGGCAAGATCAGCGACATCGCGTCCACGATGGTCGGCAAGCCGGGCTTCGCGGCGAAGATGATCGCCAAGGTCCCCGGCGTGGACACCGCTGTCAACGCGCTCAAGCTGCCCGCGGTCGCCAACACCGTGCTCACCCACGCCGGTGACGACGTCTCCGGCGCGATCAACCTCGGCATGAAGGCCAAGAGCGCCGTCACCGATGTCTACAAGGACGCCAAGAAGGCTTTGTCGTGACCAACATCCAGTCCGCGCTCGGCGACTCGTCGGACGACCTCACCGAGTTCTGGGTCGAGATCCCCACCGGCTACGTGCCGCTGCCCACCGACGCCATCGACGAGAACATGGCCGTGGCGACCGACGTGCTGCACGAGCAGGCCGACCCGGACGAGCAGCGGGTCGCCGACGTGATGATCGGCATGCTCACCTCCTACCTGCACGCCCTGGCCGCGCGCAACGGCGTGTACTGCGGCGTCGGCCACCACCTGTCCGCCGTGGACGGCACGGCGATCTCGTCGTCGCTGGTGGTGGCGTTGCAGGAGTTCCCGGAGAAGGTCAACCCACGGGTGCTGCTGAAGGACCTGCTGGTCACCAAGGCACAGGAGGGCGACGAGGGCCAGGCCGACCTGGTGGACGTGCAGGGCAGGCCGATGTTGTTCGTCGAGTGCAGTCGTGAGCTGCCCACACCGCGGTTTCCCGGAGTGCCCGAGCCTGCGGACGGCGCGACGAGCACGGTGTTCCAGCTCGAGGCCCTGGTGCCCTCGGAGGACGGCAGCAAGCTGGTGTCGGTCGAGTTCTCCACGCCGTTCGTGGCCCACGGCCCTGAGTTCCGGACGATGTTGGTGACCATGGCGGCATCGGTCTCATTCGACCCGCCGGAGGCGGCCGAGTGGGGCCGGGCGGTGTCCATTTCGGACATGCTCGGCGGCTGAGGTCAGGCGCCGAGCAGCGCCCGCACGTCCCGCCTGCGGACCACGGGCAGGAACGTCTTGTCCTCGTCCAGGTCGTCACCCGTTGTCGACGCCCCGAGCACGCCCGCGACCACGATGATCGACACCCAGATGCCCCGCACCCAGGCGCCGGCCAACTGACCGAACCCGGGCTTGCCGCCGTCCACCGGGCGGATCATGCGCAGCCCGAACAGCGCCTTGCCCAGGGTGGTGCCGCAGGCCGCCTGGATCGGCACCCGGTGCAGGAACGACACGATCAGCCACACCAGGATCGCCCACACGACCGGCAGCTTGGCCAGCGACGGCACGTGCTGGGCGCCGATCTCGGTGGCGACCGCGCAGCCGACGTGGATGACCCAGTCGACCGTGAAACCGAACACCCGGCGCAGCTTGCGCGGCGACGGGTAACGCGGGTCGCCCGCGTAGCCGTGCAGCATGCCGGGCCGGGTCTGCTGGTGCTGCGGGGGCTGCTGGTACTGGGGTGGCTGTCCCCACGCACCTGGGGGGTAGGGCTGCTGCGGTGTTCCGCCCTGCGGGGGGAAGCTCATGGGCGGATTATGCCGTAGTGGCGCCGCCGTCAGGCCGATTCCGGCAGGGTCACCGCAACCCGGGCCGGGAGTCGACACTCGGCAGGATCAACCCCGCCGGGACCCGGGTCGTCCTACAGTTGTGATGCGGCGAATCGGCGACGGCAGAGGGGACGGACCGTGAGCGGAATCGCTCAGGTGATCGGTTCGATGCTGTCCTGGTTACACCAGTACCCGATCACCTTCTGTCCGGGAGCGTGGCCATGGACGGTCACGCTGGCTGGTGGCGTGTTCGGGCTGTTCCCCGTCCTCGGCGCGATCCTGGTGGCGCTGGTCCGCAAGGGCACCGGCAACAACTACGGCGTGCCGACGATGGTGGTGTTCGGCCTGTTCGGGGGCGTGTTCGGCTTCCTGCTGCCGTGGCTGGGCAGCACGTTCGTCTCCGACGTGGTGCACACAGCCGTGCGCGAGGGCAGCGCGCCCGGACTCAGCGGGAGGGATGTCGCCGACCTGCGCGCCTCCACGTGCGTCCTGGACCGGTTCGGCACCCAGGGTGGCTACCTGGGCCGGGGACACACCGTGTTCGAGGCGCTGATGCGGTCCTCGGGCGGCACGTTCGCGTTCGTCGTCTACGTCGTCACGCTGGTCGGGCTGCCGGTGCTGTGCCTGCTCGCGGTGCTGGTGCAGCAGCGGGTCGCGCTGCGGCGCGGTCCGCACTGGCCGGGCAGGCTGATGTGGCTGCCGTTCGTGGCGTTCGCGGTGGCCACCATTCCGCTGGAGGCCAACCTGATGGCCCACCTGTGGCTGGGCTTCCTGGTGGTCAGCGTGCCGGGCGTGCTGGTGGTGGCGCTGCTGGGCAGCCCGAGCTGGTCGGTGGTCAACCGGCCACCGCGCGAGGCACCGCCCGTGCCGGCCCAGCCGCCGGCCTCCGCCACGTACCCGCCACCCAGGGAGCTGTACCGGCAACCGCCGCCGTCCATGCCGTACCGGCCGCTGCACAACACTCCACTCGCGCCCATGGCCCCGGCACCCGCCCGGCTGGCCGACACGCCGGGACCCCTGCCGTTCGCCACCCGGGACAGCGCCACCGTGCTGTGGAACTCGGCGGGCGGTCGGTTCCGCCGGGAACGGCAGCTCGGACACGGCGGGTTCGGCACGGTGTGGCTGGCCAAGGACACCCAGCTGGACCGGACGGTGGCGCTGAAGTTCGCGCACGCCCCGGACGCCGACACCCAGGCCAGGATGATGCGCGAGGCCCGCGCCCTGGCCGCCGTGCACCACCCGAACTGTGTCCGGGTCTACGACATCATCGAGGACGTCGACGGCCTGGGCATCGTCATGGAGTTCATCGACGGGCAGCCGCTGTCCGACGCCGTCGGGCACGGTCGGCTGGACGACGTGGCCGCTGCCCGGCTGTGGGCAACGATGGCCGGCGCGCTGGCGTCCGCGCACGTCCAGGGTGTGCTGCACCGGGACGTCAAGCCGGCGAACGTGCTGGTGGACCGGGAGGGCATGCCGCACCTGATCGACTTCGGCATCGCCAGGGCGCGCGGCGACCAGACGCTCACCGCGGCCGGCCTGATGATGGGCACGCCGGACTTCCTGGCACCGGAGACGGCCTCCACCGGCGTGGCGACACCGGCGTCGGACGCCTGGCAACTCGCCGCGACCGTGAGCTACGCCCTGACCGGCCAGCCGCCGCGCGGCCACCGCTCGAACCCGATGTCGGCGCTGATGGCGGCGGCCCAGCGGCTGCCCAACACGCACCTGCCCGACCGCAGCCAGCACCTGGCACTGCTGGCCGCGGCCCTGGACGCCGATCCGGGCCGCAGGCCGACGCTGAGCAGCGTGCACCGCGAGCTCACCGCGTGGCTGGGCCGGGCGGGGCACAGCGAGGACGGCCCGGTCACCAAGGTGTCGCCGGTCCGGCTAGCGCCAGGACGGTAGCCACAGCTCGGCCTGCCAGTGCGCGGCCGAGATCGGGTCGCCGTTGAGGATCGGCCACAGCCAGGCGAAGTTGGCCACCACGAGACCCACGTACAGCGCGACGACGAGCACGCCGGTCTGCCGTCGCTCGTAGCCCGCCCTGGACCTGCCGAGGATCTCGCCCAGCGGCAGCACCAGCATCAGCACCAGGAACGGCGCCAGCGGTGTCATGTAGAAGAAGTACATCTGCCGGTCGATGTTGAGGAACCAGGGCAGGATGCCGGCCAGGTAGGTGAACAGGACGGCGATGTAACGCCAGTCGAACCGGCCGATGGCCCGCCACAGCGCCCAGCCCATCGCCGGGAACGCCAGCCACCACATGGCCGGGGTGCCGATCAGCATGGTGGCGCTGACGCAGTCCGACGAGCCGCACGCCGACGTGCCGGACGCGTAGTAGTACAGCATCGGCCGCAGCCCCATCGGCCACGTCCACGGCTTGGACTCCCACGGGTGCGGGTTGTTCGTCGGGGTCAGCAGGTGCTCGTGGAAGAACAGGATGTTGCGGCTGTAGTGGTACAGCAGCCGGAGGGACTGCGGCACCCAGCTCAGCGGCCATGGCCACGGATCGCCCGGCTGGTAGGGGAAGTTGCCGCCGACGGCGTGTCGGTCGACGCCGGTCTCGCTGGACAGCCACGCCCACCAGCCGGCCAGGTAGACCAGGATCGGGACCAGGATCAGCGCCCACAGCAGGGGCAGCACGTCCCGGACCAGCACGCCCAGCCACGGCCGCCGGACGCCGGCCGCCCGGCGGGCCGACACGTCCCAGAACAGTGTCAGCACGGCGAACCCGATGATCCAGTACAGGCCGTCCCACTTGGTCACCAGCATCAGCCCGAGACACAGGCCGCAGGCGAAACGCCACCAGCGGAAGCCGATTCTGGGCCCGTACGGCGACTCCGTGGCGAACTCCTCGCGCACGGCCGTGGCCAGCCGGGCGCGCACCAGGTCGCGGTCGCACAGCAGGCAGGCGAACGCGGCGAGCAGCCACAGCGCGGTGAAGATGTCCAGCATGCCCATCCTGGCCTGCAGGTGGCTGACGCCGTCGCAGATCAGCAGGACGCCCGCGATGCCGCCGAGCAGCGTGGATCGGGTCATCCGGCGGGCGATCCGGATGATCAGCAGGATCATGATGGTGCCGGCCAGCGCGGAGGCGAACCGCCAGCCCACGCCGTCGTAGCCGAACAGCCACTCGCCGACCGCGATGAGGTACTTGCCCAACGGCGGGTGCACGGTGAGTTCGTAGCCGGGGTTGTCCTCGAAGCCGCCGTTGCGCAGCATCTGCAGCGCCTGCGGGACGTAGTGCTTCTCGTCGAAGATCGGCGTGCCGTTGTCGGTGGGGTAGCCGAGGTTCTGGAACCGCAGCACGGCACCGATGGCGGTGAGCACGATGGTGACCAGCCAGCCGCGCAGCCGGTCGGTCGGCATCGGTTTGCCGAGTCGGTCGGCGGGCTCGGCGAGCAGGGTGTCCGGTGGCGGTCCGTTGGGCGGCTCGGCGCCCAGCGGCACCAGGTCGTCGTCCCGGCCGGCGACGATCTCGGCCGGATCGTCGACCAGGACGTTCCCGCCGTCCGGCGGTGCCTCCGGGTCCGCCTCGGTCTCCGTCGTGCTCACCGGCCGATCGTAGGGTGAGCGTCGTGAAGCGGGAATCTGGACCGGGTCGACTCGTACTGGCGGGGACGCCGCTGGGCGACGCGTCGGACGCGTCGCCGAAGCTGGTGGCCGCGCTGGGCGACGCCGACGTGATCGCCGCCGAGGACACCCGGCGGATGCGGTCGCTGGCCGCCGCCCTGGGCGTGACACCCACCGGGCGCGTGGTCAGCTTCTACGACGCGGTGGAGACCGCGCGGCTGCCCGGCCTGGTGGCGGCCATCGCCGACGGCCGGACCGTGCTGCTGGTGACCGACGCGGGCATGCCGAGCGTGTCCGATCCCGGCTACCGGTTGGTGGACGCCTGTGTCCAGGCCGGGCTGGCGGTAACTTGCATTCCGGGACCGTCCGCGGTGACCACGGCGCTGGCGTTGTCCGGGCTGCCCAGCAACCGGTTCTGTTTCGAGGGCTTCGCACCGCGCAAACCGGGGGAGCGGCGGCGGTGGCTGGCCGAACTGGCCGCGGAACGGCGTACGTGCGTGTTCTTCGAGTCACCGCACCGCGTGGCCGCCACCCTGGCCGACGCGGCCGACGTGCTCGGCGGCGACCGGCTGGCCGCGGTCTGCCGCGAGCTGACCAAACAGTATGAAGAGGTGCGCCGCGGCGGACTGGCCGAACTGGCCGAGTGGGCGCGGGACGGGGTGCGCGGCGAGGTCACGGTCGTGCTGGCCGGCGCCGAACCGGAGACCGCCGACGTCGGCGACCTGACCGGCCGGGTCGAGTCGCTCGTGGCGGGTGGGCAGCGGCTGAAGGACGCCGTGGCCGACGTGGCGGCGGGTGCCCGGGTCGGCCGGAAGGCGCTCTACGACGCCGTGCTGGCCGGCCGGAAAGCCGGTGTTGACGATCCGTAGGCTTGACTCATGAGCTCTCCCGTGTTGACGGCGGTGGCCTGGCCCTATGCCAACGGGCCACGCCACATCGGCCACGTGTCCGGTATCGGTGTCCCTTCGGACCTGTTCGCCCGGTACATGCGGATGACCGGCAACGACGTGCTCATGGTGTCCGGCAGCGACGAGCACGGCACGCCGATCACCGTGCAGGCCGACAAGGAGGGCCTCACCCCGCAGCAGACCGTCGACCGGTACCACCGGATCATCGCCGAGAACATGCGGGACCTGGGCGTCACCTACGACCTCTACACCCGTACCACCACGGGCAACCACACCGATGTCGTCCAGCAGATCTTCCTGGCGCTGCACCGCAACGGCTACATCCTGCCCAAGACCAGCAAGGGCGCGATCAGCCCGAGCACCGGCCGTACCCTGCCCGACCGCTACATCGAGGGCACCTGCCCGATCTGCGGCTACGACGGCGCCCGGGGCGACCAGTGCGACAACTGCGGCAACCAGCTCGACGCGATCGACCTGATCCGCCCGAAGTCGCGGATCAACGGCGAGACGCCGAAGTTCGTCGACACCGAGCACCTGTTCCTCGACCTGCCGGCGTTCACCGAGACCCTGGGCAAGTGGCTGTCCACCAAGACCGACTGGCGGCCCAACGTCCTGAAGTTCACCCAGAACCTGCTGGACGACATGCGGCCCAGGCCGATCACCCGGGACCTGGACTGGGGCGTGCCGATCCCGCTGGACGGTTGGCGGGACCAGCCGCTGAAGCGGTTCTACGTCTGGTTCGACGCGGTGATCGGGTACTTCTCGGCCAGCGTCGAGTGGGCGCGGCGGTCCGGCGACCCGGAGGCGTGGCGGAAGTGGTGGAACAACCCGGACGCCCGGATCGTGCACTTCATGGGCAAGGACAACATCACCTTCCACGCCCAGATCTGGCCCGCGCTGCTGCTCGGCCACAACGGTGCCGGCGACCACGGCGGTGAGCCGGGTCCGTACGGGACGCTGAACCTGCCGTCGGAGATCGCGTCCAGCGAGTTCCTCACCATGAGCGGGTCGAAGTTCTCCACCTCCCGGGGCACGGTGATCTACCTGGGCGACTTCCTGCGCGAGTTCGGGCCGGACAGCCTGCGCTACTTCATCGCGGCGGCCGGCCCGGAGACCCAGGACGTCGACTTCACCTGGGACGAGTTCGTGCGCCGGGTGAACTTCGAGCTGGCCAACGAGTGGGGCAACCTGGTGAACAGGTCCATCTCGATGGCGCACAAGAACGTGGGCGCGGTGCCGACGCCGAGCCGGCCGGAGCAGGCGGACGAACAGCTCAAGGCGTTGGCCCGGAAGGCGTTCGACACCGTCGGGGACAACCTGCGGCGCAACCGGTTCCGCGCCGCGATCGCGGACACGATGCGGGTCGCGCAGGCCGCCAACAGGTACCTGTCCGACCAGGAGCCGTGGAAGCGCAAGGACGACCCGGAGCGGCGGGACACCATCCTGCACACCGCGCTGCAGGTCGTGTCGGACGTGAACACGATGTTCACGCCGTTCCTGCCGCACTCGGCGCAAAAGGTCTACGAGGCGCTGGGCGGCCAGGGGCTGTGGGCATCGCAGCCGGAGCTGCGTGAGGTGGACGACCTGGACATCGAGGGTCGCCGCTACCCGGTGATCACCGGTGACTACGACAAGGAACTGGCTCGGTGGGAGTCGGTGCCGATCGAGGTGGGCAGGCCGCTGGCCAAGCCGACACCGCTGTTCACCAAGCTCGACCCGGAGTTGGGTGAGACCGGCCCGGACTTCGCGCCCATCTCGAGGTGAGCAAGCGGCGCGGTGAGCTGCCGCCGGTGCCGGATGCCCTTCCGGTGCCGGTGGTGGACGCGCACACGCACCTGGACGCCTGTGGCGCCGTGGACGCGGCGGGCGTGCGGGCGATGGTGGACCGGGCCGAGTCGGCCGGTGTCGACCGGGTGGTGACGGTGGCCGACGACCTGGCATCCGCTCAGCGGGCCGTGGACGCGGCCGGGTGGGACGACAGGGTGTACGCCGCCGTGGCCGTCCACCCGACCCGCACGGCGTCCTTCGGCGACGCGGACAAGGCCACCATCGAGGCGATGACGTTGCTGCCCAGGGTGGTCGCGGTCGGCGAGACCGGTTTGGACTACTACTGGGACTACTCGCCGCCGGACGCGCAGCGGGCCGCCTTCCGTTGGCACATCGGGCTTGCCAAGCGGGTCGGCAAGCCGCTGATGATCCACGACCGGGACGCCCACGCCGACGTGCTGTCCATTCTGGAGGAGGAAGGTCCACCCGACACGGTGGTCTTCCACAGCTACTCCGGGGACGTCGCCATGACACGGCGGTGCGTCGCGGCCGGGTACGTGTTGTCGTTCTCCGGCACGGTGACCTTTCGCAACGCGCCCGAACTACGCGAATCGGCCACCCTGGTGCCGGCGAGTCAACTGTTAGTGGAGACGGACGCGCCTTTCCTGACGCCGCATCCGTTCCGTGGTCGTCCGAATGAGCCGTACTGCACCGCTTACACCGTTCGGGAACTGGCGCGGCTACGAGGTGTGAGCGATGCGGATTTCGGAGCGGTACTCCGGGACAACGCCGAACGGATCTTCGGCATGCGCCGATCGGCGTAATGTCGCCGCAGCGTACGGGCGTGTTATCACACAGTGGTGTGACGAACGGCACGGTTTTTCCTCGAGGTGTTTGCGCAACCCGCTGGAACCCGTTACGGTCCCGTGACCGATGCCCCTAACGGACCAAGGTGGAACGTCACCGAGGACCACTAAGGGCAGCCCGCAGTCGAGGCGGCGTTGTGTCGGGGCCTGATCGCCGAGAGGCGAGACGGAACACGCGTTCGCTACGGGAGCTGGAGCACCACACCGAGTACCGCACGCAGGAGGACGGGATCTAGCACATCGGCAGCAAGCACTGATGGATGCCAGACCTGAACCCACGTGCGGAACGCGTATGGAGGTAACGGCCCTGTGATCGCGAGCGGTGACTCTCGCAACCGGACCATGTCCGGACAGCGAAGTCAGGTAGGCAGCACGGACAGGAACATCGACTGGTTCGGCGGCGGTCTTCCGCCCGGGTACGACCCCGGGTACCACGCCCAGCCCGTCCAGCAACCACAGCAGCAACAGCCCGTCCCGCCTGCCTACCAATCCGGCTACCACACCCGGAACAGCTACGGCTCCGGCTACTTCAGCCGGCCGGCACCGGGATTCCAGCCCGACCCGTACGGGCAGCAGCAGCACCAGTTCCAGAACACCTTCAGCGGCCCGGCCGTCGGGCTCCGCGAGCGCCCCGTCGAGATGAGCGCGATCACCTCGTCCTTCACGGTGACCGAGCAGGACGTACTCGACGTGTTGGGCCCGGACGCCGACGACCTGTTGGCCACCGCGAACCTCGACGTCGACGGCCTGATCTCGATGATCAACGCCGAGACCACCCTGCTGCCGCGCATCGACGAAGAGCTCGAGGCGATGTTCGCCGCCGAATCGGCGGCGGAGCCCGACTACTTCGGACGGTCGCAGGCGCAGGAACAGCCCGAGCAGGAGAGCATCGGGCGCCGCTGGAAGAAACGGTTCCTCAAGGCCACCATCCTGGCCATCCTGATGTCGGCCACCGGCGGTGCCGCGATGGCCGTGGCGATGGACAAGGACGTCACGGTCGACGTCGACGGGCACGACCTGCACGTGCGCACGTACGACGAGACCGTCGGCGGCCTGCTCGCCGACCAGGGCATCAAGCTCGGCCCGCACGACGCGCTGTCCCCGTCGCCGAACGCCCCGGTGACCGACGGCGGCAAGATCATGCTGGAGCGCGGTCGCCTGCTCCGGCTGACCGTGGACGGTGTCGAGCAGCAGCAGTGGACCAGGGCCCAGACCGTGGGTGAGGCGCTGCAGCAGCTCAACGTCAAGACCTCGGGCGCCTTCGTGTCCACCACACCCGGCAGCCAGATCCCGCTGTCCGGCCTCGCCGTGCAGATCCGCACGCCCAAGCAGGTCGTCCTGATGGACGGCGCGGGCGTGCCCAAGACGGTGACCTCCACCGACGCCACCATCGGCGACCTGCTGCGCGACCAGAAGATCGTGCTCGGCCCGCACGACACGGTCAGCCCGAGCCTGACCCTGCCCGTCAAGGCCGGGATGCGGATCTCGATCAGCCGCAACGGCACCTCGATCATCACCGTCACGCAGCCCATCACCCCGACGGTGCAGCGGATCCAGGACTCCACCCTGAACGAGGGCGTGCAGAAGGTCGTCACCAAGGGCGTGTCCGGCTCGGAGATCGTCACCTACCGGGTGACCAAGCACAACGGCGTCGAGTCCGGCCGGACCCAGCTGTCCGTGCAGGTCACCAAGAAGGCCGTGACCGAGGTCATCCACGAGGGCACCAAGGCCCTGCCCGGTGACGAGGTCTGGGACGAGATCGCCCAGTGCGAGTCCGGTGGCAACTGGCACATCAACACCGGCAACGGCTACTACGGCGGCCTCCAGTTCAACCAGGCCACGTGGCTGTCCAACGGCGGCGACCAGTACGCCTCGCGGGCCGACCTGGCCACCAAGTCCCAGCAGATCGCGATCGCCGACCGGGTGCGCGCGGCACGGGGCCTGGAGCCCTGGCAGTGTGCCGCCGAGCTCGGCCTGCCGCTGGCCCCGCCGTCCTGACCCTCACCTACGGGTACGCTCCGCCGCGTGGATGCGTTGCTGGGGCCGGCTGACGTCCGCGCCCTGGCCGCGTCGCTGGACGTCCGGCCGACGAAACGGCTCGGCCAGAACTTCGTGCACGACGCCAACACCGTCCGCCGCATCGTGGCGGCGGCCGGGTTGGCGGCCGACGATGTCGTGCTGGAGGTCGGGCCGGGACTCGGCTCACTGACCCTCGCGTTGCTGCCCGCTGCTCGGGCCGTGGTGGCGGTGGAACTCGATCCGGTGTTGGCCACTCGCCTGCCCGAGACCGTGGCCGAACGCGCGCCCGAACTCGCCGACCGGCTGCACGTGGTCGCCGCTGACGCCCTGACCGTGCCGGTCGCCGACCTGCCCGTCCCACCCACCGCACTGGTGGCCAACCTGCCCTACAACGTCGCCGTGCCGGTGGTCCTTCGCCTGCTGGCCGACCTGCCCGGCCTGGCGCACGGGCTGGTGATGGTGCAGGCCGAGGTGGCCGACCGGATGGCCGCCGGGCCGGGCAGCCGGACCTACGGCGTGCCCAGCGTGAAGGCCGCCTGGTACGCCGACGTGCGGCGGGCCGGGACCGTGCCCCGGTCGGTGTTCTGGCCGGTGCCCAACGTCGACTCGGCCCTGGTGTCGTTCACCCGGCGGCCGTCCCCCTCCGCTGTGGACCGCACACTGGTGTTCTCGATCGTGGACGCCGCGTTCGCACAGCGCCGCAAGACCCTGCGGGCCGCGCTGGCCGGGTGGGCCGGTTCGGCGGACGCGGCCGGGCGGCTGCTCGCGGCGGCCGGTGTGTCGCCGTCCGCGCGGGGAGAGCAGCTCGGTGTGGCCGAGTTCACACGATTGGCGGAAGTCGCCGTGGCGGTCGGCGTAAGGGTCCGGCCTGAGGTGTGAGCTCCGTCGTGCCACCCGGTTGAACGCTTGCGCGCCGGGCCGGTGTTCGGCTGTACTGGGTACACCCATCCAGAGCGGCTGAGGGACCTGGCCCGCGGAAGCCGCAGCAACCACCCGATATCGGGCTGGTGCTACCGCCAGGACCGATGGAGGACTCGTGGACCTCACCCGCCGCCGGACTGTAGACCAGTGCCGCCGTACAGCTACGGGCTGTCGACGCTGACGCGTACCACCCCACCGCGCGATCCAGCCTGACCAGCCCGTTTCTCCATAGCCGACTGCCGACGATCCGGCGTGTCGAGTGCTGCCCGGGAGTAGCCATGATCACAGTCGAGAACCTCACCAAGTCCTATACCGGTGCGACGCCTGCCCTGGACGACGTCACGCTGGATGTCGAGGACGGCGCCCTCTACGGCGTCGTCGGGCCGACCGGCGCCGGCAAGTCCACCCTGGCCCGGTGCGTCGCGCTGCAGGAACGGCCCGACCGCGGTGCCATCCGGGTCGGCGGCACCAACCTGATGGCCCTGGGCTCCAGCCAGCTTCGGCAGGCCCGCAGGCAGATCGCGCTGCTGCCGCCGGAGCGGGCGTTGGTCGCCCGGCGCACCGCCGCCGGCAACGTGGCGGCACCGCTGGAGCAGGCCGGGATGGCCGGGCCGCAGCGCCGGTCCAAGGTGGCCGACCTGCTGGACCTGGTCGGCCTCACCGACCGGGCGTCCTACCAGCCCGCCGACCTCACGGCGGGCCAGCAGCGCAGGGTCGGCGTGGCCAGGGCCCTGGCCGGCGGCGCGTCCGTGCTGCTGGCCGACGAGCCGACCAGCGATCTCGACGCCACCGACGCGGCCGCGGTGCTGACCGTGCTGGACCGGGCGCGGGCCGAACTCGGCGTGACCGTGGTCGTGGTCACCAGGGATGCCGGCGTGGTGCGGCGGCTGTGCGACGACATCGCGGTGCTGGACGGCGGCCGGCTCGTCGAGCACGGGAAACTGCTGGACCTGGCCACCGACCTGGGCAGCTGGACCGCGACGGCCGTGCTGCCCGCGGTGCACGCCGACCTGTGCCCGAGCGCGCTGGCCGCGCTGACCTCGTCCTACGACCGGGTGGCCGACGTGGTGCTGATCGGCTTCGCCACGGTCGGCGCACTCCTGCCGGAGGCGGCCGGCCGGTTCGGCGTGGACATCTCGGTGATCGGCGGCGGCCTGACCCGGCTCGGTGACACCCCGGTGGCCCGGTTCCAGGTCGGCGTGCGCGGTGAGCGGGCGGACAGCGCCCTGGCCTGGATCGCCGACCGGGGTGCCGTGGTGCACCGCGCACCCGCCGGACCCCAGGGAGTGGCGGCCTGACCTTCACGCTCTCGGCCGGGTACGTAGGCTCAGGGTGTGCTTGCTGTGGTCCCCACGCCGGTAACGGTCCGCGTACCCGCCAAGATCAACCTGCATCTCGCGGTCGGTGATCGCAGGCCGGACGGCTATCACCACCTGACCACGGTGTTCCAGGCGCTGTCCCTGACCGACGAGGTGGTCGTCGCGGCCACCGAGGACCCGGGCGTCGAGGTCACCGGTGAGGGCGCGGCCGCCGTGCCCGCCGGCAAGGACAACCTCGCCTGGCGGGCCGTCGAGGCGCTGGCCGAGCACGTCGGCCGGGACCCGGCGGACAGTTTGATCAGGGTGCTGATCCGCAAGGCCATCCCGGTGGCCGGCGGCATGGCGGGCGGCAGCGCCGACGCGGCCGCGACCCTGGTCGGCCTGGCCGCGCTGTGGAAGCTGGAGATCGGCCGCGACGAACTGGCCACCGTCGCCGCCCGGCTGGGCAGCGACGTGCCGTTCATGCTGCACGGCGGCACCGCCCTGGGTACCGGTCGTGGCGAGCAGCTCGTCCCGGTGCTCACCCGGCACACGTTCCACTGGGTGATCGCGCTGGACCGCCGCGGCCTGCGCACCCCGGAGGTGTACGGCGAACTGGACCGGCTGCGCGACGACGGTCGGCCGCAGCGCACCGGGGACGTCGAACCCGTGCTGGAGGCTCTCGCGTCCGGCGAGCCGCGCCAGCTGGCCCTGCTGCTGGGCAACGACCTCCAGGCCGCCGCCGTCTCACTGCGACCCGCGCTGCGCCGCACGCTGCGCGCAGGCGTGGCCGCCGGCGCGCTGGCCGGTCTGGTCAGCGGGTCCGGTCCGACGTGTGCGTTCCTCTGCTCGGACGGGGACAGTGCGGTCCGGGTGGCCGCCGAACTGGCTGGCGCCGGCGTGTGCCGGACGGTACGGGTGGCGTCCGGTCCGGTACCGGGTGCGCGGGTGATCGGCGGGGAGGACGCCCAGCGGTCCACACCGCCCGAGGTCCACGCCTGACGCCGGCAACCCGGTCATCGGCCGCCTCGGCGTCGTGGCCGCGTGGCCGACCGAGCGCGCCTTCTACGCCACCACGACGGGCAGTGACGCCACCGCCGGCACCGGCGTCCTCGATGTCGACGGCACGTTCCGCGTCGACTTCGGATCGACCGGCGACCAGTTCACCTACCGGCTCACCGGCAGCTACGTAGCCGCGTGACGCGGAGGACGTGCGGGAAGGCGGTGCCCGGGTCGGCCGGCCGTACCCCGGTGGATCGGCCGACCCGGAGACCTGATCAGGACTTCGCGAACGTCAGCGTGACGAAGGCGTCGTAGTGGATGCCCTGACCGGCGGCGCCGGGCACGTTGATGTGGTCCACCGGGTCGGACACGGTGGTCTGCACGGTGCTGCCACAGTCAGCCGTCGAGCCGATGCCCAGCGGCACCACGGTGGACGTGCCGGTCAGCGGCGCGGTCGCGCCGTTGTTGTCGGCGCCGTCCGCGTACTCGCAGGTCAGCTTCGCACCGGTGGTGTTGTCTTCCTTCTCCAGCACGATGCGCGGGTACAGCGCCCAGCCGTCGGCCGTCGAGGACGCATGCAGCGACACGTCGCAGCCGGCGGCCGCGTTCTTGCACGTGAAGCGGACGGTACCGGCAGCCTGGTCACCGCCGGGCGCGCCCAGTTCGGCGGTCTCGTACTGAGCCCACGTCGTCCCGTCCACCTGAAGCTGGCCGACACCGAACGTGGCGGCGGCGGCCGGTGCCGCGGCCGGCAGGTCGTACTTCGTGACCGAGAGCAGGAAACGCGCCGCGGCGTTGCTGTGCACCTTCACCGCGCCGTTGGTCAGCGCGGACGTGAACGGCGCCGTGTTGCCGGAACTGTTCAGTCTGGTCGTGACACCACCGGTGACGGTCTCGGTGCCGGGGTGGCCGCTGCTGCCGTTCCACACGAAAGCCCTGGTCGGGGCCGACGCGTTGAACAAGGTGAGGTAGCCCTCGATGCCGGTCGCGTTGGCCGGGATGCCGTCGACACCGGCCACCTGCACGGTCACGTCAGCCGCCGGGCTGATCGCGCGGCCGGGCGTGTTGACGATCCGGGTCATCGGGATGTCGACGGTGTTGGCCGGGGCGGACTCGCCCGGCACGGCCGCGGACGCCGACGTTGAGGTCAGCACCCCCAGGGTGGCGATCCCGGCCACGGCCAGGCCGATGGTCGCCTTGCTGATCTTGTTCACTGCGGTTCCTCTCGGAGGTACTTCGACTCGCCCAGGGTGGGGGTGGGCAGTCAGGTGCTGCCGATCGGTGATCGCGCGGACGGCGCCCGGGGTTACCGGGATCCGTGTTCTGTCAGGTATTCGTCCGAGGCGCGCGGCCGCAACGTGGACGTCGGCGGTGTGGGTCACGATCGGCGCGCCGCGGCTCGTCCACCGTGTGGCCGGTCGAGGGCTTCGGGTCACGGATACTCTCGCGGGAAGGCGTCGTAGATCGCGTCGCCGCTCCTGGGAGGCGGCCGACCCGTCGGAGGGCTGGTTGCCGGTGATCTTCACGGGCTACCTCGTGGTGTGTGTCTGTCCCACGTCTGACCAACATCTTCGGAGAAAGTGCAGGTAGATGGCCAACCTGGTCAACCTGGAGTCGGTGGACAAGAGCTTCGGCCTGCGTCCGTTGCTGGACGGTGTCTCGCTGGGGGTCGACGACAGCGACCGGATCGGTGTCGTCGGCCTGAACGGCGGCGGCAAGACCACGTTGCTGGAGATTCTGGCCGGGGTCGAGCCGGTGGATGCCGGGCGGGTCAGCCGGACCCGGGACCTGCGGCTCGCCGTTGTCACCCAACGGTCCGAATTGGACGATCGGGTTACCGTGCGGCAGACCGTGATCGACCCACTGGGCACGTCGGCCGACCACGAGTGGGCCGCCGATTCGCGGGTGCGTGGCGTCTTGAACGGACTGGGCATCGGTGCGCTCGGCATGGACACCGAGGTGGGCTCACTGTCCGGTGGTGAGCGGCGGCGGGTGGCGCTGGCGGCGGCCCTGGTCCAGGAGCTGGACCTGCTGGTGCTGGACGAGCCGACCAACCACCTGGACGTGGAGGGCGTGCGCTGGCTGGCCGAGCACCTGCTGGCCAGGCGGTGCGCGCTGGTGGTCGTCACCCACGACCGGTGGTTCCTGGACACGGTGTGCACCCGCACCTGGGAGGTGGCGGGCGGCAAGGTGGAGCAGTACGAGGGTGGTTACGCGGACTGGGTGTTCGCCCGCGCTGAACGCGCCCGGCTGGCCGACGTTGCCCAGGAACGGCGGCGCAACCTGGCCCGCAAGGAGCTCGCCTGGTTGCAGCGCGGTGCCAAGGCCCGCACGTCCAAGCCGCGCTACCGGGTGCAGGCCGCCGAGGACCTGATCGCCGACGTGCCGGCGCCCAGGGACACCGTGGAACTGGTGTCCTTCGCCCGCAACCGGCTTGGCCGGGTGGTGCTGGAGCTGGAGGACGTGACGCTCGCGGCGGGCGAGCGAGCACTGCTGTCCGGTGTCACGTGGCGGATCGGGCCGGGCGACCGGATCGGCCTGGTCGGCGTGAACGGCTCCGGCAAGACCACGCTGCTGCGGCTGCTCGCCGGTCAGCTGGCACCGGCAACCGGTCGGCGGATCCAGGGCCAGACCGTGCGCCTGGCCCACCTGACCCAGGAACTGCACGACCTGCCCGGCGGCCTGCGGGTACTGGAGGCGGTGGAGCAGATCGCCGGCCGGGTCACGCTGGGCAAGCAGGACCTGTCGGCGTCGCAGCTGGCCGAGCGGTTCGGCTTCCCGCCGTCCCGCCAGTGGACCCCGGTGGCCGACCTGTCCGGCGGCGAGCGGCGCAGGCTGCAGCTCACCCGGCTGCTGATGGCCGAGCCGAACGTGCTGCTGCTCGACGAGCCGACCAACGACCTGGACATCGACACGTTGCAGCAGCTGGAGGACCTGCTCGACTCGTGGGCCGGCACCATGGTCGTGGTGTCGCACGACCGGTACCTGGTGGAACGGGTGTGCGACGACGTCGTGGCGCTGCTCGGCGACGGCCGGATCACCCACCTGCCCGGCGGCATCGACGAGTACCTGCGCAGGCTCACCGCCGCCACGGCCCCGCCGTCCCCGGCGAAGGTGGACACCCCGCCCTCCAGCGCCGC
The DNA here is from genome assembly GCA_036491115.1 of Pseudonocardiaceae bacterium. GTDB lineage: Bacteria > Actinomycetota > Actinomycetes > Mycobacteriales > Pseudonocardiaceae > DATEPR01. The sequence continues at coordinate 21,306 of DASXCQ010000010.1, forward strand.
CGAGCAGCGGGCCGCGCAGAAGACCGTGGCCCGCCTGGAACGCCGGCTGGAGAAGCTGCAGACCCGCACGGCCGAGCTGAACGCGGCGATGGCCGACGCCGGTGCGGACGCCGGCCGCCTGGTCGAACTGGACACGCAGTTGCGTGCGGTCCAGGCGGAGCAGTCGGAGGCCGAGGAGGAATGGCTGGCCGCGGCCGAGCGGGCCGGGGTGTGAGGGTTCGGCGTCTGATGGTGGGATCGTCCGACCTGGGCATCGGCCGGCGGTTAAGCTCCGCATCATGAGTCGGTTCGTCGACATGCTGCTGGACAGCGCGGCCACATCGACCCGGGGAATCGTCACCGGCGAGCCGAAAGAGCCGCTTCGCCGGACGTGGGGCGAGATCAGCGAGCAGGCGCACCGGATGGCGGGTGCGCTGGTCGCCGGAGGTGTCCTGCCGGGTGCCGCGGTGGCGGTGCTGGCCGCCGACCCGGCGCTGATCGCCCCCGCCGTGCAGGCCGTGTGGCTGTCCGGCGGCAGCGTGACGATGCTGCACCAGCCGACCCAGCGCACCGACCTGGCCGAATGGTCGATCGACACCGTCAAGGTGCTGGACATGATCGGGTCGAAGCTGGTCCTGCTCGGTGCCCCGTTCGACGCGCTGGCCCCGGTGCTGGACGAGCACCACGTCGCCTACCGCATGCTGCCCGACCTGGTCGACGGCGAACCGCCGGCCGGACCGGTCGACACAGCCGAGGACGCCACCGCCCTGCTGCAGCTGACCAGCGGCTCGACCGCGGAGCCGAAGGCCGTGCGGATCACCCACGGCAACCTGTTCGCCAACATCGCCTCGATGCGCCGGGCAGCCGCGCTGGACCGGGACGACGACGTGATGCTGTCCTGGCTGCCGCTGTTCCACGACATGGGCATGGTCGGCTTCCTGACCCTGCCGATGGCCATCGGCGTCGAGCTGGTGAAGACCACCCCGGTGGACTTCCTGTCCGGCCCGCTGCTGTGGCCCGCACTGCTGAGCAAGTACCGCGCCACGGTGACGGCCGCGCCCAACTTCGCCTACGCGATGGTGGGCCGCCGGATGGCGAAGGTGGACGAGCCGGACGCCTACGACCTGTCCCGGCTGCGCATCGCCCTGAACGGCGCGGAGCCGATCGACGAGGCGGCCGTGCGCGGCTTCGTGGCCGCGGGCGCCCGGTTCGGCATGCCGGCCGAGTGCGTGCTGGCCGCATACGGCATGGCCGAGGCGACGCTGGCGGTGTCGTTCGCGCCGCTGCTCACCGGGCTGACGGTGGACACCGTGGATGCCGACGAGCTGGAGGCCGACAACCGGGCCGAACCGGCGACCGGCGACAGCACGCGGGTGTTCTCCCTGCTCGGCCCGCCGCTGCCCGGCCTGGAGGTGACGGCCGTCGACGAGCACGGGACGCCGCTGCCGGAGCGGCGGGTGGGGGAACTGTGGGTGCGCGGCGAGGCAGTGACGCCCGGCTACCTGACGGTCGACGGCCCACTGGCCACCCAGGACGCCGACGGCTGGCTGGCCACCGGCGATCTGGGCTACCTGGTGGACGGCCAGGTGGTGGTATGCGGGCGGATCAAGGACGTCATCATCATGGGCGGCCGCAACATCTACCCGACCGACATCGAGCGCGCCGCCCAGTCGGTGGAGGGCGTGCGGCCGGGCAACGCGGTGGCGGTGCGGCTGGACGCGGGCAGTCGGCGGGAGCGGTTCGCGGTCGCTGTGGAGTCCGCTGTGGCCGGTGACGATGCCGCGGAACGGTTGTTGGCCAAGGAGATCACCGCACGGGTGCTGGACGCGGTCGGTGCCCGGCCGGTGGGCGTGTTCGTGCTGGGCGCGGGCACGTTGCCCAAGACGCCGTCCGGGAAGCTGCGCCGGTCCGCCGCGGCCGAGTTGGTGGCCGACCGGGTGGATTAGTCCGCGTGGAACGTGTTCTGGGCGGTTTCCAGGCCCCGGGACACCAGTGCGGCCGTGGCGTCGGCGGCCCTGTCGATGACGAAGGCCAGTTCCTTGCGTTCCACCGTGGAGAAGTCGCGGAGCACGAAGTCCGCCGGATCCATCCGGCCCGGTGGCCTGCCGATGCCGACCCGCACCCGGTAGTAGTCCTTGGTGCCCAACGACTTCGTGATCGACCGGAGTCCGTTGTGCCCGTTGTCGCCACCGCCGAGCTTCAGCCGGACCGTGTCGAACGGGATGTCCAGCTCGTCGTGCACCACGACGAGCGACTCCGGTGACACCTTGAAGAACCGCAGCAGACCGGCCACCGGCCCGCCGGACAGGTTCATGAACGACTGCGGCTTCGCGAGCACCACCCGCTCACCGCCCAGCCGGCCCTCCAACACGGCGGCACCGGACTTGTGCGCCTTGAACCGGCCGCCCACCCGGTCGGCCAGCTCGTCGGCCACCAAGAACCCGATGTTGTGCCGGTTCCCGACATAGGCAGGACCGGGATTGCCGAGACCCACGATCAGCGCGACCTCGTCGCGAAGCATGGCCCGTCAACTCCCGGTCCTGACCCGTGCGGGTGGTGCTCAGTCCTCGGTCGACTCTTCCTCGGTCGGCTCGACGGTCTCGCCCTCGCCGGTGTCGCCTTCCATCTCGGCGGCGGTCGGCGCGGCGACGATGTTGACCACCAGGGCCTCCGGGTCCGCGTCCAGGGTGACGCCCTGCGGCAGGACCAGCTGAGCGGCGGTGATCTGGGTGCCGGCGGTGATGCCCTCGATCGAGACCTCGACCTGATCGGGGATGTGCAGCGCCTCGGCCTCGACGGTGATCGTCGACAGTTCGACGTTGACCAGCGTGCCGGTGGCGGCCTCGCCGGTGATGACGACGGGGATCTCCACGGAGACCGTTTCGCCCTGGCGGACGAGCAGCAGGTCGACGTGCTCGATGTAGTTCTTGATCGGGTGGGTGGTGACTGTCTTGGTCAGCGCCAGTTCGGTGCCGGACGAGTCGATGTCGAGCGTCAGGACGGCGTTCTGGCCGTGCTCACGGACCACACGGGCGAACTCGAGCGCCGGCAGGGCCAGGTGCTTCGGGTCGGAACCGTGGCCGTAGAGCACCGCGGGGATCTTGCCGGCGCGGCGGGTACGGCGAGCGGCGCCCTTGCCGAACTCGGTACGCGGCTCGGCGGCGAGACGGACCTCGGACACGGTGGTGCACTCCTTGCGACAGACGGTGTGGTTGGGGCAAGCGTGGAGCGGGGGCGGTCGCCTCGGGCGGCGGATGCGCGACCATGACGGCATGCGGCATCTCAGCCGCCGCGTCGATCACGCCGGGCACCAGACCCGTCCTCGCCGAGGCAACCCGCTCAGTGTAAGCCGGTTCGGTAGCGGCGGAACAAGTGGGTGGCAGGCAGGTTATGCGTTGCCGTCGAAGAGGCTCGTGACCGATCCGTCCTCGAAGACCTCCAGGATGGCCCTGGCCAGGAGGGGTGCGATGGACAGCACGGTCATTCCGGGAAATCGCTTGTCATCCGGGATGGGCAGGGTGTTGGTGAAAATGACCTCGCGGGCACCGCATTCGGCGAGCCGCTCGGACGCGCCACCGGACAGCACGCCGTGCGTGGCCGCCAGCACCACGTCCGCCGCACCCTCGTCGAGCAGCTGGCGGACGGCCTTGGCGATGGTGCCGCCGGTGTCCACCATGTCGTCCACGACGACGCACAGCCGACCCTTGATCTCGCCGACCACCCGGTTGGCCACGACCTCGTTGGGCTTGAGCGGGTCACGGGTCTTGTGGATGAACGCGATCGGCACGCCACCGAGCTGGTCGGCCCACTTCTCCGCGAGCTTGGTGCGGCCGGAGTCCGGCGACACGACGGTCATGATCTTGTTGGAGTACGTCTCGGCCACGTGGTGGGAGAGGAGGTTCTGCGCGAACAGGTGGTCCACCGGGCCGTCGAAGAAGCCCTGGATCTGTGCCGTGTGCAGGTCGACGGCCATGATCCGGTCGGCGCCCGCCGTCTTGAACAGGTCGGCGACCAGTCGGGCCGAGATGGGCTCGCGGCCCTTGTGCTTCTTGTCCTGCCTGGCGTACGGGTAGAACGGCATGATCACGGTGATCCGCTTGGCGCTGGCCCGCTTCAGGGCGTCCACCATGATCAGCTGTTCCATCACCCACTGGTTGATGGGCGCGCAGTGGCTCTGGATCACGAACGCGTCGCTGCCCCGCACGGACTCGTCGAACCGGACGAAGATCTCGCCGTTGGCGAAGTCGTACGCGGACTGCGGAACGATCGTGACGTCGAGGTACTTCGCGACCTCCTCGGCCAGCTCGGGGTGCGCGCGCCCGGAGAAGAACATCATGTGCTTCTTCGGTGTGCCTGACTTGGAGTTCATCGACCAGCGTCCTCTGCGTCGTCGGGGCCTTTGTCGGTCCTGGCGTCAAGTGCCTGGCGAGCGGCCTCCGCGGCCGGGGTGTCCCGGCGGTTGCGGAGTACCCAGTTCTCGATGTTGCGTTGCGGGCCACCGGACACCGTGAGGGCGCCCGGCGGCACGTCCCGCCGGATGACGGTGCCGGCGCCGCTGTAGGCGCCGTCACCGACGGTGACCGGTGCGACGTACATGTTGTCCGAGCCCATCTTCACATGCGAGCCGACGACGCTTCGATGTTTGTTCACTCCGTCGTAATTGACGAAGACGCTGGCAGCACCGATGTTGCTGTGCTCCCCGATGGTGGCGTCACCCACATAGCTCAGGTGCGGCACCTTGCTGCCCGCCCCGATGTCCGAGTTCTTGACCTCGACGAACGTGCCGATCTTGCCGGACTCGCCGAGCCTGGTGCCCGGCCGCAGGTAGGCGTACGGCCCGACGCCGGCACCCGGCCCGATCCAGGCGCCCGACCCGTGGGTGCGCACCACGGACGCGCCCGCGCCGATGGTGACGTCGGTCAACGTGCTGTCCGGTCCGACGACCGCGCCCTCACCGACCGTGGTGGCACCGCGTAGCTGGACCCCCGGCTCCAGCACCACGTCCCTGGCCAGTCGCACGTCCATGTCCACCCAGGTGGTGGCCGGATCGATCACGGTCACACCAGCCCGCATCCACGCACCGACCAGCCTGCGGTTGAGCTCGACGCCCAGCCCGGCCAACTGCACCCGATCGTTGACACCCTCCACCTGGCACGGGTCCTGGCAGGCCAGCGCGCCCACCGACCGGCCGCGTCCCCTGGCGATACCGATCACGTCGGTGAGGTACAGCTCGCCCTGGGCGTTGTCGGTGGACAGGCTGGCCAGCCCGTCGCGCAGCACCTGTGCGTCGAAGGCGTAGACGCCGGAGTTGATCTCGTTGCCGGCCAACTGTTCCGGCGTCGCGTCGGCCTGCTCGACGATGGCGGCCACCAGACCCTCGGCGTCCCGGATGATCCGGCCGTAGCCGGTCGGCTCGGCCACCACCGAGGTGAGCACCGTCGCGCCGTGCCCGCCCGCGCCGTGCGCGGCGAGCAGTTCGCGCAACGTGTCCGGGGTGAGCAGGGGCACGTCGCCGTAGCTGACCACGACCGTGCCGGTGAGATCGGGCCGCAGCTCGGCCAGCGCGCAGGACACCGCGTGCCCGGTGCCGCGCTGCTGGTCCTGCACGGCCACGGTGACCGGCCGGCCGATGGCCTTGGCCACCCCCGTCAGATGGTCGGCGACCTGGTCCCTGCCGTGGCCGATGACCACGACCAGGTTGTCCGGCTCGACGCCGGCGACCGCACGCACCGCGTGCTCGACCAACGTGCGACCGGCGATCCGGTGCAGCACCTTGGGTGTTGCCGAGCGCATGCGGGTGCCTTCACCGGCCGCAAGGACGATTGTGCTCACCGGACCGGACATGGAGGAACTCCCTGGTGATCAAGACGCCCACCACGCGGCTCCGCGCACGACGCGACCCGGAAGGCGGTGGGGTGCTGGGGTGCTTGGGTGTGCGTCGATCCTACGTCGCGTCCGAGAGTCGCTCCGCCGGGCTCGGTATGGTCCTCGGCTCCGCGTTGACCGAGTTGCCACCGGCCCGCTTGGCCAGGTACATCGCGGCGTCGGCCCTGGCCAGCACGTCCTGGGCGGACTCGTTGGGCCGCAACGCGACCACGCCGACGGACAGCGTCACGCCCCTGGCCAGGTCGTCGGGCAGTTCGTTGACCGCCCGCACGGCCCGGTTCATCGCGGCCTCGGCGGCGGTCAGCGGGGCGCCGGGCAGCAGCGCCACGAACTCGTCGCCGCCGTACCGGGCGACCAGGTCGTCACCCCGCAGGGTGTTCTTCAGCGTGCCGGCGATGACCCGCAGCACGTCGTCACCCTCGGCGTGCGACGCCCGGTCGTTCACGCCCTTGAAGTTGTCCAGGTCGACCAGTGCCACCGCCACCGGCTGGGTGACCGGCGGGCCCAGCAGCTCATCGAGGCGCTCGTCCAGCTTGCGCCGGTTGGGCAGTCCGGTCAGCGGGTCCTGCATGGCCTGCACGGCCACCGTGCCGTGCACCCGGCTCAGCCGCTCGTGCTCGCGGCGGCTGCGCAGCGTGTCCATCCGGGAGGTGCGCATCGACCAGAGCTCGTTCTCCAGCTCGGCCGCGTAGTCCTCCAGCGCGCTGGTGGTCAGCTCCCCGCCGTCCGGTCCGGTCAGCTGGGCGAACTCGCGCACCAACGACGGCTTGAGCACCTGCTCGGTGTGGTCGCCGGCAATGCTCTCCCGGACGTCGACCAGCACGGCCAGGGCGTCCTCGATCCGGCCGGCGGCGGCCAGGCAGCGGGCCAGCGCCACCGTCAACATGATCACCTCGTGCGGCCGGGTGGCCTGCGCCAGCAGCTCGTAGAGCCGGTCCAGGTGGCCGGCGCCCGGTTCGGCCAGCGCGTGCGCGGCACCGGCGACGGCGATCTGGTCGGCGGCCGGCCGGGTCACGTCACGGGGGAACAGCGACTGGCGGAACGGGCCCTCGGCGGCGGCGGCCATCGCGGACGCGGTGTGGATCCGCTCCCGCGCGCCCACGTCGTCGCCGATCCGCTCCAGTCGCAGTGCCCAGCCCAGCTGGAGGCGGACCCGGTTGAACAGGTGGATGGCGATCTCGTGCGGGCTGGCGCCCTCGCGGACCACCTGGTCGGCGCGCACCAGCACCTGGTCGGCCACCTCGTACAGGCCGAGTTGGGTGAGCACCAGGGCGATGTCCAGCAGCACGGCGGACAGCACACGCTGTGAGTCGCGCCTGCCCACCAGCCGTTCCGGGAGGGTCTCGTCGTCCAGCATGGCCAGCGCCCGCGCCACCTCGGTGATCGCCGGGTCCTCGTCGGCCGCCTGCAGGAACCGGCGGCTGCGCAACACGTGCGCGCCCGCTTCCATCACGGTGAGTTTGTGCCGGTGGGCGTGCGCCAGCAGTTCGTCCAGCAGCGGGTCCAGTTGCTGGACGGGACAGTCCCCCCACAGCCGCGCGACCAGGTTGCTGCGCAGAATCTGGGCCAGCGTCATGGGTTCCGCGCGCCGCCGGGTCTCGGCGAGCAGTTCGTCGAGCTCCTCGACGATCTCCGCCTGCGTCTCCGGGTCGCTGCGCTGGATGATCGCGACGAGTTCCCGCGCCCTGCCGAGCAGCCACGCCTCGGAGATCTCGCCGTACGAGGGGCCACCCGGCTGCGCCGCGTCCGCGGTGCCGTCCACCCCGTTCGTCAGTGCGGCACCCCCGTCCGGTGTCAGTGAGGACGTCATGTCGAGGTGGTCCCGTCTGCTCCGCCGCCAGGATTCGAACCTGGACCATCGGAACCAAAATCCGATGTGCTGCCTTTACACTACGGCGGATCGCACGGAAGGCCAGAGCATTCCCTCGCCTGCCCGCACGTGTCCATGGTCGCAGGTCCGGTCCGGCCGCCGTTCGCCGGGAGTCGACCCATCCATGTTGCCGAAACGTACGAATATCACACGGGGCTACGTCACACCAGGTGAACGTCGCCCCTATCCGCGCAGGGGTATCCGTTTCGGACGATCCTCGGTTACGGTGGCGTAGGTTAGGTCTTCCTAAGACGGTGAGGTACCAATGACCAGCACCCTCGACTCGACGGCGGAGGCGGCCACCAGCACTCCGAAACCGGTGATCAGCGGGCGACGCAACGGCTGGGCACAACTGGCCGTGTATCTGTTCGTCGCCGTGCCGATGGTCGGGCTGGTCACGGCGATACCGTTCGCGTGGGGGTGGGGCCTGTCCTGGGTGGACGTGGTGCTGGCCGTGGTGTTCTTCTACCTCAGTGGTCTGGGCGTCACCATCGGTTACCACCGGCACTTCACGCACAGCTCGTTCAAGGCCCGGCGCTGGCTGCGGGTGGTGCTCGCGGTGTGCGGCGGGATGGCCGTGCAGGGCCCGGTGATCATCTGGGTCGCCGACCACCGTCGGCACCACGCATTCTCCGATCGCGAGGGTGACCCGCACTCGCCGTGGCTGTTCGGCACGTCGCCGGTGGCCATCGCCAGGGGTTTCTGGCATGCCCACATGGGCTGGCTGTTCGACCGGGACCTGACCAACAAGCAGCGCTTCGCCCCCGACCTGATGGCGGATGAGGACATCGTGCGGGTCAGCAAGCTGTTCTGGCTGACCACCATCGCCTCCCTGGCCCTGCCGGCCCTGCTCGGCGGGTTGATCACCTGGTCCTGGTGGGGCGCGCTGACCGGGTTCTTCTGGGCCGGGCTGGTGCGGACCGCCGTGCTGCACCACGTGACGTGGTCGACCAACTCGATCTGCCACATGCTGGGTGAGCGGCCCTTCGCCGCCCGTGACCGGTCGGCCAACTTCTGGCCGCTGGCCGTGCTGTCGTTCGGCGAGTCGTGGCACAACCTGCACCACGCTGACCCGACCTGCGCGCGGCACGGCGTGAAACGCGGTCAGATCGACACGTCGGCACGGTTGATCTGGATGTTCGAGAAGTTCGGCTGGGTGCGCGACGTGCGCTGGCCGACGCAGGCGCGGTTGGCGAGGCTCGCCAACTCGGAGTAGTCGAATCGGGGTAAGGACGCTGAGCAGGACGAAGCCGGTCGTCCGGACGCGGATGACCGGCATGCAGCGCCGGCAGCAACTGTTGGACGTGGCACGGGAACTGCTGGCCGAACGGGGCTTCGATGCCGCGTCGGTGGAGGAGATCGCGCACCGGGCGGCGGTCACCCGGCCGGTGGTGTACGCGCACTTCGGGGGCAAGGAGGGCATCTACGCGGTCGTCGTGGACCGCGAGATGCGCCGGGTGCTCGGCCGGATCGAGACGGCCCTGGCCGAGGACGCACATCCGAGGGAACTGCTGGTCAGAGCCGTGGGGGCGTTCTTCTCCTACGTGGAGGACTGTCCGGACGGGTTCCGGATCCTGGTGCGCGACTCACCCGTGGCCAACGCCGGGCGGACGTTCTCCAGCCTGCTCGGCGACATCGCCGGTCAGGTGGAGAACACGCTGGGCGCCCACTTCGCGCACTACGACTTCGACCCGAAGCTGGCCGCCGTGTACGCGCAGATGCTGGTCGGACTGGTGGCGCAGACCGGTCAGTGGTGGCTGGACGTGCGGTCGCCCACCAGGGACGAGGTCGTCGCGCACGTGGTGAACCTGGCGTGGAACGGGTTGTCCCACCTGGATCGCCTGTGACCACTGGTGATCTGCTCTGGCAGGTCACGCTGTCCTGGCAGCGGGCCATCCGGGCGACGCTGGAACCGCACGACCTGACCCACGCGCAGTACGTGCTGCTGTCCTCGGCAGCCGTGCTGGGCGAGGACGGCGCGCCCACTCCGCACGAGATCGCCGAACACGCCGGGACCGACCCGGTGCTGGCCGGCCAGGTGCTGCGCAGGCTCGCCGCCCGGCAGTTGGTCACGCGGCAGCTGGACGACGCCGATCCCAAGCTGCGCCGCATCGTGCTCACCGATAACGGCCGCGCGCTGCTGGCCGCGGCGGCCGAGGACGTCGCCATCACGGATGCCGAGTTCTTCGTCGTGCTCGGCCGGGACGCCGCCGCCTTCCGGCGCGGGTTGGCGGCGCTGCGGGCCGGATAAGGTTCGCGGGTGGACGAATTGCGGGTGGACGTCACGGACCGGATCGCGACCCTCACCATCGACCGCCCGCAGCGGCGCAACGCCATGAGCTACCAGATGTGGTCGGCGCTGCCCGAACTGCTGGCCGGCATCCCGGCCGACGTGCGGGTCCTGGTCATCCGGGGTACGGCGCATTTCTCGGCCGGCGCCGACATCAGCGAGTTCGCCACCCTGCGCAGCGGCCCGGAGGGCGCCCGCCGGTACGGCGACGCGGTGCACGCCGGTGAGCGGGCCATCGCCGGCCTGGGCATTCCCACCATCGCCGCGATCACCGGCTTCTGCATCGGCGGCGGCTGCGAGATCGCGCTGGCCTGCGACATCCGACTGGCCGCCGAGGAGGCCCGGTTCGGCATCACGCCGGCCAAGCTGGGCATCGTCTACAACTTCACGTCCACCCGGCAGTTGGTGGCGGCGGTGGGGCCGGCGTGGGCCAAGCAGATCCTGTTCAGCGCCGACCTGATCGACGCGGCGACGGCCCTGCGCATCGGCCTGGTCAACGAGATCCACCCGGCCGGCGCGCTGCCCGACCGGGTGGCCGAACTGGCCGGCACGATCGCGTCCCGGGCGCGGGTGAGCGTGCGCGGCGCCCAGCAGATCGTCGGCCGGATCACCGACGGCCAGGTGACCGAGGACGACGCGGTGGCGGCGCTGTACGAGGCAGCGGTCCTGTCCGCCGAGTACGCCGAGGGTGTGGCCGCCTTCCTGGAGAAGCGCCAGCCCAACTTCTGACGGTGAGCAGTCGGAGACGGTCAGTGAGAGTCCCTAGTGTGACCTGCACCGAGAAAGATCAAGACCCCGGTGATCTATCGCTACCAGGCGACAGGGAACTGTCCGGGGCTCTCATCACTGAGTGTACACGAGAGGAACGGGATGCGCGGAACCGCGGCCGAGCCGCAGGACTGGGCCGTCGACTGGTTGTCGAAACCGCGGTTGGCCACCTACGTCGCGGCGGCCGGTCCGTCAGGGGCGCTGGAGCGCTACGCCTGGAACTGCTGCGCGAGCACGGCGTTGTTCGAGCTGATCGGCTGGTTCGAAGTCGCGTGGCGTAACAGCATCGACCGCGCGATCTGCGCCCGCCGCGGGGAGGATGCGCCGCACTGGCTGTTCGATCGATCATTTCCACTGCGCCCCACCACCTGGGCCAAGGTGGACGCGGCGGTGCGGACGGTCCGGTGCCGGGTCAAGCGCCGGCGCCAGTTCATCGCCGAGTTGACGCTGGGGTTCTGGCGCATGCGCCCGGGCCGCCGCAGCCGGCGGCGATGGATCGGCAGCTCGACCGGATCATCGAGCTGCGCAACAGGATCGCGCATCGCGGACCGGGGCCGAGCGGGTGCTCAGCGCTCGGCCGTGAGCTGACCGGGCGGCGGGTGGTTGACGGAACGGCTGGTCAGGAAGTCGCGAACGCGGCCCTGTTCCGTATCGGCGAAGGCCGACTTCGGGACCGGGATCGCCGTGCGCTTGGTGATGTAGACCAGCCACCGCTCGTCGCGCTCCACGATCCGCCGGACCAGGCGCCAGTTGACGCCGTTGGACCAGTTCGGCGAGATCACCTTGAGTTCCTCCTCGGTGATGGCGAGCGTGACCAGTTCGCCACCGGCCCGCCGGACGATGGCCGCGCGTCCCCGCCGCAGCAGGATGTCCGGCCACACCAGCATGAACAGGCCGAGCAGGATCGCCACGGCGCCGACCACGGCGGTGGCTGCCGCCCACAGCGCCACGCCGATCAGGACCAGGAGGACCCCATAACCCCGGCAGACCATGATCCACCGGCCACGGATCTGCTTGAAGGCCTGGAGCGCGTACATCTCGCCGACCGGCACCTGCCGTTCCCACATGGGCAGGGTCTATCACAGCGTCGAACCGACCGTGGCCGAAACCACGAGGCGGGCGGTCGGTGCTCGGGCCTACGCTGGACGTGAGACCCCCACTCGTCCCGGGCAGGGGTCTGTCCGCATGTGCTTTGCCCGAGGAGTCGCCGCCGTGCCCACACCAGGACCGCTTTCCGGTCTGTTGCGCGCCGTCCTGCCCGACGCCGGCCTGCGTGCCGTCGTCGACCATGCCGGTGTCGGCCTGCTCGAACTGGAGGGCCCGCCGGCGGCCCGGCCGCTGGTCACCGCAGCGCTGGCCGCGCCCGAGGCGATCGGCGGCGCCGACCGGCCGGTGCTGATGGTCACCGCCACCGGCCGGGAGACCGAGGAGCTGACCGCCGTGCTGGCCGATCTGCTCGGTGCGGACCAGGTGGCCGCGTTCCCGAGTTGGGAGACGCTGCCGCACGAGCGCCTCTCACCGCGCGCGGACACCGTCGGCCAGCGGCTGAGCGTGCTGCGCCGGCTGGCCCATCCCGAGGAGCACGGCGGGCCGAAGGTGGTCGTCACCACCGTGCGCAGCCTGATCCAGCCGCTGGCGCCGGGCCTGGGCGAACTGGCGCCGATCGACCTGAAGACCGGGGTGGAGCTGGACTTCGAGTACGTCGTCGGTCGGCTGGCCGAGATCGCCTACGCCCGCGTGGACATGGTGGAGAAGCGCGGCGAGTTCGCCGTGCGCGGCGGCATCCTCGACCTGTTCCCGCCCACCGCGGAGCACCCGGTGCGGGTCGAGTTCTGGGGCGACGAGGTGGCCGAGATCCGCGCGTTCTCGGTCGCCGACCAGCGTTCGCTGGCCGGCGAGATCGCCGAGGTGGTGGCCACGCCGTGCCGGGAGCTGCTGCTCACCGAGGAGGTCCGGGCCAGGGCGGCCGAACTGGCCGAACAGCACCGGAACGACGCGCACCTGGCCGAGATCCTCACCAAGCTGGCCGAGGGCATCCCCAGCGAGGGCATGGAGGCGCTGATCCCGGCGCTGTGTGCCGGCGAGATGCAGCTGCTCCCCGACGTCGTGCCGGAGGGCACGCACGTCGTGCTGACCGATCCGGAGAAGATCCGGGCCAGGGCACACGACCTGGTGCGCACCGGGCAGGAGTTCCTGGAGGCGTCGTGGCTGGCGGCGTCCGTCGGCGGGCAGGCGCCGATCGACCTCGGCGCGTCGGCCTACCGGGCGTTGGCCGACGTGGCAACGCATGCCAGGGAGACCGATCGTCCATGGTGGACACTCTCGCAGCTGACGTCGGAGACCGATGGCGTCCTCCGGCTGGACCTGCGGCCGGTGGAGGCGTACCGGGGTGAGCTGCCGCGCGCGTTCGCCGACCTGCGCGCGCACGTGGTCACCGGTGGCACCGCCGTGCTGATCGTGCCCGGTTCCGGTACCGCGCAGCGGGCCGTCGAGCAGTTGCGGGACGCCGACGTGCCGGCCCACCTGGCCGAGGACGGCCTCACCGAACCGGCGGACAAGGCCATCGTGACCGTGGTCCGCGGCCGGCTGGAGGACGGCTTCGCCGCACCGGAACTCGGCTACGTCGTGCTCACCGAGACCGACCTGACCGGCGGCCGGGGCGGCACGTCGACCAGGGACATGCGGCGCAGCCTGCCCAGCAGGCGCCGCAACGCCGTCGACCCGCTGGCGCTCAAGGCGGGCGATCATGTGGTGCACGAGCAGCACGGCATCGGCCGCTACGTGGAGATGGTGCGGCGCACGGTCGCCGGTGCCACCCGTGAGTACCTGGTGCTGGAGTACGCGCCGAGCAAGCGCGGCCAGCCGGGTGACCGGCTGTTCGTGCCGACCGACCAGTTGGACGAGGTCACCCGCTACGTCGGCGGCGAACTGCCCACACTGAACAAGCTCGGCGGATCGGACTGGAAGAACACCAAGGCCAAGGCGCGCCGGGCGGTCAAGCAGATCGCGGCCGAACTCGTCCAGCTCTACGCGGCCCGCCAGGCGGCGCCCGGCCACGCGTTCGGGCCGGACACGCCGTGGCAGCGGGAACTGGAGGACGCCTTCCCGTTCACCGAGACGCCCGACCAGATGGCCGCGATCGACGAGGTCAAGGCCGACATGCGCAAGCCGTCCCCGATGGACAGGGTGATCTGCGGCGACGTCGGCTACGGCAAGACGGAGATCGCCGTCCGGGCCGCGTTCAAGGCCGCCCAGGACGGCAAGCAGGTCGCGGTGCTGGTGCCGACGACCCTGCTCGCGCAGCAGCACCTGAACACGTTCGCCGAGCGGATGCAGTCCTTCCCGGTGACCATCAAGGGCCTGTCCCGGTTCACCGACAAGATCGAGTCCGAGGCCACCATCGCCGGTCTCGCGGACGGCGCGGTGGACATCGTGATCGGCACGCATCGCCTGCTGCAGACCGGAATCCGCTGGAAGGACCTCGGTCTGGTGATCGTCGACGAGGAGCAGCGGTTCGGCGTCGAGCACAAGGAGCACATCAAGGCGCTGCGCACCCACGTCGACGTGCTGACCATGTCGGCGACGCCGATCCCGCGCACGCTGGAGATGAGCCTGGCCGGCATCCGCGAGATGTCCACGATCCTCACCCCGCCCGAGGAACGGCACCCGATCCTGACCTATGTCGGGTCCTACGACGACAAGCAGGTGGCCGCCGCGATCCGCCGTGAGCTGCTCCGCGATGGTCAGGTCTTCTACGTGCACAACAGGGTTTCCTCGATCGAGCGGGCCGCGCGGCACCTGCGCGAACTCGTGCCCGAGGCGCGGATCGTGACCGCGCACGGCCAGATGAACGAGGACCGGCTGGAGAAGATCATCGAGGGCTTCTGGGAGGGCGAGCACGACGTCCTGGTGTGCACCACGATCGTGGAGACCGGGCTGGACATCTCCAACGCGAACACGCTCGTCGTGGAGCGCGGCGACCTGCTCGGCCTGGCCCAGCTGCACCAGTTGCGCGGCCGGGTGGGCCGGGGCAGGGACCGCGGCTACGCCTACTTCCTCTACCCGCCCGACGCTCCGCTGACCGAGACCGCCCACGACCGGCTGGCCACCATCGCGCAGAACACCGAACTGGGTGCCGGCATGGCCGTGGCCATGAAGGACCTGGAGATCCGGGGCGCGGGCAACATCCTGGGTGCCGAACAGTCCGGTCACATCGCGGGCGTCGGGTTCGACCTGTACGTGCGGTTGGTCGGCGAGGCCGTGGAGGCGTTCCGCAAGCACGCCGGCGCGGACGGCGTGGAGACGGACGAGGAGCTCGCCGACGTCCGGGTGGACCTGCCGGTGGACGCGCACATCCCGCACGACTACGTGCCGGGGGAGCGGTTGCGGCTGGAGGCGTACCGCAAGATCGCCGCCGCGGTCGATGCGTCCGGTTTGGACGCTGTGCGCGAGGAGCTCGTCGACCGCTACGGCGCCGTGCCGACACCGGTGGAGAACCTGTTGGCAGTGGCCGTGTTCCGGCAGGCGTGCCGGGCGCACGGCGTCACCGAGGTGGCGGCGCAGGGCAGCAGCATCCGGTTCGCCCCATTGCCGTTGCGCGACTCCCAACTGGTGCGGTTGCACCGTTTGTACCCGAAAGCGTTGTACAAGGCCGTCGCTCACACCGTGTCAGTGCCCCGTCCGACCGAGGGCCCGGCCGGGGGACGGATCGGCGCGCCACCGTTGCGGGACGCGGAACTCCTGACGTGGGCGACGAAACTGCTGGAGTCGCTGGTGGGAGTACCTACACCGGTTGGCTGACCGATCGTCACCGGCGTGGCCATTGATAGTGGCACGGTACCGACCGCGCTACCCCGAACGGGTGAGATGCTGCTCCGAAGTGGATGTGTCTGTAGCTGTCCCCACTCGGCGCACTAGCCTCCATGAGGCCGGGATGAAGCGAGCGAGCCGAGTATGCACAGCCGATGACTGTCACGCCGTCAGACGACCCTCCGCCAGCGAGATCGACGGACCGGTCCGATCTGGTCACCGCCTGGCTGCGGGCCCTGGGACCCACGGGTTTCACCCCCATGCCGCCTGCGGAGTTCCAGCGACTCGTCACCCACGCGGTCGACGCGATGGTCGACGGCGTCGCGGCCGGAAGTACACAGGAGGGTGCTGACGCTGGCGCGATGCTGATCGCCGCGCGGTACACCGACGCGGAGAGCCTGCGCGCCAGTGTGGGGGTGCTCGGCGAAGGCCTGACGGTGCTCGCGCGGTCGGACGGACAGCCCGATCCGCTCGACCGGACGTTCGCCATGCTGGCCGCGTTCGGCGCCGGTTTCTCCGCGGCACTGCGGGATTGGCTGTTCGACCAGCAGGACGAGGTGAAGCTGGCGTTGCAGCGCGCCACCGGCGACGCCGAGCGCAGGCTGAAACGCAGCGAGGCGTGGTTCCGTGAGGTGTTCGTCCGGTCCGCGGTGGGCATCGCGATCAGCGACTCGGGCGGCAAACTGGCCCAGGCCAACCCCGCGCTGGCCGACATCCTCGGCGTCGAGCCGGGCGAGCTGGTCGGCCGCAGCATCGAGGAGTTCTTCCACCCGCAGGACGCCGCCGACATCCGCGCCGACTACCACGAACTGTCCGGACTGAGCGGACCGTTGCGCCGCAGGCGAAGGCTGGTGCGCGCGGACGGTCAACTGGTCTGGGTCCACCTGGCGGTGTCCGTGCTGCGCGACGTCGACGAACTGCCCGCGCTGCACCTGACGATGGTGGAGAACGTCAGCGACCTGCACCTGCTGCAGGACCTGACCAGCCACCAGACCCTGCACGACGTGCTCACCGGGCTGCCCAACCGGCAGTACCTGTTGTCCCAGTTACAGAGCCAGCTCGCCGGGCAGGTCGCGGGCGAGCGGATCACCCTGTTCCAGCTCGACCTGGACGGCTTCGGCGCGATCAACGCCGGCCTCGGTCCGGAACTGGGCGACAAGCTGTTGCTGGTGGTGGCGCGCCGGCTGGAGAATCTGTTCGCCGGCCGGCGGGCGCTGGTGGCGCGGCTGACCGGTGACGAGTTCGCCGTCCTGGTGTCCACCGGCTGCGGTCCGGCCGAGGTGCTGGACACGGTGAACCAGATCGGCGAGCAATTGGCCGAACCGGCGCATCTGGGCGCGGGCGGTGTCGGCCTGTCGGTGAGCATCGGCGTCGCGCACGGCCCGGTGGGCCGGATCGAACCGTACGAACTGCTGCGCAGGGCCGACGTCGCGCTCCGCGAGGCACAGGCCACCGGCAAGCGGCAGTGGGCCGAGTTCGACAAGCATCGCGACATCGTGGAACGGCGGCGTGCCTCGCTGGCCGCGACGCTGTCCGGCGCGCTGGAGTTCGGCGAACTGGTCACGACGTGGCAGCCGTGGGTGGAACTGGAGCACGGCACCTACGTCGGCATCTCCGCGCGAACCGCCTGGGACCACCCGGAGTACGGCCGGATCGATCACCGGCAGTGCCAGGAGATGGCCGAGATGACCGGTGCGACGGTGGCGTTGGGCGCCTGGTTGATCGACGCCTGCTGCACGCAGGCCGCCGCCTGGTGGGCGAAGTTCGGCGACCGCACGCCGGTGGTCGGCGTCGGCCTGACCGCCAGCCAGGTCGCCGATCCCGATCTGGTGGCGACCGTGGGCGAGGCCATCGAACGGACCGGCATCCGGCCCTCGGCGCTCAGCCTGGGCGTGCCGCTGGACGCGGTGGCCCACGAGTACGGCGAGGCACGGGACAACATATCGGTGCTCGCCGGGATGGGCGTCGGCATGCTCCTCACCGACGGCGGCACCGCGCCGGTGGCGATGATGCTGATGGATGAGTGGCCGGTGAAGACGGTGCAACTGGCCGACCTGCTGGTGGAGAAACTGGGCGCGGCGGCGGCCGACTCGACGCTCGCCCGCACCGGTGGCGCCCTGGTCCGCGGCCTCACCGCGGCCGGGATCATCGTCGTGGTGCCGGCCCTGCGCACGGCCGCCGAGGTGGCCTGGTGGCGCTCGGTCGGGGCCCGCTCGGCAAGTGGTCCCTACTTCGGTGAGACACTCACACCGGAGCAGGTGGCCACGCGGCTGGCCGACCGGTTCGGCGCGCCGGCCGGCTGAGCGGAGTCGTCGGTCACGTCTGTGCCAGGCCGCCGACCCGCCTATGAGAAGGTAAGCCACTGTGACGATGGTCATTCGCCGCCCGTTCGGGGTGTTCGTTGGTCTTGCCGCCACTGCCGCACTGCTGGCCGGGTGCGCGTCCGGGCCGAGTCAGGTCAACAGCGCGCTGATCATCGGTAACTCGTCGGTGTCGGTGAACCAGGTGCAGGGCGAGCTGAACACCCTGCTGGCCACCCAGACGGCGGCCAAGACGGCGCTCAAGCAGGGCAAGCTGGACCTGACCGCCCGCGCCATCGTGACCTCCGACGTGCTGCACGTCCTGGTCAGCCGGGTCGCGGCGGAGAACCACCTGACGGTCAGCGACCCGCAGATCGACCAGGTGATCAGCCAGCAGGGCGGCGCCGCGAAGCTCGCGCCGGCACTGGCCACCACGACGACGGGCGTGCACAGCGCCGTGAAGGACCTCCTGCTGGAGGCGGAGTACACGCGCAAGTTCTCGAACACGCTGACGGTGAGCTTCGGCTTCGTCGAGAGCAGCAGCCGCGCGGACGCGATCGCCAAGGCGCAGCGCCTGGCCGCGAACCCCGGTGCGCTGGCCGGCATGGTGAACCAGGCCAACAAGGCGGCGCAGGCGTCCGGCGGGCAGGCCGCCGGTTCGACCAACGCGACCTTCGCCATCGCCTCCTACCTGGCCGGTGTCCAGCAGAACCAGCAGCAGGCGGCGTCGCAGGGCCAGCAGGCCCCGGTGGAGAACGACGGTCCGGTGTTCGGCACGCCTGCCAACACGGTGGTTGCCTTCCAGCCCAGCCCGCAGAGCAACCCGACCTGGGTGGTCGCGCTGATCAAGTCGCACAACCTCAACGGCGCCCCGCAGGTGCCGGCCGGCACCCCGAACCCGGCCGACACGTCCGATCTGACCACGCTGCAGCAGATCGGGGTCAGCCTGATGCAGCCGGAGGTCGCCAGGGCGGGTGGCGTGCGGGTCAGCCCGCGTTACGGCGTGTGGGACCAGGTCGGCATGCAGGTGTCACCCGCCAACCAGACCGTCGGCGTGGAGTTCCCGGTCAAGACCCACTCCGCTCGATGACGGTTCGAGCCGCTGCCGGCAGCGCCGTGGTGCTGGTCGACGTGCGGCTCGGTGCCGTGTTGCCGGTCGCCGCGCTGCCCCTGCTGCGCGGCGCCACCGACGTCTACGCGGGCACCGATCTGCCGGCCGGGATGGCCGCCGAACTCGGTGTCGCACCGGCACCGCTCGTGCCGCCCACCGACCGTCCGGTCGTGGTGATCGCGGCCGACCTGACCGAACCCGCCGCCGCAGCACTGCACACGGCAGGGGCTCCCGTGGTGCGATCGCACCCGCCTGCCGGCGCCGAGTTGCTGTCCGCCGTCGCCGTGATGGACCGGCTGCGGTCGCCAGGAGGGTGTCCGTGGGACGCCGAGCAGACCCACCAGTCGCTGATGCAGTACCTGGTGGAGGAGACGTTCGAGCTGCTGGAGTCGATCGAGGACGGCGATCGGGCCGCGCTGCGCGAGGAACTGGGCGACGTGCTGCTCCAGGTGCTGTTCCACGCCAGGGTGGCGGCCGAGGACGCCGACGACCCGTTCACCGTCGACGATGTCGCCGCCGGCCTGGCCGGTAAGCTGATCAACCGGCACCCGCATGTGTTCGCCGGTGGCGACCCGGCGGTGCGCGACGCGGCCAGCCAGGAACACCGCTGGGAACAACTCAAGCAGGCCGAGAAGCAACGGGAGTCCAGTGTGGACGGTGTGGCGCTCGGCCAGCCCGCGGTGAGCCTCGCCGCGAAGCTGACCCAGCGGGCGACCAGGGCCGGCCTGCCGGCGGATCTCCTGCCGGGCAAGGGAAACGACGGCAACTCCGGCGCCGGGCTGTTCGCCCTGGCCGCGTCGGTCAAGCTGACCGGCGCCGATCCGGAGGGCGAGCTGCGGGCGGCCGGCAGGCGGTTCGCGCAGGACGTCCGGACGGCGGAGAACAACGCGCGGGCCGCCGGTGTCGAACCGCTGGGCATGGCGGCGACCGACTGGCGACGGTTCTGGCCGCGATGATCACCTCGGACGAGCGGCTGCGGATGCGGGCCACGTTCAACCGGATCGCCGACGTCTACAGCCGGGTCCGGCCCACCCTGCCGGCGGCGATGTTCGACGATCTCGCCGAGCTGACCGGCATCGGCGCCGGCAGCCGCGTGCTGGAGATCGGGTGCGGACCCGGCACGGCCAGCCTGCCGCTGGCCGAGCGCGGCTACCAGCTGCTGGCCGTCGAACTCGGCCCCCAGCTGGCCGAACTGGCCACGGCCCGGCTCGCCGGTCACCCGTCGGCCGGCGTCGTGGTCGCCGACTTCGACCGCTGGACACCGCAACGGCCCGACTTCGACGTGATCTTCTCGTCGACCGCGTTCCACTGGCTCGACCCGGCAACGCGGTACGACCGCACCGCCGACCTGCTGGTCCCCGGCGGTTCGCTGGCCGTCTCGGGCACCCGGCAGATCATGGGCGGCACCGAGCGGTTCTTCATCGACGCCCAGTCCTGCTACCGCCGGTACTACCAGGGCGGCAGCGAACCGCCGCCGCGCGCCGACCAGGTGCCGCAGGGGACCTACCTCGGCGGCAACGGCCGATACCGCAAGCCGGTGTTCCGCCGGTACGAGTGGGACGTCGAGTACGACACTGCCGACTATCTGGCCCTGGTGAGCACGTACTCGGCCACCCTGGAACTGGCGCCACCGGTGGCCGCCGGGCTGCTGCGCGACATCGGCGGGCTGATCGACGGCCGCTACGGCGGCCGGGTCACCAAGCGCTACCTGGCCGAACTCCGCGTGGCGAAACGGGCCGACTGACCGCTGCCCCACCCGGTGTCCGTAGCCTGGGCAGGTGCCCGGCCCTCCGTCGACGTCCACGTCCGAGCAGACCCCGCCGTTCGGCAACGTCATCCCGCGCCGCAGGCGCCGCTGGCCGGTGGTGGTGGCGATCGCCGCGCCCCTGGTCCTGCTGGCCGTCCTGGTCACGGTGTGGCTGAGCAGCGGTCCGCTGAGCACGGTGACCGGGCCGCGGCCGCCGGAGACGCCGTTGTTCACCATCCCGGAACTGGACGTGGCGCCGGGCAGCGAGGTGCCGGCGGTCCCGCGCGCCCTGCCGGCCACGGTCGCGGGCCGCGACCGCTGGCTGACCGACATGTCCGCGAACTCGGACATCCCGATGCGGGTCCTGCTCGCCTACGTCGACGCCGCCGACGCGACGGCGAAACGTCACCCGTCCTGCCGGCTCACCTGGGCCACGTTGGCCGGGATCGGCCGCATCGAGTCCGACCACGGCCAGCACCACGGCGACCTCGTCACGTCGTCGGGCACCGAGCTGTACCCGATCGTCGGCCCGGCGCTGGACGGCTCACCCGGCGTGCGCAGCATCCACGACACCGACCACGGCCGGCTGGACGGCGACAAGGTGTGGGACCACGCCGTCGGGCCGATGCAGTTCCTGCCGTCCCGGTGGGCGTCGACGGGCGAGCGGGCCAGCGGTGACGGGAAGGCACCCGACCCGCAGAACATCGACGACGCCGCCCTGACGGCCGCGACCTACCTGTGCCAGTCCGGTGACCTGGCCGTGCCGGCCCGGTGGTGGCGGGCGGCCTTCCACTACAACAACTCGGTGTCCTACGGCCGGGCCGTGTTCAGCGCGGCCGAGGCGTACGCCAGGGTCGGCGCCAAGGTGCGCTGAGTCAGTCGCTGTCGGGCGGGTCGGCCCTGGCGGCCCTGGTGGCCAGCCGGGCGCTCACCTCGCCGAGCGCCTCCTGGTACTCCGGCAGCGGGTTCATCGCGGCGGCCAGCTTCAGTTGGGTCTTGGCCTCGACCAGCCTGCCCTGCCGTTGCAGCGTCCTGCCCAGCGCGAAGTGCGCGTAGTGGTCGGACGGGTCGAGCTCGAGCACCCGCAGGAACGCGTTCTCGGCCCTGGTCAGCTGGGCGGAACCCAAATAGGCACGCCCAGCGAGCAGATGCACGCTGGGCGCGTCGGGGGCCGCTTCGACGACGGCCGCCAACTCCTGTAGCGCCTCCAGCGGCCGGCGCTGTGCGAGCAGCGTCTCCGCCCGGCGGAACGATTCAAAGGTGCCGTCAGTCATGGTCCCGACAACGCTACTGGCCCGGGGCGTGTTCCTCGACCGCCGTCCGGATGGTGATCCAACGCCGGCGATCGGCGCGCCACCATCTGAATCGTGGCCAGCCGGGGAGATTCGCCCGCGCCTCCGCCGACCGGACTTCGGTCCCCGCTAGGCTCGATGCCGACACGATCAGGCGACAACGAGCGTTGACGAGGAGCGCAGGTGGCGGTCATCGAGCAGGTCGGTGCGCGGGAGATCCTGGACTCGCGGGGCAACCCGACCGTTGAGGTGGAAGTCGCGCTGGACGACGGGACGCTGGCCCGCGCCGCGGTGCCCTCCGGCGCGTCCACGGGCGAGCACGAGGCGGTGGAGCTGCGGGACGGTGACCCGGCCCGCTTCGGCGGCAAGGGCGTCGAGAAGGCCGTCAACGCCGTGCTGGACGAGATCGGCCCGGAACTGGCCGGCACCGACGCCGTCGACCAGCGGATCGTGGACCAGAAGCTGGTCGACCTGGACGGCACGCCGGACAAGTCCCGGCTGGGCGCCAACGCCATCCTCGGCGTGTCCCTGGCCGTCGCGAAGGCGGCCGCCGAGTCGTCCGGCCTGGAGCTGTTCCGCTACCTCGGCGGCCCGAACGCGCACGTACTGCCCGTGCCGATGCTGAACATCCTCAACGGTGGCGCGCACGCCGACTCCGGCGTGGACATCCAGGAGTTCATGATCGCGCCGATCGGCGCGGAGAGCTTCCGCGAGGCGCTGCGCTGGGGCGCCGAGGTCTACCACTCGCTGAAGTCGGTGCTCAAGTCCCGCGGCCTGGCCACCGGTCTGGGCGACGAGGGCGGTTTCGCGCCCAGCCTGCCCAGCAACCGGGAGGCGCTGGACCTGATCGCCACCGCGATCGAGAAGGCGGGCTACCGGCTCGGCCAGGACGTGGCGCTGGCGCTGGATGTGGCCGCCACCGAGTTCTACGGCGACGGCGCCTACACCTTCGAGGGCACCAAGCGCAGCGCGGAACAGCTCACCGC
This sequence comes from Pseudonocardiaceae bacterium, assembly GCA_036491115.1. Taxonomy (GTDB): domain Bacteria; phylum Actinomycetota; class Actinomycetes; order Mycobacteriales; family Pseudonocardiaceae; genus DATEPR01. Next base: position 44,344 of record DASXCQ010000010.1, read on the forward strand.
GTACTACTCCGAGTTGGTCGGCGCCTACCCGCTGGTGTCGATCGAGGACCCGCTGGCCGAGGACGACTGGGACGGCTGGGTGCAGCTCACCGCGGCACTGGGCGAGCGGGTGCAGATCGTCGGCGACGACCTGTTCGTCACCAACCCGGAGCGGCTGGAGGAGGGCATCACCCGGCGGGCGGCGAACGCGCTGCTGGTCAAGGTGAACCAGATCGGCACGCTGTCCGAGACACTGGACGCGGTCACCCTGGCCCACACCTGCGGCTACCGGTGCATGATCAGTCACCGGTCCGGCGAGACCGAGGACACCACGATCGCCGATCTCGTCGTCGCCACCGGTGCCGGCCAGATCAAGTCCGGGGCGCCCGCCCGCAGCGAGCGGGTCGCCAAGTACAACCAGTTGCTGCGTATCGAGGAGGCGCTGGGCGATGCCGCGCGCTACGCCGGTGATCTGGCGTTCCCCCGGTACTCGGCGGAGGACTGACCCGGACCGGGCCGGCTGCCGATGACCGGGCGAGAACAGGAGCGGCGCCGCAGGCGGACCGAACCCGCGGGCGGCTCGCCGAGCCGCCGCACCGACCGGATCCGCCGGCCGGCGGAGCGGCTCGCCTCGATACTGTCCGACCAACCGGACACGTCGGACGGCACGGACAGTCCGCCCGAGTACGACACGGCCGCCCGCCGGGCCGCCCGCGGTCGGGGTGGTGTCCGGCCGGGCAGGAGGCCGCTGCTCAACCGGGCCGTCGGGCGGGTGCTCGGCAGGCTGAGCACCCGCAGGGCCGCACTGCTCGCCCTGGTCGTGTGCGGCCTGGCGCTGAGCATCGCGGTGCCGCTGCACACCTACCTGTCCCAACGCGACGACCTGGCCGCCCAGCAGCAACAGCAGCAGGTGCTGCGGGAGCAGCGCAAGGAGTTGCAGCAGCGGGAACAGCAACTGTCCGACCCGGCGCAGATCGAGGCCGAGGCTCGCACCCGGCTGCACTTCGTGCTGCCCGGCGAGACCCCGTACATGGTGCAGCTGCCCGGTACGACCCCGACCCCGGCGCCCGGTCCCAAGCGGCCCAACCCGACGACGAGCTGGTACGAGGCACTGTGGAACTCGATCGCGGGCACACCGTGACCCCACCGACCGATGCGGACCTGGCGGCAGTCGCCGAACAGTTGGGCCGCGAGCCGCGCGGCCTGCTGGGCGTGGCGGCGCGCTGCCCGAGCGGTCACCCGGCCGTCGTCGTGACGAGTCCCACGCTGCCCGACGGCACCCCGTTCCCCACGCTCTACTACCTGACCTGCCCCCGGCTGAGCTCGCTGGTCGGCCGGCTGGAGGCCGGTGGCGTGATGCGGGAGATGAACGAACGGCTGGCAGTGGACACGGCTCTGGCCGCCGCATACCGCCAGGCGCATGAAATATATCTGTCCACAAGGGACGCTATCGCCCCGTTGGGCACGAATGTTACGGCGGGCGGCATGCCGGAGCGGGTGAAATGCCTGCACGCACTGCTGGCGCACAGCCTCGCCGCCGGTCCGGGCGTCAATCCGCTGGGCGACGAAACGTTGGGCCTGGTCGGACGGTGGTGGCCGGACGGGGACTGTTCGGCGGCCGAATACCGTTAACGGTTGATTCGCTTCGTCCTCATTTGCCTCTCTCGGGTGATACGGACGCAAGGACTGCTGCGTAAGGATGAGCAAAAGGTAGCCATTTGTAGTCCAAGCGCCCGGACGGCATGACATCCAGCGCTCCAGGGGGCAAAGTGGGTAGCCCGGAGACCGGTCACGGACGAGGAAGGTGGTCGCGCAGTGGGACCGACCAGCAAGCGGCGGGCCGACAGGAACAGGCAGCCGGGCGCCCGCCGCCGACGTCGGACCCTGGCCATCCTGGCCAGCGCGCTGGTCACGTTACCCGTAGCCCTGTCCGCGGACGTCGCGGTGAACCTGGTGAGCAACACCGCCGACCAGGGTCCGCTGGCCGCGACCCGCACGTTCCCCGGCGACCCCTCCGTGCCCAGCGACCTGGGTGCCACCGGCACCCGGCCGCACAACACCCAGCTCTCCCCGCAGATCCTGCACAACGCCGGCAACGCCAGCGCCCTGGCCACGGGCGCCGGCCCCAGGGCCGACCTGCCCAGCGGTCCGCTCGGCATCCCCGGCGTCGTGCTGGACGCCTACCTGCACGCGCAGAACGTGATGAAGGTCGAGAACCCGGGCTGCAGGCTGCCGTGGTGGCTGCTTGCCGGCATCGGCAAGATCGAGTCCAACCAGGCGGAGAACGGCGAGGTGGACGCCAACGGCACCACCCTTCGCCCGATCCTCGGTCCGGTGCTCAACGGCTCCAGCGGCTTCGCCAACCTGCCGACCGCCGGTGGCGGCTTCCAGCGGGCCCAGGGACCCATGCAGTTCATCCCGTCCACCTGGGCGAGGTGGGGCCAGGGCGGCAACATCAACAACGTGTACGACGCGGCGCTGGCCGCGGGCCGCTACCTGTGTTCGGGCGGCGGGGACCTGTCCCAGCCCGCCGACCAGGCCACCGCGGTGTTCTCGTACAACCACTCGGACAGCTACGTCCAGATCGTGCTGCTCTGGGCGAATGCCTACCGGCAGGGTGTGACGCCGCTGCCGGAGACGCCGGTCGCGGCCCTGCGCCCGCCCTCACCGGACACGATGTTCCCGCCGCGCTCGGGCGTGTTGCCGGCCGGCAAGTCCGGTGGCACGGTGCCCGGCAAGCCGGGCACCAAGCCGGCCGGCAGCGGCGCCGCCCCCGCGGGCACCGGCTCGACCCGGCCCGGCTCGAGCAGCAGCCCGCCCGGGTCGTCGCCCACGCCGACCGGCACCTCCAGCACGGTGCCGCCGTCGTCCTCGTCGTCCACGACTCCGGCGCCGACCTGCACGACACCGCCGCCTCCGCCGCCGTCCGGCGCGCGGCCGTCCCCCACCCCGACGCCGACGTCGTCGCCCACGTTGCCGCCGTGCGACCCGCCGACGACGACCGACGCGCCGCCGCCGGCCGGCACGACCAGCACCGACCCGGCTGCGGGCGCGATCGGCTCGAACTCCACGCCCGCCACCTAGGGCCGGGCGGGTCGTAGGCTGGGGCGGTCACGCCGCCGTAGCCGAGGAGGGTGCATGGCCCGGGTCGCCGCCATCGACTGTGGGACGAACTCGGTCCGCCTGCTGGTCGCCGACGTGACGGTCCGGGACGACGGGACGTCCTGGCTGCGGGACGTGCACCGCGAGATGCGGATCGTCCGGCTGGGCCAGGGTGTCGACGCGACCGGTCGACTCGCGCCCGAGGCGCTGGAGCGGACCCGGCTGGCCCTGGTCGACTACGCCCGCATCGCCGCCCGCAGGGGTGTCGAGCGCGCCCGCATGGTGGCCACGTCGGCGACCCGCGACGCCAGCAACCGCGACGACTTCTTCACCATGACCACCGAGGTGCTCGGCACGCCGGCCGAGGTGATCAGCGGCGACGAGGAAGCGGCGCTGTCCTTCGCCGGTGCCGTCGGCGATCTCGACGCGCAGGACGGGCCGTTCCTGGTGATGGACGTCGGCGGCGGTTCCACCGAACTGGTGCTCGGCACCTGGGACGGCGGCAAGGCCGACGTGCTGGCCAGCCGGTCGGTGAACGTCGGCTGCGTCCGCCTCACCGAGCGCTGCCTGCACAGCGACCCGCCGACCGACGCCGAAGCGGCCGCCGCTGCCGACACCGCGGCCGCCGCGCTGGCCGAGGCCTTCACCGCCGTGCCGGTGCAGCGGGCGCGGACGTTCATCGGCGTGGCCGGCACGGTGACCACCATGTCGGCGCTGCACCTGGACCTGCCCGAGTACGACTCGGACGTGCTGCACCTGTCCCGCCTGCCGCTGGCCGCCATCGACGAGGTGACCGCCCGGCTGGTCGGCATGAGCCACGAGCAGCGGGCGGCCCTGGGCCCGATGCACCCCGGCCGGGTCGACGTGATCGCGGGCGGCGCCATCGTGGTGCGCACCGCCGCCCATGAGGTCGCCGCCCGGTCCGGCATCACCGAACTGGTGGTCAGCGAGCACGACATCCTGGACGGCATCGCGCGCTCGCTGGCCTGACCCGGACCCCCGGAGAGATGATCTCCGGGGCGGTCCGGGGGTGACTCGGCGGCGCTTCGCGCCTCAGCCGCTGTTGCGCACGAACGCGGCAAGGTCGGCGGACTGGCGCAGCCTGCTCGGTTCGTGCACGTACATCATGTGGCCGGCGTCGTAGTACTCGACGCCGATGTTGGCCCGCAGGTGCTCGGGGATCTCCAGGTGGGCGAGCACGTGTTCGGCCGCGTAGTACGGCGTGGCGCCGTCGTAGTAGCCGCACGCCACGTGCACCCTGAGGTGCGGATTGGCCCGCATCGCGGTGGACAGCGAACCGCTCACCGTGACCGACGCGCCCTCGAACTCCTTGTACGACCAGGGATGCACCTTCGGCGTGATGATCTCGTACAGCAGGTCGTTGGCATAGTCCAGTTCGGACCGCACGTAGTGGTTGAACGCGGCCGTATAGGGGCCGTAGATCGCCGCGTACGACGGGTCGTCGCTGAACTTCTCCAGCCCGAAGTCCTTGTCCGGGCCGCTGAACCGGGCGTCCAGCCGACCGGTGACCAGCCGCCGGTCACGCAGCAGTTCGGTGAAGAACCGGACGTGCTCCGGGCGCAGGTTGACCCGGTCCACGTAGTCCGGTGACAGTCCGGTGATCGCGGCGAGCCGGTTGACCATGTCGGTGCGCTGTTGTTCGGTCAGCCGTGCGCCCCTGGCCAGCGCCCACGGGTAGTCCCGCTCGGCCAGCGCCTCCGCCTCGTCGAGCACGTCGCGCAGCGAGCGGTCGCCGTGCCGGCCGTGGTAGTGCGCGATGGCCGCGTAGGTGGGCAGGTAGTTCACGTACGGCACGTCGTTGCCGTCGGTGAAGTCGATCGTGCCCATGTCCAAAACGGACGAGATCAGCATGATTCCGTTGAGGTACATGCCATAGCGCTCCTGCAACAGGCCCGCGAGACCGGCCGCGCGCAGTGTGCCGTACGACTCGCCCGCCAGGAACTTCGGTGACATCCACCGGTTGTTGCGTGACGTCCACAGCCGGATGACCTCGGCGACGGACTCCAGGTCGCCGGTGAAGCCGTGGTAGTCGGCCGGCTTCTCGCCCTTCACGGCCCGCGAGTAGCCAGTGGACACCGGGTCGATGAACACCAGATCCGACTGCGCCAGAAGGGTTTCCGCGTTGTCGACGATTCCGTACGGCGGCGGTATGCGGTCGTCGACGTCGCCGGAGAGCACCCGGCGCGGGCCGAGCAGGCCCATGTGCAGCCAGACACTGGACGAACCCGGTCCGCCGTTGAACGCGAACGTGACCGGCCGTCCGGCCGGGTCGGCGTCGTCGAGCGTGTACGCGGTGACGAACACCTCCGCCTTGGCCACCGATCCCTCGAACGCGCCGTCGGTGATCGTCTCCTTGCGCAGCACGATCCGGCCGGTCGCGGCCGTGTAGCGCAGGGTGCGGCCGCCCGCCTCGACCTCGTGGCTCGTGGTCACCAGGTCGTCGGTGGGCTCCGTCGTGGCCCCGGCGTGCTCCTCGTTCTGGTCCTTCTTGTCCGCAGCGCTGGTCATGCCGCTCACCCTAAGGTGTGGCGGGGACGAGTGATCGGAGCGATGGGTGACGGATCCCGGTGTCCTGGCCGCCACGGCCGCCGACCTGGCCACGGTGGACCGGTTGGTCGTGGACTGCCGCGCCTGCCCCCGGCTGGTCGAATGGCGCGAACTGGTCGCGCGGCAGAAGCGCGCCGCCTTCGCCGACCAGGAGTACTGGGGCCGCCCGGTGCCCAGCTTCGGCCCGCCGGACGCGGCACTCGGGATCGTCGGCCTGGCACCGGCAGCGCACGGCGGCAACCGGACCGGCCGGATGTTCACCGGCGACCACTCCGGCGACGTCCTGTTCGCCGCCCTGCACGCGGCCGGCCTGGCGTCCCAGCCGGATTCGACGTCCAGGGACGACGGCATGACCCTGTCCGGTACCCGGATCGTCGCTCCGGTGCGGTGCGCGCCACCGGAGAACAAGCCGACCCCGGCCGAACGGGACACCTGCCGGTCCTGGCTGGTCCGCGAGTTGACCCTGATGGCGCCGAACCTGCGGGCGGTCGTGGTGCTCGGCGCGTTCGGCTGGCAGGCGCTGCTGCCGGCGCTGAGCGCCGCGGGCTGGACGGTGCCCCGGCCACGTCCGGTGTTCGGTCACGGCGCCCACGTCACCCTGGCCGGCCCGACCGATCTACACCTGCTCGGCTGCTACCACGTGAGCCCGCACAACACGTTCACCGGCCGGCTCACGCCGGACATGATCATCGATGTGTTCACCACGGCGAAGCGCCTCGCGGGGCTGACGTAACCGTTGTATCAATCCGGACCGAACAGGCTCCCTCGACGGCCCGATGGGGCATCCTCGCAACTGTGCCTGCGCCCCGCCGCGCGACGCTGCCGTTGCTGCTGTCGATCGCCGTACTGCTCCTGTTGGCCGTCCTGGCCGCCAGGGGGCGCTCCGCCGTGCCGCGCGGCCAGGGCCTGGTGATCCTCGGCGGCCTGACCACACCACCCCGGCCGACCCAGTCACCGGCGAAGATCCCGTTCGGCGACCGGGTGATCAACCCGGCGCTGGGCCTCGGCCTGTCCACGTTCATCGCGATCGCGCTGGTGGCGTTCCTGTTCGTCGGGACGATGGTGCTGGTGATGGTCGCCATGACCCGGGTGCGGCGGCGCAGGCGGCGGGAGCGCGATCCGAGCATGACCGGGAGCGAGCCGACCGGTGCCGGTGATGCCGAGATCGTGCTGACCCTGTTGCGGGGCACCAAGTCCGCGCTCGCGCTGCTGCGCCAGCGAAGCGGTGGGCCGCCGTCGGACGCCGTCCAGGCCGCCTGGCTGGCCCTGGAGCAGGCTGCCGCCGAGTGCGGTACCGCTCGCCGCCCGCACCAGACGCCGACCGAGTTCACGTCCGCGGTGCTGGCCGACCACGACGTCGACCAGGCCGCGCTGGCCACCCTGCGCGGCCTCTACCAGCGGGTCCGGTTCGGTCGCCCGGACACGGTCACCGAGTCCGACGCCGACGCCGCCGTGGCCGCGCTGGAACGGATCGCCGACGCGCTGGCCGCCGGCCGGGTGGGGGTGGGGCAGGCTTGATTCGACCGCGCGGCGTCGTGCTCGCGGTGATCGTGGAGATCCTGCTCGCGTTCGCCATCAACCGGCTGGTCGGCACCCCGGTGCAGTGGGCGGCACTGATCGCGTTGCCGCTGGCCGCCGTGGCCCTGCTCGTCCTGGCCACCCCGCCGGGCGTCGAACCGGCGTGGGCGCCACCGCCGGAACCCCCCGCCGTCGCGGCCCACCTGGACGCCAGCCTGCTGGCCGGCCGGCTGGAGGACGCCGTCCATGACCAGAGCCGTTACCGGTCCCGGGTGCAGCCGAGGCTGGCCGCGCTCGTCGTGGCCGCGCTGCGCCGCCGGCCCGGCCTCGGCGACCTGACGGATCTGCGTGATCCGAGGGCCGCCACCGAACTCGGGCCCCGCTGGCATGCGATGCTCACCGACCCGGCGGCCACGATGCCCGAACCGGCCGTGGTGCTGGCACTGCTGGAACGACTGGAGGAACAGTGACGGAGTCCACTGTGGATACTGAGGTCGCCGCGATCGCGCGCGAGTGCACAGCGGTGCTCGACTCGGTCGGCACGGCGGTGGTCGGCCGCACCGGCACACTCCGGTTGGCGTTGGCCGCGCTGCTGGCCGGCGGCCACGTGCTGTTCGAGGACGTACCCGGCCTGGGCAAGACCCTGATGGCGCGCAGCATCGCGCAGGCGGTCGGCCTGGAGTTCCAGCGCCTGCAGTGCACGCCCGACCTGTTGCCGGCCGACGTGACCGGCTCGTTCCTCTACGACCCGGCCAGCCGGCAGTTCGAGTTCCGCAAGGGCCCCGTGTTCGCCGGCCTGCTGCTCGCGGACGAGATCAACCGGACCACGCCCAAGACCCAGTCCGCGCTCCTGGAGGCCATGCAGGAGCGCCAGGTCACCGTCGAGGGCCGGACGTTCCCGCTGCCCAGGCCGTTCCACGTGCTGGCCACCGCCAACCCGATCGAGTACGAGGGCACCTACCCGCTGCCCGAGGCCCAGCTGGACCGCTTCCTGCTCCGCCTGGACGTCGGCTACCCGCCGCCGGTGGAGGAGATGGAGGTGCTGCGCCGCAGGCTGGCCAGGCAGCGCGAGGAGACCACCGTCGAGCGGGTGCTGGACGCCACCCGGTTCGCCGACCTGCAGGCCGGTGTGGAGCGGGTCGCCGTCGACGACGACGTGCTGCGCTACTGCGTCGACATCACCGTGGCCACCCGTTCCCACCCGTCGATCGACGTCGGCGCGTCCCCCCGGGGGGCGCAGGCACTGGTGCTGGTGGCCAGGGCCCTCGCCGTGCTGGACGGGCGGGACTTCGTGCTGCCCGAGGACGTCAAGGCGTGCGCCGTGGCCGCCCTCGCGCACCGGCTGACCCTGCGCGCCGAGACCTGGACCTCCGGTCTGACCGACGTCCAGGTGATCACCGAGCTGCTGGGCAAGGTCCCCGGACCGGCCGCCACCCGCACACGCCCGGCCCAGCCGGCCAGGCCATGAGCCTGGCCCGGCAGCGGTACCGGCGGTGGCAGGAGCGGCGCACGGCGGCCGCCAGCCGCCGGTGGCGGGGCACCGACGCGCTGCGCCGGGGCCTCGTGGTCGGTGTCGGGCTGGTGGTCGCCGGGGTGGTCCTGCACGAGCTGGCCGCCGTACTGCTGGGCGCGCCGCTGCTGGTGAGCACGGGGCTGTCCCTGTCGGTGCGGCTGGGCGGGCCGCCGTCGGTGCGGGTGCGCCCGCTGCCCAGGACCGCCGAGGCCGGACAGCGGGCCCGGCTGCTGGTGGACGTCGACCCCGGGCCCGGTGCCGAGCTCGTCGCGATACGGCTGCCCCGCCCGAACAAGCCGGGCATCGGACCGGTGTACGTCGTGCCGGCGTCCGAGGTCACCCTCGCCACCAACCTGCGCTGGGACGCCTGGGGCGACCAGTCCGACTTCCGCGTGGACCATCTGGTGGCCGGCCCGGACGGGCTGTGGACCTACGGCCCGGTGCTCGGCGACGAGGGCAGGCGGGCCGTGCTGCCGCCGGTGCTGCCGATGCCCGGCGGCCCGGTGCCGCCCCGCTCGGCCGGCCTGGTCGGCGCCCACCGCTCCCGCAGGCCAGGCGACGGCATCGAGCTGCGCGACGTCCGCGCCTACCAGCCCGGTGACCGGCTACGTGGTGTCGACTGGCGGACCACCCTGCGGGCCAGCGCCGGCGTCGCCGTCGACGGCCTGGACACGCTGTTCGTCCGGGAGCGGCACGCGGAGGCCGACGCCGACGTCGTGCTGGCCGTGGACACCAGGGTCGACGTGGGCGCCGAACTGGGCGAGTGGTCCACCGGCGAGGACGGCACGACGGTGCGCCAGGACGGTTCGCTGGACCGGGCCGCCCTCGCGGCCACCGCGCTGGCCGCCGGCTACCTGCGCCAGGGCGACCGGGTCAGCCTGGTCGACATGGGCCGCCCGCAGTTCGGGCTGCGCTCCGGTGCCGGTCGCCGGCACCTGCTGGTGTTCCGGCACCGGTTGCTGGCCTGTGTGCGGGCCGCGGGCTGGGTGTCCCGCCCGGTGCTGCGTGCCGAACAGGTGCCGCACGGCGCCCTGGTGATCGTGCTGTCGCCGTTCCTGGACGACGCGGTCGTGGACCAGACCCTGCTGGCCGCGCGGCGGGGCAGCCTGGTGCTCGCCGTCGACGTGCTGCCCCGGCCGCTGGTGCCCGACCGGAACGACCGCTGGGGTGCCGTGGTGGCGAAGATGATCACCGCGGAACAGGCCGCCCGGCTCACCGCGCTGCGCGCCCGAGGGGTGCCCGTGGTGTCCTGGGTGGACGGCAGCGAGGTCGTCGCCGTGTTGCGCCGGGCCGCCGCGCCCGGCCGTCGGACGGTGGTCCGCCGATGACCCCGCCACCGGCCACACCGTTGTCACCGCGCGTTGCCGAACTGGGTCGAGGAGTGCCTGGTTGGGTGATCCGGGCCGTGTCGCTGCTGGTCGGCGTCGGCGCTGTCGTCGTGGTGTACCAGGACATCTCGGTACCGGTGCTGATCGTCGTGCTGCTGGTGGTGGCCGTGGTGTCGGCCGCCGCGCCCGCTTCGCCCGCGCCCGCCGTGCTGATCGCCGCGGTGGCGATCGTGGTGGTCCTGTCCGGCGGCAGCCCGGTGCGACCCGAGGTGCTGGTGGAGATTCCGTTGCTGCACCTGGTGCACGCCACCGCGTCGATCTCGGCACTGGCCCCGCTGCGCAGCGTCCTCCGGCCGAGCGCGCTGGTCCGGCCCGCCGTGCGATTGTTCGGCGTGCAGGCCGGTGTCTTCGCCGTAGTCGGGATCACTGAGATTCTGCCCACAGGACAGAACACCACGATCGTGGAAATCATCGGCCTCATCGGGGTGACAGCACTCGTTCTGGTGACGATCACGCTTGTGACCAGGCAGAAATAGGAGCGCGTTTTCGCCGGCCGAGTGGCCCCGGTCACCACCCGGATCACCGCAGGACAGTTCGATTCAGCGACCGGTGTCACACCGGCCCCGGGTGGCGGTTATGTCCTCGACAGTTGGTGGGACCATGGAGTCATGGCCGCTGGAAAGTCACAACCAACCCGGATCCTCATCCTCGGTGGTGGGTACGTCGGGATGTACACCGCGCTGGGTCTGCAGAAGAAACTGCGACTCAACGAGGCGTCCGTGACCGTTGTCGACCCGCAGCCGCACATGACCTACCAACCGTTCCTGCCGGAGGCGGCGGCCGGTTCCATCGACCCGCGCAACGTCGTGGTCCCGCTGCGCACCACGCTGCGCCGCTGCCACGTGGTCACCGCGCGGGTCAAGCGGATCGAGCACGCCAAGCGGATGGTCACCGTCGAGGCGTTCGACGGTCACATCGAGGAGATCGGCTACGACGTGCTCGTCGTGGCGCTCGGCTCGGTGGCCCGCCTGCTGCCCATCCCCGGCCTCGCCGAGCGGGGCATCTCGTTCAAGACCATCGGCGAGGCGATCTACCTCCGCAACCATGTGCTGTCCAGAATGGACCTCGCGGCGAGCACGCTGGACCCGGAGGCCCGGCGGCGCCTGCTCACGTTCACCTTCGTCGGCGGCGGTTTCGCCGGCATCGAGTCGCTGGCCGAACTCGAGGACATGGCGCGTTACGCCACTCGCTTCTACGAGAACATCGAGCCCGACGACATGCGCTGGGTGCTCGTGGAGGCCGCCGGGCGGGTGCTGCCCGAGGTGCGGGACAGCCTCGGCGTGTGGACCGTGGAGCAGCTGGAGCGGCGCGGCATCGAGGTATTCCTGTCCACCACGGCGAAGACGTTCGAGCACGGTCATGTCGTCCTGTCCGACGGCACCGAGTTCGACAGCGACACGATCGTGTGGAACGCGGGCGTGAAGGCCAACCCGGTGCTGGCCGCGTCCGACCTGCCGCTGGACCGGCGTGGCCGCGTGGTGTGCACGGCCGCCATGCAGGTCGAGGGCATGCCGGAGGTGTGGGCGGCAGGCGACTGCGCCGCGGTGCCCGACCTGTCCCGCACCGCGGAGGACCCCACGGCCACCTGCGCGCCGAACGCCCAGCACGCCGTCCGCCAGGCCCGCCACCTGGCCAAGAACATCATGACCGCGATCCGCGACGGCGAGCCGAAGGACTACTACCACAAGAACGTCGGCTCGGTGGCCAGCCTGGGCATCGGCAAGGGCGTCGCCGACACCTACAACGTCAAGGTCAAGGGCTACCCGGCGTGGCTGATGCACCGCGCCTACCATGTCAGCCGCATGCCCACCCTGAACCGCAAGGTCCGCATCCAGCTGGACTGGCTGGTCACCAGCCTGTTCCGGCGCGAGGTCGTGTCGCTGGGCCAGATCAACGACCCGAAGGCCGACTTCGACCGGGCGACGAGGACCTGACCCTCGTGTCCGTCGGCACCCTCACCGGCCGGCGCGCCATCTGGCGTGCCGGCGGTGCCCTGCCGAACCGCTTAACCGCCGTGCTCGTACCGCCATCTGTCGGCACGGCTCCCGTCTGACGCCGTAACGCTGTGCGTTCTTCCGCGATCACTCACGTAGTCGTGTCTTGACAGTACGTAACGTGAATCGGAGACTACTGCACGTGTGTCACCCGAAAGGGTGATACCGAAGGTAGTAGCCCGCGCCATCGCGGAGCGGCGACGCCGTCCTCCGCCGTACGAAGGACGTAGAGCTGACCAGCAACGGTCCGGTCCAGGTGGCCCTCTGTGCCGACATGCCGGCACGGACGGTGACCGCGCGCTCGACTGATCGGATGACCCCCCTTCTCCTACAGGGTCAGGGGTACGTCTTTCGGGCGCCGGTAACCACGCTGGACGTCCCCGCTCAGGTCAGCCCCGGCCTGGCCGACGACGGCTCGCCGCAGCCGTGCGTGCTCGTGCTGGCGCGCTCCACGGACATGGAGGTCACGGAGCTGACCGCGACGCTCGCGCAGCGGGGTGTGCGGGTGGTCCGGATCGACGCCGACCGCTGCCTGGACGTGTCGCTGACCGTCTATCCGGACGCGCCACTGGTCGAACTGGACCACGCGATGCTGCGGCCACTGCTGGTGTGGCGCCGGCATTTCGAGCTCGCCGCCCTGCCCGTCGACCCCGGCACGCTCTACGGCGCGTACGTCGTCGACCAGTGGCGTTCGGTGGCCGACTGGATCACCGCCCGCACCGACTGGTGCGGCGTCAACGCGGGCCGGCCGGTGGATCGGCTGTCCCAGCTAGCCGACGCCGCCCGGTTCGGTCTCGCGGTGCCCCGGACCGTGGTCACCACCCAGCCGGCCCGGCACCGGCCCGGCGGCGGCACGTGCGTGGTGAAGACCTCCGGCCGGCAACTGGTCGAGCCGATGTCCGGCCACCAGCACGGCCTGTTCCCGCAGCCCCTGGATCCCCGGTTGAGCGGTGGCCGGCCGGAGCCCGCGCCGGTGATCGTGCAGCAGTACCTGCCCTCCGACCACGAGCTGCGGGTCTTCGTGGTGGGGGACAGGGTCATCGGCTACCAGGTCGACCGGCTCGATCCCGACCTGCTCCGGCTCGACCCGACCGCGGCGCGGGTGTCCGAGGTGCCGGTCGACCCGGCGCTGGCCGGGACGTTGCGTGCCCTGGCCCGGTACTGGCGGCTGGACGTCGTCGCGTTCGACCTCCTGGTCCGCGACGGCACCCCGACGTTCCTCGCCGCGGGTGGGCACTGTGACTGGCGGTGGTGCGAACACCTCGCCGGTGCACCGACCGTGTCCGCCGCGATGGCCGACTGGGTGGCGGGCCGCTTCGAGGAGTTACTCGGGGCGGCGACCGGTTCCGGCACGGCGCGCGGCTGACTGGACGCAACCGATTGCGCCGTGCGCGGTCCGGCTACTGCGCCGCCCGGATGACTTCAGCCATCGTTACCCACGAACGGGTGATAAACCCATAAGCTGCGCCTGCCCCCGTAGCCCAACAGGCAGAGGCATTCCCCTTAAAAGGGAAGTAGTGCCGGTTCAAATCCGGTCGGGGGCACTCTGTGTAACCGATATCCGGAGTGTCGGCCGCGGTGTTATTCGATCGCGGCCGACCGTCCGGCGCTGGCCGCATATCGCCGTGCCGACCATCCGGATCTTCGACGAAGGTGATCTCGCCGCGGTGGTCGGACTGTCGCTGCGGGCGTGGGAGCCGGTGTTCGTCTCGCTCGAAGGTGTGCTGGGGCCCGTCTTCCGCATGCTGGAGCCGGACTGGCGCTCCGGCCAGGCCAGGGCGGTCACCGAGGCGGGCACGGCCGACGGGGCGCACGCCTGGGTGGCCGACGCGGAGGGCGTGGTCGCCGGCTTCGTGGTGGTCGGGCTCGATCCCGGCAGGGGCATCGGGGAGATCCGGATGATCGCCGTGGACCCCGATTACCAGCGGCGCGGCATCGGGTCAGCACTGACATCTTTCGCTCTCGACCGGATGCGGGACAACGGCATGACAGTCGCGATGGTGGAGACCGGCGGCGATCCGGGACATGCCCCCGCGCGGCACACCTATGAGCAGGCTGGATTCGTTCAGCTGCCGATCGCCAGGTATTTCCGGAAACTGACGGAATAGCGCGAACAATGCATCCCGGCGGGAATGGCACGCCGACTCGGCCGCGGTGCGTCGCCGAACTCGTCGCGGTGATTCGTCCGGTTTCACCCGAATGAACGTGAACTATTCGCATGTTGCGTTGTGAACAAGTTACGTTCGCATGTCATCCTGAGATCGTGGCGGTCGTCGGGGACCGCGGTGGCCGAGAGGGGGCACCATGACCGAGGCGGTGGTTGACCAGCGCACAGGGGTCAGTGTCCAGGCGAGGCTGGTGTTCGCGGCGGCGAGGTTGGTGGTGCGGCCGTTGCTCACGTACTGGCCCCTGACCGAGTGGGGACTCTTCCCGCTGGCCCTGCTGGACACGGCCGCGGGGCTGCTCCCGGCGCCCCGAGAGGTGAGTTACGAGAAGGTCGACCTCGACGGGTGCACCGGCGAGTGGGTGCGACCGAAGGACGTTTCCGGCGACGGTGTCCTGCTCTACTTCCACGGCGGCGCGTTCGTCACCTGCGGCATCGCCACCCACCGGCACGCCGTGGCCCGGATGGCCGAAGCGTGCGGCATGCCCGCGCTCTCCGTGGCCTACCGACAGCTGCCCGCCGTCCCGTTGGCGGGATCGGTCGCCGACTGCCTTGCCGCGTACCGGCACCTGCTCGCGCAGGGCTACCGCCCCGACCGCATCGTCCTCGCCGGCGATTCGGCAGGGGGTTGTCTGGCGTTCGCCACGGCCCTGGGTGCGCAGGCCGCCGGCCTACCCCGCCCGGCCGCGATCGTCGCCCTGTCGCCGTGGCTGGACTTCGACGCGGCAGCCAAACTGGCCCACCCCAACGCCGGCCGCGACGCCTACGCTCCCGTCGGCCGCCTGCCCGCCCTGGCCACGCTGCTGGGCGCGACCGAGCCGGCGTCGTCCCCGGTGAACGGCGAGTTGGCCGGCCTGCCGCCGGTGCTGTTGATCACGGCGGAGAGCGAGATGCTGCGCTGCGACGCGGAGCTGATGGCCGAACGCCTGGCCGCCGCCGACGTGCAGGTCACCCTGCAGATCTGGTCCGGCCAGATCCACGCCTTCCCGGTGCTCGGCGACCTGCTCCCGGAGAGCACCGCCGCCATCCACGAGATCGCCGAGTTCGTCCGAGCCCTGCCGACGAGCACCACAGCCGCCGTCGCCTGCTGAACCACTTGTCACCTACGGAGGCGCGCATCGGCCGCCGGGCCGCCTGAGACCCAGCGTCGTCGTTCGGTGCTGAGCGCGGGCTCAGCCCTTGCGGCCCTTGGGCCCGGTCGTGGCCGGTTGCTGCGGCTGCACCCTCGGCACCGGCACGCCGGACGGCTTCCCCTGCCCACCGCCGGCCGCCGGTCCACCGCCGGCCGGCGGCGCTTTCGTGGGCTGCGGCGGCCGCTCGTCGTCCAGCGGCTCCAGCAGCGGTCCGGCGTCGCGCATCAGGCCGTGCGCCGCGGTCAACTGCTCCGTGATCCGCTTGCGCAGCGACTGCAGGTCCTGCACCTGTCGCGTCGCGTCGGAGACCCGGCGCGTGCACTCGTCGCTGGTGTCCCGCAGCGTGCGGTCGGCGTGCTCGCCCGCCTCGCGCAGCCGGCGGTCGGCGCCCTCGGTCGCCTCGCGCACCCGGCGCTCGGCCTCGGCCCGGCTCTCCGCCCGCTGGTGCTCGATCTCCTTGGCCAGCGCCTGCCGCTTGTTCGCCATCGAGCGCTCGAACTCGTCCTCGATCTGGATGCGCCGCTGCTCGGCCTGCTTGTCCAGCTCGTGCCTGCGGTTGGTGGCCGCCGTGGTCATCTCGACCACGTGCGTGCGCGCCTGGTCGACCACCTGGCTGTGCTGGACCCGGACCTCCTGGCGCTGGCGGTCGAGCTCGGAGAGCAGTTTCTCGTACCCGGAGCGGAGTTTGGCGGCCGCGTCCTCGGCGCCGGACCAGGAATGGGTGGCGGCGGCCTGCGCCCGTGCCGTGATCTCCGCGGCCTGGTGGTGCGCCAGTTGAACCATCCGCTTGCAGCGGTCGTCCAGGTCGTCGGGATTCTTCGGCAGTTCCACCAGTTCGGTGACCTGCTTGCCCAGCTCGGTGATGCGGGTGTGCGCCGCCCGCAGCTGCTCGGTCAGATCGGCCACTTGGGACAGTGCGGCGTTCCGATCAGCGGAGATCAGCTTGATCTCGTCTTCCAGATCTTCGAGGTACTGCTTGACCTGGGCACGGTCGAATCCGTGCCACACCACGTCGAATCCGGGCTTGAGGGGTACGAGTTCGCGGTCCTCTGGGCGCGCCATGCCTTGACGTTACGCGATTCCGGTATGACTGTGGTAAGCGGCACACCAGTTTCCATCGGCCGGCGGACCCCACATCATCGGGCCAGGTGACTGCCGCACGACTTGTCACGCAGAGCGGTGGGCGCCGTCGGTAACCTGATCGGGTGCCGTCCCGATCCTTGCTCGCCGTCAGCGATCTGCACGTGACCCATGAAGGGAACCGGGAGATCGTGCGGGGCATTCGCCCGCGCCAGGAGGACGACTGGCTGATCGTCGCGGGCGACGTCGCCGAGTCGGTCGACGCCATCGCCTGGGCGCTGGGCCTGTTGCGGGAGCGGTTCGCCAAGGTGATCTGGACGCCGGGCAACCATGAACTGTGGACGGTCGGTGCGGACCCGGGTGCCGCCCGTGGTGTCCGCCGCTACGAAATGCTCGTCGAACTGTGTCGAGGGATGGACGTCGTCACTCCGGAGGATGAATATCCGGTGTTCGACACCGACGGAGAGTCATTCGTCGTCGCACCGTTGTTCCTGCTCTACGACTACAGTTTCCGCGATCCCGGCACGTCGCTGGCCGCCGCGATGGACCACGCCTACTCGACCGGCCTGGTGTTCTCCGACGAACGGGTGCTGTTCCCGGACCCGTTCGCCACCCGGCAGGAGTGGTGCGCGCACCGGGTCGAGCTGACCGAGCGCCGGCTCGCCGCGGTCCCGCCGGACCTGCGCACAGTTCTGATCACGCACTTTCCGTTGCATCGCGGCCCGACCACGATGCTGCGCCACCAGCACCTCGCGATGTGGTGCGGCACCGAGCTGACCGCCGACTGGCACACCCGGTTCCGCGCCGCCGTCGCCGTCTACGGACACCTGCACATCCCGGTCACGCTGGAGTACGACGGCGTCCGCTTCGAGGAGGTCTCCCTCGGCTACCCCCGGGAGTGGGGCCGACGTCCCCGGCAACCACCCGATCCGGTGCGCTCGATCCTGCCCGGCGACCCCACCCGCGTGCCGTGGAACAAGCGGGCGGACCGCTGATGCTGGACGAACTGCTGCCCGCCGGCGTCGTGGCGGTGGAGACCATCGGCCATGATGACCCGGCCGCCTACCTGCTGCCCGAGGAACGGCCGATGGTGGCCAAGGCGGTGGCCAAGCGGAGCCGGGAGGTCACCAACGCACGGACCTGCGCGCGCCGCGCGCTGGCCGCGCTCGGCCGGCCGGAGGTGCCGATTCTCCGTGGTGCCAAGGGACAACCGCTGTGGCCGGCCGGTGTGGTCGGCAGCATCACGCACACGACCGGCTACTACGCGGCGGCCGTCGCCGAGTCGACCGTGGTCCGTTCGGTCGGGGTGGACGCCGAGGAGCACGGCGAGCTCCCGGACGGCGTGCTCGCACACATCGCGTTCGGTGCCGAACCGGACCGGGTGGCCGAGCTGGGTGCCGCCGACCCGACGGTGTGGTGGGACCGGCTCCTGTTCAGTGCCAAGGAGAGCGTCTACAAGGCGTGGTTCCCGCTGACCGGCCGGTGGCTCGGCTTCGAGGACGCCGAGCTGACCGTCGACCCGGCGGGCACGTTCACCGCGACGATCCTGATCGACGGCACCACGACGGACGGCGGTCCACCGTTGCGCACGCTGGCCGGTCGCTGGCTGGTGCGGGACGAGCTGGTGCTCACCGCGATCGCGCTCGCTGTGCCATAGATCACGCAACTGGATCGATCCACCAGTAACGGGCCATTGACGGTCTGTTGCTGAAAGCGCTTACATGAGGTCGGCGGGCCGGCCCTCTCCCCATCGACGAGAAGGAATCCGCCATGTCCGAACCACGCTCCCGCTTACCGGGCCGCCGCAAGCGTGCCTGGATCGCCGCGGCCGCCGCGGCGGCACTGGTGCCCGCGCTGTTCGCCGCCGTTCAGGCAGGTCAGGCAGCCGCCAGCGTCGCCCCGGCCGCCGTCGCACCATCGGCCGTCCCGGCTCCGCCGGCCGGCTGGACCACCGCGTTCTCCGACGACTTCACCGGTGCCGCCGGCACCGGGCTGGACACCACGAAATGGCTCTACGACCTGGGCACCAGCTACGCCGGCGGCGCCGCGAACTGGGGCACCGGCGAGGTCGAGAGCGAGACCAACAGCACCAGCAACGTGTTCCAGGACGGCAGCGGTCACCTGGTGATCAAGCCGATCCGCAGTGCGTCCGGCGCGTGGACGTCCGGCAGGGTCGAGACGCAGTCCACCAGCTTCGCCGCCCCGCCCGGCGGCGAGATGGAGATCACCGCGTCGATCGAGCAGCCCAACCCGGCCGTCGGCCTCGGCTACTGGCCGGCGTTCTGGGCGATGGGTGCCGCGGCAAGGCCGGTCGGCGCGACCAACTGGCCCAGCATCGGTGAGCTGGACATTCTCGAGGACGTCAACGGGATGTCCGACGTCTCGAACACGTTCCACTGCGGCGTCGACCCGGGTGGCCCGTGCAACGAGACCACCGGTATCGGCAGTGGCCTGCTGGCCTGCGGCGGCTGCCAGACCGCGTTCCACACCTACTCGGTGATCGTGGACCGCACCAACACGTCGGCCGAGCAGTTGCGCTTCCTCAAGGACGGTGTCGTCGAGTTCACCGTCAACCAGAGTCAGGTCGACGCCACCACCTGGGCGAACGCTGTCGACCACGGCTTCTTCGTGATCCTGGACCTGGCCATCGGTGGCGCGTTCCCGAACGCCATCTGTGGCTGCGGGTCGCCGAGCGCGTCGACGTCGTCGGGCGCCGGCATGACCGTGGACTACGTGGCCGTCTACCAGACCAACACCGGCACCACGACGTCCCCTCCGCCGACCAGCGCACCTCCGACCAGCGCGCCTCCGACCACCACCACGCCGCCGCCGGCGGGCGGTGTAAGCGCTTTCTCCCAGATCAACGCGACCAGTGCCAGCGCCACACACAACACCACCGTCGAGACCAGCGCCGACACCGGCGGCGGTACCGACTTCGGTCAACTCGCCAACGGCGCGTGGGCCGAGTACTCGAACGTCAACTTCGGCACCGCGGGCGCGACGCAGTTCGTCGGGCGGGTGGCGTCGGGCGCGGCGGCCGGGGTCAGCGGTCTGGTGAACGTGCGGCTGGACAGCGTCACCGGTCCGTCGATCGGCAGTTTCGCGATCGCCAACACCGGTGGCTGGCAGTCATGGCGCACCGTTCCAGCGAATGTCACCAGGGTGACCGGCACCCACAACGTGTTCCTCACGTTCGACAGCGGGCAACCGTCGCCGTTCGTGTCACTCCATTGGTTCGACTTCGGCGCGTAGCCGAGTGACTGTGCCGCACAGTCGCCGACCGAACGCGTAGCGTCACGCGGCGTGAGTGCGAGACACAGTTTCCCGTGGGCTGTCCTGCCGGCGGCCACCGCCGCACTGGCGGCGGCGATGTTGCTGCCCAACGTCGCCGCCGCCGATCCGGTGTCGTTGACGGCCGGGTCGGCTCTGACGGCGGTCGACACGCTGCCGCCGACGCCGAACACGGCGTGGGGCATCGACCCGGCGACCGGTCGACTGACGGTGACGGTGTCGGACGCGGCATCCCCGGCGGGCGTGGCACGGCTGACGGCGGTGGCCAGGCGGTTCGGCGAGGCGGTCCGGGTGGTGCACACGGCGTTCCGGATGGAGGAGCAGGGTCTGCTGTCGCCGGACGACGGTGATGACGTGCTGCTCGGCGGCGACGCGATGAGCGACGGCAAGATCATTTGTTCGGCGGGCTTCATCGTGCTGCGGGAGGGGCAGCCGTACGTGCTGACGGCCGGCCACTGCACGGCCGGGTTGCCGACGTGGCAGGACATCGGGCCGTCCGTGGCGTCGGAGTTCCCGGGTACCGACTACGGGTTGGTGAGGGACGACGAGGCGAACGTGGCCGGGGACGTGGACCTGTACGACGGCACGGCGCAGCCGATCACCTCGGTCGGCGACGCGAAGGTCGGGCAGCGGGTGTGCGCGAGTGGTCAGACGACGCAGGTCACCTGTGGGCAGGTCACGGCGGTGGACGAGACGGTCGACTACGGCGACGGAGACGTGGTCCGCGGCCTGATCGAGACGAACATCCATACGGATCACGGCGACAGCGGCGGATCACTGTTCGCCGGGTCGACCGGACTGGGTGTGGTGTCGGGCGGTGACGGCGACGTGGACTACTTCCAGCCGATCGCGCCGGCGATGCGGAAGTACGACCTGGAGTTGGCTTCCTGAGCCGTGCTGCCCGCCGGCGGTCTCCCGCCGGCGGGCCGGTGATCAGCAGTTCCGCAGTTCCGGACTCTGGTTGACCAGTTGGGCGCGCGGCGACACGAACGCCCGGTAGGACTCGCTGTCCACCGAGGACAGGCGGAAGGCTGCCACCCGGTGGCAGTTCTGGAAGGCCAGCTTGACGCCGAAGTGGCGTTCCAGGCCGGAGCGGATGGCGTCCGAGGCGAGGGCGCGCAGGAGCTGGCCGCGATCGGCCTCGGTGGGCGGCGGCACGGCGTGCTCGGTGAACTCGACGGTCCCGTCCTGCTCGGTGGCGACCTGGCTGATCACGTGCCAGGCGTAGGGCAGGGAGGAGCGAACAACGGCGACGAACTCATCGTCCGACACCTCACCGAGCTCGGCCCGCTCGAGCAGGGCTGTGGGTACGTCCAGGGACATGGTTCTCCAATCGGCAGCGCGGTCACCCGCGGTGGGTGGAACGTGTCCCATTAGTGATATCGGTTTTCATTTTCATCCACAACTCGGGCGAGGGTATCCGATGCGGCGCGACCAGGCCGACGAGGCGCGCCACTGACCGGGCGGCCGCGGCCGGGCACCGGCCTGTCGTCCGCCGAGTGGTCAGGATGTGGTGTGGGTGGGTCGAGTCGGCTGCTGGCTGGGGGCAACCGTGGTTGCTGGGGCGTCCGGTTGCTCGGCCGCCGCTACTTCACCGGCATGGCGATCATTACCCGGTTGTCGGCATAGCCGAGCGCGCCGCCCACCCATTCGCCGCCGCACGTGGCCACCACGACCCGCTGCGGCCCACTGGCCGAGAACAGCGACGGCGCCTGCTTCGGCAGCGTGCTCTTGTTCAGCGTCAACACCTTCGTCACCCGGTACCGCCACGGCTTCCCCGAGTTGTCCCGCACCGTGATCACCGCACCGACCCGGTCCCGCCACAACTCCGCGAACGGCCCCGTCACCCCTGCCCAGTTCACGTGCCCGGCGAACACCGTCGCCCCGGCCGACGCGTTCAACCCCGTGCCCCACCACACGGCCTGGTCCACACCGGACGGAATCGGCAGCGTCCCGTCGTTCGCCACCTGCACGTGCACCAAGTACGCGGTTCCACCCCGAGGCAATCGAATCGTGTTCGGCAACTGCGTCCCCTGGGCCGGGTGAACGGCAGTGGACGGCGCGGCGGGTGGCGGCGCCGCATGCGAAGACGACGACGTCGGACCGGTCACCGCACCCCGCACCACCGGCGGATGGTGCTGCGCCGCCACCCCCACCGGAGCCGGCGCCTGGTGCACCGCCACCGCGTGCGGACCCGGCAACGCCACCGCCGACCCGCTCAACTCGTCCCGCTGCACCACCTGCGTCGCCCCGGCCACCAGTACAGCGGCACCCACCAACGCCACCGCCGCCATCCCGGCCACTGCGACGGGCCGGCCCCGGGAAGGCCGCCGCCGGAAGGCGGCGGGAACCGCCGCCGGCTCGAACCCGCCCCGAGAATCCCGGGCCGACTCCAGGTCGAACCCACCCCCGTACCCGGAGGCATCGAAGGACCCGCCGCCCAACGTGCTCGGATCGAACCCAGGAACGAGATCGGACGCCCGGTGTCGCACCGGAATCACCGCCTCCCGCGGAGGCGGCCGGCCCGCCGCAGCGTCACCAGCCCGACGCACCCGGCCGCGATCACCAGCAGGCCGCCGAACAGCACCAGCGCGGTCGGCGCCGGCCGGTGCAGCACCGCCGACGTCGCCGTCAGCGTCGGTGTACCGCCGGCCGGAATCGCCACCGGCACCTTGTTCGGCACGTTCGTCAGCGACAACTTCAGTGCCGAGCTGGGCACCAGCTCACCGCAGATCGTGGGTGGTGATGTCGGGTTGAACGCCTGGTCGTAGCCGGGCGGTGGCGCGGTTTCGATGAAGCAGACGTCCTGGGGTGTGTGCAGGTCGTTCTCGGTCGCGGTGCCGTCGACGCCCGTGGTCAGCACGGTCGGCTTGCCGTCGCTGCCGGTCAGCGGCTTGCCATCGGAGTCCAGCGCGGGGTTCTTCTTGTCCGGCCCGGTCAGTTCCAGTTTCACACCGGGGATGGGCGCGTTGGTGTCGGCGTCGGTCTTGGTGATCGTCACGTTGCCCGACGGTGTGGTGGCCGTCGTGGTCTTCGTGCTCGTCAGCGTCGTCATGCCACCGGTGGTGACGACCTTCTGCACGTCGGGGTCGACCGGGATCCGCACCTTCGGCGTCGCAGCCGGACTGTCCAGTGTGGCCACCAGCTTGGGGTTGGGACCGGTCGGCGTGGCGCTCACCACGAGCGGGCTGGCGTCGGCGGGCGTGTTGACGACCTCGTTGTCGCTGCCGCCGGGCAGGGTCGCGTTGGTCGCGGTGATCGTCACGGGCACGTCGGCCAGGCCCTTGCCGGCCGCGTTGAGCACGTTGATCGTCCACTTGCCCGCCGTGCCGATCACCTGCGGTGTCGTCGGCGCGGTCATCGACGTGGTCCACGGTCCGTGGTTGGCGCTCGCGTCGGCCTGCAGTTTCGACACCGACGCCCGGGTTGCCGCGGTCATCTCCTGCAGGTGCAGGTCGATGTCGTAGGCGATGTGGCGGAAGTCGTCGGAGGGGTCCAGCTGGCTCGGCTTCTGCGGCGCCGCCGTCCACGAGTGCAGCAGGTGCGCCAACGCCGCCGCGTCGTCCGGGGACGACGTGTTGCCGTAGCGCAGCAGCAGGTAGGAGATCTCCGCGGCGATCGTGGGGTCGACCGCCGTGCCCCACTTGGTCTTCAAGGCCGTGCCGTCGGTGTACTTCTCGTTCGTGTCGGGCGCGGCGAGGGCGAAGTCGACACACCACACCCGCTGCCCGTTGACCAGGTACGACCCCAGCCAGTCGCTCTTGTCCGGGTTGTGCAGGTAGGGCTGGGCCGGGGTCACTGCGCGCCCGATCGCCTCCTGCGCGGTCGCCGACGCGACGCCGGGACTCAACATCCCCACCGTGCCGGCGAGTAACAGCGTGCCCGCCACTGTGATGGCCAGTTTTCGCAGGGCCACGTCGCGCTCCTCATGCGGTTGTGCACCACCGACGGTGGCCGGGCAGACACCAGTGGTGAGCCTGGTGTCACAGGACGAAGCTGACAAGCCGCCGTCGGATGGACCTCGCGACGGACCGTGTCGGGCTTGTTGGCCGCCTCGGGTAGTCGGTCCTGGGCCGAGCGCGTGACGGGGTCCCGCGAACGCCCCCGCGGGCGATCACTCTCGGTAGCTGACCCGCCATGAGGGTGAACGGTGGTGTGGTGGCTAGGCTGTGGGGTGCCATCGGCTGCTGGAACCGTGGGGCACACGAAAACGTTGTGTCAGATGTCAGGCTCGATGCGGGAGCCATGTCACGGGCCGTACGACGGCCCCGCCAGGAGGATCAGGTGCGAGCGACCAGCAACCCAGCGTTCCGTAACCTGCCGAGGAACGGGTACGCGACCTTCGACCAGCAGCGGACCGCCGCCGGTGGTCCGCAGCCCTACGGTGGTTACCCGGGCCAGGTCGCCGACCGGCCCATGACCATCGACGACGTCATCATCAAGACGGGCATCACCCTGGCCGTGGCCGTCCTCACCGGCGTGCTCACGGTTCTGTTCCACGCCTGGGCCCTGGCGTTGCCCGCACTGGTCGTCGGCCTCGTCGTGTCGCTGATCATCATCTTCAAGCGCACCCCGAGCGCGCCCCTGGTGCTGGTCTACGCGGCCGCCGAGGGTGTCCTGCTCGGCGCGCTCACCGGCCTGTTCGACTCGATCTACCCGGGCATCGCGTTCCAGGCGATCCTCGGCACGTTCGGCGTGTTCGCCGCGATGCTGATCGTCTACAAGACCGGTGCCGTCCGGGTCACCCCCCGCCTGACCAAGTGGATCATCGGTGCCACGGTCGGCGCGGTCGTGGTCATGCTGGCCGACCTGGTCCTCCACCTGTTCGGCGCCGACCTGGGCATCCGCGACGGCGGCCCGCTGGCCATCGTGTTCAGCCTGCTGGTGATCGGCATCGCAGCGTTCAACCTGCTGCTGGACTTCGAACAGGCCACCCAGATGATCCGCGGCGGCTACCCGGCGAAGTGGGCCTGGTACGCGGCCTTCGGCCTCATGGTCACGCTGGTCTGGCTCTACCTGGAGATCCTGCGCCTGCTGGCCTACCTGCAACGCAGCTAGTGGCGCGTCCCACAACCATGGGACACACCACTAGCTCCACCCGACGACCAGGGCGAGTACCGCCCGAGCAGCGCCGTCCGCGGCTTCGCGGACGGCGCTGTCGTATTCGTCGAAGTCGCCGTTCCGCAACAACATCGCATATCCGTGCGCGGTGGCCTCGACCGCGGTGGCGAGCCGGTCGTCGCCGCCCAACTCGGTGACACAGCCGGCGAACGCGTCGGAGATCGGTCGCTCCGCTTCGGCGACCGACGGGTGGGTGGCCTTGTCGACGCCGGCCTGGTGGATGACGTCGAACAGGGCGCCGTGGCCGGCGGCGAACCGCACGTAGGCGTGGGCCATCGCGGCGATCCGATCGTGCGGCCCGGACGCGGCGGCCGGTTCCGGCCCTAGCTCGGCGTGGAAGACCTGGTACGCGTGCACGGCTATCGCGGCCAGCAGGGCGTTCCGGTCGGCGAAGTGCGCGTACGGCGCGCTGGGCGCGACACCGAGCCGACGGGTGAGCTGGGCCATGGAGAACCCGGTCACGCCGCGCTCACCGATCAGCTCGATCGCCGAGCGCACCAGTTCGGCCTTGAGATCGCCGTGGTGGTACCGGGACCGGCGGGGCTGCGTCACGGCACCGTCACCGGGTAGCGCACCCCGGTCAGCCGCTCGGACAGCTCCCACAACCGTTGCCGCAGGCCGGTGTCGTGGGACAGCGGAGCGGACTCCACCCGGACCGGTGCCCCGGTGGCCTGGAACCAGCCGCCGGGTCCGAAGTAGTCACCGCCGCGTGCCGCCGGATCGGTGGCGGCACGCAGGGTCGGCAGGGCACCGGCCGGCGCGCCCTGTGCGTACCAGAAGTTGATCGGCCGCAGCCTGTTGCTGACCAGGAGCCGTTCCAGGGCGGGCGACGTACGCCACAGGGCCGTGCCGACCGTGCCGGGGTGGGCGGCCAGCGCGGCACGCCGGTCGCCGAGCCGGTGGTCCAGTTCGTAGGTGAACAGCAGGTTGGCCAGCTTCGACTCCGGATAGGCCACCGTCGGTTCGTCGGTGTCGAAGTCGCCGGTCGCCCGGTCGTGGGCGTTGCTGCTCACCGTCACGACCCGCCCGCCGGGCCGCAGCAGGTCCAGCAGCAGCCCGGTGAACGCGAAGTGGCCGATGTGGTTGGTGGCGAAGGTCAGCTCGATGCCGTCCTCGGTCCGGGCGCGGGGCGCGGCCATCACGCCCGCGTTGTTCACCAGCAGGTCGAGTGCCGGGCAGGTGGCCTGGACGGCCTCGGCCGCCGCCCGCACCGACGCCAGCGACGCCAGGTCCAGCCGTACCACGTCGACCTCCCCGTCGATCGACGTCGCAGCCCGACGACCCTTGGCCAGGTCCCGGCACGCCAGCACCACCCGCGCGCCACGGGCCGCCAGCACCTCGGCCGTGACCAGCCCGATGCCGGCGTTGCCACCGGTCACCACGGCCGTTCGCCCGGACTGGTCGGGCACGTCCCCCACGGTCCACCTCATCGCGACCCTCCAACTGAATGGCATTCAGAAAATGATAGCCATTCAGATTGGGTTCTGGCTACAGCAGCACCAGGTCGCTGATCAGCCAGCGCGGACCAGCCGTGGTCCGCGTCCTGGCCAGCGTGATCTTCAGTGCGCTGCGGGTGGTCTGCGCCCGCGGGGTGCTGGTGTTGCTGATCGACTGGTCGACCAGCACCAGCACGTGGGCCGTCGCCGACGTCTCGTCCTGGATGCCGGCGGCCACGGTGATCCCGGTGGACACCGACCGCTGGGTGCGCAGGGCGGCCGCCTTGGTCCGGCTCGCCGCGCGGTACTGGCGGGCGAAGGCCGGAGTGGACTCGGCGGCCACGACGTCGGTGGCCGTCTCCAGGTGCCGGTAGTCGTAGGTGGTCAGGTCGACGGCGTAGACCGACGCCGAACTGATCGCCTCGGACCGCTGGTCGGCGTCGTTCGTGGCCTGCCTGCTCAGCGTCACCGCGCGGACACCCAGGTACGCGGCACCCGCCGCGAGCAGCAGGATCACCAGGAACACGGTGAACCGTCCCGGGCCCAGCAGCTTGCGCCACCAACCGGCCTCCGCCGGCGTCGACTCGCTCACGCGAGCATCCTCCAGCAAAATCCTCCCCGGACCGTCGGAAAACGCCGACGCCGAACGATGGGTGGATGTGGAACAACGGCCGGGTGTCCGCCGCGACCCGGGACTGACGCTGTTGGAGCTCTACGACACGGCGTTGCCCGAGGTCTACGGCTACCTGCTGTCCCGCTGTGGACAGCGGGCGCTGGCCGAGGACCTGACGGAGGAGACGTTCCTCGCTGCGCTGTCCGCCTGCCGTAGGACCGCACCGCCCGACCTGTCGATGGCGTGGTTGATCGGCGTCGCCCGGCACAAGCTGGTCGACCACTGGCGGGCGGTGGCCAGGGAGGAACGCGGCCTACGGGTGGTGGCCGGCGCGGTCACCGAACCGGAGGACCCCTGGGACGAGCGGCTGGACGCCATCGTGGCCAGGCAGGTGCTGGACACGCTGGGACCGCACCACAGGGCCGCGCTGACCCTGCGGTACCTGGACGGGCTGCCGGTGGCCGACGTCGCACAGAACCTGGACCGCACCCTGCACGCCACCGAGGCGCTGCTGGTGCGGGCGAGGTCCGCGTTCCGCAAGTCCTATCTGGAGCGTCACGACGAGTCGGAGCGGGAGGGCCGGTCATGACGGAACACCGTGACCCGCTGGACGTCCTCCGCGCCGACATCGTGCCGACCGAGCCGGATCCGGCGTTCGCGGCACGGCTGCGCGCCCGGCTCGAGGCGGCGGCGCTGAATCCGAAGGGAGCCACCATGAGCAGCAGTGAGGCCACAGCGGTCACCATCGACGAGACACCGACGAGCGAGGGCGATCTCGTGTACTCGTCCCTGTGGGTGTCCGACGTGGGCCGGGCCGAGGCGTTCTACACCGCGGCGCTGGGCTGGCGGATCGACGCCGGCGGCGAGACCCGGCGGGTGCTCGACGTCCGGCCGCCGATGGGCCTGCGCGGCGGTGAGGAGCACGGCACGTTGTTCCTGTGCCACGCGGTGGACGACCTGGCCGCCGCGCTGGACCGGGTCCGGGCGGCCGGCGGCGAGGCCGGCGCACCGCAGGACGAGCCGTTCGGCCGGGTCGCCGACTGCGTGGACAACCAGGGCATGCGGTTCGCCCTGTTCCACGGTCCGCGCGACCAGCGGCAGCCGGCGCCGACACCGGGGGCGGGGGAGTTGCTCTACCTGACCGTCGGCGTGCCGAACTCCCAGCTCTACCGCGACTTCTACGGCGCGGTGTTCGGCTGGACGTTCACGCCGGGCCGGATCGACGACGGCTGGGGCGTGACCGGGCCGACGCCGATGACCGGCATGCACGGCAACGCGGACCGGCCCGCCGTGGTGCCGATGTACGGCGTGGCGGACATCGCGGCGGCGGTCGACGCGGTCCGCGCCGCCGGTGGCACCGCTGCCGACCCGGCGCGGATGCCGTACGGCACCACCGCCGACTGCGTCGATGACCAGGGCCTGCCCTTCTACCTCGGCCAGGTCTGACGACGAAGGGGCCGGGCTTGCCTGCCCGGCCCCTTCGTCTGGTCAGTGAAGTCAGCTCAGCCGCTCCAGCACCATGGCCATGCCCTGGCCGCCGCCGACGCACATCGTCTCCAGCCCGAACTGCTTGTCGTGGAACCGGAGCGAGTTGACCAGCGTGGTGGCGATCCGGGCGCCGGTCATGCCGAACGGGTGGCCGACCGCGATCGCGCCGCCGTTGACGTTGAGCTTGTCGATGTCGATCCCGAGGTCCTGGTAGGACGGGATGACCTGGGCGGCGAACGCCTCGTTGATCTCGACCAGGTCGACGTCGTTGATCGACATGCCGGCCTTGGCGAGCGCCTTCTTCGACGCCTCAACGGGTCCCAGGCCCATGATCTCCGGCGACAACGCGGTCACACCGGTGGACACGATCCGCGCCAGCGGTGTGATGCCCAGTTGCTTCGCCTTGGTGTCGGACATGATCACTACTGCGGCGGCACCGTCGTTGAGCGGGCAGCAGTTGCCGGCGGTGACCCGACCGTCCGGCCGGAACACCGGCTTGAGCGTGGACGTCTTCTCGTAGGTGACACCGGGCCGGGGGCCGTCGTCCTTGCTCACCTCGGTGCCGTCGGGCAGCGTGATCGGGGTGATCTCCCTGGCCCAGAAGCCGGCGGCGATGGCCTTCTCGGCCAGGTTCTGCGACCGGACACCGAACTCGTCCATCTCCTGGCGGGAGATGCCCTTGAGCCGGGCCAGGTTCTCCGCGGTCTGGCCCATCGCGATGTAGACGTCCGGGATCGCGTCGTCCTGGCGCGGGTCGCGCCACTCGTCGGTGCCGCTCTCCGCCGTGCTGACCGTGCGGGCCTCGGCGTCGGCGTACACCTGGTTGTGCGTGTTCGGCCAGGAGTCGGAGCTGCCCTTGTCGAAGCGCGACACCGTCTCCACCCCTGCGCTGATGAACACGTCGCCCTCGCCGGCCCGGATGGCGTGCATCGCCATCCGGCTGGTCTGCAGGCTGGACGAGCAGTAGCGGGTGATCGTGCAGCCGGGCAGGTGGTCGTAGCCGAGCATGACCGCGACCACCCGGCCCATGTTGAAGCCCTGCTCGCCGCCGGGCAGGCCGCAGCCCAGCATCAGGTCGTCGATGTCGGCGGGGTCGAGCTGCGGCACCTTGGCCAGCGCCGCGCGCACGATCTGCACCGTCAGGTCGTCCGGCCGGATGCTCACCATGGAGCCCTTACCCGCCCTGCCGATCGGTGACCTGGCTGCGGAGACGATCACTGCCTCTGGCATAACGGCACTCCCTCGTGTCGGTGCGGGGTATGACCCGACCATAGTGTCGCGTCGCGCTTCGGGGTATGTGATGTCAACCGAATCTGATTCGGTCAATGTCACCCGGTGGCGAGTGTCCGACCCGGCACCGGGAGGGTGGCCGGCAGGGGCTCGGCGGCCTCCGCAGCCTCGGCCGCGATGGCCGCCCTGGTCACCCGCTCCGCCTGTTCCTGCTGCGACCGGGCGGCCCGCTCCGGCGTCCACACGGCCGCCGCCATGCACACCGGCGCCAGCAACACCGACGCGGCGGCCTCGTAACCGGCCGCGTTCGGGTGGAACCGGTCCGGGCTGAACAGGTCGTCCGGCCGGGCGAAGAACTCCGGGGACAGCAGCGCGGCCAGCGACACCGGCACACAGCCCGCCTTCTCCACGGCCACCCGCTGCGCCCTGGCCAGCAGCAGGCTCCACGCCCTGGCCACGGCCCGCAGCGGCTGCGGGATCGGCCGGATCGCCCCCAGATCGGGGCAGGTGCCGACCACGGCGTGCACCCCGGCGTCGCGCAACCTGGCCAGCTGGACGCCCAGCAGCCGGGCGGAGTCGTGCACCGACAGCCGGTCGGTCACGTCGTTGGCGCCGATGATGACCAGCGCCACCGCGGGCGGGTCGGCCAGCGCGCGGTCCACCTGGTCGGGCAGGTCGCGCGTGGTGGAACCGCTGATCGCGTACGTGGTGAGCAGCACCGCCCGCCCGGCCTCCTCGGCCAGGCCGGCGGCCAGCAGCGTGCCGGGCAGCTGGCTGGGCAGGTCGACGCCCAGGCCGGCGGCCGACGAGTCGCCGATCACGCCGAACCGCAGCGGATCGGGCCCGGTGCCGAACGGGTGCGGACCGGTGCGGTCGGGCAGGTAGACGCCGTCGGCGTTCAGCGGGGGATGCTCCGGCCGGCCGATCACGGTCCTGGCGCGTCTGGCCTGCTCACTGAGCAGCCCGTAGGCCGCCCCGGACAGTCCCCCCACAGCACCGGCCACCACGGCCGCGGTCCGAAACCCGCGATACCCGATCATCTGCCCCACCTCCCACGACCACACCCGCACACATCCCTGTGCAATGAAACCGCGCGGCACGCCCCTTCGTTCCCATGATCCTCCGCAACGGCAGTTCATAAGAGGCATCGTCACTCGGGCGGGTTCAGTTATCAGCTCCGACCTGCGGGTACGCTGCGGCACGACACGCACGCGGCGGAAGGACGCTGAGGTGGAGTACGCCGAGCATGTGGCCGACCTGGTGGGCAACACCCCGCTGGTCCGGCTGAACTCGATCACCCGGGGCCTGGCGCCGCTGGTGCTGGCCAAGGTCGAGTACCTCAACCCGGGTGGCAGCGTGAAGGACCGGATCGCGCTGCGCATGATCGAGGCCGCCGAGCGGTCCGGGGAACTGGGGCCCGGTGGCACCATCGTCGAGCCCACCTCCGGCAACACCGGCGTCGGCCTGGCCATCGTCGCCCAGCGCAAGGGCTACCGCTGCGTGTTCGTGTGCCCGGACAAGGTGTCCGAGGACAAGCGCAACGTGCTCAAGGCGTACGGCGCCGACGTCGTCGTCTGCCCCACCGCCGTGCCGCCCGACCACCCCGACTCCTACTACAAGGTGTCGGACCGACTGGTCGCCGAGATCGACGGCGCCTGGAAGCCCGACCAGTACGCCAACCCGGAGAACCCGGCCAGCCATTACCAGTCCACCGGCCCGGAACTGTGGAAGCAGACCGAGGGCCGGATCACCCACTTCGTGGCCGGCGTCGGCACCGGCGGCACGGTCAGCGGCACCGGGCGCTTTCTCAAGGAGGCCAGCGGCGGGCGGGTGCGCATCGTGGGCGCCGACCCGGAGGGCTCGGTGTACTCCGGCGGCAGCGGCCGGCCCTACCTGGTGGAGGGCGTCGGTGAGGACTTCTGGCCGGACACCTACGACCGTACGGTCTGCGACGAGATCATCGCCGTGTCCGACGCCGACTCCTTCGACATGACCCGGCGCCTGGCCCGCGAGGAGGCGTTGCTGGTCGGCGGTTCCTGCGGCATGGCGGCTGCCGCGGCCGTTCGGCTGGCCGAACGGCTCGGCCCGGACGACGTCGTCGTCGTGCTGCTGCCCGACGGCGGTCGCGGCTACCTGTCCAAGGTGTTCAACGACCAGTGGATGTCCGCGTTCGGCTTCCTGCCGCCCGACTCCACCGGCGCCACCGTCGGCGACGTGTTGCGGCGCAAGGACGGCACGCTGCCCGACCTGGTGCACACCCACCCGAACGAGACCGTCGGCGAGGCCGTCACCATCCTGCGCGAGTTCGGCGTCTCGCAGATGCCGGTGGTGAACGCGGAACCGCCGGTGATGGCGGCCGAGGTGGCGGGGGCGGTGATCGAGCGGGACCTGCTGGAGGCCCTCTTCACCGGTGGCGCCAACCTGACCGACCGGGTGGAGGCGCACATGTCGCCACCGCTGCCGGCGATCGGCGCCGGTGAACCGGTCAGTGCGGTGATGACCGCGTTGTCCACGGCCGACTGCGCGATGGTGCTGATGGACGGCAAACCGGCCGGTGTCGTGACCCGGCACGACGTGCTGGGCTTTCTCGCCGGGAGATGACGGGGACCCGCCCGGTCCCGCACACAGGTGCGGGACGGATGGGCTAGCGTTGTTCACTACCTGAATGCCGGTATTGCGCTGACGACCAGCCTAGGGAGTTGGAAACCCGATGAGTGCTCCACAGCCGCCCGAGAACGAGCCGGACTCCGGCGGCCAGCCGCCGCAGAGCGGTGACCCGGCGCTGGCCGGCTCGGGTCCGACCCAGTCGGTGCAGCCGGGCACGGGCGGCAATCCGGTGCCCCCGGAGGCGACCCAGGTCGTGCAGCCCGGTCAGCAGATGCCCGGCTCGCCGCCGCCCGACGCCACCCAGGTGGTGTCGCCGGGTCAGCAACCGGCCCCCAACTACGGTCAGTACACGGCCGCCGCGCAGCAGCCGCCCCAGCAGCCCGGGTGGGGCGCACCGGCACAGCCGGGCATGCCGGCGTACGGCCAGCAGCCGCCGCCCCCCGGTTACGGTCAGCAGCCCGGTGTTCCGGCCTACGGTCAGCAGCCGCCCCCCGGTTACGGTCAGCAGCCCGGCTACGGCATGCCGGGCCAGCCCGGTCAGCAGCAGCCCGGTTACGGCCAGCCGGCGTACGGTCAGCAGCCCGCGTACGGCCAGCCCTACCCCGGTTTCGGCGCCCCCCAGGCGAGCACCGGCCCCAGCACCACCCAGGTGATGACCTGGGCGGTGCTCGGAGTTGTGGCACTGCTCGGCCTGCTCGGCGCGATCCTCACCGTCACGCTGTGGACGGCAGCGTCCGGCAGTCCGTGCGACGGCCTGTCCGGCGCGGAAGCGCAGGCGTGCCGGCAGTTCACCCAGAACGTCAGCGTGCCGACGGCCGCGATCATCTACTTCATCCTGATGATCGTCGGTGGCGTCGCCGCGGTCGCCGGGGCCGTGATGATCTTCCTGAAGCAGTTCGCCGGCCAGTTCGCCATCCTCGCCGGCGGTGCGCTGCTCCTGTTGTTCGCCATCATCTTCATGGCGCAGTACGGCTCCGAGGGCCGGTTGGTCTACGACCTCATCGCCGGCATCGTGATCATCGGTGCCGGGTGCCTCGGGTTCTTCCCGCAGACCCGCGAGTACCTCGGCCTGCCTCAGGTCACCCCGACGGCGTACGGCCAGGCGGGCGGTTTCGGCCAGCCGAACCCGTACGGGCAGCCGAATCCGTACGGCGCGCAGCAGCCCAACCCGTACGGACAGCAGCAGCCGCCGCAGCAGCAGCCTGGCTACCCGCAGCCGGGCCAGTACCCGCAGCAGCCCCAGCAGCCCTACCAGCAGCCGGGTTCGGGTGCGTTCCCGCAGCAGGGCCCGCCGTCCGGCGGTTTCCCGCAGCAGCCCAACCCGTACGGCCAGCCGCCGCAGCAGCAGCAACCGCCGCAGCCGTGGTGACCCGATGACCGACGGCACGGCACGCCGGGCCGGGTTCGAGACCAGGGCGATCCACGCCGGTCAGGACCCGGACCCGGTCACCGGCTCGGTGATCGTGCCCATCCACGCCACGTCGACGTACGCGCAGGACGGCGTCGGCGGCACGCGGTCGGGCTACGAGTACTCGCGGACCGGCAACCCCACGCGCACCGCGTTCGAGGAATGCCTTGCCGCACTGGAGAACGGCCGGTTCTGCCAGGCGTTCGCGTCCGGCATGGCGGCCACGGACGTGCTGCTGCGCGTGGTGTGCCGGCCGGGTGACCACATCGTCATCCCGGACGACGCCTACGGCGGCACGTTCCGGCTGGTGGACAAGGTGCTGCGGCAGTGGGGCGTGGAGCACACGCCGGTGTCACTGTCCGATGTGGACGCAGTTCGGGCGGCGTGCCGGCCGAACACCAAGGTGGTCTGGTGCGAGACGCCGACCAACCCGATGCTCAACATCGCCGACATCCCCGCGCTGGCCGGCGTGGCCCACGACGCGGGAGCCCGGCTGGTCGTGGACAACACGTTCGCGTCGCCCTACCTGCAGCAGCCGCTCGACCTGGGCGCCGACGTCGTGGTCCACTCGACCACCAAGTACCTCGGTGGCCACTCCGACGTGGTCGGGGGCGCCCTGGTCACCTCGGAGCAGGAGCTGACCGACCAGGTGGCGTTCCTGCGCAACGCGGCGGGCGCCGTGCCCGGCCCGTTCGACGCCTGGCTGACCCTGCGCGGCATCAAGACGCTCGCGGTGCGGATGGAGAAGCACAGCGACAACGCCGAGCGCGTCGTCGGGTTCCTCACCGGCCACCCGAAGGTGACCGGCGTGCGCTATCCGGGCCTGACCGGGCATCCCGGCCACGAGATCGCGGCGAAGCAGATGCGCCGGTTCGGCGGGATGGTGTCGTTCACCGTTGCCGGCGGCGAGCAGGCCGCGCTGGACGTGTGCGCGCGGACCCGGCTGTTCACGTTGGCGGAGTCGCTGGGCGGGGTCGAGTCGCTGATCGAGCACCCGGGCCGGATGACGCACGCCTCGGTGGCCGATTCGGTGCTGGAGGTGCCCGCCGATCTGGTACGGCTGTCGGTCGGCATCGAGGACGCCGACGACCTGATCGCTGACCTGGCCGCCGCGCTCGGCTGAGCGTTACGGGCGGGACTCGGACTGCGAGCCGTGCGCGGTCACGCCGCCGACCTGGGCCGCGTGCACCACGGAACCCGCCTTGCTGGGCAGCTCCTCGCGGGTGACACAGCCGCCGACGAGGTGCAGCGTCACGCCCTCCTGGACGTAGTGGCCAGGATTGGGGCAGGCGGCCTGGCTGACGGTGAACACGGCCGCACCGGCCAGCGCCGCCGCGGCGGCGACGGCTCCGAGCAGCGGGAGCACTGCGGCGACACGGGACACGTGCGCCATCTGTCAACCTCCCGAAGAGTCACTAGCGGTAGTGGATCCGCCCCCAGTTCGAGCCGACCGCCGCCGTCGTCCACCAGCGGCGAGCACCCGAACACGGACCGACATCCCGAGACTACCCTCCCGGCCGGCCCTCGGCGCAGGCACACGGCATGCTGGCAGGATCGCCATATGGAACTGGTCACCGTCGACCGGATACACGCGGCCCGCGAACTGCTGGCCGGCGTGATCCGGGAAACGCCGATCGAGTACTCCAGGACGCTGTCCGCCGTGCACGGTGGCGACGTGTACCTGAAGTGCGAGAACCTGCAACGCACCGGGTCGTTCAAGATCCGGGGGGCGTACGTCCGCATCCACGGACTGTCCCCGGCGGACCGGGCCAGAGGTGTGGTCGCGGCCAGCGCGGGCAATCACGCGCAGGGCGTGGCCCTGGCGGCGTCGACCTTGAACATTACGTCCACGGTGTTCATGCCGGTGCAGGTGCCGCTGCCCAAACTGGCCGCCACCCGGTCCTACGGCGCGACCGTGCGGCTGGCCGGGACGGTGATCGAGGAGACGCTGGCCGAGGCCCGGGCGTACGCGGCCGAGACCGGCGCGGTGTTCATCCATCCCTTCGACCACCCGGACATCATCGCCGGCCAGGGCACCGTCGGCCTGGAGCTGCTGGACCAGCTGCCCGAGACGGGCACGGTCGTGGTGCCCGCGGGCGGCGGCGGGCTGCTGTCCGGTGTCGCGGTGGCGGTGAAGGCGGTCCGGCCGGACGTGCACGTCGTGGGTGTGCAGGCCGAGCAGGCGGCCGCGTTCCCGCTGTCCCTCCGGTCCGGCGGGCCGGTCCGGCTGACCGATGTGGTCACCATGGCCGACGGGATCGCCGTGGGCGAACCGGGTGTGGTCACGTTCGCGCACGTCGAGTCCCTGGTCGACTCCGTCGTGACGGTCAGCGAGGAGTCCCTGTCCCGGGCCGTACTGCTGTGCCTGGAGCGGGCGAAGCTGGTGGTGGAACCGGCGGGCGCGGCCGGGGTGGCCGCGGTGTTGCAGCACCGGTTCACTCCACCGGTGGTGGCCCTGCTGTCCGGCGGCAACGTGGATCCACTGCTGTTGCTGCAGATCATCCAGCACGGCATGACGGCAGGCGGTCGGTACCTGGCACTGCGGCTGCGCGTGCCCGACCGGCCCGGCTCGCTGGCCACCCTGTTGCGGCTGGTCGGCGAGCTGGGCGCGAACGTGCTGGACGTGGAGCACTCCAGGGTGGCCGGGGCGCTGCGGCTGGGTGAGGTGGATGTCGCCCTGGACCTGGAGACCAGGGGACCGGAGCACTGCGCCCAGGTCACCTCGGCACTGCACGCCGCCGGCTACACCGTGCTGGAGCGGATCTGAACCGCGTTACAGGTTTCCCCTGCGTTCCTGTTCCCGTTCGATCGCCTGGAACAGCGCCTTGAAATTGCCCTTGCCGAAACCCAGCGAACCGTGCCGTTCGATGAGTTCGTAGAACACCGTCGGCCGGTCGCCGACCGGTGCGGTGAAAATCTGCAGCAGGTAGCCGTCCTCGTCCCGGTCCACCAGAATGCCGCGCCCGCGCAGTTCCTCGATCGGCACCCGTACCTCGCCGATCCTGGCCCGCAGTTCCGGATCGTCGTAATAGGAGTCCGGGGCACTCAGGAACTCGACGCCGTTGGCCGCCATCCGGTCGACGGTGGACAGGATGTCGTTGGTGGCCAAGGCGATGTGCTGCACGCCTGCTCCGCCGTAGAACTCCAGGTACTCGTCGATCTGTGACTTGCGCCTGCTCACCGCGGGCTCGTTCAGCGGAAACTTCACCCGGTGGTTGCCGCAGGCCACCACCTTGCTCATCAATGCCGAGTAGTCGGTCGCGATGTCGTCGCCGACGAATTCGGCCATGTTCGTGAAACCCATGACCTTGCGGTACCAGTCGACCCAGTGGTCCATCTGCCCGAGCTCCACGTTGCCCACGCAGTGGTCGACGGCCTCGAACAACCGGGCAGCGGGCTGCTCACCCTGCCGGGGCTGGTAGCCGGGCAGGTAGGGGCCCTCGTAGCGGGAGCGGTCCACCAGGGTGTGTGCCGTCTCGCCGTACGCGGCGATCGTGGCCGTCCGGACCGTGCCGTAGTCGTCGGACTCGTCGTGCGGTTCGACCGTGACAGTGGCGCCCTGGGCCCTGGCGTGCGTGACACACCGGTCCACATCGGCCACTTCCAGCACCAGGTCGGTCACCCCGTCGCCGTGCCTGCGGTGGTGGTCGGCCAGCGCGCTGTCCGGCCGCACGGCACCGTTGACGACGAAGCGGGCCTCGCCGGACGTCAGCACGTACGACTTGTGGTCCCGGTTACCGGTCTCCGGTCCGGAGTACGCCGCCAGGCGCATGCCGAACACGTGCTGGTAGTACCACGCCGTCTGGGTCGCGTTGCCCACCGCGAACACCACCGCGTCCATGGCGCGCACCGGGAACGGGTCGCCGGCCGGGTCGTAGTCGACCAAACCGACCAGTTGCCGGAGCTGGTCGAAGCCGACCTCGTCCAGTCCGTCCAGCCTGTGCAGTGTCTCGGTCATGTCGCTCAGGATCCGAGCAGAGTGCAGAATGAGCAACACTTCCGATTTTCACAGCACAGGATGACCTGCTACTACCCGACCTTGGCGGGCAGGATGGACAGGTTGTCCAGGAATGAGCGTGCGTGGTGACCGAACCCGGTCCACTCGACGAACTGGACGCCCGGCTCCTCCTGCTGCTCACCGACGAACCGAGGCTGGGTGTGCTGGAGGCGTCCCGACGGCTCGGCGTGGCGCGCGGAACGGTGCAGGCGCGGCTGGACAAGCTCGTCGCCCGAGGGGTGTTGGGCGGTTTCCCGCCCGCGCTGGACCTGGCCGCGATGGGCTACGGGCTGACCGCGTTCGCCGTCGTCGAGATCGCGCAGGGGTTCCGCACCCAGGTCACCGAGTACCTCGCCGCCATTCCCGAGGTGTGCGAGGTGCACGCGACCACCGGCCAGGGCGATCTGCTGGTGCGGGTGGTCGCCACGTCCAACGCCGACCTGCAGCGGGTCATCGACGAGGTGGTCGACGTGCCCGGCGTGCACCGCCTGGCCTCGTCGATCGCCCTCTCCACACCGATTCCGCCGAGGGTGCGCCCACTGTTGGAACGACTGCTGCCCACTCCGCCGCGCGGTCATGGCGGACGGCCCGGCGTTCCGGCGCCGCCGCCATGACCGGTCACGACTCAGTCGTGGTAGGGCACGGCCTTGATCAGGCTGACCTTCATGGTGTTGCCGTTGGGCAGCGTGTACTGCCTGGCCTCGCCCTCCTTGGCACCCAACAGCGCCTGGCCCAGAGGCGAGCTGGGGGAGTAGACCTCGAGCGACCCGTGCGCGCCTTCCTCGCGGGTCGCCAGCAGGAATTCCTCGGTCTCGTCGTCTCCGTCGTACCGCACGGTCAGCACCATGCCGGGCGCGGCGACGCCATTGGTGGTCGGTGCCTCCCCGACCTTCGCCGCACGCAGCAGTTCCTGCAGCTGACGGATCCGAGCCTCCTGCTTGCCCTGTTCCTCCCTGGCGGCCATGTAGCCGCCGTTCTCCTTGAGGTCACCCTCCTCGCGGCGGGCGTTGATCTCCGCCGCCATGACCGGGCGATTCGCGACCAGCTCATCGAGTTCCTGCTTGAGCCGGTCGTGGGCCTCCTGGGTCAGCCAGGTCACCTGGGTGTCGCTCACGGTCATCAACTCCTCGTCTTGATCCAAACCCGAGGGCTTACGGGTTGGGCCGTTCCGAGCCGTGGGCAGCCCGGAACGGCAAAAACACGGCCCCGCAGGAGCCGTGCTGCTTGCCGAGGGTAGCACGACCGGGAGTAGCCGGACTAAAGATTTTCGTTGTCAGACGGCCATGTAACCGCAGATCACCCGCTTGGCGGCATGGATTTGGTCAGGTAGGCCGGAACCTGGTAGGAGCATCCGTAGAACTCGACAGTGGTCGCCCGTTCAACTGTTCGCAATGCGACGGACGACTTGTTTCCCGTCCCATTCGGTGGGACGTAGACCTCGGCCCTGGCGACCTCCGAGCCGTCCGCTGACAGTGCGTACACGATGCAGTCGGCCGCCTGGTCCGGATGATCGCGCCCCACGGTGAACGACGCGGTCACTTCGGAGTCGTTCACCACGTGGTAGGCGGTCACCTCGGGGTCGATCGGGGTCGCGCCGAGGTTCTGGTACGCGACATACGCGACGATCAACCCGGCGACGACGAAACCGGCCAGCAGCGTCCAGTACCACCACCGGCGGGTGCGCTTGCTCTTCGGCGTGCCGTAACGACCGACCGGCAGGTCCCGCACAGCCATGTCGTTACCTCCTCCGCACTGCTCGGTTCCGGTCCCACGACCCACGGTCCGGGAGTTGTCGGTCCCACGGGAACAATGGGGCACGACCCTCACGTTGATTATCGCGGACGGCGTGGGGCGGCACGCGAGGGGCCCGTTGAACCGACCAGGAGGAACTCGCCGATCATGGCTGAGAAGCTGCGCTTGATGACCGTGCACGCACACCCCGACGACGAGTCCAGCAAGGGTGCCGCGACGCTGGCCAAGTACGTCGCCGAGGGTCAGGACGTCATGGTGGTGAGCTGCACCGGAGGGGAGCGGGGCAGCATCCTCAATCCCGCGATGGACAAGCCCGGAGTGCTGGAGCGGATGAGCGAGATCCGCGTCGAGGAGATGGCCGAGGCGGCCCGCATCCTCGGTGTCCAGCACCGCTGGCTCGGCTTCGTCGACTCCGGCCTGCCCGAGGGCGACCCCAAGCCCCCGCTGCCGGAGGGCTGCTTCGCCGCCGTGCCGCTGGCGCAGCCCACCGCCGCCCTGGTGAAGCTGATCCGCGAGTTCCGCCCGCACGTCCTGGTCACCTACGACGAGAACGGCGGCTACCCGCACCCGGACCACATCCGCGACCACGAGATCTCCGTCGCCGCCTTCGACGCGGCCGGCGACCCGGACCAGTTCCCCGAGGCGGGCTCGCCATGGCAGCCGCTGAAGCTGTACTACACGCACGGCTTCTCCCGGGCCAGGATGTTGGCCTTCCACAACGCCCTCCTCGCCCGGGGCGAGGAGTCGCCCTACGAGGAGTGGCTGAAGAACTGGGACGAGAAGCGGCCCGACGTCATGGACCGCGTCACCACCAGGGTCGAGTGCGCCGAGTTCTTCCCGATCCGGGACAAGGCGCTGCTCGCACACGCCACCCAGATCGACCCGAGCAGCCGCTGGTTCCGCATCGACCTGGACCTCCAGCAGGAGATCTGGCCGACCGAGGAGTACGAGCTGGCCCGCTCGCTGGTGGACACCACCCTCCCCGAGGACGACCTGTTCGCGGGGGTGCGTGAGAAAGTAGCGGCATGACACATCTGTGGGCCGTCCCGATGTGGTTGGCCGCCGGGCCCGGCGCCAACCAGCCGAGCGGCCAGGGCCAGGAGTTCGGCTCGTCCGGGCCGGTCGCCCTGATCCTGATCATCGCCCTGTTCATCGCCGTCGCCTTCCTGATCCGCTCGATGGCCAAGCACCTGAAGAAGGTGCCGGCCAGCTTCGACCCGGAGCCGGACGACTCCCAGGAGCCGCAGGAGACGCAGGAGACGCCGGTCGACGAGCAGGAGAGGCAGGATCACTGACCGGTCAGACCGCGCCGCCGCACCGACCGCAGCCAACTGCGCACGGCCGGCAGGTTCGGCACGGCCGGCAGTGGCGACCGGAGCACCGCCTCGGCGGCCCGGTCGCGCAGTGACTCCACCCACGCCTGCGTCTCCACCCACGGCAGCTCGCCCGCAGCCACCGCGCCGAGCAGTTCGTGGTCAGCGCCCAGGTCCAGGTCGAGCCGGCCGGTGCGCAGCGTCCGCTCGGCCACGGTGAGCAGCCGGATCACGTCGGCCACCTGACCCCAGCGCGGGGTGCCGCCCGCCGCCATGGCCGCCGACGCCCGCGCGTAGTCCGTCGCCGTGGCCCTGCGGTAGGCGTCGGCCACCCGCTGGGACAGGAACGCCACGGTCAGCTCGCACAACTCGTCGCCGATGCCCGTGCTGGATTCCACCAGCGGCGAGCCGAGCACCTCGAACGCGGCCGGATCGGCCGCCAGCGCCAGCACGCAGAACCGCTCCAGCTCCCAACTCAGCCGATCGAGTCCCGGCCCCGCCACGGTGTCCGGCGGCTTCTCGAACTCCCAGAACAGTTCCGTCGGCGGCACGAACACACTCCGCCGCCGCACCTCGTCGGCCGGCACATCGGGCAGGTCGACCAGGCCGTGCGCGGGCGCACCGACCACCACGGACAGCACGGTGTGCCGCCGGGCGAACTCGGCGGCGTCGGCGAACTCGGCAGCCTCGTCGGTCACGGCGGACAGTTTCCTGGACACTGGAGGGCATGACGAACAGGCTCGCCGGGTCGACCAGTCCGTACCTGCTGCAGCACGCGGAGAATCCGGTCGACTGGTGGCCGTGGACCGACGAGGCGTTCGCCGACGCACGCCGCAGGGACGTGCCGGTGCTGCTGTCCGTCGGCTACGCGGCCTGCCACTGGTGTCACGTGATGGCCCACGAGTCCTTCGAGAACCCCGTGGTGGCCGGCTACATGAACGAGCACTTCGTGAACATCAAGGTGGACCGCGAGGAGCGGCCGGACGTGGACGCCGTGTACATGGCGGCGACCCAGGCGATGGCAGGCCAGGGCGGCTGGCCGATGACGTGCTTCCTCACGCCGGACGGTGAGCCGTTCCACTGTGGCACCTACTATCCACCGGCCCCCCATGCCGGCATGCCGTCGTTCCCGCAACTGTTGGACGGCGTCCGGCGCGCGTGGGCCGATCGTCGGGACGACGTGGTCGCGGCCGCCGCCCAGGTGGTGAACGCGTTGGGTGAGCAGCAACGGCCGTTCCCCACCGGTGACGTCGACGCCGACCTGCTGGACGGCGCCGCGGTGTCCATGCTCGGCGACTTCGACCGGCGCAACGGGGGATTCGGTGGTGCGCCGAAGTTCCCGCCGTCGATGGTGCTGGAGTTCCTGCTGCGCCACCACGAACGTACCGGCTCGCCGGAGTCACTGTCTCTTGTGGATTCCACGGCTGCCGCGATGGCCAGGGGTGGCATCTACGACCAGCTCGCCGGCGGCTTCGCCCGGTACAGTGTGGACGCGGCATGGGTGGTGCCGCATTTCGAGAAGATGTTGTACGACAACGCACAGCTGCTCCGGGTGTACGCGCATCTGCACCGCCGCACCGGATCCCCGCTG
Source organism: Pseudonocardiaceae bacterium (assembly GCA_036491115.1). Taxonomy (GTDB): domain Bacteria; phylum Actinomycetota; class Actinomycetes; order Mycobacteriales; family Pseudonocardiaceae; genus DATEPR01. The sequence continues at coordinate 86,630 of DASXCQ010000010.1, forward strand.
GCCCGGCGGATCGCCAGCGAGACGGCCCAGTTCCTGCTGACCGATCTGGCCACGCCCCAGGGCGCGTTCGCGGCAGCGCTGGACGCCGACACCGACGGCGTCGAGGGCCTCACCTACGTCTGGACGCCGGACGAGCTGGCGTCGGTGCTCGGCCCGGCGGATGGGTCGTGGGCGGTCGACCTGTTCGCCGTGACGGGAACGTTCGAGCACGGCACCTCGACGCTGCGCCTGCCGGCCGACCCGGACGACGAGGCCCGCTGGTCATCGGTCCGCGAGCGCCTGCTGGCCGCGCGGGCCGCCCGGCCGCAGCCGGCCAGGGACGACAAGGTGGTCACCGCGTGGAACGGCCTGGCGATCGGCGCGCTGGCCGAGGCCGGCGTGGCGCTGGACCGCCCGGACTGGATCGCCGCGGCGGTCCATGCGGCGGACTTCCTGGTCAGCCACCACCTGCGGGACGGCCGCCTGCGCCGCACGTCCCGGGGCGGCACGGTGGGGACATCCGCGGGCGTGCTGGAGGACTACGGCTGCCTGGCCGACGGGCTGCTCGCGCTGTTCCAGGCGACGGCCCAGCCGCGCTGGCTGGCGGTGGCCGAGGGTCTGCTGGAGGGTGCGCTGGCGCGGTTCGCCGACCCCGACGCACCCGGCGCCTACTTCGACACGGCAGCGGACGCCGAGCGCCTGGTACGCCGCCCGGCCGACCCGTCGGACAACGCCAGCCCATCCGGTGCGTCGGCGCTGGCCGGTGCGCTGCTCACGGCGTCCGCACTGACCGACGCCGCGCGTTCTCTCCGGTTCCGCGACGCGGCGGCAGCGGCGCTGGCCAGGGCCGGGCTGCTGATCAGCAGGGCACCCCGGTTCGCCGGCCAGTGGGCCGCCGTGGCCGAGGCGTGGCTGGCCGGTCCGGTGCAGGTCGCGGTGGTCGGTTCCGGCTGGCGGGCAGCCGAGTTGCGAGCGGCGGCCGTGGCCGGGGTGGCCGGCGGTGCGGTGGTGCTGGCCGGCTCGCCGGACCTGGCGGGCGCACCGCTGCTGGCCGACCGGCCGCTGGTGGACGGTGACGCGGCCGCGTACGTGTGCCACGGGTTCGTGTGCGACCGCCCGGTGACGACGGTCGACGAGCTGGCGTCCGTGCTGGCCAGGTAGTCCACCCGCAGCGAACATACTGTCGTGGTACCGCCTGTCTGGGTAACGTCGGTAACGACGTAATCATGTAATCAGGAGGTGCGTCATGCACGGACACTATGGCCGGATGCGCCATGGGTGGGGTCCTGGTGGCGGCGGTGGCCGGGGACGCGGCTCCCAGCCCGAGCCGCCGCCCGCCGACGACGTGGCGGCGTGGTTCACCGGCCGCCTGCCCGACGACTGGTTCGTCGGCGTGCCGGAGATCGCGGTCGACCGCGAGGAGATCATCGTCCTCGGCGAACTGGCCGCACCCTCGGAGGAGTTCGCCGACGAGGCCGCGGCCGCCGCTGCCGCCGCCGGCCGGATCAGCCGGTTCCGGGAGCAGACCAGGGACGAGCGGATCGAGATCGCCCGCCAGGCAGAACACCGCTACGACCGCAAGGTCGCGTGGGGCGCCCGGATCGGCTCGACCGAGGAACTGTTCACCACGCTGGCCGTGCCGGTGATGACCCGGCTCCGCCAGCCGGAACGCCTGGTCCTGGACACCCTGGTCCGGGCAGGTGTGGCCAGGTCCCGCTCCGAGGCCCTGTCCTGGGCGGTCCGCCTGGTCGGCGAGCACGCGGAAGAGTGGCTCACCGAACTGCGCAACGCCATGACAGCGGTGGACGACCTCCGCCGCGAAGGCCCGGACCTGGGCTGACCGACCACTGGACCGGGCGGGCGTGACCCGCCCGGCTCAGCGGTACAGCACGAACCAGATCGCGATGTAGTGGCACAGCGCGGCCAGGACCGTGGCCGCGTGGAAGAACTCGTGGTGGCCGAACGTGGCCGGCCACGGGTTGGGCCAGCGGGTGGCGTAGAAGATCGCGCCGATCGTGTACAGCAGGCCGCCGGCCAGGAGCAACACCAGAGCCGCCAGGCCGCCGTTGTGCAGCAGTTGCGGCAGCACGAACACCGCGACCCAGCCCAGCGCCACGTACACCGGCACGCCGAGCCACCGTGGTGCGTGCGGCCAGGCCAGTTTCAGGGTGACGCCGCACAGCGCACCGCCCCACACCACGCCGAGCACGACGTACCCGGTCGGCTTGTCCATCGCCAGCAGGGAGAACGGCGTGTACGTGCCCGCGATGAAGATGAAGATCATCGCGTGGTCGAGCCGCTTCATCCACACCCGCGCGGACGGGCTGGTCCACGTGTGCCGGTGGTAGAGCGCGCTGATGCCGAACAGGCCGAGCACCGTCGCGACGTAGACCGACGTGGCGAGCGCGGCCAGACCGGACACCGTCGCGCCTGCCATGACGATCAGCGTCGCGCCCGTGGCCATCGACACGAAGAACGACCAGAAGTGCAGCCACCCGCGCATCCGGGGGCGCGTGGCGGGCTCGGGCGGCCTGGGGGTGGTCGCGACGGTCACGGGCGCCAGGTTACGGCACCGTAGGTTCGGTGGCGACGACCGTGACCGCCGCTACTGACCGTGCGGTGGTCATCACCCCTGGGAGCTATCGCCCTCGCCTGATCGAGTGGCCCGGCTCACCTACCGGGGAAAGCCCGAGATCGCGGCGGCGTACGCTTCCCGAACGTGGGTCCTCGCGCCGTGATGAAGGAGATCGTCTACCGCTACTACGAGTCCCGGTTGACTCGGCAACTGGTCGGCACGCAACGGCCGCGGCACGTCGGCATCATGCTGGACGGTAACCGCAGGTGGGCCAGGGAAGCCGGCTTCACCGACGTGAGCGAAGGCCACCGGGCGGGAGCGGCGAAGATCGCCGACCTGATGACCTGGTGCCGTGAGGCGAACGTCGACGTGGTCACGATGTGGCTGCTGTCCACCGACAACCTGAACCGGCCGGCCAGCGAGATCGGTCCGCTGCTGGAGATCATCACCGACGTCGTCGACCAGCTCGCCGCGCCCGGCGCGCCCTGGCGGGTGCGCATCGTCGGCGCCCTGGACATCCTGCCCGTGGACACGGCCACCCGGCTGTCCGCCGCTGCCGCGCGCACCGCGGGCCGGGCCGGCATGGAGGTCAACGTCGCCGTCGGCTACGGCGGCCGGCAGGAGATCGCCGACGCCGTGCGCAAGCTGCTGCTGCGGCACGCCGAAGCGGGCACGTCGATCGAAGAACTCGCCGAGGTGCTGGATGTCGACCACATCGCCGAGCATCTGTACACGTCGGGTCAACCCGACCCCGATCTGGTGATCCGCACATCGGGTGAACAACGGATGTCCGGCTTTCTGCTGTGGCAGTCCGCGCACTCCGAGTTCTGGTTCTGCGAGGCCTACTGGCCCGATTTCCGGCGAGTCGACTTTCTCCGCGCGCTGCGCGACTACGCGATTCGACACCGGCGGTTCGGCTCGTGAATACCAGCGGTTCCTGAATACCACGAACACGCGAATGAGGTCCGAGTGCCCACTCGGACCTCATTCGCGTCAATTAGCGGCTACCGCTCAGTGGCCGTGGTGCTCCAGGGAGTGCAGGATCTCCGACGGCGTGGTGGCGATGCCCGTGTAGGCACCCGCGACCACGGCCGCTGCGCCCGCACCCAGAGCGCCGCCGCCCCAGATGAACGTGCGGTAGGCGTCACCGAAGCTCACGAAGTCGCCACCGTCGTCGTGCTGGCCAACATTGGCCGGCGAGGCGGTGGGGGTGTCCTGCGGAGCTGCGGTTGCCGCGAAAGCGGGGGCCGCGACCAGCGACAGGGCGATGGCCGCCGCGGTGACAATGCCAGCCTTCTTCAGCACTATGCACACTCTCCTTCAATACCGGGGTTTGTCGTCGACCCCGACGGTTTGTGACGCTGGGGCCCTCGGCCACGGAAGTTACCTTTGATCGGTTCCTGATGTCCTGCCGATTACCCCATTGTGTGACGTATGGGATGGCCAATGTCGCCCGTTAAGGTGCTGTCCGATATCTGGATCAGCGGGTGAGTTGCCCCTCTGGTATGAATCCGACCCCTCTGTGGCGTGGTGTCCGTCGCCGGCCCGCGCGAGGGTGATCGGCGGCCTAGTTGTGACCTGGACCACACAAACTTTCTCCGCAACGCGCTGACCAGGGAGATCACCGTGGTGAACGGCGTGCACCAGCGGCGCGTCACCGGCCGCGACGGCGAACGATGGGTGAATCACCTGTGTGGCTGCCTGCAGAGGGGACCGGAACGCAGGTAGCTTGCGGACGACGGGTCACATCCTGTGCACCGTCCCGGGAGGCCCTGGTCGTGTCACGGAGCGCGAGGGGGCCGGCATCCGGCCCTCGTGGTCGGCAAGCCTGACGCCGGGAGGCGGAGGGAACCACCAGCCAGGGTGATGCTCGGCCCAGCGAGGAGCGGGCGTGGGTGCCGCGTCCGCGAGGGAGTTGCCGTGACTGCACAGCGCCCTTCTCGGCGAACCGCCAGCCTCACCTCCGGCTCGGCTCCGGACGGTCCCACGAGCGGGTCCACCAGGACCGCCGCCAAGCGGGACACCAAGTCCGGCAAGCGAACCACGTCACCACAGCGCACCTACGTGCTGGACACGTCGGTGCTCCTCTCCGATCCCTGGGCGGTCACCCGGTTCGCCGAACACGCCGTGGTGCTGCCGCTCGTGGTGATCAGTGAACTGGAGGCCAAGCGCAATCATCCCGAACTCGGCTGGTTCGCCAGGGAGGCCCTTCGCCTGCTCGACGACATGCGCCTGCAGCACGGCAGGCTGGACGAGCCCATCCCGATGGGCGAGGCCGGCGGCACCCTGCACGTGGAACTGAACCACTCCGACCAGCAGGTCCTGCCGGCCGGATTCCGCGCCGAGGCCAATGACGCGCGCATCCTCGCGTGCTCGCTGAACCTGGCCGCCGAAGGCGAGTCCGACGTGACGTTGGTCACGAAGGACATTCCGCTGCGCGTCAAGGCCGCGGCGGTCGGGCTCGACGCCGACGAGTACCGGGCCCAGGACGTCGTACCGTCCGGCTGGACCGGCATGGGCGACGTCGAGATCCCCCCGGCGGCCGTCGACCAGCTCTACAAGGAGGGCGGTCTCGACCCGCTCGCCCACGGCCTGGACCACGTCGCCGAACTGCCCTGCCACACCGGGCTGCGGCTGCTGGCCGGCACCGCGAGCGCGCTGGGCAGGGTGACCACGGACAAGCAGGTCAAGCTGGTCCGCGGCGACCGGGAGGCGTTCGGGCTGCACGGCCGGTCCGCCGAGCAGCGGATCGCGCTGGACATCCTGCTGGACCCGGAGATCGGCATCGTGTCCCTGGGTGGCCGGGCCGGCACCGGCAAGTCAGCGCTGGCGCTGTGCGCGGGCCTGGAGGCCGTACTGGAACGCGGCCAGCACCGGAAGGTGGTGGTGTTCCGGCCGGTCTACGCGGTCGGCGGCCAGGAACTGGGCTACCTGCCCGGATCCGAGTCGGAGAAGATGCAGCCCTGGGCGCAGGCCGTGTTCGACACGCTCGGCGCGCTGGTCAGCGAGAGCGTGCTGGACGAGATCACCGGCCGGGGCATGCTCGAGGTGCTGCCGCTGACCCACATCAGGGGCCGGTCACTGCACGACTCCTTCGTGATCGTGGACGAGGCGCAGTCGTTGGAGCGCAACGTCCTGCTCACCGTGTTGTCCCGGCTGGGCACCGGTTCCCGCGTCGTGCTCACCCACGACGTCGCCCAACGGGACAACCTGCGGGTCGGCCGGCACGACGGCGTGGCCGCCGTGATCGAGAAGCTGAAGGGCCACCCGCTGTTCGCGCACATCACCCTCACCCGCTCCGAGCGCTCGCCCATCGCCGCGCTCGTCACCGAGGTCCTGGAGGACTACGCCCAGTAGCGGCACACCCAAAAGGGGGGCGGGCCCGTGCGGCCCGCCCCCTTTTGGTGCATCGTCGGTCAGTCGACCGCCCTGCGCATGAAGCCCCAGATGCCGATCGCGCCGAAGATCAGGCACGCCGCCACCGCGGCCAGCACGTCCAGCCACAGCGGGATGGACGGCAGCGAGGGCACCAGGATCGCCCGCATGCCCTCACTGATGTAGGTCAGCGGGTTGAACGCGCAGATCACCTGGAACCAGCGCAGGCTGGTCAGCCCACGCCACGGGAACTGGGTGCACCCGGTGAACATCAGCGGTGTCAGGATCACCGCGAACATGATGTTGATCCGCCTCGGCGTGACCAGCGTGCCGATCGTCATGCCGATCGCCGCGCCGGCCAGCGCGCCCAGCACGATGATGCCGAACACCGCCGGCAACTTGGCCGCCGGCCACGACACGTTGGACAGGATCAACAGGCCGACCGGCACCATCAGGACCGCCGCGATGATGCCGCGCAGCGCGCCGAACACCATCTTCTCCACCGCCACCAGCGGAATCGGCATCGGCGCGAGCAGCCGGTCCTCGATCTCCCTGGTGAACGAGAAGTCCATGATCAGCGGCATCGTGGTGTTCTGCAGGCCGCCCAGGAAACCGTTCAGCGCCACGATGCCGGCCATCAGGATCGGGCCGAACGCCGCGCTGTTCACGTAGCCGAGGCTGCCCAGCACCTTGCCGAAGATGAACAGCATGAAGAACGGCTGGATGACCACCTGCGCCAGGAACGGCAGCAGTTCCCGGCCGGTGACGAACACGTCCCTGCCCAGTACCGAGAAGAACGTGCGTAGCGAGACGAGCATGCCGGCCGACGGCAGTGCGTCCCACGCGGGCGTGGGATCCGGCGTACTCGGCGCACGGGTGGTGGTGGCTGTCATCGCAGTTCCCGTCCGGTCAGGTGGATGAAGACGTCTTCCAGGCTCGGCGTGCCGATGGACAGGTCGCGCACCGAGCAGCCCAGCTCGGTCACCGCGGTCAGCACCGGCGGCAGCGCGGCCGACGCCTCCGACGACGTGTAGAGGCGGTACTGGCCGGTGCCGGCGGCCGGTGCGGCACCGGCGCCTCCCTGTGCCATGCCCGGTGGCATGCCGGGCATCCCGCCCGCCATCCCGGGTGGCATGCCGGCCGGTGGACCGCCCGCGTTGATCCGTTCTACCCGCTCGACGCCCTCGACCTTGCCCAGCCGCTCGGTCACCGTCTCCGCTGCCACGTCACCGAGCTCGACCACCACCGTGAGCGTGGTGGAGCCGGGCAGGCCCTTGGTCAGCGCGTCCGGGGTGTCCAGGGCGAGCAGCTTGCCATGGTCCACGATGCCGACGCGGTCGCACAGCTTCGCGGCCTCGTCCATGTCGTGGGTGGTGAGCACGACGGTCACGCCGTCCTCGTGCAGCTCGGCCACCCGCTCGTGGACGAACAGCCTGGCCTGCGGGTCCAGCCCGGTGGACGGCTCGTCCAGGAACATCACCCTGGGCTTGTGCATCAGGGCGCGGGCGATCATCACGCGCTGCATCTGGCCGCCGGACACGAGTTCCACCCTCGCCGTGGCCTGCTTGGCCAGGCCCATCCGCTCCAGGATCTCGTCGGCCAGCCGGTTGCGCTCGGCCCGGCCGACACCGTGGTAGGCGGCGTGGAACAGCAGGTTCTGCCGGATGTTCAGGGATCGGTCCAGGTTGTTGCGCTGGGGTACCACGGCGAGCAACTGCCGGGCGCGCTTGGCGTCCGCCATGACGTCCACTCCGCACACGGTCGCCGTGCCCGACGTCGGCCGCACCCTGGTGGTCAGCACGCCCACCGTGGTGGTCTTACCAGCACCGTTGGGCCCGAGCAGACCGAACACCTCACCCGATCGCACGCTGAAACTGAGTTCGTCGACGGCGGGCGGAGCGCCCCGCCGGTACCGCTTCACGAGGTCGGATACGTTGACTGCGTCCTTCACCATGCCAGCGTAAATGTTGGAGCAACCCACTTCTCACCAACCGGCAGGTAGGGGTCTGCCCTCAGCGAAACCGGCCGCAGACTGGACCCCGATCACCGCCCGCTCGTGGAACGACTCCAGGTCCGGCGCACCGGCATAGGTGCAGGCCGAGCGCACGCCGGAGCAGATCTCGTCCAGCAGGTCCTCCACTCCGGGCCGGGTCGGGTCCAGCCGCATCCGGGAGGACGAGATCCCCTCCTCGAACAGCGCCTTCCTGGCTCGGTCGAACGCGCTGTCCCCGCGTGTCCGCGCGGTCACCGCCCGTTTCGACGCCATGCCGAACGACTCCTTGTAGAGCTGCCCGCTCTCGTCCCGGTGCAGGTCACCGGGCGACTCGTAGGTGCCGGCGAACCACGACCCGACCATCACCGCGGAAGCACCGGCCGCCAGCGCCAGCGCGACGTCCCTCGGGTGCCGCACCCCGCCGTCCGCCCACACGTGCCGGCCCAGGTCGCGCGCCGCCGCGGCGCACTCGGCGACGGCGGAGAACTGCGGCCTGCCGACGCCGGTCATCATCCGCGTGGTGCACATGGCGCCCGGCCCAACACCGACCTTCACCACGTCCGCGCCCGCGTCCACCAGGTCCCGCACACCCTCCGCCGTGACCACGTTGCCCGCCACCAGCGGCACGTCGGCGTGCTCGCGGACCGCCCGCAGCACGGTCAGCATCTTCTCCTGGTGGCCGTGCGCCGTGTCCACCACGAGCACGTCCACCCCGGCCGACACCAGGTCCTTGGCCTTGGCCACCACGTCGCCGTTCACCCCGACCGCGGCGGCCACCCGCAGTCGTCCCCGGTCGTCCACGGCGGGCGAGTACAGATCGGCCCGCAACGCGCTCAGCTCGGTGAGTACCCCGGCCAACGTCCCGTCCGGGGCCACGCCCAGCACAACCCGGTCCGGCCTGCCGTGCAGCGCGTCGAACACGGCCCTGGGCGCGGTGTCCAGCGGCAGCATCAGCACGTCCGTGCGCATCACGTCGGCGACCCTGGTGAACCGGTCGACGCCCGCGCAGCTCGCCTCGTCCACCACACCGATCGGCCTGCCGTCGTCGTCCACCACCGCCACGGCCCCATGGGCCCGCTTGGGCAGCAGGTTCAGCACGTCGGCGACGGCACCGGTGGGCGTGAGTACCAGCGGCGTGTCCCAGACGGTGTGCCTGGCCTTCATCCACTCGACGATCTCGGCCACGGCGACGGTGTCCACGTCCTGCGGGAGCACCACCAGGCCGCCACGCCGGGCCACCGTCTCGGCCATCCGCCGGCCCGCGACGGCCGTCATGTTGGCCACCACCACCGGGATGGTCGCACCGGTGCCGTCCGCCGTGGTCAGGTCGACGCCGAACCGGGACTCCACGGCTGAGCGCCGGGGCACCAGGAACACGTCGTCGTAGGTCAGGTCGTAGCCGGGCCGATCGCCCTCGAGGAAACGCACGACGCCTCAGCGTACCGGCATCCGGCCCGGCTGACCGGGGTTCACGTCACCGGTCGGCTCCTGGGGTTTCGCCGCCGGGCAGCATCGCCCGGACCGCGTCGATGGTGTCGGCGTCCGCCGGGTCCTTGTCCGGCCGGTAGCGCACCACCCTGGCGAACCGCAGCGCCACGCCACCGGGGTAGCGCGTGCTGCCCTGGACGCCGTCCAGGGCGATCTCCACGACCAGTTCGGGTCGCAGGTAGACGGTCCAGTCCGTGCGGTGCGACTCGTGGTGCGGGAACTCGGTCGTCTGCCAGGCCAGCAGTTCGTCGGTGAGGCCCTTGAACGTCTTGCCCACCATCACCGGCGGCCCGCCGTCCGGGTCGCGGGCGCCGAGGTGCAGGTTGGACAGGTAGCCGGTCCGCCTGCCGTGGCCCCACTCGGCCGCCAGCACGAGGAGATCCAGCGTGTGCACCGGTTTGACCTTCTGCCACGCCTTGCCGCGCCGCCCGGCCGCGTAGGGGGTGTCCAGCGCCTTCACCACCACACCCTCGTGGCCGGCGGCCAGGGCGGCGGCGAGCACCTCGGCGGCTTCCTCGGCCGTCGGGCCGTGCTTCCCCGGGATCAGGTAGTCGCCGGCCACCGTGCGCAGGGCCGCCGCCCGGTCCCGCAGCGGGGCGTCCAGCAGGTCGACGCCGTCGGCGTGCAGGCAGTCGAAGAAGTACGGGCGCAACAACTCCTCGCGGGGTGCGGTCGCGCCGAACCGGCTCATCGTCTCCTGGAACGGGCGGGGCCTGCCGTCCACGTCCAGCGACAGCGTCTCGCCGTCCAGCACCACCGACCGCGCCGGCAGGTCCCTGATCATCCCGACCAGCTCCGGCACGCTCGCGGTGATCTCGCGCAGCGTGCGGGTGTAGACGTGGATCTCGTCGCCGTCCTTGTGCACCTGGATCCGGGCACCGTCCAGTTTGTACTCGACCGAAACGTCGCCGAGTTCGGCGACGGCCTCATCGACCGACTCGGCGGGCGAGGCCAGCATCGGGCGGACCGGCGTGCCCAGCGTCAGGTGGAACTCGTGCAGCGCCGCCACACCACCGGTCAGCGCGGCAATCGCGGTGGCCGCCAGCGAACCGCAGAGCATGAACGCCCGCCGCACGTCCTCACCCGGCACGTCGGCCGCCCGCGCGACGGCGTCCACCATCACACCCTCCAGGGCGCCCTGCCGCAGTTCGCCGGCCAGCAGCCGGACCAGGAAGTCGTGTTCGGCCTTGGTGGCCCTGCCCAGCAGCCCGGACAGCAGCGCGGCGCGGGCCGTGCCCGATCCGGCGCCGGCCACCGTGGCCAACTCGGTGAGCGCGCCGTCCACGGCCGCCACGGTCAGTTCCGGCTCGTCGGCGGGCGTGACGTCGAGCTTCATCAGGGTCCGCCAGCCGGTGCCGATCCGGCCCTGCCGTGGCTGGCCGACCAGGAAACCGACCACGGCGGCCACCTCGGTGTCCGGGTCGGCCGCGCGCAGGGCTCCGGCCAGGGTGTCCACCTTGGCCAGTCGGGACCGGGTGGCCGCCACGGTCGCGGACGCGAGCACCACATCGGAGAACAGCACGTCACCCATGGTGCCGCCGCGACCCGACAGTTCGCGCGATGTCGGTCACCGCCGCCCGCAGCCGGTCCGGGCCGAGCAGGGCGTAGCCGACCACCAGACCGGGGTAGGGCGGTGCGGTGCCAGCATGGGCGTAGGCGGACAACGCCATGACGTTGACACCGTCGGCGCGCAGTGCCGCGGCCAGCGTGGCGTCGTCGGTGCCGGCGGGTAGGCGGACCACCAGGTGCAGGCCGGCCGCCACGCCCACCGGCGTCCAGTCCGACAGGTGCTCGGCCAGCGCGGCCAGCAGCGCGTCCCGCCTGCGCCGGTAGAGCTGGCGGGCGCTGCGCAGGTGCCGGTCGTAGCCGCCGGTGCGCAGCAGGTGGGCCATCGCGGCGTGCGTCACCGGGCTGCCGCCCAGGTCGTGCGAGCGTTTGCGGGCGACCAGGTCGGCCCGCAACGCCGCCGGTGCCACCATCCAGCCGATGCGCAGCGCAGGTGCCAGCGTCTTGCTGACGCTGCCCTGGTACGCGACCCGCTCCGGGTCCAGCGCCTGCAGTGCCGAGACGGGTGCGGTGTCGTAGCGGTGCTCGGCGTCGTAGTCGTCCTCGATGACCAGGCCGTCGACATCCTTGGCCCAGGCCAGCAAGGCCATCCTGCGGTGTGGGTGCATCGCGACGCCCAGCGGGAACTGGTGCGCCGTCGTCGCCATCACCACCCTGGCACCGCTTGTTGTCAGATTGTCGACAATCAGACCATCCTCGTCGACGGGGATCGGCACCGGGGTCAGGCCGTGGGTGGCGAACAGCTCGGCCTGGCCGGGATGCCTCGGGTTCTCCACGGCCACCCGGCGGTGGCCCCGTGCGTGCAGTACCTGCGCCAGCAGCGCGGTGCCTTCGGCGGCGCCGTTGGTGACCACGATGTTGGCCGGCGTGCCGGCCACCGCCCTGACCCGACCCAGGTAGGCGGCCAGTTCGGCGCGCAGCGCGGGCAGTCCGGCCGGATCGGGGTAGCCGAGCTCGGCGTCGGTCAGCCCGGCCAACCCGGCCCTGGTCGCGGCCAGCCAGGCCGACCGCGGGAACGCCGACAGCGCGGGCAGACCGGGCCGCAGGTCGTGCCGCCAGGCCGGCTCCGGCTGGCTGTCCTCGCCGGCCTCCAGGTCGGCGCCGGAAACCGACTGGGACACCACGGTTCCCGAGCCGCGCCTGCTCACCAGGTAGCCCTCGGCGGCCAGTTGGGTGTAGGCGAGCGTCACCGTCCCCCTGGCCACTCCGGCCTGGCTGGCCAGGTCCCGACTGGACGGCAGCCGGGTGCCTGCCGGCAGGCGGCCGGTGCGGATCGCCTCGCGCAGCGCGGACTCCACGCCTCGGCGGGTGCCCGGTGTGATCAGCAGCTCGCGGAAAGTGGACCAGTTCACGGACATTGAAGTGGACCTTACAACTGGGCCACTGGTTTGGCAGCCTCATCTCGTGACCACTCCGGTTCGGCCGCACTCCGTTCGCCTCGCCGTGGCGTCCGGGGCGCTGGCGGCCTGCATCGTCGGCGGTTCGGTTCCGGTCACCGGAATGCTCGCCGGCTACCCGGTGCTGTCCGGTCAGGCCGTGCGGTACGCGATCGGCGCGATCGCCCTGTACGGGTGGCTGCGCTACCTCGGCCGCAGGCTGCCCAGGCCCGGCTGGCGGGACGTGGTCGGGATGGCCGGCATGGTCGCGTTCGGGATGCTCGGCTTCAACGCGGCGCTGCTGGCCGCGCAGCGCTACGCCGAACCGGGTTTCGTGGCCGCCATGCTCGGTGGCACGCCGCTGTTCCTGGCGATCGTGGTGCCGGCGTTGCGCGGTCGGCGGCCTGCCCTCGCGGCCCTGGCCGGGGCGGTCGTCGTGGTGTCGGGTGTGCTGGTGCTGTCCGGCGGCGGGTCGTGGCACGGTCCCGGTCTGCTGCTGTCGGTGCTCGTGCTGCTCGGCGAGGTGATGTTCACCGTGTCCGGTGCCGGAGTGACGCGGCGGTTGGGCGTGGTGGAGGCCAGCACGTGGGCCAGTGCCGCGGCGGCGGTGATCGGCGCCGGGATCAGTTCCGTGGTGTCCGGTCCGGCGGCGTGGCCGATGCCCAGCGAGCGGCAGTGGGTCGCCCTGGCCGTGTTGGGGGTTCTGGTGACGGCCGTGGCGTTCGTGGGGTGGTACTCGGCGGTGGCCGCGTTGGGCGCCGACCGGGCCGGGGTGCTGATCGGCCTGATGCCGGTGGCGGGCTTCGTGATGTCGGTGCTGTTAGGCGCGCAGCCGGTGTCGGTCACCGGGATCGGTGGGGCACTGTTGGTCGGTCTGGGGTGTGTCGCGGGGTTGCGGCGAGCTACCGGCCGCCGTGGGCCATCCGGAGCACATCCAGCGCGGAGTCCAGCTGTTCCAGGGTGAGCTTGCCGGCGTCGACGTGCCCGCGTTCCAGGACGACCTCGCGGATCGTCCTGCGTTGTTTGAGGGCCTGCTTGGCGATCGCGGCGGCCTCCTCGTAGCCGAGGTAGCGGTTGAGCGGCGTGACGATGGCGGGGGAGCCCTCGGCGTGCTCGCGGGAGCGTTCGACGTTGATCTCGACGCCGGCGAACACCTTGTCGGCCAACAGCCGCGACACGGCGGCGATCAGCTTCGCCGATTCCAGCACGTTGCGCGCGATCACCGGCAGGTTCACATTCAGCTGGAAGTTGCCCTGGGCGCCCGCGTAGGCCACGGCGGCGTCGTTGCCCATCACCTGGGCCACCACCTGGAGCGTGGCCTCGCAGATCACCGGGTTCACCTTGCCCGGCATGATCGATGACCCCGGCTGCAGATCCGGCAGCGCCAGCTCCGCGATCCCGGTGCGCGGCCCGGAACCGAGCCAGCGGACGTCGTTGGCGATCTTGCTCAGGCTCACCGCGACCGTGCGCAGGTGGCCCGACGTCTCCACCACGCCGTCCTGCGACGCCTGGGCCTCGAAGTGATCGCGCGCCTCGACCAGCGGCAGGCCGGTGGTCGCGGCGAGCTCCGCCGCCACGGCGGCACCGAACCCGTCCGGCGCGTTCAGCCCCGACCCGACGGCGGTCCCGCCGATCGGCAGCTCGGCGAGCCTGCCCAGGCCCGACCGGAGGCGTTCGATGCCGTAGCGGACCTGCGCGGCCCAGGCGCCCGCCTCCTGGCCGAACGTGATCGGGACGGCGTCCATCAGGTGGGTGCGGCCGGCCTTCACCACGTCGACCCACTCGGTGGCGCGGCGCTCGATGGTGGTCGCGAGGTGGTCCAGGGCAGGGATGACGTCGGTGACGACGGCTTCGGTCGCGGCGACGTGGATCGTGGTGGGAAAGGTGTCGTTGGACGACTGGGACGCGTTGACGTGGTCGTTCGGGTGTACATCGCGATCCAGGGCGCGCGAGGCCAGGGTCGCGATGACCTCGTTGGCGTTCATGTTGGATGAGGTGCCGGAACCGGTCTGGAAGACGTCCAGCGGGAACTGGTCGTCGTACCTGCCGGCGGCCACGTCGTCGGCAGCGGCGGCGATGGCCTCGGCGACGTCCGGTTCGAGCACGCCGAGCTTGGCGTTGACCCGGGCGGCGGCGCCCTTGAGCAGGCCGAGAGCGCGGATCTGGGACCGTTCCAGCGGGCGACCGGAGATGGGGAAGTTCTCGACGGCGCGTTGAGTCTGCGCCCGCCAGAGGGCGTCGACCGGGACGCGGACCTCGCCCATGGTGTCGTGCTCGATGCGGAATTCCGGATCACCCATGACCTCAAGTTTTGCTCTCGCCGCGGCCGGCTGCACGGTGTTGTGGCGAGTTCCACGTCCACCGTGTGCCTGATGGATCTAGGCTCGGGTAGCTCCCGCCACGAGCGAAAGGTGGTCCTGGCGATGGTCGAGCCAGCGGACGAGTACAACGTTGACCTGTTGATCGTCGGCGCTGGGCCGTCCGGCCTGTTCGCGGCCTATTACGCGGGTTTCCGAGAGCTCAGCGTCGCGATGGTGGACTCGCTGCCGGAGCCGGGTGGCCAGGTGACCGCCATGTATCCGGAGAAAATGATCTTCGATGTGGCCGGTTTTCCCGCCATCCGCGGCCGCGACCTGGTCAACGCCCTGGTTGAGCAGGCTGCCCAGGCCAACCCGCTGTATCTGCTTGGCCGACAGGCCAGGGACCTGACCGAGGTCGGCGACAAGTTCGTGGTGTCCCTCGCCGACGGCAGCTCCGTCCACGCAGGCGCCATTCTCATTACCGCCGGCATCGGCGAGTTCCGCCCCCGCCCACTGCCCGCGGGTGATGGTTGGCTGGGCCGAGGCATGGTCCACTTCGTCCCCACGCTGGCTGCGCACGAGGGCCAGGACGTGGTGGTGGTCGGCGGCGGCGACTCGGCACTGGACTGGGCGCTGGCGCTGCACCCGATCGCGTCGTCGGTGACGTTGGTGCACCGGCGGGCGCAGTTCCGGGCGTTGCCCGGCACGGTGCGGCAGGTGCGGGAGCTGGGCGTGCCGATGATCGTGGATGCCGAGGTGGCCGAGCTGCGCGGTGACGGAATCGGCCTGAAGGAGGTCGAGGTCCTGATCAAGTCGGGGGAGCGAATGACGCTGCCCGCCCAGACAGTGGTCGCCGCGCTGGGCTTCCTGGCCGACCTGGGCCCCATCGAGAGCTGGGGCCTGGACCTTGATCACCGGGCCGTACGAGTGGACCCCACGATGCGCACGGCACGCGAAGGCATCTACGCGGCGGGCGACGTAGCGGCCTACGACGGCAAGGTCAAACTCATAGCCACGGGCTTCGGCGAAGCGGCTACTGCGGTCAACAACATCGCAGTAGCCCTGAACCCCAACGCCCACCTCTTCCCAGGCCACTCGTCCAACAACAGCTAACGGGGTTTCACCCCAGCCCGACGAGCATGTGGTGGCTGGTCCGGTCGAGTGAGGCAGGCTCCGGTCGGAACAAAGCGGTGACACGCTGTGTCCCGGTATGAACCGCCCGTTGGCGGTGGGTTGGCCTTACGGCCTGTGTCCGACCGGAGCCCGTCATGACGCTACCGCGCACTGTCGCCGATGTCCTGTCCCAGCACGTGGTGTTCGAACTGGAAAGCATCGACAGGTTGTTCCTCAACGTCTACCAACCACTGTTGCAGCACCCCCGGGCGCTGGTCGGGTTCATCCACGAACGCCTGGGCCAGCCGATCGCCTCCACCGCGGCGTTAGCGCCGATGAGCGAGGCGTTCGTGTCCGCGATCGGCGCCTTCGCCCGCCAGCACCACGTGCCGGTCGTGCACTTCGCCAAAGGACAGCGCAAGGACGACATCATGCACGAGCACCTCGATCGATTCGATCAGACCGAGGGCGTGCTGTTCATCGGACGTGCCCAGGAGAAGAACACCGTGTTCCGCACCGAGAAACGTCACGGCAACGACGGGCGTTCCTACCCGTGGATCGTACGGACCACCGCGATGGTAAACCAGCGGTACTGCTACTGCCTCGACGAGGACTTCGGTCCGTTCTTCCTCAAGTTCAGCTCCTACTTCCCCTATGGGGCACGGTTGTGCCTCAACGGCCACGAGTACGCCAAACACCAAGCGACCCGTGCCGGGGTCGGGTTCACCGCCCTGGACAACGGATTCGCCACCATCACTGATCCGCACGCGGTGCAAGCGATCTGCGATGCACTGACACCCGAGAAGATCGACGCGCTGCTACGCAAGTGGCTGGCGATCCTGCCGCATCCATTCAGCCCGGCCGACCGGGCCGCCGGCTACCGCTACCACCTCTCGGTCCTGCAGGCGGAGTTCTCCCTGACCCAGGTGCTGGACAAGCCGGTATCCGGGCGGATCTTCTTCGACCAGGCCATCCGCGACAACCTCGACATCGGCCGCCCCGACCAGATCAGCCTGATCTTCAACCGACGCGTGCAACGTGGCCGTAAGCACCCCACCCCGGGCCGGTTCCGGACCCGGGTGATCACCGACGGGGTCACTCCCAGCCTGCACGTGGACTACAAGAACACCAGGATCAAGCAGTACCACAAGCTCGGCCGGGCTATCCGGACCGAGACCACGATCAATGACACCCGGGATTTCGGGATCGGGAAACGGCTGACCAACCTGCCCGCGCTGCGGGAGGTCGGCTTCACCGCCAATCGACGCCTGCTGCGCGTCCAACGACTCAGTCACGACCCGATCCAGGGAGCCACCGCGCTGGCCAGCGTCACCGGCCCGGTTATCACCGATACCGGCGCTCGGGTGGCCGGGCTGCGCCTGTCCGACCCCCGCGCCCACGCGCTGCTGGCCACCATCTGCGTGTTCCGGCTGCATCCTCACGGCTTCACCCACGCTGACCTGCGTGCTCATCTCGCGCCCCAACTCGGACGCGACCCTGCGGGCATGACCAGCGCTCAGATCACCTACGACCTGCGCCGGCTACGTCTGCATGGCCTGATCGAGCGGGTCCCGCACACCTTCCGTTATCGGGTCACCGATACCGGGTTGCGCTGCGCGCTGTTCCTGACCCGGGCCCATACCCGAATGATCCGCGCCGGACTGGCCGAGCTCACCGACCCTGAGCCACCCATGCCCTCTCGGCTGCGCTCCGCAGCGCATGCCTACCAAGCCGCCATCAACGACCTCGCCACGACAGCCGGGATCGCCGCCTTGAGTGTGGTCATCTGAACTGGCCCCGGTTGGGTCGTGGTTCTTCACCAATGTTGGCCCCGTCTGGGTGGTGACCTCGCTGTTCGTGGGGCAGCGTGTCGTCGCGAATAGTGGCCCCACCCGGGTTGTGATCTTCACGTCGGTGTCGCTTGTCGGCGTGGAGGTCGGGAATGGCGCGGTCGAAGGTGGAACTGTTCGAGCAGATCAGACGGGACAGACGGATCGAAGGACTGTCCATCCGGGAGCTAGCGGAGCGGCATCGGGTGCATCGACGCACGGTGCGCCAAGCGTTGGCCAGCGCTCTGCCGCCGCCACGGAAGGCATATCCACGCCGGCCACGGCCGGCGGTCGACCCCTACAGCGAGGTGATCGACTCGTGGTTGCTGGCCGACCGGGACATGCCGCGCAAGCAGCGGCACACCGCGCGGCGGGTGTGGCAGCGGCTGGTCGCCGAGCACGGCGCGAGGCTGGCGGAGGTGACCGTGTCGCGTTACGTCACCGCCCGCAGGGTCGAGTTGGGTCTGGACCGGGTGGAGGTCGCGGTGCCACAGGCCCATCTGCCCGGTGCGGAGGCCGAGGTCGATTTCGGGGAGTTCGCCGCCACCATCGCCGGGGTGCTGACTACGCTGTGGCTGTTCGTGATGCGGCTTTCCCACTCTGGTAAGGCTTTCCACGTCGCGTTCGCCTCCCAGGCCCAGGAAGCGTTCCTGGAAGGACACGTCGCCGCGTTCCAGTATTTCGGTGGCGTCCCGGCGCGGATCCGTTACGACAACCTCAAACCCGCCGTGGTTCGGGTGCTGCGCGGGCGGGACCGCACCGAGTCCGAACGGTTTACCGCGCTGCGCAGCCACTACGGCTACGAATCGTTCTTCTGCATCCCCGGTATCGGTGGGGCGCACGAGAAAGGCGGCGTCGAGGGCGAGATCGGCCGGTTCCGCCGCCGTCATCTCGTGCCGGTGCCCACCGTCGCGTCGCTGGCCGAGCTGAACGGGCTGATCGCCACCGCGGACCTTTCCGACGATGCCCGGGTGATCACCGGCCGGCCGGTCACCATCGCCACGGCGTTCACCGGCGAATTGCCGCACCTGATGGCGTTGCCGCCCGAACCGTTCGACGCGGCCCGGTTGCTCTCGGCGCGAGTGGACAACCGGGCGCGGGTGTCGGTGCGGCAGTGCTACTACTCGGTCCCGGCCCGCTACGCCGGCCGCCGCCTGCCGGTGCGCCTGTCCGCGACAACGGTGCAGGTGCTCGACGGTGGCCGGGTCGTGGCCCGCCACGAGCGGGCCGTGTCCAAGTACACGGAAGTCTTGACCCTGGATCACTACCTGGAGGTACTCAAGATCAAACCAGGTGCGTTGCCCGGAGCGACCGCGCTGGCGCAAGCCAAGGCGTGCGGGGCGTTTACCCAGACGCACCAACGCTACTGGGACGCCGCCCGCCTCAAGCACGGCGACACGGCGGGCACCCGGGCGTTGATCGAGGTGCTGTTGGCGCACCGCACCCTGCCCGCTGCGGCGTTGCAGACCGCGATGGACACCGCGGTCGGCACCGGGCTGCTCGACCCGCAGGTCGTGCTCATCGACGCCCGCCGCGCCGCGCACGGACACGTCGCGCCGGTCATCCCGATCGGCGCACTGGCCCGCTACGACCGGCCCACCCCCTCGTTGGCCGGCTACGACGACCTGCTCACCGGGAGTGGAACATGACCGCACGAACCGACACCGCCGCACAGGCCGCCATCGGTGCCGCAGCACGCGAACTGCACCTGCCCACCATCCGCACCGAAGCCGACCGGCTGGCGGAGATCGCGGTGCGGGAACGGCAAACCCACCTGGTGTTCCTCGCCGAGGTACTGGCCACCGAGGTCGACGAACGTTGTGAACGGCGTCGGACACGACGCATCACCGAAGCGCGCTTCCCCCGGCTGAAGCGGTTGAGCGAGTTCAACCTCGACGTGGTGCCCACCATCGCACCCACCCAACTGGCCGCCCTGGCCTCCGGCGCCTACCTGGACGCCGGCGAGCCGGTGGTGCTGCTGGGTGATTCGGGCACCGGCAAGACACACCTGCTCATCGGGCTGGGCCTGGCCGCCTGCGAGCAAGGCCGCCGGGTCCGCTACGTCACCTGCGCCCACCTGGTCAACGAACTGGTCGAAGCCGCCGACGACCGCGCACTGTCGCGGGTTGTGGGCCGCTACGCCCGGCTGGATCTGTTGCTGCTCGACGAACTGGGCTACGTCCAGATCGACCCCCGCGGCGCCGAGTTGCTGTTCCAGATCATCACCGAACGCGAGGAACGCGCCTCGATCGGCATCAGCACCAACTTGCCGTTCAGCGAGTGGGGATCGGTGTTCGGCGACCCACGACTGGTCGCGGCGATCGTGGATCGGGTCACGTTCAACGCGCACATCCTGGAGACCGGCACCCAGTCCTACCGGCTGCGCACCAGCAAAACCACCAGCCGCAGCAAGAAAACCAATTGACCACAAAGGACACTTCATGCCCGACCTGGACACCCGGGGATGCCACCGAACTCGCC
>DASXCQ010000011.1:0-1884 GCA_036491115.1 Pseudonocardiaceae bacterium
CTGGTGCAGTACTCCTGCGAGCTGTACGAGCGGCTGGAAGCAGAGACGGGCCTGGGCACCGGCTTCCGCCGCTGCGGCGGTGTCACCGTCGCCCGCACCAAGGACCGCATGACCCAGCTGAAAAGGACCGCCGCCACCGCCGAGGCCTACCAGCTCGACTGCGAGCTGATCAGCCCGGCCCGGGCCCGCGAGCTCTACCCGATCCTGCGCGACGACGACCTCGAAGGCGCGATCTGGCTGCCCGGCGACGGCCGCGCCAACCCGACCGACCTGACCGCCGCGCTGGCCCGCGGCGCCCGCGACAAGGGCGTCGCGATCTCCGAGCACACCCGCGTCACCTGCATCCTCACCAAGAACAACACCGTCACCGGCGTCCGCACCGGCCACGGGGACGTCGAGGCGGAGATCGTGGTCAACTGCGCCGGCCAGTGGGCCAAGGCGGTCGGCGCGCTGGCCGGGGTCACCGTGCCGCTGCACTCGGCCGAGCACTTCTACGTCGTCACCGAGCAGATCGACGGGGTCCACCGGGGCTTCCCGATCCTGCGCGACCCGGACGGCTACACCTACATCAAGGAGGAAGTCGGCGGGCTGGTGGTCGGCGGCTTCGAGCCGGACGCCAAGCCGTGGGTCACGCCCGACGCGCTGCCCTACCCGTTCGAGTTCAAGCTGCTCGAGGAGGACTGGGACCACTTCGCGATCCTGATGGACAGCGCCGTGCACCGGATCCCGGTGCTCGCCGAGACCGGGATCAAGATGTTCTACAACGGCCCGGAGAGCTTCACCCCGGACAACCAGTTCATCCTGGGCGAGGCCCCGGAACTGCGGAACTTCTTCGTCGGGGCCGGATTCAACTCGGTCGGCATCGCCTCGGCCGGCGGCGCCGGGCGGGCGCTCGCCGAGTGGATCACCGAGGGCGAGCCGAGCCTGGACCTGTCCGCCGTCGATATCCGCCGCTTCGCCGCCTTCAACGGCAACAACCAGTGGCTGCACGACCGGGTCAGCGAGGTTCTCGGCCTGCACTACGCGGTCCCGTGGCCGAACCGCGAGCTGACCTCCGCCCGGCCGTTCCGCCGTTCACCCGCGTATCACCTGCTCAAGCGGGCCAACGCGGGCTTCGGCAGCAAGATGGGCTGGGAACGGGCCAACTACTTCGCGCCCCGCGGCGAAAACCCGGACATCGTGTACGGCTGGGGCCAGCAGAACTGGCAGCCCTGGTCGAACGCGGAGCAGCGCGCCGCCCGCAGTGCGGTCGCCCTGTTCGACCAGACCAGCTTCTCCAAGTACCTTCTCACCGGTCCGGACGCCGAACGCGCGCTGCAGTGGCTGTGCACCGCCGACGTCGCGGTCCCGCCGGGCCGGACCGTCTATACCGGCATGCTGAACGCGCACGGCACCTACGAGGCCGACATCACCGTCACCCGGCTCTCGGACGAGGAGTTCTTGCTGGTCAGCAGCTCCGCGAGCACCGAACGCGACCAGGACCACATCACCAGGCGGATGCCCGCCGGGCAGCACGCGTCGCTGGTCGACGTGACCTCGCAGTACGCCGTTTACGGGGTCATGGGGCCCCGGTCGCGCGACCTGCTGGGCAGGCTCTCCCGCGCTGACTTGGGCGATGAGCCATTCCCGTTCGGCACTAGTCAGCTGATCGACCTCGGCTACGCCACGGTCCGCGCCACCCGGATCACCTACGTCGGCGAGCTCGGCTGGGAGCTGTACGTGCCGGCCGAGTTCGCCGTCGGCGCCTACGAGGACCTGGTCGCCGCGGGCGACGGTCTCGGCCTGGTCAACGCCGGCTACTACGCGATCGAGTCGCTGCGGCTGGAGAAGGCGTACCGCGCCTTCGGCCGCGAGCTGACCCCGGACTACAACCCGGTCGAGGCC
>DASXCQ010000012.1:0-63006 GCA_036491115.1 Pseudonocardiaceae bacterium
CTGGATGCGGTGCGGGACAGTAAGAATCCGTCCGGTCCGGTGTTGTCGGTGGCGGGGCTGACCGCGTTGGTGCGGGATGCCAGGTCGGGGAAGCTCGACCGGTGACACCGAGGCGCCCCCGTGTCCTCGCGGACCGGGGGCGTCCGTGTTGCTCAGGCGCCGCGCGGCGGCAGGGCCTTCAGCGCCGCCAACTGCTGCTCGAACGAGGGCACCGGCTCGGCCGGTGTCGCGGCCCGCGCGCCGGTCAGCAGGCCGGCCAGTTCCTCGCCTGCCCTGGTGATCCGGGAGGCCAGCGGGCTGGTGCGCGCGTCACCGGCGCCGCCCCAGTCCTCGGCCGCCGCGTACACCGCGGTCGGCACCACGATCGCCCGCAGGTAGGTGAACATCGGCCGGAGGGCGTGCTCCAGCGCCAGCGAGTGCCGGGCCGTGCCGCCGGTCGCCGCGATCAACACCGGCTTGCCGGCCAGCAGGTCGTTGTCCAGCACGTCGAAGAACGACTTGAACAGGCCGCTGTAGGACGCGGTGAAGATCGGTGTCACCACGATCAGCCCGTCCGCCCGCCGAACCGCCTCGATCGCCTCG
The DNA here is from genome assembly GCA_036491115.1 of Pseudonocardiaceae bacterium. Taxonomy (GTDB): domain Bacteria; phylum Actinomycetota; class Actinomycetes; order Mycobacteriales; family Pseudonocardiaceae; genus DATEPR01. The sequence goes on from DASXCQ010000012.1 coordinate 583, forward strand.
GCCAGCACCGGGCCGGCGAACCCGGTGACCATGGTGTTGGCGATGTCCACCGCCAGGTCACGCAACTCGATCACGGTCAGGTCGGCGGTCCGGCCGTCCTCGACCAGCCGGGTGCGGACCGCCCTGGTGAGGCGGTCCGCCAGCAGCCGGGTGGACGAGGGCTGGCTCAGGCCGGCCGACACGACGACCAACCGCAGGGCACTCATCGTCATCTCCCGTTCAGGCCGTCGGGACGGCCGAGTGCGCCGCCACGAGCGACGCGTGGGTGGGGCCGTCCGGCACGCCAGCCGGGCGACCAACGGCGAACTCCTTGCGCAGCACCGGAACCACTTCTTCGCCGAGCAGGTCCAACTGCTCCAGCACGGTCGTCAGTGGCAGTCCGGCGTGGTCCATCAGGAACAGCTGCCGCTGGTAGTCGCCGAACGACTCGCGGAAGGTCAGCGTCCTGTCGATGACCTCCTGCGGGCTGCCCACGGTCAGCGGGGTCTGCTCGGTGAACTCCTCCAGCGACGGGCCGTGCCCGTAGACCGGCGCGTTGTCGAAGTACGGCCGGAACTCGCGTACCGCGTCCTGCGAGTTGCGCCGCATGAACACCTGGCCGCCCAGCCCGACGTAGGCCTGCGCCGCCGTGCCGTGGCCGTAGTGCTCGAACCGCTCCCGGTACACGTCGATCAGCCGCTGCGAGTGTTCCGTCGGCCAGAAGATGTGGTTGGCGAAGAAGCCGTCGCCGTAGTAGGCGGCCTGTTCGGCGATCTCCGGGCTGCGGATGGAACCGTGCCACACGAACGGCGGCACCCCGTCCAGCGGGCGAGGCGTGGACGTGAAGCCCTGCAGCGGCGTGCGGAAGCGGCCCTGCCAGTCGACGACGTCCTTGCGCCACAGGTCGTGCAGCAGCGCGTAGTTCTCAATGGCCAGCGGAATCCCGTTGCGGATGTCCTGCCCGAACCACGGGTACACCGGCCCGGTGTTGCCCCGGCCCAGCATGAGGTCCACCCTGCCGTCGGCGAGGTGTTGGAGCATCGCGAAGTCCTCGGCGATCTTCACCGGGTCGTTCGTGGTGATCAGCGTCGTGGACGTGGACAGGAGGAGCCGCTCGGTCCGCGCCGCGACGTGGCCGAGCATGGTGGTCGGTGACGACGGCACGAACGGCGGGTTGTGGTGCTCCCCGGTGGCGAACACGTCCAGGCCGACCTCCTCGGCCTTCAGCGCGATCCGCACCATCGCCTTGATGCGCTCGTGCTCGCTGGGCGCCCGGCCCGTCGTGGGGTCCGGCGTGACGTCGCCGACCGTGAAGATCCCGAACTGCATCGTGCCCATCACGCTCCCAAGTAGTTGCTTGTTCAATTATCACGCTCAACGGTCCGGCGGGCCAGGGTATTCCGGCCGCTCGCGGGGTCACGCCGGCTCCGCCAGCGGTGGATGGCGGATCGACCGGACGACCGGCGACAGCAGCGGCACGATGGCGACGACCGCGAAGACGACGCCGCCCGCCAGCGCGACGTGCTGGGCGCCCAGTGCCAGCGCGAGCGGGGCAGCCAGCAGTTGGCCGACCGGGATGCCGACGTAGGAGCCGAAGTCGTCGTACGCCGCCATCCGGGACAGGATCCGGCCCGGCACGTTCTCCTGGATCGTGGTGTCCCAGGCCACCCCGGACACGCCGGAACCCAGACCGGCGACCAGGCCGGCCGCCGCCAGGGCGACGACACCAGAATGGGTACCGAGCAGGATCAGCGGGGCCGCCGCCAGGACCGTGCACACCTGCCCCAGCGTGAGCAGTCGCGCCACGACCACGCGGTACATGAGGATGCCGGTGATCAGCACGCCGACGGCCTTCACGCTCAGCACGACGCCCCAGGACGCCTCGCCGATGGTTCCCTTCGCGATGATCGGGCCGAGCACCTGCCACACGCCGGTCTGCACGATGTTGATCAGGGTGAACGACGTGACCACCCGCCACATCCAGGGAATGCGACGAAACTCGTGCCACCCGGTCCTGATGTCGTGGAACGTGCTCGTCGTCTCCCGGGACTCCAGCGGTGGGAGCTCGATGGTACTGAACATCAGGCCGGCCAGGACGAACGAGATGCCCAACCACCGCCGACGGTGACGACCAGCACGCCCGCGACCGACGGCCCGATCACCTTGCACGCGTTGCGCGCCGACGCCAACAGCGAATTGGCCTGCCGCATGTTCGGCTTGTCCACCAGTTGGGGCACGATGCCGCGCAATGCGGGCGTGGTGAATGCGTCCAGCACGCCGTTCATGAACTCCAGCACCGCGATGAACGTCAACGAGTAGTGTCCGGTGATCAGCACTGCGGCGACGACCAATTGTGTGATGCCGGAGCCGTAGTTCGAGAGGCGCAGGACCAGCGCGCGGGAGAACCGGTCCCCGATCGAGCCGCCGACGAGGACGAACACGATCAGCGGAATCATGTGCGCTGCCATGACAATACCGAGGTCCGTGCTGTTCCGGCTCGCGTCGAGGACGGCGAAAACGAGAGCGACCGGTGTCATCGAGCTACCCAGAAGAGACACCAGCCGGCCGGTGAAGAAGGATACGAACCGCCGCTCACGCAGCGGTCCGCGCATGGTTGTGGTCGCAGTCGTGTCCGACTGCCGTTCACTTCCGGGCATGTCGGGATCCTGTCATCCATCGACAGCGCAGGCAATAAAATCCTACAATTCACACCAACAATACCCGGGAACTGTTATTGTTTCTTGTGGCCGCACAGAGGGTGGGCCTATTTGACAGAACCCAATTCATGGAAACAAGGACGTCAGTCCTCGCTGAGCGCCTGTTCGTCCACCGGCACGTCGGTGACCAGACCGGACAGTGGCGCCAGGCGCCGCTCCGCGGCCGCCAGCAGCGAGTCCACCCCGGGTAGCCCGCCGCCCAGCGGTGCCCAGAAGTCCTCGCCCGGCGTCGCCCTGACCTCGATCCGGCGCCCGCCCAGCCATGCCGCGTCGAACGCCAGCAGCCACGAGTGCAGCAGTGTCCGGTCGGCGTCGCCGGTCCGGTCGAACAGCGGGTCCCCGGCCAACTGGTGTCCGATCCAGGCCAGGTGCACCCGGATCTGGTGGCGCCGCCCGGTGACCGGCCGCACCACCAGCAGCGTGTGCCGCTCGTCGGCCCACACCGTGGCGAACGTGGTCACCGACGGGTACGTCCGAACGTGGTCGAACACATCGGAGGGCGCCACCGACCAGCGATGGTTGTCGGAGTGGATGCGGTCGCGTTCGGCGGCGATCCGCACCCGACTCTTGCGGCCGACGCTCAGCGGCAGGTCGATCACGCCCCACTCGGGCAAACCGGTGGTGGGGGTGGCGGCCAGGTACGCCTTGCTGATGGTCCGCCGGTTGAACTGCCGGGTCAGGTCGCCGTGGTGGCGCAGTTCGCGGGCGAACAGCACGGCGCCTGAGGTGACCTTGTCGATGCGGTGCGCGGGATACAGCGTCTGGCCGGCGTCGGCGGCGAGCCGGACCAGGTCGGTGTCGTGCCGCTCACCGGTCACCGCGATGCCCGCCGGTTTGTCCAGCACCAGGGCGGCGTCGTCGGCGAACAGCGTCCGGTCGCGCCGCAGGGAGTCCCAGTCAGCCACCGGCCAGCCGCCGCAGCTCGTAGAGGCTGATCCCGGTGGCCACACCCACGTTCAGCGACTCCACCCCGCCGGCCATCGGGATCCGCACCACGTGGTCGGCGGCGGCCAGCACGTCGGGCCGCACGCCGTCGGTCTCGTTGCCCACCACCAGTGCCACCCGGCCGCCACGCAGTGGCGTGTCGGCCTGTGCGACCGTGCCGTGAGAACTGGTCGCGACCACCTCGAAACCCTGCTCCCGCAACGCGGTCACCGCGGCCGGCGGCGTCGGGTAGCGGTGGATCACGGCCCGCAGCACGGCGGCCCGGGAGGCGTCCAGCACCCGCCTGCCGGTCAGGTCGGTCTCGGCGTCGGTGCACACGATGTCGCCGACGCCCAGGGCCACGGCGGTCCGCACGATGGTGCCCAGATTGCCCGGGTCGCGCACCCCGTCCAGCACGACGGCGAAGTCGCCGTAGTCGCCACCCTCGGGCGGCAGTTCGGCCACCGCGACCCATTCCACCGGCCGGGCCAGCCGGACTGCTTGGCGCAGCAGCGAACCCCGCGCCTGGTACACCGGAACCTGGTGTACGCCGATAATGTCCGTCGCTTCGTCGGAACGCACCGCGAACCGCAGCGGCGCACCGGCGGCCAGGGCCTGCTCGATGAGCGCGGCACCCTCCAGCACGCACGCGCCCGCCTCGGCCCGGCCGGTCCGCCCGTCCAGGGCGCGGATCACCGCCAGCGGCTCGTCCTTCAGCGACGTGATGACAGGGGGCACGGCACGCACGGTAGCCGTCACCCGTGGCGGGCGTAGCGGGCGGGGCTGGTGCCCAGCATCCGGCGGAAGTGCCTGGTCAGATGCGCCTGGTCGTAGAAACCGGCGGCGGCCGCCACGTCGGCCGGCCGGCTGCCGGCCAGCAGCAGGTGCCGGGCCAGGTCCACCCGCCGCCCGGTCAGGTACTGGTGCGGTGCGATGCCGAACTCAGCGGTGAACGCCCGCACCAGATGCGTCGGGTGGACGTGCAGCAGGCCGGCGGCCTCGGTCAGGCCCAGCCCGTCGGTGATCCGTTCGTCGAGCAGCTCGCGCAACCGGCGGGCGACGGTCCGGCCGGCCGGGCGCTCGTCCGGCCCGCCGCCCAGGTGGCCGCGCAGCCGGTCCACGATCAGTGCCAGCCGGCTCTGCGCCTCGAGTTCGTCGCCGGGGTCGGCCAGGGTGCCGTGCAGCTGGTGGACGCGGTGGCGCAGCACGGCGTCGCGCAGTCCTGGGTGGTCCACGGCGGCGCCGACCAGGCCGGCGTCCAGCAGGGACCCGTCCAGGTACAGCACCCGCTTGCGGAAGCCCCGGGGAGTGGCGGCGCGTCCGTCGTGCGGCACGTGTGGCGGCAGCAGGGTCACCCCGGACCGCAGCGCGCCCCGTTCGTGGTGGTCCAGGTCGAACCGCACGGCACCGTCGTCGACGATCAGCAGCGTCCAGGTGTCGTGCGTGTGCACCGGGTAGGCGTGCTCGACGAAACGGGCGTGGAAGACCTCGCTGATGCCGTCCACCGGTGGCCGCCATGCGGTGATCTCCTGGCGGGAAACCACGTCAGAATCGTACAAGACCGGACGCCACCCGGCCGGTCACGCTGACCGGGTGGATACCGTTCGATTCGACACCAAGATCGCCGTGCTGCTGCGCGACGACCTGCTGCCCTGGCAGCGCCTCAACGTGTGCGCCTTCCTGGTCAGCGGCCTGGCCGGGACCAACCCGGACCTGATGGGCGAGCCGTACCGGGACGCGGACGGCACCGCCTACCTGCCGATGTTCCGCCAGCCGGTGCTGGTGTTCCAGGGCGGCGAACAGACCCTGACGGCCGCGCACGAGCGGGCGGTGCGGCGGGGTCTGACGCTCAGCGTGTACACGTCGGACCTGTTCGCCACCGGCCACGACGAGGCCAACCGGGCCGCGGTGGCGGCCGTGCCGCGCGCCGGACTCGATCTGGTCGGCATCGGTCTGCACAGCGCCCGCAACGTGGTGGACAAGGTGTTGAAGGGCGCGCGGATGCACCCCTGAGGTCAGCCCAGCACCTGCCGGCGCAGGAACGGGCTGGCGAACTTCCCGTCCGGGTCCAGGCTGTGGGCCAGCGCGCGGAACTCGCGCAACCGGGGGTAGCGGCCGGCGACGTCGCCACCGTGGAACAGCTTGCCCCAGTGCGGCCGGGCCCCGAAGGGCGCCAGCCGTTCCTCGATCACCGGCAGCACGCCCAGCACCTCGGGCAGCGGCCGCCAGGTGAAGTGGATCGCCACCCGGTCACCGCCGTAGGCCGGGCTCAGCCACAGGTCGTCACCGGCGACGGTGCGGATCTCCGACACGTACAGCAGCGGCGCGACCATGTCGGCCAGCTCGCGCACCGCGCGCAGCGCCTCCACCGCGTCCCGGCGGGGCACGAAGAACTCCGACTGCAGCTCGGCGCCCGCGCTGGGCGTGAACTCCAGCCGGAAGTGCGGAATCCGGTCGTACCACGGCCCGGCGACGCCCAACTGTTCCGTGCAGTTCTGCGCCGACATTCCCGCCGCCCGCACCGGATGGCGGGGTGAGTCGGCGGCGGGAGCACCGTAGAAGTCGGTGCGCGGCGCACCGGGCCCGTCGGCGATCGTCTTGAGCCACACCTGGTCCACCGTGTCCTCGGCCCACGTGGTGAACAGGCTGACGCTGTAGGCGGCGTCCTGGATCTCGTCGAACCAGTCGAACACCGCGTCCCACGGCAGACTGTCGAACACGCACTGTCGAACCTGGTACGTGGGCACGGTTTCCAGCGTCACGGCGGTGACGACACCGAACGCGCCCAGCCCGACGACGAGACCGGGGAACTCCGGATCCGCCCGGGTGAACGTGTGCAACTCGCCGTCCGCGGTGACCATTTCCAGGCCGGCCACGGCCGCGGACAGGTTCTGGTTGTGCTGCCCCGATCCGTGGGTCGCGGTGGCCACGCTGCCGGCCACCGTGCAGTGCGGCAGCGACGCCAGATTGGCCAGTGCCAGGCCCGCGGCGTCCAACGGCTTGGCCAGATCCCCGTAGCGGACCGCTGCTCCGACGGTGACGGTGCCGTCCGCCTCGGAGATCCGCAGTGGACGGTCGATTCGGGACACATCGAGCTGCGTGCCACCCGCGACGTCGGCGATGTCGTTGAAGCTGTGCCGGGTGCCGACCGCCTTCAGCCGGGGTGTCGACGCGACCATCGACCGCAGTTCGTCGACGGTGCCCGGTCGCAGCACCCGATCGGCCGCGAAGATGTGGTTGCCCGCCCAGTTGGATGTGCTCACGCGCTCCTCCGCCCGCCCCGCCGGACAGCATAGCCATGCCGGCGGCGGCGGGCAGCGGAACCGTTCAGTCCGAGCCGACGGCCTGCTTGAGCTCGTTCACATACTGGTTGTACTGGGTCGACGTGATGTCACCGGCGCCGTAGGCCGGTGGCCATTTGGTCGGGTCCCACACCGTCGGGTCGTTCTTGACGTCCGTGCGCAGCGACGTGTGGTTGGTGGTGTCGACGATGGCCTGCTGGCCCTCCTGGGACACCATCCAGTCGGTGAACAGCTTCGCCGCCGACAGGTGCGGTGCGTTCTTGACGATGTCGATCAGGGTGAACGAGGTGGGCAGCGGGTTGGTGTTGACGAACATCAGCGACCCGCCCTTCTTGCGGATCTCGCTGGCCGACTTGTACCCGTAGGCGGTCGCGGTGGCCGCGGGCTCGCCCGCCTCGACCTGGGTGAGCGCCAGGGTGTGGCTGGACACCAGTTTCGGCTGGTTGCGGCCCAGCGCCTGGACCAGTTGCAGCGCCCGGGCGTGGCCCATCTGCTGGATCAGCGACTCGTAGAAGTTGACCGAACCGGGGTCGAAGGAGAACTGGCCGCGCCACTGGGGTTTGGTCAGGTCCTGGTACGACGTGGGCGGTTGCAGGCCCAGCCGCTGCACGGCCTTCGGGTTGTACGCGATGATCGTGGTGAGCACGTACACGTTGCCGCAGTAGCCCTTCGGCAGCGTCTGGCCGGACGGCAGTGCCTGCTCGTCCGGCGCGCAGTACGGCTGCATCGCGCCCTCGTTGATCAGCTCGTCGAGCTGGGGCGAGTCGCCGGACACCACGTCGGCGTTGAACTCACGACCGCGCTGTTCGGTGATCACCTTGGTGGGCAGTTGGTCCGCGCTCAGCCGCAGCGCGTTCACCTTGATCTTCGGGTACACCTTGTTGAACGCGGCCACCATGTCGGTGATGTCGTCCGCGGCGAACGTGGTGTACCAGTTGACCTGGCCCTCCTGCTCGGCGGCGGACTTCAGCTGCGCCTCGGTCTGCGGTTTGCCGGCGTCTGCGGCCGGCGCGCCACTGGCCGCCGGACTGCTCGTGCCACAGGCGGCGAGCAGAATCGCACCGGCCGCGACCGCCGCGACCGAGCCAAGGACGCGGCGTGGTGGGTGGTGCCTCGTCATCGATCGACCTCCAGCGTCAACGGTGGAGTGATTCGTCCGGGGTTGAACGTGAGAACCGCCGGACCGGTGAAATGGGCGACTGGCCGGCGGCTATTGGTTAGACCATACTTCCACCAGATATAGTGGTCAAGGAATTTCTCCGACAGGGGGCGACCGCATGAACCGACCAAGGCCGGGACCGGCCACCAACACGGCGCACCGCGGCACCGACGACCTGTTCAACCCGGTCAGCCTGGCCAGGGCGTCGCAGGCGATAGTCGACCAGATCCGGGAGCTGATCCAGGACGGCCAGTTGACCGCGGGGGAGCGGCTGCCGTCCGAGCGTGACCTGTGCGACCGGTTCGGCGTCAGCCGGGTCACCGTACGGGAGGCCCTGCGCATCCTGGAGGCGGGCGGCCTGGTCACGGTGAAGGTCGGCGCGCGCGGCGGTGCGTACATCACCACGCCCTCCAGCGACCGGATCGGCCGGGGCATCGAGGACTACCTGACCATGTCCCCGTCCATCACCGCGGTCGAGGTCACCGAGGCCCGGCTGGTGCTGGAACTGGGCATCGTGCCGATCGTCTGCGAGCGCGCCACCGAGGAGGACATCGCCGGCCTGCTGGCGATGTGCGACGAGGCCGACGCGGCCATCGCCGAGGGCACCTACACGATGGAGATGTCGGCCGACTTCCACATCACCGTGGCGAGGCTGGCCCACAACGGTGCCATCGAGATGCTGCTCGGCCCGTTCCACCGGCCGATGCTGACGTCGCTGAAGGCCGCCAGGGAGGCGGCACCCGCGATGGGCAAGGTGGGCGTGAAGGAGCACCGCCGGTTCGTGCACGCGGTGCGCGACCGGGACGTGCCCAAGGCGACCGAGGTGATGAAGGCCCACCTGGAGCGCACGGCGTCCCGGGTGCAGCAGCGGTCCAGGGCCAAGAGCTAGGCGGACTGCCAGAGCTCGATACGGTTGCCCTCCGGGTCGGTGGCCCAACCGAAGTAGTCGGTCCCGGCGTCGAACGGCGCGTAGACCGTGGGCCCGACTTCCTGGTGCCACACACCGTTCTCGTCGGCGTCGAGGCCGAGGCAGTCCCGGTACCAGGCACCCGGGGCCGCCGGGTCCCTTGCGCGGATGAAGTAACCGCCGATGCCGAGCACGCGTTCCATGCCGTGATCGTGCCAGCCGGTGGCCGGACGTGGATGAGCGGTCGGAGGCCATGCTGGTAACCTCCGACCGCTCGGACTTAACGTTAGACCATTAAACCCAAGTGTGGCAAGCGTGAAGCGGGGAGGGCACCGGTACCTGTGCCCTCCCCGCTCGCCTACCGATCCGCCCGATCGGTTCAGTACATGGCCGTCGCCGGCCGCCACATCGACCACAGCGGCGGGCCGTCCTCCGGCAGGGTGAACCTGCCCCGGTCCAGGTAGCCGTGCCGCAGGTAGAGCGCCCGCGACTCCCGGGAACTGGCCTCCAGGTACATGGCGACGTCCGGGTACATCTCGTGGTGGTGGTGCAGCAGCGCGGTGCCGATGCCCTCGCCCTGGCGTCCCGGCCGGACCGCGAGGAACGCGAGGTGGTGGTGCGGCTCGCCGTGCGGGTGGTAGAGGTCGAACGTGTCGTCGAGCATCCGGAACCGGCCCGCCCACGGTCCGCAGGCACCGGACAGCTGCTCGTCGTAGCCGTCCGGCGCCGGCAGCGGTTCCCAGGTCGGGAACCACACCGCGACGGCCGTCTCGTCCGCCGTCATGCTGATCAGACCGTGCTTGAGCGCGTGCGTGGTCCAGATCCGCATGTCCCGTTCCACCACGGACCGGCGTTCGCCGTCATCGGGCACCAGCCAGACCGACACGTCCAGCGACGCGAAGGCGTCCGCGATGATCCCGGCGGCCACCGGTGCCTCGTCCGGTCCGGCCGCGACTATGTCGACATCACCGAGTGTCTCCACATTGGTCATAACAACGAGCCTGCCCTGTCGTAGGAGCCACCCTCGGTGCCGAGGGCGGTGGAGCGACCGGTCTCCGCGGTCACGCCGAGGCCGATCCGCTGGTACACCTCGGGCCGCCGGATGCGCAGCACGGTGGCCCACAGCACGCCGCCCAGCGCGATCACCAGATAGGCGGCCGGGAACGCCCAGCGGGTGACCGAATGGCTGTCCACGCCGAGCAGCGTCGCGAAGTTGGCCACGGACAGGACGACCGCGGCGGCGAGCGCGACCAGGGTGAGGAAGGGCGCGATCACCGACCGCCACACGGTCTCCCCGCCCTTGCGCCGGAAGTAGCCGATCACCGCGGCCGACGTACCGGCCAGCAGCACCAGCACACCGAACCCGCCGGTGGTGCCCAGCCAGTAGAACAGGTTCAGAATCGGGTCCAGGTGAGCGGCGGCGAAGGCGATGATCACGACGAGCCCGATGATCGTCTGGGTCAGCGAACCCCACACCGGCGCCCCCGTCCTGGGCAGTGTCCGGCCGAACACCGAGGGCAGCACACCCTCGCGGCCCAGCGAGAACACGTACCGCGACGCGGAGGCGTGGTAGGAGATCATGCCGGCGAGCACCGAGGTCAGCAGCAGTACGTGCCCGATGGTGCTCCACGCCGAGCCCAGGGTCTGGGCCGCCAGGTTGAACACCAGGTCGGGGCCTTGGCTGCGAGACTGCGTGACAATGTTGCCCGGCCCGGTCACCACCGTCATGGCCCACGAGGACAGGCAGTACAGCAGCGCGATCAGCGCGACGACGACGTACGTGGCGATCGGGACCGTGCGCTTCGAGTCCTTGGCCTCCTCGGAGTAGAAGGCGGCCGACTCGAACCCGACGAACCCCGTCACGGCGATGACCAGCAGCGATCCCCAGCCGGACACGAACAGGTGGCTGGGCAGGAACGTGGTACCGGTGACCTGCCCGTGGAACGGGTGGGACACGAAGGCGGCGAAGTAGATCAGGATCAGCAGCACCTCGGCCAGCATCAGCAGGCCCAGCACCGATCCGTTGAACTCCACCTGCGCCAGGCCGAGCACGGCGACGATCGCCCAGGCGATCAGCGCCCAGCCCCACCACGGCAGGCTGGTGTGCAGCGCGGAGTTCAGCAGTGGCGCGCCGAGCCCGCCGAAGATCCCGTACAGGCCGACCTGCAGCAGGTTGTAGGACAGCATGGCGATCCAGGCGGCGGCGACCCCGGCCGGCCGGGACACGCCCTGTGCGATGTAGGCGTAGAAGGCGCCCGCGTTGGAGATGCGCCGGGACATGGCGTTGTAGCCGACGCAGAACACGATCAACACGATGCCCAGCAGCACGAACGCGGCCGGGATGCCGGTGATGCCGGTGGCCGCGAAGCCGGTGGGGAAGACACCGGCCACCACGGTCAGCGTGGCCGCCGCGCTCAGCGCGAACTGGGTGATCCTCGTCGTACCCAGGCGGTCGTGCGCCAGCGCCGCCGCGACATTGCTCGCGGCGTGCGGATTCTTGTCCATCATGGACTCCAAGGGATGATGTGGAACGGTGGACGAGCGCTGGCGGTGGTGTCAGCGCCGCCGAGCCAGCACGGCGGCACCCACGGCGGCCTTCGTTTCGGCGATCAGGCACATCAGGGGGCGAGGCAACTGTGCGATCACGTCCCGCAGGAACTGGCGGCCGTCGGCGTCCAGGTCCTGCAGCAGGAAGTTGTCCAGTCCGGTGGCGGCCGCGAGCCCGGTCAGCAGGGCGTCGGACAGCTCGACCGGTTCCTGCCGGCCGGCAACCCCCCTGATCCGGACCGCGGGCAGGATGGCCTCGTTGGCGTCCAGGGGTGGATGCAGGATCGTTCTGCGCCACGGCGGGCCGGTCAACTGCGGCCGGACCACCCCACTGCGGATCAACCGGTCCGCCACCCGCTGCGTCGCCGTTTGACCGAGAAACTGTAACCACGTCGAAATCGACATGATCTCGGGTTCCGCGACGAGCTGATCCATTACCGCATGTGCGGTCGCATCAGGTGGAGGTTGGTCGGGATTGGCCACGATGAGTTCCAACTGCTGTGGGTTGATCCTAATCTTGCGGTGCAAAGCGAGTTCGATCAGCAGTGCGCCCGCGATACCCAAGGTCAGGGCAGACGAATTTATGCGTGGCCGACCGTCGTAGTCCCGGTGAGCGATCAGGAAGAACTCGTCGGCTAGCCACAATGAGGCTGGTCTCATCGTCTCCGATCACACACGGACTCGGCGGGCTGTTCCGGAAGGAAGCACACGTGTCACCCCATGAGAGTTGCTCGTGGGGCCGCGTGCACGTCCAGTGTTTGAACGCACGCTGATCGTGTCTACACGACCGGGACAGCAGTGTCCACCACCGGTCCGGGCATTACTCCGAACGCTGACCGCGGTTTACTGATTTTGCTTGGTAAGGGGTCGGAGTACATTACCGCGAAACTGTTCGGTGCATCGATGGGCCCGTTTTGTGTGATCGCCTGAACGCGTTAGTGGAATGATCTTCGCCGTTGCCCGGTCGGTCGGCAGCGGTCGCAGTTGGGGCCAGCGGGCCGACATCGCGGCGCGCAGCCCGGCGCACAGTTCGGCGAAACCGGCCAGTTCGGCGCCGGCCGGTTCGGCGACCACGCCGAGCCGGTGCAGCAACCGCTGCCGGGCCGTCGCCGTGCCCCACGGCCAGTCGGCCACGAGCACGCCGGCCAACCGGTCGCCGGTACCCCGATGGGCCTTCTCCACGAGCGCGTCGCCGCGCAGCAACCACCCGGCGCACGTGTCGGCCATGCTGCCCGGCGGTTCGGTGCCGGTCGCCCGGTGCCATTCCGCGCGGTACGCCCGTTCGGCGACGTCGATCAGGGCCGCGGCGGGCGCGGTGACGCACCAGCAACTGGGAAAGCCGATGCGGAGATAGGCCAGCTCGGTGAGTCCGGAGCCCAGCGAAGCCTGCTCCAGATCCACGAACCGCGCTCCGGTGGCGTAGAAGTCGTTGCCCGGACAAGGATCTCCGTGCAGCAGCGCGAAACCGGACGGCTCGGCGAGCCGCTCGACCAGCGCGGCGATCTCCGCCGACACGTCGGGCCGCACCGGAATTCCCAGTGACACCGCGAACTTTTCGAACGCCACTACGTCGGTCTGTCCAGGTGGGACCCACCTGGGCAGCACACCGTCGTCGGCGGCCGATGTGGTGGCGTGCAGGCGGGCGAGCGCGATCGCGTAGTGCACCGGCCAGTCCGCCGGCAGCGGCCCGGTAGCCAGGTGTTGCAGCACCAGGACGTGCCGTTGTCCGTCCACGCCCAGCAGTGCCGGTGTGACCGGGACCGGGGCGCGGGATGCCAGGCGCAGCGCGGTGATCTCGTGGTGGAAGCGGGTGTGGGCGTCGGCACCGCCGATGATCTGCTTGACCACCACCGGCGTGCCGTCGATGTCGGCCAGCCAGACGAGGGAACGGGGACTGCTGTCCAGTTGCCGGTGCCAGGTCGGCGTGCCCAGGCTGGTGCGGAGTGCGTCGCCGTAGTCGGGAGTCATGGCGGGGCGATCACCACCTCGGGTCGATCACGACGGCTGGGCCGTCCACTTCCGTACATTAGCGGCTGTCCCGGACATATGTCTCAGAAATACGACATTCGCAGCCGTTCGCGCGGCGCGCCGATCGCCCGGGAGATACCGCGTGCCGCGGCTTGGACCACCGGTGCCAGCGCCGCCGGGTCGGCGCGGTCCGCGTGCACCACCAGGGACACGGCGGCGACCACCTCGCCGGTCCGGTCGACGATCGGCGCGGCCACCGACAGCGCGTCCAGTGTCACCTGGCCGTCGCTGACCGCGTAGCCGCGCGTGCGCACGTTGGCCAGTACCGTCCGCATCGCCACCGGATCGGTCACGGTCTTGTCGGTGTAGCGGTCCAACCGCGACCCGAGCACCCGGTCCTGCACGTCCACCGGCGCGTGCGCCAGCAACACCAGGCCGACACCGGTGGCGTGCAGCGCGAACCGCCCACCGACCCTGGTCAGCACCGCCACCGCGGCCCGCCCGGCGATCCGCTCCACGAACACCAGTTCGGCGCCCTCGCGGACCGCCAACTGGACGTTCTCCCGGGTGATCTCGTACAGGTCCTCCAGGAACGGCATCGACGCCTCGCGCAGGCCCAGCCCGCGCGGCGCCAGCGACGCGACCTCCCACAGTCGCAGCCCGATGTGGTAGCGGCCCTCCGCCGTTCGCTCCAACGCGCCCCACGCCACGAGTTCCGCCGCCCGCCGGTGTGCCGTCGGCAGGGTCACCCCGGCCCGCCTGGCCAGTTCGCTCAGCGTGAGTTCCGGCGCGTCCGGCGTGAACGCGGCGAGCAGCGCCAGCGTCCGCCCGGTCACCGATCGTCCATCGCCCGTCATCACGACATCGTCCCCGACCACCCGCCTACAGGTCGAGCACCAGCCGGTCACCGGCGGCGCGGGACACGCAGATCAGCATCGTGTCCCCGGCTGCCCGTTCGGCGTCGGTGAGCAGGCCGTCGCGGTGGTCCGGCACGCCCTCCAGCACATCCGTCTCGCACGTCCCGCACGTGCCCTCCCGGCACGACGACAGCACCGCCACACCGGCCGCCTCCACCGCCGCCAGGACCGAACACCCGGCCGGCACCAGCACGGTCCGCCCGGATCGCGCCAGCTCCACCTCGATCGGCCTGCTGTCCCCGGTGTCCGCGACCGGCGTGAACCGCTCGACGTGCGCCGCTCTCGTCGCCGTGACGGCGGCCAGCAGCGGTTCCGGCCCGCAGCAGTAGATCTCGGCCGGTTGGGCGATCAGCCCGGCCACGTCGAGCAGGCCGCACTCGTCCTGTGGGCACAGTGCCACCCGGTCGCCGTACCGGGCCAGTTCGTCGCGGAACGCCATGGACTCCAGCGTGCGACCGCCATAGACCAACCGCCAGTCGGCACCGGCCGAGTCGGCCGCCCTGAGCATCGGCAGGATCGGTGTGATCCCGATACCGCCCGCCACGAACAGGTACCGCGTTGCCGGCACCAGCGCGAAATGGTTTCGTGGCCCGCGAATCCGCAACCGCGTGCCCTCGACCACCTCGTCGTGCACGTACGCCGAACCGCCCCGCCCCGCCGGTTCGCGCAGCACGGCGACCCGCAGCGTGGCCCGGTCCGCCGGGTCGCCACACAACGAGAACTGCCGGGTCATTCCGTTGCCCAACAGCAGGTCGACGTGCGCCCCCGGCGTCCACTCCGGCATCGAACCGCCGTCCGGCCGGCCCAGCACCAGCCCGACTACGTTCGCCGCCAGCCGGTCTCGCCGCTCGACCATGACGTCCAGAGTGGACTCAGTCATGGCCGTCGGGATGGGCCAGCAGCCAGTCCCACAGCGCCACCGGGTCGTCGAACTCGCGTTCCGCGCCGCAGTGGCACACGCCGACCAGCACGTCGGCGCCTGCCAGCCAGTGCACCCGGCACACCCGCTCGCCGGTGAGCGTCACGGCGTGCCCACCATCCGCCGCAGAATCCGCCGGGCGGCCAGGCCGCCGGTGTCGATGTTGACGGACAGCTCCTGGTAGCCGTCGGCCTCGGTGACGAGGTAGCGCTCCAGGGCGTCCAGTGCCGCGACGTCCTGGAGCACGACGGTCCGGTTGCCCTCCCGCAGGAAGTCGCTGACCCCGGTGTCGGCAGGCGCGAAATCCCGTGCCACCGCCCAGAAGTCGTGGGTGCTGTGCTCGGTTTCCGGCGTGATGGCGTAGACCACCTCCACATGGCAGGCGTCCGGGTCGGTGCCGTCGTCGTTCGGCAGCACGCCGACCGGTGCGATGCGGCTGTGCAGCAGGTACAGGCACGGCGGGTGGTACTCGATGTCCTGCCAGCGGGTGATCCGGCCGGACAGCCCGGTGGACTTGGCGTAGAACGCGGGGCACTCCGCGTCGTCCATGTGCCGGCTCACGTAGATGACGTCCCGGTCGGTGTCCACTTCGGTCACGATCGGCGTGCTGGCCACCTCGGGCGTGCCGATGGAACCACCGTGCAGGTAGGTCTCGTGGGACAGGTCGAGCAGGTTGTCCACCAGCAGTTCCCACCGCGCGGCCAGCGGTTCCATGCCGCACACGGTGGCGTAGCGCGGGTCGGCCAGCCACGGTGCCCCCGGCACGGCGGCCGGGTCGGCCCGCGCCGGGTCGCCGATCCACACCCACACGAACGAGTCCTGCTCCACCACCCGGTAGGCCGGCACCCGGGCGGTCCTGGGTACGCGGGTCTGGCCGGGCACGGCGACGCACCGACCGTCCGGCTCGTAGGTGAAGCCGTGGTAGCCGCACACCAGGTGCTCGCCGTCCAGGTGGCCGAGCGAGAGCGGGTAGCGGCGGTGCACGCACCGGTCGGACAGTGCGGCCACCGCGCCGGATCCGGTGCGGTAGAAGACGATCGGCTCACCCAGAATGGTCCTGGCGAACAGGCCGGCACCGATCTCGCTGCCGAACGCCGCCACGTACCACTGGTCGCGCGCGAAGGTGCCCATCGGTGCTCCTCCCGGTCGGGGACGGAGCACACGGTCGCGCGCGGTGCCGCGCTCGCGCCAGCCGCGTTTTCAGCCAGTGAAAGACTCAGGCCGGGATGACGACCTCGGAGCGCAGCACGCTGTACATCACCATGTCCCGGTGGTGCCCGCCGCGGTACCCGACCCCGCGCAGCACACCCTCCCTGGTGAACCCGGCCTTCTCCAGCGCGCGCTGCTCGGCGATGTTGGTGGTCTCGGTCTCCGCCTCGACCCGGTAGGCGGTGGTGTGCCGGAACAGGTACTCGGCGAGCTGTCGCTGCGCCTGGGTGCCGTAGCCGTGGCCCCTCGCCTCGGGCAGCAGGCTGATGCCGATGTTCCAGTACAGCGACTCGCGGATTCGCTGCCGGAACCAGGACACCACGCCGACCGGCTCGCCGCCGCCGTCGACGACCAGCCTGCCGCTGTGCTCGTCGATGAGCTTGCCCTCGTCCCACAGCCTGCGGTAGCGGTGCGGGTCGCTCCAGCCGTACCAGGCGAACGGTTCGGTGTTCGCCTGGTTGTTGAACAGCAGGGGCATCAGCCGCAGGTCGTCCTCGCGGAACGGGCGCAGCGTGATCGCGTCGGGCACGAGCTCCCCTTCAGTCCAGCCCGTAGGCGCGTCGGGCGTTGCGGTGGCCGATCAGTTCGGCGACGTGTCCGGCGTCGTCGACGGTCATGTCGTCGTGGTCGACGGCGGTGCGCAGGAACGTGGCCAGCGCCCTGCGGAACAGCAGCGTACCCAGGTGGTAGTGCTCGGCGAGGCCGAACGCGTCACTGGAGAACAGGAACTTGCCGAACGGCACCAGTTCCAGCGCCTCGGCCAGTACCGCGCCCGCCCGCAGGCCCACGTTGTGGGTGGCCAGCCCGACGTCGCAGAACACGTGCGGGAACACCTGGGCCAGGTAGCCCGCGTTGCGGTGGAACGGGTAGTTGTGCAGCAGCAGCATCGGCACACCGGTCGGTGCGGTGGCGCGCAGCAGGTCGGTGAGCAGCAGCGGGTCGCACTCGGCGAGATCGACGTCGCCGTCACCGTAGCCGACGTGGAACTGCACGGGCAGCCGCCGGTCCACCGCCAGCCACACCAGGAACCGGTGCAGCACCGGATCGGCCAGCCGTGGCCCTCGCTGCACAGTGGACAGGAACCGGCCGGCGGCCGTCCACACCTCGGCGTCGGCGGGTCGGTCACCGGCCAGCCGTAGTCCCACCCGGTAGGCGGCGATCGACTTGCAGCCCACCGCCGTGTCCTGCCGGTCGAGCGCCTCGGCGCAGGCGTCGGCGAACCCGGCGGCATCCGTTCCGGCCCGCGCGACGTCCTCGGCGAGCACCTCCAGCCGGACGATGTCGTGGCCGCGCGCGCCGGCCAGCGCGCCCAGCTCACCGGACGAGGTGAGCAGGTCGGCCCGGTAGCCGCCGTCCACCAGGTAGTCGGTGGTGCCGGTGGTGGCCAGGAACCGCCGGTTCACCTCGGCGGCGCCGAGTTCGGCCCGCCGGGCCAGGTAGTCCTCCGGGCTCGCGTGCGCCGGCAGGTCCAGCACGGGCGCGCACCAGCGGCGCACGGCCAGCCCGATCAGCGAGTCGAACAGCGTGGTGCCCAGTGGGCTGGGGCCGTCGGCCTCGGTGAGCACGGCCTCGAAGCCCGCTCGGTCCAGATCGTCGCGCAGCAGGCCGTGACAGTGGTGGTCGACCAGCGGCACGTCGTCCCACGGTTCGCTCATGCCCACCCTCGTTCGCCCTCGTCAGCGCCGGTCGCGCCTGCGGTAGCGTCGCGCCGAAACCGGGAGAACGCAAGAAGAGGTGGGGCGTGGACGAGTCGGACCGGCGGGCCGCCGAGGACCGGGCCAGGGCGCTGCTGCCCGACCTGGAGGCGCGGGGTGTGGCGCTGGTGTCGGTGACCTGGGTGGACAACAGCGGCATCACCAGGGTCAAGGCCGTCCCGCTGCGCAGGCTGCCGAGCGCGGCGGCGTGGGGGATCGGCGTGTCGCCGTGTTTCGACACGTTCCTGTTCGACGACACGGCCGTCACCTCCGGCGCCGTCGGCGACCTGCGCCTGCACCCCGACCTGTCCCGCCTGACCGTGCTCGCCCAGCGGCCGGGCTGGGCGTGGGCGCCCGGCGACCGCTACGACCAGCGGGGCGAGCGGCATCCGGTGGACCAGCGCGGTGTTGCCAGGGCCGCTGTCGACGCGTTGGCCGCACAGGGCCTCACCGCGCGGTGCGCGTTCGAGGTGGAGTGGGTGGCCGCCGAGGCGGACGGCACGCCCGCCGCCAGCGGCCCTGCCTACGGCAATGCGCGGCTGGTGTCCCGTTCGGACTATGTGCGGGATGTGGCGGTCGCCCTGGCCGAGCAGGGGATCGCGGTGGACCAGATCCACCCGGAGTACAGCCCCGGCCAGTTCGAGGTGTCGGTCGCCGCCACCGATCCGGTGGGCGCGGCGGACGACTCGGTGCTGGTGCGCGAGACGATCCGGGCGGTCGGTCGACGGCACGGGCTGCGGGTGTCGTTCGCGCCGCAGGTCGTGCCCGACGGGGTCGGCAACGGCGGTCACGTCCACCTGAGCGTGTGGGACGGCGACCGCAACCTGTGTTCGGGCGGCACCGGACCGTTCGGGCTGACCGGGGCGGGGGAGTCGTTCGCGGCCGGCATCCTGGCGCGGCTGCCGGCACTGCTCGCCGTCGGCGCGCCGACCATGGCCAGCTATCAAAGACTGCGGCCCAGCCGGTGGGCGGGCGCGTACGCGGTGTGGGGCCTGGAGAACCGGGAAGCCGCGCTGCGCCTGGTGACCGGCCCGGCCGGCAGCACGCCGTGGGCGGCGAACCTGGAGGTCAAGTGCTTCGACCTGGCCGCCAACCCGTACCTGGTGGTGGCCGGGCTGATCGCGGCCGGCCTGGCCGGGCTGTCGTCCAACGCGCGGCTGCCCGAGCCGGTGGACGTGGACCCCGTGCTGCTGTCCGACGACCAGTTGCGGCAGCGCGGCATCCGGCTGCTGCCGGTGTCGCTGGCCGAGTCGACCGACGCGTTCGCCGCCGACCCGGTGCTGGCCGAGGCGTTCGGCGGGCCGCTGATGTCGGCGATCGTGGCGGTGCGGCGCGGCGAGTGCGCGCGCTTCGCCAACGTCGAGGGCCCCGAGCTGGTGAACCTGACCCGCTGGGCGTACTGAGTCAGTCGATCGCCTGGTAGACCGACGTCCAGAAGTCGCTGTGCACCGGGGACAGCTCGGGGAACTCGGAGCGCTGGGTGAGCAGGATCGCCACCAGGCCCTCCGCCGGGTCGGTGGCCCACGCGGTGCCCAGCCCGCCGTACCAGCCGAACCGGCCGGGTGCGGCCGACAGGCTGTCCCTGCCGGTCAGCACGCACACGCCGAAACCCCAGCCCTGGTGGTCGAAGTAGCCGGGGTAGAACCCGGACACCGCCTTCTGGGCCTGCGTCAACTGGTCGGTGGTCATCAGCGCGACCGACGGCCGGGACAGCACCCGCCCGCCCTCGTACCGGCCCTGGCGCAACATCATCGTGCCGAATGCCAGGAAGTCCGCCGCCGTGCTGACCAGACCACCGCCCGCGGCCCGGAACGGAGGCGGGCCGGCCCAGTCGCCGCCCTCGGCGTGGTCGAGCAGAGCCAGGTCACCGTCGTCGTCGACCCGGTACGCGGGCGGCAGCCGGTGGATCTTCTCGGCCGGCACACTGAACGCCGTGTCCACCATGCCCAGCGGGTCGAACACCCGCTCCCGCAGGACCTCGTCCAGCGGTTGATCGGTCAGCCGTTCCAACAGGACGCCGAGCACGTCGGAACCGGTGTGGTAGAGCCACCGCTCACCCGGCTGGTACATCAGCGGCAGCTCGCCCAGCGCGCGCAGGAACCCGTCCGCGTCCGGCATGGCGGAGGGCTTCGGTCGGCCACCCGCGACCCCCAGGCGCGTGGCAGCGGCCAGGATCGGCCGCCCGGCCGGGGTGTCCTCCAGCATGCCGAAACCGAGCCGGAAGGTGAGCAGGTCGCGCAGCGTGATGGGCCGGGCGGCCGGGACGGTGTCCTCGATCGGCCCGTCGACAGACGTCAGGACCCGCCGGTCGGCCAGTTCGGGCAGCAGCGGGTCGACCGGATCGTCCAGCCGCAGCCGGCATTCCTCGACGAAGGTCAGCGCGGCCACGGCGGCGATCGGCTTGGTCATGGACGCGATGCGGAAGATCGTGTCCTGCTGGATCGGCGCGCCGCCGCCCGGTTCCATCGTGCCGATGGTCTCGACGTGGGTGTCGCCGTGCCGGCTCACCACGGCCACCGCGCCGGGTAGCACGCCCTGGTCGACGTAGCGGGCCAGCGCGTCCCGCACCCGCCCGATCCGCGTGCTCGACAGTCCCGCCACAGCGACCTCCTCAGTCGTCGACTGCCTGGTACGCGAGGGTGAAGAAGTCTCCGTGGGTGGTGGAGTGCAGGGGGAACACCGCCCGCTGGGTGAGCAGGATCGTCACCATGTCCTCGGCCGGGTCGTTGTACCAGCCGGTGCCCAGGCCGCCGGACCACCCGTACTGACCGGGCGAGGTCGACACGCCATCCCGCAGCAGCGTCACCGACATGCCGAAACCCCAGCCCTGCAGGCCCGGGAAACCGGACCGTTCGGCCTGGCCGGGCGCGAGCCGGTCGGACGTCATCAGTTCCACCGACCGCCGGGACAGCACCTGGTCGCCGCCGTACCTGCCGTGCCGCAGCAGCATCGTGCCGAACGCCAGGAAGTCGTCCGCCGTGGACACCAGGCCGTCGGTGCCGGACTGGAACGCGGGCGGCGTCGCCCACTGGCCGTCCGGTGCGTCGTACAGCGTGAGATCACCGGCCGGCCGGTCACCCAGGTACGCGGACGCCAGCCGGTCGATCCGGTCGGCCGGCACGCTGAACCCGGTGTCCGCCATGCCCAGCGGGTCGAACAGCCGCTCCCGCAGGAACGTCTCCAGCGGCTGGCCGGCGGCCCGCGCCACCAGCACGCCCAACACCTCGGCCGCCGTGTGGTACTGCCACTGCTGTCCGGGCTGGAACATCAGCGGCAGCTCACCCAGCCGCCGCAGGAACTCCTCGGCGTCCGGCCTCGCCGCCGGCTGGGGCGGTCCGGCCGCGACCGACCGCTCCGCCATGGCGGCCAGGATCGGCCGCTCGTCCGGCGACCCGTCCAGCACGCCGATGCCGAGCCGGAAGGTGAGCAGGTCGCGCAGCGTGATGGGCCGGTCGGCCGGGACGGTGTCCTCCAGCGGGCCGTCGACCGACGCCAGGACCCGGCGGTCGGCCAGTTCGGGCAGCAGCGGGTCGACCGGGTCGTCCAGCCGCAGCCGGCACTGTTCGACCAGGATCATCGCGGCCGCCGCGACCACCGGTTTGGTCATCGACGAGATCCGGAAGATGGTGTCCCGCCGCATCGGCGTGCCGTCACCGAACGCCTGCGTGCCGATCGCGTCGATCTCGCCCTCGCCGTGCCGGCTCACCACCGTCACCAGGCCGGGCAGCACACCATGATCCACCTGACCGGCCAGCACGTCGTGCATGCGGCGCAACCGGTCCGGCGACAACCCTGAGCCCAATCCGAACACCCCCGTCCAGCGCCGAACCCTACCGCTGGCGGGAAAGGTCCATCCCTGATACCAATAGGCATGACGACGACCGCGATCACCGAGGGCACGGTGCCGTTCCAGGGTCACCAGACCTGGTACCGGATCACCGGCGACCTCACCGCGGGACCGGCGCCGCTGGTCGTCCTGCACGGCGGCCCCGGCTGCACCCACGACTACCTGGTGAACCTGGCGTCCTTCGCCGACACCGGCCGGCCGGTCGTGCACTACGACCAGATCGGCAACGGCCGCTCCACCCACCTGCCGGACGCGCCGCCCGACTACTGGACGCCTGACCTGTTCGTGGCCGAACTGGACAACCTCCTGGTCGGGCTGGGCATCGCCGACCGGTACGTCATGCTCGGCCAGTCCTGGGGCGGCATGCTGGCCGCCGAACACGCCGTGCGCCGCCCGGCCGGGCTGCGCGGTCTGGTGATCGCCGACTCGCCCGCGTCGATGGACCTGTGGTCGGCCGCGGCCGGCGAGCTGCGCGCCGAACTGCCCCGCGCCGTGGACGACACGCTGAGCCGTCACGAGGCAGCCGGCACCACGGACAGCCAGGAGTACCAGGACGCGATGACCGTCTTCTACGACCGTCACGTGTGCCGGGTCAAGCCCCTGCCCGACTTCGTCGCCGCCACCTTCGCCGCGATGGAGGTGGACCCGACCGTCTACCACACGATGAACGGGCCCAGCGAGTTCCACGTCATCGGCAGCCTGCGCGGCTGGTCCATCGTCGACCGGGTCGGCGCCATCTCGGTGCCCACCCTGCTGGTCAGCGGCCGCTACGACGAGGCGACCACCGACACCGTCGCGCCGTTCTACCAGGGCATTCCGGACGTGCGGTGGTCGGTGTTCGCCGAGTCCAGCCACATGCCACACGTCGAGGAAGCCGAAGCGTTCCGCACCGTCGTCACCGGTTTCCTGGGGGCGCTGGCGGGGTAGCAACCAGGCATGGCGACCGAGGACGGACACATCACCCCCGCACAGAACGGCGATTCCGACACCCTGGCCGAGTTCGGTTACCGGCAGGAGCTCAAACGGTCGCTGCGGCTGCGCGACCTGCTGGTCTACGGCCTGATCTTCATGGTCCCGATCGCGCCGTTCGCCATCTTCGGTGTCGTGTTCAACGCGTCGAAGGGCATGGTGCCGCTCACCTACGTCATCGGGTTCGTCGCGATGATCTTCACCGCCCTGTCCTACCGTGAGATGAGCCGCGCGTTCCCGGTGGCCGGCTCGGTCTACGCCTACGCGGGCCGGGGTATCGCGCCCTGGGTGGGCTTCCTGGCCGGGTGGGCGATCCTGTTGGACTACCTGCTGGTGCCCACCCTGCTCTACGTCACCGGCGCCGTGGCCCTGGACACCGTGGTGCCCGGCGTGCCGCAGTGGCTGTGGGTGGTCATCTTCGTCGTCTTCAACACCGCGGTGAACCTGGCGGGCGTGGAGACCACCGCGTGGGCCAACCGCGTGCTCCTGGTCGGCGAACTCATCGTGCTGGCCATCTTCATCGTCACCGCGATCGTCGCGATCAGCAACGGCACCGGCGGTGCCCACTGGTCGGCCACGCCGTTCTTCAACAGTGCCGAGTTCTCACCCAGCCTGGTGTTCGCCGCGCTGTCCGTGGCCGTGCTGTCGTTCCTCGGGTTCGACGCCATCTCCACCCAGGCCGAGGAGGTCCGTGGCGGGTCCAGGGTGGTCGGCCGCGCCACCGTGCTGGCCCTGCTGCTGGTGGCCGTGCTGTTCGTCGTGCAGACCTACCTGGCGTCGCTGCTGGTGCCCGGCAAGACCGAGTTCGTCGGCGAGGACGCCACCAACCAGGCGTTCTACCAGGTGGCCGGCCTGGCCGCCGGACACTGGATGACCGTCCTGGTCGCCGTGTCCTCGGCGCTGGCCGCCGCCGTGGCGAACAGCCTGGTCGCCCAGAACGCCACCGCCCGCCTGCTGTTCTCCATGGCCCGCGACCGCACCCTGCCCGCGTTCCTGGCGCACGTGAGCCCGAGCCGGCGGGTGCCGGAACGGGCCGTCCTGCTGGTCGCGGTGATCAGCCT
Organism: Pseudonocardiaceae bacterium; assembly: GCA_036491115.1. GTDB lineage: Bacteria > Actinomycetota > Actinomycetes > Mycobacteriales > Pseudonocardiaceae > DATEPR01. Next base: position 24,702 of record DASXCQ010000012.1, read on the forward strand.
GGTGCTCGGCGTGGCGCTGGCCGGGCAGGTGGAGTTCCTGTCCACCCTGGTGAATGTCGGCGCCCTGGTGTCGTTCCTGCTGCTGCACATCTCGGTCGGCGTGTACTTCCTGATCAAACGCCGGGAGCGGACCTACGGCATGCACCTCGTGGTGCCGCTGATCGGGTTCGTGATCATCGGTTACGTTCTCTACAACGCCGACACCCACGCCAAGCTGGTCGGCGGGGCGTGGCTGCTGATCGGCGTCATCGTGATCGTGGTGCGGCTGCTCACCGGACGCAGCGTCAGGCTCTCGATGGACGAGAACGCCAGGGCTGACTAGTTCGGCAACAGGATGCGGGCGGCCTCGCGCTCGTTCGAGTCCAGCGTCTGCGGCAGGCTGGACACGCCGACCGCGCCGGGAGCGGTCCAGTCCTGGCTGGTCCAGAAGCCGAAGTTCATCAGTCCGATCACCCGCGGATCGGCCGCCGCCAGGGTGAAGTACTGATGCTGCAGGGCGGCGATGTCGGCGTCCGTGGCGTGACCGGCGGTCCCGCCACATTCGGCCAGCGGTGCGTCCTCGGGGAGCAGGAACGCCGACTGGCCGGCCGACATGCGCGATTCCAGTGTCTTGAGGGTCGTCGAGATCGTGGCGATCGGCTTGCAGTACCAGTCGAAGCCCACCCAGTCCACATCGGACGGGACGACCATGGACGGCGTCACCGCCGGTCCCGCCTCCACCATCATGATCTTGGTGGTGGGGAAGGTCGCCTTGATGGTCTGGGCAGCCGTCTGGAGCTCACTGCTGGTCGCACCACGGAACTGGGGCTCGTCCAGCAGGTAGAAGGCCGCGATCCTGCTCTGGTAGGGCAGCACGGCGTTGGCCAGGTTCTGCCACCGGGCCGCGTAGTCGCTGTAGAGGTGACAGGCCATGCCGGTCGAGTCGCAGCTGAAGAACTCGTTTCCGGTGTAGACCACACAGGAACTCGGTGCGCAGCTGTTGAGCACCTCGGGTCGATAGGCGTCCGGGTCGCTGATGTTGACCCAGTTGAGATTGCTCCGCCCGGCCGCCTCCGGAAGGTTGTCGCCACCGGCGTTGGTCAGCCGAGCCGCGTAGTAGCCGTAGTAGCGCAGTGCGCCCACGGCGGGCTGCGCGCTGTCGTCCACCGCGGAGACGGCCAGGTCGTCCACGGTGCTGACCTGCGAGGTCGACGGCAGGAGGGCACCCACGAACAGGGTGTTCTTCGCCGGCAGGGCACTGGCCAGGTGCACGGTCGACGCCACGCCGTTCACCGTGTAGGTGGCCGTCGTGGCACCCGGGGTGAACCGCACGCTGACCTGGAACGAGCCGTCCGTAGCCGGCGGCACCGTGGGCAGCGCGGCCAGGAGCGTGCCCTTCTGGAACGCCTGCAGGCCGCCGTTCGACCGCACCAGCACGCCCAGGGAGGCGTCGGCGGCGGTGACATAACCGGTGGACGACGCATTCGGGCTCAGTACCAGGGAGTTCCAGTTGGGGGATGCCGTGTCCTGAGTGACCGGATCCAGTGTCGCCGCGATCGACACCGTTCCGGTGGCGTCCGCCGTCACCGGCTTGTCCATCCGCACCGCCGACGTCCCCAGGAAGAACGACAGCGTTCCCGGGTGATTCACGTGGTTGACCTGGCTGAACCAGGGGCGCGGCGCGGGTCCACCACCGGGCAGACCGGAAACGCGGGTATACGTACCGGAGAGCCCGCTCTGCTGGCGCGCCACCAGACCGTCATTGAGGCCATAACCGGGATCGGTGTTCAGCGCATTGTCGAAATTGTCGGTGAATCCGGCGGTCGGCGCACTCGCCACCACTGCCGTTCCAGCGCCCGCACAGAGCAACGTAACCACAAGGAACACCGTGGTGCGGAGAACGGCTCGACCGCCCATTCTGCGACTCCTGATATAGTTTATACGCGCTGGCCCGGATTTCTTTCGATCCGGGCCAGCAGCGTACCAAGCCTCAGTTCCGTGGCAGCAACTGCTGGAGCGACCAGGCATTGCCGTCCAGGTCCTGAAAGAACACGAATCGGCCCCACGCCAGGTCCTGCACATCGCTCACCTCGACGCCCCGCGCGGCCAGCTCGTCGTGCGCGGCCTGTGCGTCGTCGATCACGATCTGCAGACCCTTCACCGAGCCCGGCTCACCGGACACCAGCCCCTTGCCGAACGCGATGGAGCAGGCCGAGCCCGGTGGGGTGAGCTGCACGAAGCGAACCTCGTCGCTCACCGTGTGGTCGTGGTCGGCGACGAAGCCGACCTGCTCGGTGTAGAACGCCTTCGCCTTGTCCACGTCGGACACCGGGATGATCACGAGTTCCAGTTTCCAGTCCATCATGGTGCTCCTTCTCGCTTGGGTAGCACCACGCTAACCGGCATTGCGGACAGGAACGGTCCTCAATCCCGGGTGACATTCGACCTGATCAGGTGGCCAGCCACTCCCGCACCGCGGCCTTGAGGAACGCGAAGTCCTCCTCGTTCCTGGCCGGCGCGCCCGCCTGGTGCCCCCAGATGCTCGGGATCGGCCGCAGCTCGCCGGACCGCAGGTGCGGCAGTTCGGCCGCGTTGTCCGCCACCCGGAAGTACAGGTCCGTCTCGCCGGGCAGCAGCAACACCCGCGCCCGGATCGCCGCCAGCGCCGTCGGCAGGTCACCGCCGTAGCGCGGCTCCGCACTGATGTCCGCGTGGTACCAGGTCAACGCCTGCGCGTACAGGTTCGCCGCGTCGGCCGCGCCGAACGACTCCTCCCAGTCGACCCGCAGGAACTCGTCCAGGTCCGCCGCACCCAACGCGGTCCGGTGCAGGTCGGCCCGGTAGAAGTCCTGGCTCAGCCCCCACCCCGCGTACACGTGCCCGAACGCCGTCAACGCCTTCGCCGGCACCGCACCGAACCGGCCGTCGCCCAGGTACTCCGGCGCCGCCTCCAGGATCCGCAGCAACCCGGACAGGAACACCCTGTTGTGCACCGCCGTCCGGGCACTCCCGCACACCACGAACGCCCGCGCCACCTGCTCCGGGAACATCGCCGCCCAGTGGTAGGCCTGCCCGGCGCCCATCGAGAACCCGTACGCCGCCGCCACCGAGTCCACCCCGAACCGCTCGGTGAGCAGCCGGTACTGCGCGTTCACGTTGTCCCGCATGGTGACCAGCGCCGGATAGTCCGGTGTCGTGGTCGGCCCGGACGACAACCCGTTGGCGAACATGTCCGGGATCACGATGAACCACCGGCCCGGATCGAGGATGCCGTCCTCGCCGATCAACCACGTCAGGTCCTCGTGTGTCGCCGTGTAGCTGCACGGATACACGATCACGTTGTCCCGCGCCGGACTCGGCGTCCCGTGCGCCTGCCACGACAGTCGCGCGTCCCGGATCACCCCGCCCCGCTCCACCGGCAGGTCACCCAGTTCGAACACGCCGTCCGCGATCGGCCACGTCATCGCAACCGCCCGTCCGCCAGCACCGCGTGCACGCCCCACACCTGGTTGGCCACCTGCGTGACCCGCAGGTCCACCGTCGGACTGGCCAGCGCCAGCGCCGTCGACCTGTCCACGTCGTACAGCGCCTGCAACCACGCCAACATCGCGTCCAGTGCCTGACCGGTCGCCTCGTTCAGGTCGTCGCTGAACCCGAACGTGATCTTCGCGTTCGGCGTCACCGCGTGCACCGTGTCGATCGGCCGGTCGGTCACCACGTCCACGGTCAACGTCGTGGTCATCGTGGTCTCGATCGCCGTGCCGGACACCTCGCCGTCGCCCTGTGCCGCGTGCCCGTCACCCAGGCACAACAGCGCACCCGGAACGGTCACCGGCAGGAACACCGTCGAACCCGCCACCAGTTCCCGGCAGTCCATGTTCCCGCCGGACGCCCTCGGCGGCACCGTCGAGTGCTCACCCGGCTCGGCGGGCGGCAACCCCATCACGCCCAGGAACGGCGCGATGTCCACGGTGAAACCCCGGTCGTTGGTCGCCGTCCCGGCGTCCGCGTCGATGTCCCACAACAGCCACGCGGGTGGTCGACCGGCGATGCCCAGCCTGCGGTTCAGCGGATTGTCCGCGGCCGCCGCCACCGTCCAGCCCCAGTCGTCGGGCCGCAGCGACTCCAGCCGCAGCGCCAGCATCGTGCCCGGCTCCGCGCCGCGCACCGCGATCGGCCCGGCCAGGCAGTGCCCGCGCGCGTCCCTGATCATCTTGGGCTGCTGCTCGCCCGGTTTCGTCTGCCGCTCCAGGTGGCCGGACGCGTCCAGCGACCGCACCACGAGGCGATCACCTGGATCGACCGTGAGGACGGGTGGCAGATCGGGGGAGAACACGTCGGTCACGGTGTCGGGGGTGGGATCCAGGCGATGCTCGGCCATGCTGGTCCTTCCTGTCGCTGGTGATGTTACGGCCTGGATCTACAGCGCGAGACCCTCCGGAAGAGCTGTGATCGCCTCGTCCAACAGCCGGGCCAGGTCCGACCCGGCCGGGTCCTTGGCGACCGTGGAGGCGCCGAGCCGAGCCGCATCGCGATGGCGCGTCGTGATCCGATGGCGCGTGGCGACGCGATGGTGCGCGGCGAGCCGATCCCGCGCCGTGTCCCGATCCCGCGTCGTGATCCGCCGAGACTTGGTCGCGCTCCGATCAGTCACCAATGGATCCCATCGCGCGGCGTGATCCGGGTACGCGATTATCTATTTGTCCCTCACCCGCCACGGCACATCGAATCCCGCACGCCCGGGAGACCGGCCGAATTTCGGGAGACTCGCGCCGTCGCCCCGACCGCGTTTATTAAGGCGAACCCCAAAAACAGTGTTACGGTTGCGGTTGCTCACTCTTTCGAGGGTCAGCCAACCCGGTACTCTATGCGTTCGTGCTGGTCAGAGCGCTGCCGGTCGCCGACTGCACCGGAGCGTTCCAGTTGATGCGGTAATTGTACTGCCATTCCATCTTCTCTGGTTTTGCCAGTAGTTTCATGGTGACCGGCATGACCGCATCTCGTACGATCCTCGCTATTGGGCCGGCCGCCTTCTCGCTACTCGTTCGCTTGCCGCTGGCGATGATCCGCTCCACCCGCTCCCGCCGCAGCTGCTCGTACGCCCGGAACGCATCGGACACCGTCGGCAGGTCGCGCAGACACCGCGCCAACTGCACCGCGCTCTCCACCGCGATCGACGCCCCCTGCCCCGAACTCGGCGACGTCGCGTGCGCCGCGTCCCCGATCAGTACCATCCGCCCCCGGCTCCAGGTCGGCACCGTCGGCAGGTCCTCCAGTGCTCCCGTCATGATCAACTCGGACGGCGACACCCGATCCAGGATCGCGGGCGCCGGCGTCCGGTCACCGGCGAACGCCGACCGCAACTCGCGCAGCCACACCGGCGCCCCGATCGAACGCGTCTGACCCAACGACAACCGCTCCCGCCACGGCAGGTTCGCGAACCACCCCGTCGACCCGTCCGCCGCCACCTGATACGCGAAGAATGCCCGCTTGCCGAAGCTCATGTGCATCGACCCCGCGGTCGAATCCAGCCCGGCGTTCAGATCCACCGACGGCCGGCTGCCGAAGCCGAGCAGGCCCGTGTACCGGGGAGGCGGCGCCGCTGAATCCACAATAGACCGAACTGTCGACCGAATGCCGTCGGCGGCGACGAGAATGTCCGCCGACGCCGTGGTGCCGTCGGCGAAGCGCGCCACAACGCCACTCTCGGAGGAAGAAGCCGACACCAGTCGCTTGCCATGCAGGACGGGCACCCCTCGACCAACAGCCTTGTCGTACATCGCCCGGTACAGGTCCGCCCGCCACACCGCGTGGAACACCGGCGGACCGCCCTGCCCGCCGAACTCGGCCAGCCGCTTGCCCGTCCAACTCTCGATGACCATCGACGACACCGGGTCGCCGATGTCCAGCACCACGTCGGCCGCGTCGACCACGCGCAGCGCGTTCAACCCGTTGGGCGCGATGCCCAGCGTGCCGCCGACGCCATCCGCCGTTCCGGTGTACGCCTCGTACACCGTCGCCTCGATGCCTGCCTTCCGCAGCGCCAGCGCGGCGACCGGGCCTGCGATGCCACCGCCGATGACCATCGCCGTTCGTACGTCACTCATGCCTGTTCTCCTGTGATTGATGCGGAGAACCCGGTTATCCTTCGGTTGCCACCTCGTGACCGGGTTCGGTTTCGGGGTCCAGCCCCGGCGGCGGTGTTGCAGCACCCCGCCGGGGTTTTCATCCAGAGTGGAATCGCTGCCACCCGTCCAGGCCGGGGAACGTGCCGGCGGTCAACTCGTCCACGAGCGCCGCCAGCCAGTCCGCCTCGGCCCGGCGCATGGCCAGGGCGTACTCGTCCTCCACCAGGAACAGCCGGGGGACCTGCCGGGCCGTCCCGGCCAGCGCCTGCTCGTCGGAGATCAACTCCGCGCGCAGCGTGGCCAGTCGTTCCCGCAGCAACCGGGTCGCCTCGGCCGGGGGGAGCGTGGCCATCACCGACAGCGCGGCCGCGAATCTCGGCTGCTCCGGTTCCGGCGTGGCCAGCAGTTCGCTGACCCAGTCGACCAGCTCGGCCCGGCCGGCGTCGGTCAGCCGGTACACGGTGCGTTCCGGGCGACCGCCCTGCCGGACGCTCTCCGTGGCCGCCACCAGGCCGTGTTTCTCCAGATTGCCGACGACCGTGTAGAGCGATCCCCACTTGATCCTCATGTCCTGGTCCTTGCCGCGTTCGCGCAGCACCGACGCCATCTCGTACGGATGCATCGGCCGTTCCATGAGCGCGGACAGCACGGCCAGCGCGAGCAGGTTGCCGACCTTCCGCCGTTTCGCCACCAGGCCACCTCGTTTCCGGATATTCGTCTACGAGTATACGGATGCGAGTAGCACTGTCAAATGGTCGACGGGCGGCCTAGCCTGCCGCCATGACCACGGAACGCGACGACCTGTCGGCCACGCTCGCCATCCAGCGCCACTTCCTGCGCTACACCGTCCGCGACCTCACCGACGAGCAGGCCGCGCTGCGGCCGGCCCGCAGCGAGCTGTGCCTGGGCGGACTGATCAAGCACGTCGCCCAGACCGAGGACGACTGGATGCGGTTCGCCGTCGGTGGCGCCGACGCGATGGAGATCGACCCGGAAGAGCGGGCCGACACCTTCCGGATGACGGTCGACGACACTCTGGCCGGGATACTGGACCGGTACGCACAGGTGGCCGACCGGACGTCCGAACTGGTCGCCACCCTCGACCTGGACACCAGCTACCAGCTGCCCAGCAGGCCGTGGTTCGAGCCGGGCGCCAGTTGGTCGGTGCGCCGCGTGCTGCTGCACGTACTCCGGGAGACCGCACAGCACGCAGGCCACGCCGACATCCTGCGCGAATCGATCGACGGCGCGAAGACGATGGGCTGACTCAGTTGGTCAGCACCGTCCACAGTGCCTTGCCGGCGGCGAAGTACTCACGGAGGTAGCCGTACACGGTCGATCCGAGGCCGACGGACGCCGAGTTGACGCCGAGCCCGTACCCGGTCACCCCGGCCGCCCGGCACAGCGTGACCGCCCGGTCGATGTGGAACGTCTGGGTGACCAGGGTCGCGGTGTGGACACCGAACACCTGGCGGGCGCGCACGCACGTGTCCCATGTGGTGAAGCCGGCCTCGTCCACGGTGATCCGCGCTGCCGGGACGCCGTGCGCGAGCAGGTAGGCGCGCATCACGTCCGGTTCGTCGTAGCCGTGGCCGTCGTTGTTGCCGCTGACCAGGATCGTGCGCACCTTGCCGGCGGCCAGCAGGCGCGCGGCCTGGTCCAGCCGGCTGGCCAGGAACGCCGTCGGCCGGTCGCCGTCGACCCGGGCGCCGAACACCAGGGCCACCGGGGTGTCCGGCACGGTGGCCGCGTCACGCAGGTGCGCGGCGGCCACCCGGCGCTCCCACACCGTCGGCGCCGTGGCGAGCACGATCACGAGCACCACCACGCATCCGACGAGCCACGGTGCCCGGCGGCGAAACCGTGGGCGTCCGGTGGCGGTATCCACGCCACCGGACGCTACGGGAACGGTCCGACTCAGTCGACCGGAGTCAGTTCGGCCATCTCCGACCAGCCGTTCTGCTCGAGTTGCACGTTGATGATCTCGGGCTTCGCCGCGATCACCCTGGGCATCCACGCCATCGCCGTCTTGAAGTGTTCGGAGTTGACGTGGGCCGCACCCGCGTCGCCGTCGGCGAACGCCTCCAGGAGCACGAACTGGTCGGGCGTCTCCACGCTCGTGTTCCAGTCGAAGAAGATGTTCCCGGGCTCCGCCCGCACCGCCGTGGTGAAGTCCTTGACCAGGTCGAGCCACTCCGCGCTGCGCTCGGGCCGCACGGTGAACTTGACGACGATGAAGATCATGACGAAGCTACCTCCCGGGTTCGTTGGTCTGCTTGCCTACCGTAGGAGAGCCCGTCCCAGCGGCAGTGCCCGGCCGCCCGTCGCCTGCGACGCGGAGCCGAAGAAAAGATAGATCCCGACCACCGCGAACACGAACACGATGATGCCGCCGACCTTCAGCAGCGACGCCGAACCCTGCAGGGTGCCCGCCAGGACCAGAGCCAGTGCCGCGTCGATCAGCACGAACAGCAGTGTGTACGCGCTGGGCAGGCGCAGCGTGGCCAGGGTGAGCATCACGATCACCGACAGCCAGCAGATCAGGAACAGGCCCTGGGCGTGCCCGGTCGCCACCAGGGCGATGGCGAACCAGTTGTGGGTCAGGCCGAGTACCAGAATCGAGTAGCTCCACCAGAACCCGGCGAAGATCGCCAGCACGCTCGCCACAGCGCTCTGGCCCAGTGCCGCCGCCCAGATCGCCGCGATCGCCAGGCCGAGGCCGGTCGCCGCGAGCAGGACGGGCAGGACGGCGCCGAGCGCGGTCAGCGGGACGTAGCCCACCAGTGCCAGGCCCAGCGCGATCGAGCCGACGATGAACGCCGGCAGGCCGATCATCAATGGATCACCCGTCTGCGGTGGCGGCTCCGCCGGAGCCGTCTCCGCGCCATGCCGGCCGGTGACCACCTGTTCCTCCACCGCCGGACTGCTCACTGTTGCCATGATTTTGAACCTCCCTTGGTTCCGACTCACCCGCCCACGAGACCGGCGAGGCCGACGACCACCAGCACCACGCTGCCGGTCAACACCGGCCGCAGGTGATCACGCCACCACGCCGCTCGCAGCGGGATCCGGCCCGGCAGCAGGTCGATGTCGACGCACCGCAAGGCGGCTCCGTAGGCGGCCATCGACACGACACCGGTACTGCCCAGCACCGTCGCCGCGACCGCCATCAGATGCACGTTCGTCATAGCCACGCCCCCACCACGAGCCAGCCGTTCAACGCCACCACCAGTACCGCGCACGCCGAGGCGACCACGGTGGTGACGCGCCGGTTGACGAACGGCCCCATCACATCGGCGCGCCGGGTCAGCAGGATCAGCGGCACCAAGGCGAACGGAATGCCGAAGGACAGCACCACCTGCGAGAACACCAGCGTGTCTGTGGCGGGCAGTCCGGCGACGAGCACGACCAGTGCGGGCAACATCGTGACGGCCCGGCGCACGAACAGCGGCACGTTGCGCCGCACGAACCCGCGCATCACGATCTGCCCGGCATACGTGCCGACACTGGACGAGGACAGTCCGGAGGCCAGCAACGCCACCGCGAACATCAACGCGGCGCCCCCACCGACGAACCGCCCCAGGTCGGTGTGCGCGATCTCGATCGGATCAACGCCACCCAGCCCACGGCCGTGCAGTAGCGCGGCAGCGACCAACAACATCGACACGTTGATCAACCCGGCGATGCCCAACGCGACGATCACGTCGAGTCGCTGCGAGCGAAGCAGTTCCTGATGGGTGGCGACCGTTCCACCGCGCACCCGAGTCTTGGTCAGCGCCGAATGCAGGTAGATCACATGCGGCATCACCGTGGCGCCGATGATCCCGGCGGCCAGCAACACGCTGTCCGACCCGGCGAACCCGGGCACCAACCCGGCAGCCAGCCCACCACCGGACACATGCACCGACATCAGGTCGTAGAGAAAACCGAGCAACACAATGGCGAACAAAGCCGTGATGGCCAGTTCGAACGGTCGATATCCACGCTGCTCCAGCGCCAGAATGCCGAACGCCACCACCGCGGTGATCAGTCCGGCCACCGGCAGCGGCACGTTGAACAACAGGTTCAGCCCGATGGCCGCACCCACGAACTCGGCCAGATCGGTAGCCATGGCAACCAGCTCGGCCTGCACCCACAGCCCGCGGGACACCGGCTTCGGGAAGCGGTCCCGACACAGCTCGGGCAGGTCCTTACCGGTGGCCACACCCAGCTTGGCGGACAGATACTGCACCAACATCGCCATCAGGTTGGCGACCACGATCACCCAGACCAGCGTGTAACCGAAGTGGGCGCCGGCAGCGATGTTGGTGGCGAAGTTGCCGGGGTCGATATAGGCGACGGCGGCCACGAACGCGGGGCCGACGAGTGTCGCGACAGGACTACGGACCAGGGCGGGCCGAGCCGCCGGGTGGACCGATGGACCACGCTTCAACACGATGACGCCTCCCCTCGTCCCCTCCGACGTAACCGCTCCACAGAGGGAGCGGCGGAGCCGAGCTCACAACCGCACGGCCACGAGCCCGGCCCCGCCCCGCCCCGCACGATTCAGCCCACCGACGGACCAAGCCCGAGCGACTGCGGTGTACTGGCATCCGGCGAAGGCTGGTGCAACCCCTCGTCCAACGGCCCGAACTCCGTCATCAGAGCGGGCGACCCACCCCACGGCGTCTGCTCCTCGGCGATCAACGAGTTCGTGGTCAACAACAACCCGGCCACCGAAGCCCCGTTCTGCAGAGCGGAACGGCACACCCGCAACGGATCGATGATCCCCATCTCGATCATGTTCCCGTAGCGTTCGTGCAGAGCGTCGAACCCCTCGTCATCGGACAACGCACGAGTGTGCTCGACGATGTCGGCAGCCGCATATCCGGCGTTACTGGCGATCAAGGAAGCGGGCTCGCACAACGCGCGACGCACGATCCGCGCCCCGGTCTCGTAGTCACCGTCCAGGCCGAGATCGTCCAGCACCCGCTCGGAATGCAACAGGGCAGCGCCACCACCGGCCACGATGCCCTCGGCCATGGCGGCCCGGGTAGCGGACAGCGCGTCCTCCACCCGATGCTGGAGCTCTTTCAGTTCGGCCGGCGTGGCCGCCCCGACCCGAATCATGGCGACCTTCCCGGTCAACGCACCGATCCGCTCGGTCAGCACGTCCTCGTCCACCCCGAACTGAACCCGACCGAGCTCGGCCCGCAACTGGCTGACCCGGAACGAAATGTCATCAGCAGAACCAGCCCCACCCACGATGGTGGTCGAGTTCTCGGTGACCCGAACCTGACGAGCGCGACCCAGATGGGCCAGCGTCATCGTCTCCATACTGAACCCGGACTGCCGGGACAGTACGGACCCACCGACCACAGCGGCCAGATCCTCCAACTTGTGCAACCGCCGGTCACCGAACCCGGGCGCCCGAACAGCCACCGCCTGGAAGTTCCCGTTCACGTGGTTGTGCACGAGCATGCTGAGCGCCGTGCCCTCCACGTTCTCCGCGATCAGCACCAGCGGTTTCGGGTCGCGCATGATCTTGTCCAGCACCGGCATCAACTGCTGGACCTTGGTGACCTTCTCGCTGCACATCAGGATGTACGGGTCGTTGAGCACGGCCTGCAGCCGGCCCGGGTCGGTGACCAGGTAGGGCGTGAGGTAGCCGTTGTCGAACTCGAAGCCCTCGACGAAGTCCACCGACATGCCCAGCCGCTGCGACTCCTCGACGGTGACCACGCCGCCCTCGCCGACCGCGTGCAGAGCCTTGCCGATCACTCCGCCGACGACGTCGTCGTCGTTGGCCGAGATCGCGGCCACACGGGCGAAGTCCCGTTCCTCGGCGACCGGGTGGGCCACCTTCTCCAGGTGTTCCACCAGCCGGGCCACGGCCAGGTCGATGCCCCGCTTGATGAGCACCGGGTTGCCGCCGCTGCCGATCACCCGCATACCCTCGCGGATGATCGCCTGCGCGATGACCGTCGCCGTGGTGGTGCCGTCGCCCACCACGTCGTTGGTCTTGATCGCGGCTTCCTTGACCAGCTGTGCACCCATGTTCTCGAACTGGTTCTTCAGGTGGATCTCCCGTGCGATCGTGACACCGTCGTTGGTGACCACGGGGGAGCCGGTGATCTTCTCGATGATCACGTTGCGCCCCTTGGGACCCAGTGTCGACTTGACCGCCTCGGCCAGCTTGTCCACTCCCGCCAGCAGAAGGTCGCGCGCCTGCTCGCCGAACCGCAGTTCCTTCGCCATCGTGCGTGCTCCTTCTTTCGCGAATCAGGGGGTGAGGATGGCCCGGCCGCGGACCCGGCCGGCGTCCAGATCGGCCAGTGCGTCCAGTGCCGCGTCCAGCGGGTACTTCCTGGTGTGCAGGGTGACCTTGCCGGCCTGTGCCAGCACCATCAGTTCGACCAGGTCGTTGTAGGTGCCGACCAGGTTGCCGACGATGTTGCGTTCGGTGGAGATGATGTCGATCGTGGGAATGTCGATGTTGCTGCCGTAGCCGATGACGTAGTGCGAACCACCCCGCCGGGTCATGGCGAAGGCGTCCTGCTGGGCGTCCTGCTCGGCGACGAAGTCGAGTACCACCTGGGCGCCGTGCCCGCCGGTCAGGTCCAGCACGGCGGCCACGTGGTCGCCGTCGGCCAGCACGGTGTGGTCGGCACCCAGTTCCTGGGCCAGCTTCAGCGCGTCGGCGTTGCGGTCGACCACGACGATCGTCGTGGCGGTCAGGGCGGCCAGCGACTGGATGCCGATGTGCCCGAGGCCGCCGGCGCCGTTGACCACGCACACCGTGCCCGGATACAGCAGCGGCACGGCCTTGCGCACGGCGTGGTAGGCGGTGATGCCGGCGTCGGCCAGCGCGGCCACGTCCGCGGGCTGGGTGGCCGGGTCCAGCTTGATGCAGGCCCTGGCCGACGTGAGCAGGTACTCGGCCATACCGCCGTCGGTGTCGATGCCGGGGAACGCGTTGTTCTCGCAGTGCATGTCGTCGCCGGCCCGGCAGGCGTGGCACAGGCCGCACGTCGGCGTCGGGTGCAGGATCACCGTGTCGCCGACGGCCACGTTGGTCACCGCCGGACCGATCTCCTCGACCCAGCCCGCGTTCTCGTGGCCGATCGTGTAGGGGAGCGTCACCTGCGACTTCTCCGCCCACTGCTGCTCGATGATGTGCAGGTCGGTGCGGCACACGCCGGCGCCGCCGATGCGCACCACGACGTCCAGCGGCCCCTTCGCGTGGGGTTCCGGCACTTCCTCGATCACCGGCTGCTGGTGATAGGTGTGCAGCCGAACCGCCTTCATGACGTCCTCTCCTCACCGTTGGGGTAGCGGGCGTGCAACATGCCCCGGCACACACCGGAGTTGGCCTCCTGGCTGACCCTGGTGGTGCGGGCCAGGCCCAGGTGCAGGCGCATGCCGGGTGCCCCGACCCGGTCACCGGTCCGCGGGTCGATCACCAGCGGATCGGTGTCGCCGTGGGGCAGGCCCAGTTCCCGGCGGCGGTCGCGCAGCCGTTCCCGGTCCGGCCCGGCGGGCGCGTCGCCGAGGGTCAGGCCGGCCAGGTCGATCGGATCGCAGGCGCGGTCGCGGCGGATCGCCCGGCAGACCCGGTCGGTGCCGGCCAGCACCGCCCGGCGCAGGAAGTCCGCGCGCAGGTCACCCAGCTCGTTGACCGCCTCACCGTCGAACGACGCCACGAAACCGGCCCGCGCGGCCACTCCCGTGTTGATCGCGTCGACGGCGAAGTGGTCCACCAGCTGGACGTCGGCCGCGGTCACGCCGGCCACGGCGGTGACGGCGTCGAAGGCGTCGGCGACCATCAGGAAGGCGAAGTTCGGCGCGCAGAAGTAGGTCGGCAGCCGCAGCCGCACGGTCGCGGCCCCGTCGCCGGACACCGCACAACGCGACACGAACCCCAGATCGGTCAGGGGTTCGTCCAGTTCCGGGTCGCGCACGGTGCCGAGTGCTACCCAGACCGCCGCGCGCAGCGCAACCTGGGTCTCCGCGCCTGACGCTCCCGCCGGGATCGCCGCGCCGAGCGCGGCGGTCTCGGCAGGAGCCGTGGGTGTGCTCATGAGGGCACGCCGACCGGCTCGACCTCCGGCGCTTCCACATCCGTCTCCGGTGGCACCTTGATGCCGTAGAGGCGGGCCGCGTTCAGGCCGAGGATCTTCTTCTTCGCGTCGATGGACACCTTGCTGTAGTCGGAGAACTCCTCGCCGTCCGGCATCTGCCAGTCGACGAGGCCCTCCACCTGCCACTTCGGCTCCCAGATGGCGTAGTCCCCGCCGAACAGCAGCCGGTCCTCACCCAGCCAGAACATCAGCTCACCCATGACCTTGGCGAAGAACCTCGGCCGGGCGTGCATCAGGCCGCCCACCACGACGGACAGGCCGGCGTACACGTTGGGCTCCTGCGTCGCCATGAAGCAGAAGTCCTCGATCCTGGGCAGGCCGACGTGCTCGACGATGAAGTTCAGCCCCGGGAAGTTGGTCGCTGCGTAGTCCACATCGGACACGTCGAACGCGTCCTTGTCCAGCGGCCAGATCGTCGGGCCCTTGTGCACATGGATGTTCGTCACGCCCAGTTCCTGGCACTTCTCCAGGTAGCGGGCCGTCTCGGCGGACTTGAGGCTCCAGCCGCGCGAGTCGCCCTTCCACTCCGCGGTGTAGAGCTTCACGCCCTTGGAGCCCCAGCGCTGCACCCGCTCCTCGAGCGCCTTGATGCCCTCGTCACCGTCGCGGGAGTCGAAGTTGGTGTTGACCAGGAACCTGCCCGGATGGCGCTCGGCCATCGCGCCGTCCTCCTCGGTGGTGTTGAAGCCGTTCTTGTACCACTGCCGGAGGTTGGTGGGCTGGAAGATCGCCATGTCCACGTGTCCGTCCTCGAACACGTCCTTCATCATCGTCTCTTCCGAGTACTTCTGGAACTTCTCGATCGGCCAGTGCGTCTCGGCCGGGCCGAGACCCTGGTAGGCGTGGAAGCACTCGATCCAGCCCTTGGCGTACTCCTCCTGGCCGGGAACCCAGTTCGCCGGGCTGGCATCCCAGAAATGTGCGTGGCTGTCCACCACGAAATACTTCTCGCCGTCCTTCTCGTACACGGTGCCTCCTGGCTGGATCGAGTGCCGCCTGCGTGGTGGTGGTGTTGCTACGAACGTGCTACGAGGTCGAAGTCGAGGAACTCGGCAGCGTCCTCGGGATTGGCGAACATGATGGTGCGGTCGTCCTCGTGGATCATCCGGCCGTAGTGGGTCGACATGCTCTCCTCGAACTCGGCCGAGTTGAACCAACCGTCCTCCTCACCCGCGGCCTCGTCGATGTCGGAGTAGAGGACGTCCATCCGGCCCGTGGCGTCCACCCGGATCATCGAGGGCAGGGGGGTGATGGTGACGTTGGGCTCGCGGCCCATCACCTCGGCCACGATCGCGCCGACCTGGTTGTTCATCAGTGTGAAGCCGCACATGTTGGAGGCCGTGTTGTTGGACTTGAACGGGCTCTCCGCGGTTCGGAACGAGGTCACTGGCCCAACTCCTTCGGTGCTTGCAGGTCCAGGTCGGACAGGATGCCGGTGAACCGGCTCTTGGCGCGGTCGAGGCCGTCCTCGAAGCGCGGCGGCTTGGCGTCGGGCTGCGACCACAGCGGCTGCAGCGTCCGGGCGGCCCGGATGCAGCGCGGCACCCAGGTCTCCAGCCAGCCCTGCAGCGTGGCGCGGTTGTGGTCGGCGAACTCCTTGTCCCGCACCAACAACTGGAACATGGCACGGGTGTAGCGGAGGTCGCGCTCGGCGAAGTCGAACTCCTCCGCGCCGATCAGCGTCGGCGTGATGAAGTCCCCGTTGGACGGTGCGGCCTGCTGCACCAGGTTGCTCCGGAACATCTCGCCGACCAGCGGCTCGAACACGATGTTCGCCGCGAACACGGCCTCGCACCAGTCCCAGATCCCGGTCAGCTGCTCGGCGACCTCGCGCACGCCCTGCCACGCCGGGTCGTCGTTCCACACCGCGGTGTGGGCCGAACCGTCGAAGCCGGGGAGCTCCTCGGACAGCGTCAGGTTGTACAGGGCCAGGTCCTGGGCCGCGCGGATCCGGTGCATGCTGTTCACCGAGATCGCGTTGTTGTGCATGTTCGTCGGTGCCCTGCGGTTGGCGTTGGCGAACAGGTACAGGCCCAGACCGTGGTCGACGTGCATCCACGCGCCGACGTGCTGCGCGACGAAGCTGACCCAGTTCGGGTTCCACTGCTCGAACGCCTTGGCCTGGCGGGCCGCGTCGATGTTCTGGTTGAGCTGGCGGACCACGTTGGAGTTGTAGCGGTAGAGCGTGAGCTCCCACTCCTCGTTCGGGTCACGGAACTCGTGCCAGCCGTGGGCGGGCCAGTCGTAGCCCTTGCCGCCCGAGCCGGCGAACCGTTCCGGTACCGGCCGGTCCGAGCCCCATGCCTTGAGCACGGTCCAGTCCAGCGGGTAGCCGCCCTGGCCGTCGGCGAAGCCGTACAGCCAGCCCTGCGACAGGTAGTGCCTCGGGTCCGGCTGGACCTCGACGGTCACGTCCTCGTAGTGACTCTGCTTGCGCTTCTGTGGCACGAAGTAGTTGAAGCGCCGCAGATCGGAATCGGGGAAGGTCTTGGCGCCCGCCTCCGCGTCGGTGAAGACAGGCTTGGGGACACTGCGTTCAGGCGTCGTAGTCATTCAGTCCTCCGCTTCACCGGTGGTGGTGAACTTGTCGTAGAAGATTCGCTTGTCGGCCACGCCCAGCGCGGGCAGCAACTCCAGGGCCGCCTCGACCATCGGCGGCGGACCGCACACGTAGGCGTCGGCCCCGGCGAGATCACCCTCCTTGCGGCGCAACACATCGGTGATCAGGCCGGTCTCGCCGTCCCACTGCTCGCCGTCCTCCGGTTCGGACAGTGCGGGCACGAAGCGCAGATTGGGCAGCGCCCCGCCCAGTTCCGCCAGTTCCTGTTCGAAGCAGAGGTCCCGGCGCCGCCGCGCGCCGTAGTAGAACGTGGTCCTGCGCTGGATGCCACGTTCGGCCATGGAGCGCAGCAGCGACAGGATCGGCGCCATGCCCGCCCCGCCGCCGACGAAGACCAGCTCGGCGTCGGGGTTGTCGCGCAAGGTGAAAACCCCGAACGGCCCGGTGATCTCCACCTGGTCACCGACCGCGACCTCGCTGTCCAGGAAGCCGGAGAACAGGCCGTTCGGGTAGATCTTGATCACGAACTCCAGTAGCCCGGTGTCGCCGCTGGGCGTGTTGGCCATCGAGAACGACCGGGTTTCCTCGCTGCCCGGGATCGCGAAGTCCACGTACTGGCCGGGGAAGAACTTCAGCGTCGCCGGCTCGACCAGCCGGATGACGAGGTGGCGCATGTCGTGGGTGACGTTGTCGTTGGCCACGACCTCCGCCCGGACCTGCTGGATCGGCAGGCCCGAACGGATCATCTCCTCGTCGTAGTTGAGCAACTCGATCGTGAGGTCCTCGTAGGCGTGTGCCCGGCACAGCAGGGTGTAACCCTCGTCCTTCTCGTAGTCGGGCAGCGCGAACGTGGAGTACTTGTCGTGCTCGACGTCGTCGCCGTCGAGGATGAAGGACTTGCAGGAGGCGCACTGGCCTTCCTTGCAGCCGTGCATCAGCATGACGCCCTGCTCGGCGGCGGCGCGGAGAATCGTCTGGTCCTCGTCGACCTCGATCTCCACGCCGACCGGCTCGAACAAGACCCGGTGTTTCTCGCCCATGGCCGTGCGGCGCTAGCTCTGCGGGGCCGGACGGCCGGCGGGGCCCTGGCGGTTGTAGTCCGCCGCGAACGCGGTCCGCTGCTCGGCGGTCATCTCGTTGAGCAGCACGTTCGGGCTCTGCAGCGGCGGGCAGCGGCGCAGGTGGTCCAGCGTCCACATCTTCTTGGGGTCCAGATCCAGGTGCGGCTGCGCGACCAGCGTGTTGCCGTCGTCCCGCACGTAGCCCATGTCGGACACCACGTCGGCCCAGTTCCAGCCGTGGTAGAGCGTCTCCCACTCGCGGGCACCGATGAGCTTGCCCATGTTCGGCGTCTCACGGCCCTCGTAGGTCGGCCGGAACGCGGTCGCGTCCGTCCAGTGGCAGGGCTCACTGCAGTAGGTCCGCCACTGACCGTCGACCTCGTCCATCACCATGTCCTCGCGGACCAGGCACGGCACCATGCACGTCCAGCAACGGCTGGGGTACACGTAGTCGACGTTCTCCAGCGCGATCGGGTTGTGACCGTTCGGAGTGGACAGCCGGTTGTAGTTCTCCCACCACTTGCCGTACTTGTCGTACCAGCCCGGGTACTTGTACTCGAACCACTCGAAGTCCTCGTCGGTCATCGGGTCGATGCGCCAGTAGTTGGCCAGCCACCCGGTGGCGAAGAACTGTGCGACCTCGTGCACGTAGCCCTTGTTCCAGATCTGGTTCCAGGCTTCCTCGATGAGGTCGTGCGGGATCTCCAGGCCGTACTTCTCCAGCGGGACGAGGTAGCTGCGGTAGTAGTCGTCGTAGATCCACCGACGCCACATCTCCGCGTAGCTCTCCCGGTCCTTGCGGCGGTCCTTCGTGCCGTACTCGATGAACGTACCGATGGCCGCGTCCACCACACGGTGGTTGTTCCACCACGCGTAGCGCAGGTCGCGGGCCAGCAGCTGGTGGTTGCTCTCGTCGGACAGCGCCATCAGCAGGGTCGCGTAGCCGTTGCTGATGTGTCGCGACTCGTCCGACTGCACCGAGTGGAACACGGTCGGCAGCAGGTAGTCGCCGTTGGCGGCGGCCTCCGCCGGCATGGCCACGAACAGCGTGTTGGTGAAGGCCGTCTCGGCCACGATGGTGAGGTAGATGCTCGCCGCGGTGATCGCGTCACCGGTGATGAAGCCCTCGGCGAACTGGCGGCCGATGGTGCCGCAGTAGTCGTTCTGGAAGTTGCGCAGGCTGCTGTTGAAGCCCGCCGGGTCGATGTAGTTGTTCATGTACAGGCGCTTGAGGTTCTGCTGGATCGTCGAGTGCCTGACCTCGTCGATCATCTGGATCGCCTGGCCGTTGTGCAGCTCGGGGTTGGGCACCGTGCGGAACAACAGCGGCATCGCCCGCGCCGCGGAGATCTCGGGCAGCGGGATGATGCTCAGGAACAGCTTCTGCCACTCCAGCCAGCGTTCCTGCACCTGCCGGAACATGTTGCCCCGGATCGCGCCGTCCTCGGCGCCGTACACGCGGTGGTCCTTCTCCTCCTGCATGGGGAAGTAGGAGCGGAGCACCTGCTTGAGGGGGTCCTTCTTCTTGGCCTTCTGGAACGTGTAGTCGGTGCCGTAGTGCGACACCGGCTCGTGGTACGCCGGTTCCCAGGACAGTTCCTGGATCTTCTGGTGGGCTTTCGCCACACTCTGGCGGCTCATACTGACTCCTTACCCGCCGTACAGGCGGTTGCCGGGCTCGGCAGTTGGGCGCAAGTCCTACGTGAGGATTACAACCCCGAACCGACTGTGTTACGGGTCTCAATATGAGACACTCGCAAGCCGACAACCTGCGGCAATACGCACGCCGAGCTGGGGAAAGTCAGTACCTGATCACGGTTCGTCGAGCATCGCCGCACGCAGGTCGGCGAGTTCGTCGCGGACACGCTGCGTGGTTCTGGCGTCACCCTCGACGGTCGGCGTGATGCCGAACGCCTTCAGCAGCGCCGCGGCAGGTTCACCCGGATGGCCGGCATCCCCGAGCGTCGGATGGCAGCCATGCTCGACGAGATGGTCGAACACCACGTGCACGATGGTCCACGGGTTGTAGGTCTCGTTGGGTGTGTCCGGCTTTGGATCTCCGGGCATCGGGTTCGCCTCCCGCTGCTGGCCGTCACTGTCCCTGACCACCCATGACACAACCGCACGTCGGGGGTGGGTGTCTCAATTTGAGACAGCGCCATTCGGCGTACCGGCCTAGGCTGTGTCCTAGGACACAGCACGCACCGTGCGGTGCCCGCTCCCAGGCATCCCGGCGGGCAGCGATCGGGAGGTGTAGGTGGACGACATCCGGCTGGCGCGACGGGGCGTAACGCCGATGATCCCCGCGCAGGTCCCCCCGGACGGAGAGGGCCTGGCGAAGGCGCGGCTGCAGTTCCTCACGTCCGACACCGTGGAGCAGGAGAAGGTCCGGCAACCGATCCTGGCGTCCTGGTGGCGGTCCCGTGAGCTGCGGGTGGCGGCCGATCGCATCGACCTGCCCTACACCGACGAACAGAATCTGGACACCCCGCTGATCCGGGCGGCGGAACCGGTGCTGGACCGGCTCGGCGACCAGCTGGACGGCCAGCCCATCAGCCTGATCCTCACCGACCCGACCGGTGTCGTGCTCACCCAGCACACCGGTGATCCGGATCTGCACCGGCACCTGGAGAGCGTGGAGCTGGTGCCCGGGTTCAGCTACGGCGAACAGTTCGTCGGCACCAACGGCATCGGCACCGCGCTGGAGGACGGCCGGCCGACGCACGTGTTCGGGCACGAGCACTACGCGGAGAACCTGGAGGACCTGGCCTGCGCGGGCGCGCCGATCCAGCACCCCATCTCCGGCAAGACGATCGGCGCGATCGACCTGACCTGCTGGCGCAAGGACGCCGGCCAGCTGCTCATCGCGCTGGCCCGCACCACCGCAGAGCAGATCCGCCAGGCGATGCTGATGCACGGCAACATCCGGGAGATGGCGCTGTTCCAGGCGTACCTGCGCACCTGCCGGCGCACCACCGGCATCGTGATGGCGTTCAACGACGACATCGTGATGATGAACGACCGCGCCCGCCGCCTGCTCGACCCGGCCGACCAGGCCGTGCTGCTCGGGCACGCCACCCAGGCGCTGGCCGAGGGCCGGGGCAGCACCACGACGCTGGCGCTGCCCACCGGTGGCCGGGTGCGGCTGCAGTGCCGTGCCGTCGGCGACGGGCCCGGCCGGGACGGCGGCGTGCTGAGCGTGAAGCTGATCGAGAACGAGGACGGGCCGAGCCCGTCGGCGTCGATGATCCCCATGTTCCTGCCCGGTGTGGTGGGCTCGGCGCCCCTGTGGCTGCGCTGCTGCCACGACGTCGATGCCAGCTACGGCAAGGGGGAGTGGCTGGTGCTGGCCGGTGAGCGCGGGGTCGGCAAGTACACCCTGGCCCGGTGCGTGCACCAGCGCCGCAACCCGACCGGCAGGGTGCACTCCCTGGACGCGGCCGAGGTGGGCCCGGCCGCCGACTGGCGGGACGACCTGCGCCGCGAACTGCTCGACGACCCGGTGGACGCGCTGGTGGTGCGGCACGTGGACCGGTTGTCCCCGGACCGGCTGGCCGTGCTGGTGTCGGTGCTGCGCGAACTGCGCACCCGGCGGGCGGCCGACCTGCCGTGGGTGGCGGTCACCCTCAGCCAGGACGCGGAGACCAAACCGGACCTGGTCGAACTGCTGGCCGACTTCCCGCGCACCGTGCAGGTGCCGCCGCTGCGCCGGCACGTGGACGACCTGAACGAGCTGGTGCCGCTGTTCCTGTCCCGGCTGGCCATGGCGGGCCAGCAGCTGACCTGCTCACCGCCCGCCATGCACCTGCTGATGCGGGCCAGCTGGCCGGGCAACGCGACCCAGCTGTTCCAGGTGCTGCGTGAGGCGGCCCGGCACCGGCGGGCCGGTGCGATCCAGTCCAGTGACCTGCCTGCCGAGTTCCGCACGGTCACCCGGCGGCCGCTGAACCGGCTGGAGTCGATGGAACGGGACGCCATCGTGCACAGCCTGGAGGACGCCGACGGCAACAAGGTGCGGGCGGCGCAGTTCCTCGGCATGTCCCGCGCGACGCTCTACCGCAAGATCCACGAATACGGCATCGTCACGCCGGATCGCTGAGAGGCGAGAGAAGCGATACCGACGTGACGATGCCGTTCCGGTCTGCGCGTGTCGACACACGCGGTGGACCGTGCTCCGTGGGGACTAGCCGACGATCCGCTTGGCCCCGTAGTAGTCGCTGCCGGCGCCGGACACCGGCACCACCTCGACCGGCACGCCCGTGGTGGGCGCCTGGATGATCTCGCCGTTGCCAACGTACATCGCGACGTGGTGGATGGTGGCCGCCGAACCGCCGAAGAACAGCAGGTCACCGACCTGCCACTGGCCGCGGGCGACCGGCTTGCCGAAGGTGTACTGGGCGCGGCTGGAGTGCGGCAGGCTGATGCCGCCCTTGGCATAGGCCCACATGACCAGCCCCGAGCAGTCGAAGTCGGTCGGACCCGCGGCACCCCACACATAGGTGTCGCCGCGCCGGCTCAACGCCGCCTGCAACACCGTGTTGATCACGCCGGGTGGGCCCAGGAACGTGCCCATGTCGCCGCCACCACCGGACAGCGTCTTCTTCTGCGCCGCGGTGAGCCGGTTGAGGGCCGCCTTGACGACGGTGATCTGGCTGTCCAGCGCCTTCTGCTGGCTGGTGATGCTGCTGACCAGTTTCGCGGCCGCCGTGGTGGCCGCCTGGGTCTGCTGCTGCGCCGCCTGTGCCTGCTTCTGGGCCGCGGCCGCCTGGGTGACCGCGCCGCTGAGCTTGTGCAGCGCCGTGCCGTTCTCCGAGGCCACCTCGTTGAGCATTTCGGCCCGCTGCAGGAAGTCCTGCGCCGATTTTCCGGTGAGCAGTGCGGACAGTTGGGACAGTCGCGCTCCGTCGAAGGACGCGGCGGCGAACTGGTCGACCTGGCCCTGGAACTGGCTCTCGGTATGCTTCGCCTTCGTCACGGTCTGTTTCGACCCGGCGAGTTGGGCGTTGAGCTTGCTCAGTTGGGCCTGCTTGGTCGCCAGATCATTCTTGGCGGCCAACAGGTTCTCGTCCAGCGTTTCGGCTTTCGCAGTGAGTTTCTTGTACTGCGCCAACGCATCGGCACTGGTGGTCGGCGGGGATGCCGGAGCCGCGGCGGCCGCGAGGGGAAGCGCACCGGCGATCATCGCCGCTGCCGCTGCGAGCAACATCCCACTGCGTAACCGTTTCCAGGACCGTGTCAGCTGTTGCGACGACACGTCGCGCATGCCTCCTTCATGGTCGGCGACCCCCGTTGGCGCTGCGACGCTACGGCACCCGGAAAGGCGATGTCCACTACTAGCTTTAGTAGCGAGAAGGCGCTATGGTTACCCGTTCGTGATCTGAAGTCACTCCAATGGCCCTGTTCCCCGGCCGGTACCACGGTCCGGGTGATGGTCGTGTGTGGTTCTCCCCATCCTGGCGCCGACCTGCCACTACGCTGCGGTGGGGAGGGTGGCATGCACGGGTTGGGCGAGCTGCAGGCGGCGGTCATGAACGTCCTGTGGGACGCCGCCGAGCCCCTCAAGGTGCGCCAGGTGCTGGACCGGTTGGACACCGGTCGCCCGCTCGCCTACACCACCGTGATGACCGTGCTGGACAACCTGCACCGCAAGTGCTGGACCAGCCGGGAGATGGACGGCAACGCCTACCGCTACCGGCCCGCGGTGAGCCGTGCCGCGGCCGCCGCTCGTGCGCTGCGGGACGTGTTGGACTCGTCCGGCGACCCGGACGCGGTGCTGCTGCATTTCGTGCAGTCGGTGTCCGAGCACGAGTCCGCGGTGCTGCGGCGGGCGTTGTCGGGGGACCGGACGGCAGCGAGCTGACGGCCTGATCGGCCGTCAGCTCGCTGTTGTCCCGGATGTCAGCTTGCCGCGGGAACCGCGTCCTTCTCTGTCTCGACGGTCGGTTCCGGCGCCGGCGTCGCGCGCAGTGGTTCCGCCTTGATGAACCACGCGACCACGAAGCCGATCGCCGCCATGATCGCGCCGCCGAGCAGCACCCAGTGCAGGCCGTTGACCACGCCGGTCTGGAAGGCGTCCCGGATCGGCGCCGGCAGGGCCAGCACTGCCGAGGGTGGCAACTGGGCGCCACCGCTGATCAGCTTGCTCCCCGCCGCGCCCAGGTGCGAGGTCAGGGTGCTGGTCAGGTGGGACGTGTAGAGCGAGCCGAGCAGCGCGATGCCCAGCGAGCCGCCGACCGTGCGGAACAGCGTGACCGACCCGCTCGCCGCGCCCATGTCCCGCAGCGGGGCGCTGTTCTGCGTGATCAGCATCGTGTTCTGCATCAGGAAGCCCATGCCCAGGCCGACCACCAGGGTCAGCCCGGACGCCACCAGTGTGGTCGTGTTCACGTTCAGCATCAGCAGGATCAGCATGCCGACGGTGAGCACGAACCCACCGATGATCGGGAACTCCCGGTAGCGGCCGGTGCGGGTGGTGATCTGCCCGGTGGTGAGCATCACGGCCAGCATGCCGAACATCAGCGGCAGCAACAGCAGGCCGCTCGCGGTGGCCGAGGCGCCCCGCACGTTCTGCATGTACTGCGGCAGGAAGTTCACCGCGCCGAACATGGCGGCGCCGACCAGGAAGCTCAGCACCTGCGCGACCGTGAAGTTGCGGCTGCGGAACAGCCGGGGCGGCAGGATCGGCTCGGACACCTTGCTCTCCGCGTAGCCGAACCCGACCAGGAACAGCACGGCCACCGCGAACAGCGAGATGATCTGCCACGAACCCCACGCGTACTGGCTGCCGGCCCAACTCGCGGCCAGCGTCAGCGACACCACGCCGACGGTGAGCAGGATCGCGCCCAGGTAGTCGATCCGGGCCTTGATCCGCTGCCGGGGCAGCTTCATGAACAGCCCGGTCACGATCAGCGCCGCGATGCCCAGCGGAATGTTGATGTAGAAGACCCAGCGCCAGGACAGGTGGTCGGTGAGCAGGCCACCGACCAGCGGGCCGCCGACGAACGCGATCGGCATCATCCCGCCGATCATCGCCTGGTAGCGGCCACGTTCCCGGGGCGGGATCAGGTCACCGATGATCGCCATCGCGCCGACCATCAGGCCGCCCGCGCCCAGACCCTGGATGGCCCGGAAGCCGATCAACTCGTTCATGTTCTGGGACAGTCCGGCCAGCGCGGAGCCGGCCAGGAAGATCACGATCGAGGTCATGAACATGCCCCGGCGCCCGTAGAGGTCGCCGAGCTTGCCCCAGATCGGCGTCGACGCGGCGGCCGCGAGGGCGTAGCCGGTGACGACCCAGGACAGGTGGGCCAGCCCACCCAGATCGCCGACGATGGTCGGCAGCGCGGTGCTGACGACCAGGTTGTCCAGCATCGCCAGCAACATGCCGAGCATCAGCCCGACCATCGCGACACGGATCAGCCGCCGGTTGGGCGCCCCGACGCCCGCCGGGGCAGTCGCGTCGCGCGACATCGTGTCTGTCATCAGTACTCTCCCCTGAGTAACCTGTGAGGACCGTCTGACTTACTTGCCGTACGGTAAGCTGGGAACTAGCCGGCCGTCAAGTAAGGATTTGGGAGTGGGTGCAGTGACCGAGTCGCGTCGCCGAGGGGACACGCGTAGCCGAATCCAGGCCATTGCCCTGGAGTTGTTCGCCGAACAGGGCTACGAGAAGACCTCCCTGCGCGAGATCGCCGAGCGCCTCGGTGTGACGAAGGCCGCCCTGTACTACCACTTCCGAACCAAGGAAGACATCGTCGGCAGCCTGTTCGACGACTTCATGGAGCGCATCGACGACGTGCTGGTGTGGGCCAGGGAGAACGCCGTCGACTTCGAGACCCGGGCCGAGGTGGTGCGCCGGTACGCGGCGGTGCTGACCGGTCCCGGCGAGGCCCTCATCCAGTTCGTCCAGGGCAACCAGTCGGCGGTCCGTGACCTGGAGGACAGCAGCGAGCTGTTCGCCAAGTTCCGCGAACTGGCGCAGCTGCTCACTGACGACACGGCCCCGCTGACGACGCAGCTCAAGAACAGCATGTCGCTGGCGGTGCTGCACATCGGCCACGTCGGGCCGTTTCAGCTCAAGGCGACGCCCGAGGAGCGGAAGGCGGCGGCGCTGGAGGTCGCGTTGGAACTGCTCTCCTCGGACAAGCGCTGACATCCAGGCCCCCGGTCCGGCTGACATCAAGGGGGGATAGATCTACGTCATTTGCCGTGCCGAAAGGGTGGTCGCAGTGAAGACGCATCAGGCGACCGCGACGCGCGAAGGCCGGTTCTGGGTGGTGAACGTGCCTGGTGTCGGTGTCACGTGGGGACGTACCGTCGCCGAGGCGCGTGAGATGACGCTCGACCTGATCGCCGTCATGACGGCAAGCCCGCTTCGGACGTACTGATGGTGTGAACGGTCGGTGGGCGTCGGCGCGTGGTTCATGCGGGCGCCCACCCACGGCGTTATTGTTCAGGCCGCCACGACCCCGAGCGGAAGACAGACTCCATGGCCGTCCCGCGTATCGCCTGGGAGCAGCTTCCTGCCAGCGTGCGTCACGCCGTCGAAGCCCTGACCGGACCCGTCCTCTCGGCGACCACGGTTGGCGATGGCCAGAACTCCGCCATCGCGACCGTGTTGGAAACCCGCGAGGGACGCCGGTTCGTGAAGGGGCTACGTACGGACCTTCGTGGTGTGGTCACGCAGCAGCGGGAAGCCGCGATCAACCCGCATGTGCGCGCGGTCTCGCCCGAATTGTTGTGGCGGATCGAGATCAGCGGTGGGACCTGCTGTGTTTCGAGCATGTGGCCGGCCGCCCGGCAAGCTACCCACCGGGCTCCCCAGACCTGCCCATTCTCGTGGCAACCATGGGCCGACTCGCCGACTTGTCCTGCCCGGACCTGCCACCGGTGTACTTCCGGCGCGCCGAACAGCGCTGGGCCGAAGCGATCAGCGACCCGGCCGCGCAGGAAGTTCTCGCCGGCGACACGATCCTGCACACCGACTACAACCCGGCGAACATTCTGATCACCACCGACGGTAACGCCAAGATCATCGACTGGGCATGGCCGACGAAAGGTTCCGCCCGGATCGACCCAGCCTGTTTGATCCCCCGGCTGATCGCGTGCGGGCACAGCCCCACCAGCGCCGAAGAAGTCGCTCGGCAATGTCCCGCCTGGCACAACGCCGACACCGCCGCGATCGACTTGTTCGCCTCCGCGCTGACTCGGCTATGGACCGGGATCGCCAGTGACCAGCCCGATGAGCCATGGAAACAAGCACTCGCCAAGTCCGCCCAGCAATGGAGTGAACACCGATCCGCCGCAGTGATCGTCCAGGAGGGAAGTTCCCGTTCTCCGGCGAAGCGCGATTCCATCCCAACCCTGGGAGACACCAGCTTCCCGGACGATCCAGTTCTTCCTGCCGCTCCATCACACCATCCAAAGGAGGGAGCGGCCGGAGTCAGCCCCAACCCGAGAACTACCGCTTACGACCCACTGCCGCGTACAGCCCGTCATCCTCCGGATCGACGGCCTCGGTCATCGTCGGCTCCGGCCGCCACTGGGACGTCGTGACCAAACCGGGCTCAACCAGGTCAAACCCATCGAACAACGCGAGAACCTCCGAACGAGACCGAGGAAACACATTGTCCCGCGTGGACTTCATCGTCTCGATGATCTCCTCGCCGTTGATCGCCTCGAAGTCGTTTGTCAGATGCGTCAGCGCCAGATAACTATCAGGAACCACCGCATCCCGATACGTGGCGAACATCCCCACCGGATCGGCCTCCGGCGGGATGTAGTGCCCCAACGTCACCGCGAGAATCGCGATCGGCCGGCCGAAGTCGAGTAGCCGGCGGGTGGCGGGAGCAGCGAGCACGTCAGCCGGGTGCGTCACGTCGGCGAAGACGATGTCGGCATCCTTGTTGTCGCGCAACAACAACTGGCTGTGTGCGACTGCTACTTCCTCGTAGTCGACGTACACCACCTTCGTGCCGGGCGCTGCCTGCTGGGCCACCTCGTGCACGTTGCCGACCGTCGGGATGCCCGAACCGAGATCCAGGAACTGCCGGACGCCCTCACCGACCAGGTATCGCACCACCCGCTGCAGGAATGCCCGGTTCCGCCGCGCCATGTCGGCCACATTCGGCTGGACGCGCAGCAAACGGTCGGCGATCTCGCGGTCGACGTCGAAGTTGTGCGCACCGCCCAGCACGTAGTCGTAGATCCGGGCGACGCTGGGCAGGTGGTGGTCGAATTCTGGCGGGACCCAGACAGCATCCTCGGTCACCGGTACTCCTCATCCGTCACAACTGGCACAGGGTGAGGAGTCTGCCAGTGCACACGTGTGCCAAGTCACCCGCTTCCGGGTGACGTTTCATGTCCTTCGTTGGCCACCGCGGCCGCGCCGGCCTCGGCGGCACGCGGGTCCAGGTACACGCCGGGACCACCGGAGTCGATGTCGTAGACCAGTGGACTGCCGGTCGGGATGTTCAGCGCGTCGATGGCTTCGTCCGGGATCCGTTCCAGGTGTTTGACCAGCGCACGCAACGTGTTGCTGTGCGAGACGACCAGCACGGTCCGGTCGGCCAGCGACGGCCGGAGCACCTCGCTCCAGTACGGCAGCACGCGAGCCAGCACGTCGGCCAGGGACTCGGTTCGCGGAACGTCGATTCCCGTGTACCGGGGGTCGTCGATCGGACCGCCGGGCAGTGGCGGCGGCGTGCCCTTGAACGACCGGCGCCATTCGGCGAACTGCTGCTCGCCGTATTCCGCCACCACGTCCCGTTTCACCCGGCCGGTCAGGGCGCCGTAGTGGCGTTCGTTGAGCCGCCAGCTACGGGTGACCGGCACCGAACTAGCCCAGACGCGCAGCATTTCACCGGCCGTGTCCACTGCTCTGACCAGCACCGAACTGTGCACGGCGTCCGGGAGCAGGCCGTGTTCGGCCAGCAGCGTCGCGGCCTGCCTGGCCTGCGCTCGGCCGCTGTCGGCCAGCGGCACGTCCAGCCAGCCGGTGAACATGCCCTGCTCGTTCCACTCCGACATGCCGTGTCGGAGCAGGATGAGCCGCCCACTCACCCGGCGTTCGCCGGTGCGCCGGCGGCCAGTGGCGCGTCGGCGCCGATCCGGCCGGTCCCGCCCGCGCCGCCGGGTGCACCGAGCGGGGCGTCCCTGCCGGGCAGGACGTCGTCGAAGAAGGCGGCGTTGTCGTCCCGCCACGGCACGTCGGCAGCCGCGATACGCAGGTCCGACGTGATGGCCTCGACCGGGCACACCGGCTCGCACGCACCGCAGTCGATGCACTCGCGCGGGTTGATGTACATCTTGCGGTCGCCCTCGTAGATGCAGTCCACCGGGCACTCCTCGACGCAGGACCGGTCCAGCACGTCCAGGCAGTCACCGGCGATGAAGTACGGCATGTCGATCCTCTCAGGCGGCCGTCGCGGTCGAGTGACCGGGGAACAGGAGTGCGGACGGGTCGGCGGCCGACGCCGCGTTGTTCACCGCGAGCGCGGCCTCGCCGAAGCCGACCGAGATCAGCCGGACCTTGCCCGGATAGTCCGTGATGTCGCCCGCCGCGTAGATGCCCGGCACGCCGGTCGACATGGTCGAGTCGACGACGATGTGCCGGTCCCGCACGGTCAGGCCCCAGTCGGCCAGCGGACCCAGGTTGGCGGTGAAGCCCAGCGCGGCCACCACCCGGGAACAGGGCAGTTCGACCAGCGCGCCGCCCGACGTGTCCCGCAGCACGACGCGTTCCACCCGGCCGGCGCCGCCGATCTCGTCGACCACGTACGGCGTGCGGATCGCCGTGCCGGACGCGGTGAGCCGAGCCACGGACGACTCGTGTGCGGTGAACCGAAGCCTGCGGTGGGCGATGGTGACCGACGCGGCGATCGGCTCCAGGGTCAGTGCCCAGTCGACAGCGCTGTCGCCGCCGCCGACCACCAGCACGTGGTGACCGGCGTACTCGGCGGGGTCGGTGACGAAATGGTCGACACCGCGGCCCAGGTACTCCGCCCCGACCGGCAGCGGTCGCGGGGTGAACGTGCCGATGCCGCCGGCGATCACGATCGAGCGGGTGGTGACGACCGTGCCGCCGGCCGTGGTGACCCGCAGCCGGTCGTCCGGCAGTCGCTCCAGATCGGCGGCCGACTCGCCGAGCAGCCAGGTGGGGGAGAAGCGCTCTGCCTGGTCCAGCAGGCCGGCCACCAGGTCACGGCCGAGGATCTCCGAGAAGCCGGCGATGTCGTAGATCGTCTTCTCCGGGTAGAGCGCGGCGACCTGGCCGCCCGGCGTGGGCAGTGAGTCGATGATCGCGGTGCGCAGGCCGCGGAACCCGGCGTAGTAGGCCGCGTACAGGCCGGCCGGACCGGCGCCCACGACCAGCAGATCGGCGTCGAACACGCTCCACCTCCATAATGGTATTACCATTATTCCACACGAAGGCGAGAGCGCCAAACAGCTAGATGACGACCTTGGTCATGATCCCGGCCGGGAACACCTCGTCCGCGGTGGCCAGGCGGTGCGCGATGCCCTGCTGGTGGGCGTAGCGGAGCAGCTGGTCGACGGTGCGCCGGTTCGGCTCGACGCCGTAGGGAAACGGGTCGCCGTCGAACAGGTCGCACATGCGCCTGCCGTAGGTGGCCAGCCAGGGCAGCGGGTAGCGCGACACCGCCGGGTCCAGCAGCCGCTCCACGCTGCGCTGCTTGGACTCCAGGAACGCGTTGTAGAGATTGCGCGCCACCCACGGGTTGTCCGCGAGCACCTGCCGGCGCATCGCGATGATGTGCATGATCGGCCAGACACCGGTCCGCTGATACTGGTCCAGCTCCTGGTCCTGGTGGTCCGGGAACAGTCGCACCACGTCCGGGTGGCCCTCCAGGAAGCAGGTCGGCGGCCGGGCGATGATCGCGCAGTCGATGTCGCCGGCGGCGAGCAGGTCGGACAGCGACCGGTCGGCCACCCTGGTCAGCCGGACGCCGGCCGGCAGGTTCAGCTCCACCTTCTCCTCGCGGCCCGCGGAGTTGGCACCGGCCTGGTACCACTCGACGTCGGTCAGCGGCACTCCCGCCTCGTCGGCCAGCCAGCCGCGCATGTACACGGCGGCCGAGTGGGCCCACTCCGGTGAGCCGACCCGCTTGCCGCGCAGGTCGGCCGCGGTGCGGATGCCGCTGTGCCGGTTGACGTAGAACGCGCCGAACCGGAACAGCCGCGAGCACACGACCGGCAGGCCGATGACGTCCGAGTCGTCCCTGGTGACCTGCGCCGCGAACTTCGCGATGGACAGCTCGGCGACGTCCCAATCGCGGCTCGCGGTGAACCGGGCGAACACCTCGTGGTGACCCAGCAGCGACCAGATGTGCTCGATGCCCTGCGCCCGGACCGTGCCCAGGCGGAAGTCGCGGAAGTGGTCGTAGTCCGTGGTGGCGATGCTCAGTCGCAGGGCACTCATGGCGGTCAGCGTATCTTGCTTATGGTCCTACCGTCAGTCCATACTGAGCGGGTGTCGACACCGGACGTTGGGCTGATCGGACTCGGCGCGATGGGCCTGCCGACGGCCCGCCTGCTGGCCGCGGCCGGCCTACCCACCCATGTGCACGACATCGACTCCGCCGCGATGGCCTCGGCGACCGGTGCGCTGTCGGCCGAGTCCGTTGTGGACCTCGCGGGCCGGTGTGCGGTGATCATGGTGATGGTGCCGACCGATCGGGACGTACTGGACGTGTGCGGCGAACTGGTCCGCGCGGCGCGGCCGGGCACGGTGGTGCTGGTGTGCAGCTCGGTGACCGTCGACACGTGCCGGGTGGTCGCCGAGCTGGCCATGCCGTACGGGATCGACGTGTTGGACGCGGCACTCACCGGTGGCGTCCGGGCCGCCGAGGCCGGCCGGATCAACCTGCTGGTCGGCGGCGACGAGGCGGTGCTGGACCGGATCCGGCCGGTGCTCGCGCCCTGGACGGCCACCGTGCACCATCTCGGACCGCTGGGCTGCGGGCAGGTGGGCAAGACGGTGAACAACCTGTGCCACTGGGGTCAGCTGTCGGCGATCATGGAGGCGATGCGGCTGGGTCGTGCGCTGGGGGTGGAGCCGACCAAGCTGCGGGCCGCCGTGCTGGACGGGCCCGCGGCCAGCAGGACGCTCGCCGAGATGGGCCTGTTCCGGCTGACCTGGTACGAGAAGGACCTGGCCAACGCGATGCGGATGGCGGCGGGCGCCGGCCGTTCGCTGCCGCTGGCCGACGCGGTCCGGGTGGCGATGGAACACATCACGGTCGGTGATATCGCCGGCTTGTACGCCGAGGAACCGGCATCGGAGTGACAGCGCGTTCGTCCGTGTTGTCTTCTTGACACCGTGCGGCTCGGCGGCTTTAGTTGCTATGGACGATTGGTAAGACCATAAGGAGGTGCTGGATGCGCGACGACTACCAGAAGGGCGTCCTGGCCAGCGAGAAGAAGAATCTCAGCACGTCGGAGATCGCTGCCCGGGACGAGTTCAACCGTCAGCACCCGCCGAACAAGGGCCTGGTCGTCGAGGACGACCTGCGGAAGATGGAGCTGCCCGCCCGCCCGTGGCGCAACAACCGTGGGCACTACTTCGACCTCGCCGACTACGAGGTGCTCGGCGCCCACATCTCCGAACTGATGCCCGGCAACAGCTCCGTCCGGCACCGCCACACCACCGAGGCGTACCTGTACGTCGTCAAGGGCCACGGCTTCTCGCTGATCAACTACGACGACGAGCCGGTCGAGGCGGTCGAGTGGCAGGAGGGCACGCTGTTCGCCCCGCCGCGCTGGGCCTGGCACCAGCACTTCAACCTGGACCAGAACGACACGTCGCGCTACCTCGCCATCCAGGACACCGGCCTGCTGCGCACCATGCGGCTGCACAACATCGAGCGGCACGCGGTGCAGCTGTCGCCGGAGGATGGCAAGAAGTTGCTTGACGAGGCGGTCAAGGCGGGCACGACCCACGGGGCGAAGAACCGCTGAGCCCGCCGGCAGGTGGCTAATAGATAAAATGGTCTTACACTTTGGGTGGCGAGCCGGTGGCGCGGGACTCGCCACCGGCCGGTGTGGAAAGGCGGACGAGGATGCTCAAGCAGGAGATCAACGAGCTGCTCACGCGGACCGGCCCCGGCACGCCGATGGGAGACCTGTTCCGGCAGTACTGGGTCCCGGCGCTGCTCGCCGAGGAGCTGCCCGAGCCCGGTAGCCCGCCGGTCCGGGTGAAGCTGCTCTCCGAGCGGATGATCGCGTTCCGCGACAGCGACGGCCGCTACGGCCTGCTCGACGAGTTCTGCGCGCACCGCGGCGCGTCGCTGTGGTTCGGCAACAACGAGATCGGCGGCCTGCGCTGCGCCTACCACGGTTGGAAGTACGACGTCACCGGCCAGTGCGTCGAGGTGCCGTCCGAACCGGAGAACAGCAACTTCTGCACCAAGGTGAAGCTGACCTCGTACCCGTTGGTCCAGATCGGCGACATCCTCTGGACCTACCTGGGCGACCCGGCCACCCAGCCGCCACTGCCCGAGTTCGAGTTCGTGCAGGTGCCGTCCGAGCAGTCCTTCACGTCCAAGCGCTGGCAGGAGTGCAACTGGTTGCAGGCGCTGGAGGGCGGCATCGACTCCAGCCACGTGTCCTGGCTGCACTCGGCCGGCCTGCGCGACGACCCGTTGTTCAAGGGCTCCAAGGGCAACGAGTACAACATGAAGGACATGAAGCCGTTCTTCGAGGTGGTCGACTCGGACGGCGGCCTCTACGTCGGCGTGCGGCGCAACGCGGAGGAGGGCCACTACTACTGGCGGATCACGCCGTGGGTGATGCCCGCGTTCACCATGGTCCCGCCGCGCGCCGACCACCCCGTGCACGGCCATTTCTGGGTGCCCATCGACGACGAGAACTGTTGGGTGTTCACCTTCGACTACCAGCCGGTCCGGGCACTGACCGAGGCCGAGGTGGCGGCGATGAAGGCCGGCCACGGCGTGCACAACGAGTACGTCCCCGGCACGTACCGGCCGCTGCAGAACAAGGACAACGACTACCTGATGGACCGGGGTGCCCAGCAGCGGGGCGAGACGTTCTCCGGCATCAAGGGCATCGCCATGCAGGACGCGTCGCTGCAGGAGAGCATGGGACCGATCGTGGACCGCGGCAAGGAACGCCTGGTGTCCGCGGACAGCGGCATCATCAAGGCGCGTCGCAAGCTGGTGCAGGCCGCGCTGGACCTGCGCGAGAAGGGCGTGACACCACCCGGTGTCGACCCGGCGCACCACAGGGTCCGGTCCGCGGCCATCGTGCTCCCGGCCGACCAGTCGTTCCTGGACGTGGCGTCCGACGCGCTGACCGCACGGCCCGGGGTCCGGCAGGCGACGGTCTGATGGCCGACCGCCCCACCCTGCTGAACAGCTGCGCGTCGGCGGCCACCGCCGCCGAGGCCCGCTACCGGATCGACGCGGCACCGCAGACCGCCCGTGCCACCCGCGTGGTGGCGCTGGACGGCGGAGCGGCCGAGATCGTCCGCCCACTGCCCGAACAGCCGTGGCTGGGCGCGCACTTCCTGCGCTACGACGGCGATTCCGCGGACGGTGACCTGGCGGACGTCATGCTGAGCACCGCAGACGGGCGGCGGGTGCTGCTGTCCGGTGAGCTGGCCGACGCCGACTTCGTCATGATGATCGCCACCACCGGGACCGGTGCGGCCGCCGCGACGGCCATCGGCAACGCATGCACGCTGCGCGGCATCATGACCGCAGGCGTGATCCTCGGATCGGACGGTGACGTGAGCGACGCGGTCACCGCGCTGCGCCCGCACGCCAGGGTGCTGCTGGTGTCCAAGGACCAGCGGGACGTGTCCGGCGTGCTGACCGCCTTGGGCGCGTAGCGATGACGGTGACCGTGCCGGCGCTGGCCGGAATGAAGCGCGAGGGCCGCAAGATCGTCGGCGTCGTCGCCTGGGACTACCAGATGGCCAGGATCGTCGACCGGGTCGGCGTGGACCTGGTGGTGGTGGGCGACTCGGTGGGCGTGAACCTGTGGGGTCACGCGAACCCGCTCGAGGTCACGATGGACGAGATGATCGTGGTGTGCAAAGCCGTGCGGCGCGGGGTGGGCAACGCGCTGGTGGCCTGCGACTTCCCGTTCGGCCCGCTGCAGGAGGGCACGGCGGCGGCGGTGCGGGCGGCGATCCGGCTGGTCAAGGAGGCCGGTGCCGACCTGGTCAAGCTGGACGGCGCCGCCGACTACCCGGAGGCGGTGACCGCCGTGGAGCGGGCCGGCATCCCGGTGTTCGCCCAGTTCGGCATCACGCCCCAGCGCGCGCTGCGCCACGGCATCGACTACGGCGCGATGGCCCGCACCCAGGTGCCGCCGGAGATGACCGACGAGCTGGTGGCCGAGGCGAAACGGCTGGAGTCGGCGGGCGCGTCACTGCTGGACTTCACCAACTCCGGTCCGGTGGCCGGCCCGGCCGTCACGGCAGCGGTGGGCATCCCGGTGCTCGGCGGGTTCGGCGGCGGCCCGTGGCTGGACGGCCGGGTCCGCATGGCACATGCCGCGATCGGCTACGCTGCGTCCGGAGTGGACAGTCCGCCGGACACCTACGCGAACGTGGCCCGCACGTCGTTCGACGCGCTCACCGCGTACGCGGACGACGTCCGGTCCGGTCAGCAGATCAGGGGCGGCGTGCCGGTGCCGCCCAGCGAGTGAGGGGGCGCCGTGCCGACCGCGGTCGTCGACGGCATCACCACCCGGTACGAGGTGTCCGGTGACGGCCCGCCGCTGCTGATGTACTCGCCCGGCGGCTTCGACTCGCGGCTGGAGAACTGGGCGACACTGGGCGTCTACGCCCGCACGAACATCCTGGCGCACCTGCGCCGGCACTACACGTGCATCACGTTCGACCGGCGAGAGTCCGGGCTGTCCGGTGGGCGGGTGGCACGGATCGGCTGGCGGGACTATGTGGCCCAGGGCTGTGGCCTGCTGGATCATCTGGGCGTCGACAGCGCGCACCTGATGGGCGGGTGTGTCGGCTGTTCCAGCGTGCTGGCGTTCGCGGTGGCGCGGCCGGAGCGGGTGCGCGGCATGGTGCTGTACTCGCCGGCCGGCGGCGCCCGGTACCGGCTCAAGCAGCACGCCCGCTTCGCCGCGCACGCCGCCTACGTCGCCGACCACGGCCTGACCGGTGTCGTGGCACTGGCCCGCTCGCACGATCGCGGCTTCACCCAGGACCCCAGGGTCGGCCCGTGGGTCACGGTGATCCGTACCGATCCGTCGTTCGCTCGGGACTACGCCGCCCACGACCGGGACGACTACCTGCTGGCGTTGACCGGCACCGCGCGGTACCAGTTCGACCGGGACACCGTGCCCGGCGCCCAACCGGAGGACCTGCTGCGGCTGGCCGTGCCGGCGCTGGTGGTGCCGGGCCACGACGAGTCGCACGCCACGTCGGCGGCGCGCTACCTGGAGGAGTGTCTGCCCGGCTCGCGGTACTGGGACGTCCCGCCCGAGGCACAGACCGAGGACACCGCGCCGGCCGAGGTGCTGGCATTCCTGGATGGCGTCGGGTAGCCGCGGAACTCGATGGACACCACCGCGAGGATGGGTGCCATGGGCACCCTCACGCCGGAACTCGTGGTCGATGGACGCCTGCCGCAATCGCCTGCCGTGTCACCGGACGGTCGATGGGTGGCCTACACCGTGGCGCCGTCCGGCCGTTCCGGTGAACATCCGAGGAACGAGCTGTGGCTCGCGGCCGTCGACGGGAGCACGTCGCGGCGGTTGGCCGTGCCCGACGGCCAGGTGTCCGCGCCACTGTGGTCCAGCGATGCCGAGGCGATCTTCTTCCGGTCCGACCACGACGTACCGGGCAAGGCCCGGCTGTGCCGGCTCACGCTCGCCGACGACGACCGGCAGGCGCTGACCACCTGGCACGGCGTCATCGCGGACCACGTGCCGCTCGTCGATCCCGAACTGGTGGCGATCACCGCCCCCGACGAGCCGGTCAAGCGACACGACCGGGACGACGCCGACGTGCGCAGCCGGCCGAAGCAGGCCCGGCTACGGCTGCTCAACACCCGGACCGGGCACCTGAGCGCACCGGAGTCGTTCGGCGACCGGCACGTCGCCGCTGTCGTGCAGCGGCCGGACGGCGGACCGCTGGCCGTGCTCACCCAGGCCGGCCCGGACCCCGATCCGGGTCTGCTCGAACCGGCGCTGCACCTGTTCGATCCGGCGACGGGTGAGACCACCGATCTCGGGCCGACCCCGGGCATGGCCGAACGGCTGGCCTGGCGGCAGGACGAATCCGGTTGGCACGTCACGTATCTGGCGCTGACACCGCCCGGTCGGATCGCCGGCATGGCCGTGTTCGACGTCGACCCGTCGACCGGGCAGCGCCGCAACCTGACCGAGGGCCTGCCGGCGTGCCCGGTGGAGCTGGTCCAGGTCCCCGACGGTGCGCCACTGGTCCTGGTCGCCGACGGGCTGGACACCACCGTCAACCGGCTCGCCACCGACGGCCTGGCCGAGATCACCCGGTTCGGCGGCGAGATCGGCGAGTTGACCGCCAACCACGACGGCACGGTGCTGGCCGCCATCGTGAGCACCGCCCACGAACCCGAGAACATCCACGTCGGCCTGCCGTTTCGCCGGCTCACCGACACCCGGCCGGAGCTGGCCGACATTCCGTGGGGCACCCAGGAACGCCTGTCCTACCGGGCCGCGGACGGGCTGGAGCTGGACGGGCTGCTGGTGTTGCCGCCGGGCAGGACCAGGGCCGACGGGCCGTTCCCGATGGTCACCGACCTGCACGGCGGCCCGTACGGGCGCTGGGGTGACTACTTCCAGCTGAATTGGGCGTTCGGCCCGCAGTGGCTCGCGCACGCCGGCTTCGCGGTGTTTCTGCCCAATCCGCGCGGCGGCCTCGGCCACGGCCACGAGTTCGCCGCCTCGGTCTCGGGTGCGGTCGGCAAGGACGACTGGACCGATGTTGTGACGGGCGTCGACCTGCTGGTCGCCGAGGGCGTGGCCGATCCGGACCGGCTGGGTGTCGCCGGGTGGAGCCAGGGCGGGTTCATGACCGCGTGGGCGGTCGGCCAGACCGACCGGTTCGCCGCGGCCGTGATGGGTGCGGGCATCTCGGACTGGGGCAGCCAGACCGGCGTCGGCGAGTGGGGCCGGTACGACATGGCACTGGCCGGCACCGCGGGCTGGGACGGACCGGGACCGCACCGGCACGACGAGCTGAGCCCGATCAGCTACGCGTCCTCGGTCCGCACGCCGGTCCTGATCGTGCACGGTGAGCAGGACACGAACGTGCCGGTGGGCCAGGCCCAGTACTTCCACAGCGCGCTACGGCACTTCGGCGTCGAACACGAGTTCGTCGTGTATCCGAGGGAGGGCCACGGGCTGGCCGAACGCGAGCACCAGATCGATCTGCTGCGCCGGGTCAAGGACTGGTTCGACCGCTGGCTG
>DASXCQ010000013.1:0-72684 GCA_036491115.1 Pseudonocardiaceae bacterium
GGGCTGTGCGCCGGTTCGGCTGCCGGTCCGACTGGATGTTGTTGGGGTAGCTGCGGGGTGGACGCGGCGCTAGCAGTGCTAGCGGCGCTAGCAGTGCTAGCGGCACTGGGCGGACCCTGGGGCGGCGGGCGGTGGCGGAGCGGGCTTCAAGCCGGTGCTGCCGGATGGTGTTGGTCGGGTGCTAGCGGTGCTAGCGGTGCTAGAAGTTCGAGCGGTGCTGATTCGAGCGCCACTTGTAGTGCTAGCGGCTGCATGGTGGGTGTCTGAGCAGGCTGTGTTCCGGCTCGCCGGATGGTATTGGGCCGGCTATCCAGTGGCTAGCGTTGCTAGTGGTACGACCGGTGCTAGTGACGCTAGCGGCGCTAGACGATTCGATTGGTGATCACGGCCCCACCTGGTGACAACGTTGCTCGCGCTGCGGATGGCCCGGGTGTTGGACGGTTTCGGGTTGCCTGGGAGGACGACGGCGGGCTGCGAGCCTTGCCAGGTGGATCCGAGGCGATTGGGCGGGCTACGTCGCCGGGCCGCCGTGTATGGGCTCGGGCTGCTGCCGGCCGCTCGGGGCGGGCTCAGGCGTTGCGTTGGCCGAACAGGGTTACGCCGACCGGCGGCAGGCCCACGGTGCTCGACAGGAGTTCGCAGAACGCCTCGGCGTGGGCCATCAGCTCGGCGTCGCGCGCGGTCCAGGACGCCCGCAGTTCAAGATCGTCCGTCCGGGCCGGGCCGGCGATGTCGCCGAATCGGGCGGACGACGTCTGGGTGACCGTGCCGCCCAGCGCGGTGTACACAGCACCGCAGGTCTCCAGGGCGTCGGTCAGCCACGACCAGCCGACCTCCGGCAACAACGGATCCGTGGCCAGCTCGACGTCCAACTCGGCCCGCACATAGACGACCAGCCGCAGCACGCCGTCCCACGCCTGCTCGCCGTCGGGATCGTGCAGCAGCACCAACCGGCCGCTGGCCAACTCGCCCGCGGGACCGTTCACCTCCGCGGCGACCGCATACGACCAGGGCGCGAGTCGCTGCGGCGGCTTGACGTCGCCCCATTCGATCTCCGGCCGGGGCCGGACCGACGACAGCGACGCCACAGCCCGCCGGAACAGCTCAGGCTCCTCCGCGGCTTCCGTCACCGGCCCTCCTCGCCTCGGTCACGTCTGGTGACTGTAGAGCCACCCGGACGTGGGACCGGTCCGCCACGCCGGGCCGGTGTTCGGCCGTGTCCGTCCTGTCACCGGCACCGTGGGACGATGGAGCCGACATGACCACGAGCGCCCCTGTCTCGGCTCGCCGGGACCTCCCCGACGCCCCCTTGCTGGTTGCCGCACGCGGCGGTGTGCCCAGTCGCCGACCGGTCTGGTTCATGCGCCAGGCCGGCCGTTCGCTGCCGGAGTACGGCACCGTGCGGGCCGACATCCCGATGCTCCAGTCCTGCATGACACCGGACCTGGCCTGCGAGATCACCCTGCAGCCGGTCCGCAGGCACGGGGTGGACGCCGCCATCCTGTTCAGCGACATCGTCGTCCCGCTCTACGCGGCCGGGGTCGACGTGACCATCGTGCCGGGCACCGGACCGGTGGTCGGCTCGCCGGTGCGGACCGAGGCCGACGTGGCCGCGCTGCCCGTCCTGCGGCCCGAGCAGGTGGCACCGGTGGCGGACACGATCCGTTTGTTGATCACTGAGCTGGGTGACACACCGCTGATCGGCTTCGCCGGTGCACCGTTCACCCTGGCGTCATATCTGGTGGAGGGCGGTCCCAGCCGGCACCACGAGAAGACCAAAGCGCTGATGCACGGCGCCCCGGACGTCTGGCACGCGCTGGCCGGCCGGCTCGCCGAGCTGACCCTGACGTTCCTGCGCACCCAGGTGGCCGCGGGCGTGGACGCGGTGCAGCTGTTCGACTCCTGGGCCGGCGCCCTGTCCGAGCGGGACTACCGCCGGTTCGTCCTGCCGCACTCGGCTGCGGTGCTGGCCGGCCTGGCCGACGCCGGCATCCCGCGCATCCACTTCGGCGTCGGCACCGGCGAACTGCTCGGTGCGATGCGCGAGGCGGGCGCCGACGTGGTGGGCGTGGACTGGCGGGTGCCGCTGGACGTGGCGGCCGAACGACTCGCCGCCTCGGCGCCGGACGCGCCGGCACCGGTGGTGCAGGGCAATCTCGACCCGGCGATCCTGCTGGCCGACTGGCCGGTGATCGACGCCGAGGTGCGCCGCATCGTCGACGAGGGCAGGGCGGCGGGCGGCCACGTGTTCAACCTGGGCCACGGCGTGCTGCCGCAGACCGACCCGACGGTGCTGACCAGGGTCACCGAACTCGTGCACGAGCTGGCATGACGCGGGTCGCGGTCGTCGGTGGCGGTCTGAGCGGGCTGACCGCTGCCTACCGGCTGCGCCAGGCGCTGGGCCGCGACGCCTCGATCACCGTGCTGGAACAGTCCGACCGGGCCGGCGGCAAGCTGCGCACGGTCGACCTGGCGGGCCACCACTACGACGTGGGCGCCGAGGCGTACCTGGCCCGCAGGCCCGAGCTGACCGCGCTGGTCGACGAGCTGGGCCTGGGCGGCGACCTGGTGCACCCGACGACGGCCCAGGCGCGCATCCGCGCCGGCGGGCAGCTCCGGCCGATCCCCAGCGGGACCGTGCTCGGCGTGCCGACCGGCGTGGACGCGGTGGCCGGCGTGCTGTCCGACAAGGGCCTGCGCCGGCTGGCCGGGGAACGCGAACTGCCGCCGGTGGTGCTGGCCGGCACCGACGTGTCGGTCGGCAAGCTGCTCACCGAGCGGCTCGGGCCCGAGGTGCCCGACCGGCTGGTCGACCCGCTGCTGGGCGGTGTCTACGCCGGCCGGGCCGCCAGCCTCGGCCTGCGTGCCACCATGCCGGCGCTGGCCGCCAAGCTGGACGAGGGTGTCGGCTCGGTGCTCGCGGCCGCCGCCGGCCTGCTGCCGCCGCCGGCTCCGGACGGCACCCGGCCGCCGGTGTTCGGCACCCTGTCCGGCGGCCTGGGTGCACTGGTGGACCGGCTGGTACGGGCGTCCGGCGCGCTGGTCCGTTACGGGCTGCCGGTGCGCGGCCTGACCCGCCAGGACCACGGCTGGCAGCTGGAAGTGGGCTCGGCGGCGCATCCGGAGCGCCTGGACGCCGACCTGGTCGTGCTGGCCGTGCCGGCCCCGGCGGCGCGCAAGCTGCTGGCCGACGTCAGCCCGGCCGCGTCCGCCGCCTACGGCCGGATCGCGCTGGCCTCCATGGCCGTGGTGGCGCTCGCGCTGCCCCAGGACGTCGCGCTGCCGCAGTCGTCCGGCGTGCTCATCGGGTCCGGTGAGACACACCAGGACGGCACGCCGTTCACCGCCAAGGCGTTCACCTTCTCCAGCCGCAAGTGGGCCCACCTGGCGGGGCCGGAGCACGTGCTGGTGCGCGGTTCGGTCGGCCGGTTCGGCGAGGCCGAGATCCTGCAACGCGACGACGCCGATCTCGTCACGGCGGTGCGTGCCGACCTGGCCGAGCTGACCGGTGTCACGGCGTCACCGGTGGACACCGTCGTCACCCGATGGGGTGGCGGGCTGCCGCAGTACGGCGTCGGCCATCTGGACCTGGTGGCGGCGATCGAGCGGGCGGTGGCCGAACTGCCCGGTCTCGCGGTGGCCGGCGCCGCGTTGCACGGTGTGGGGTTGCCGGCGTGTGTGGCCAGCGCGGACCGGGCGGTTCAGGCCGTGGTCACTCGGAGATCGCCGCGTGCGCGATCACTCGGGTGATCCTGGCGCGTACCAGCAGTTCGCCCCGCACGGCGTTGCGGCGGCCGAAGTCCTCCGCCTTCTCCTCGCCCATGTAACGGCCGCCGAGACGGATCGACCACGGCAGCATCGCGGCCAGGTCGTCGGACAGCTCGGCCTCGGCCTGCAGGCTGACGAAGGAGAATGGCGGGTGCTGGTCGTCGACGCACATCGCCAGGCGGGGATCGCGGCGCAGTGCCTTGGCCTTCACCGTCTTCTCGCCCGTGTTGAAGATCACGTAGTCGTCGTCGCCGGAACTGTCCAGTACGAACCAGATCGGCACCACGTGCGGGGTGCCGTCGGCCCGTATGACCGCGAGTTTGCCGGTCTTGGTACCGGATGACAGGAACGTCCGCCACTCGTCTTTTGACATGTCGTACATGTGCGCCTCCTCGGTAGTGGACAGAATCTCGTGCAAACATGGAGGTCATGGCCCGCCTGAACTACAACGAGCTCAACAGCACGATCAGATACACGATGTGGTCCGTGTTCCGCACCGAGCCCGGTCGGTTGCCCGCCGACCGTGGTCCCGCGGCCACGGAGGCGCAGGAGTTCCTGGACGCGCTCGCCGGCAAGGGCGTCGTGGTGCGCGGTGTGTACGACGTCGCAGGCCTGCGCGCCGACGCCGACTACCTGATCTGGTGGCACGCCGGGGAGGTCGAGGCGCTGCAGTCCGCGTACACCGCGTTCCGCCGGACCGCGGTGGGTCGGGCGTCCGTCCCGGTGTGGAGCCAGGTCGCGTTGCACCGCCCCGCCGAGTTCAACCGCAGCCACGTGCCCGCGTTCCTGGCCGACGAGGAACCGCGCAAGTACGTGAGCGTGTACCCGTTCGTGCGTTCCTACGAGTGGTACCTGCTGCCCGAGGAGGAGCGCCGCGCGCTGCTCGTCGAGCACGGCCGGATGGCCAGGGACTACCCCGACGTGCGCGCGAACACCGTGCCCGCCTTCGCACTCGGCGACTACGAGTGGATCCTCGCCTTCGAGGCCGACGACCTGGACCGGATCGTGGATCTCATGCGGCACCTGCGTGGCAGTGAGACCCGGCTGCACGTGCGGCACGAGATCCCCTTCTACACCGGTGCTCGGGTACCCATGGCCGACCTGGTGACGGTGCTGCCCTGACTACCGGGGCGGATCGACGATCTGCACCGACTTCAGCACGCCGGCACAGCCACGGGTGATCTCCGCGACCTGTTGCGCCCACTGGCAGTTGATCTCGACTTCGGTGAAACCGTTGAACACGAAGTAGATCATCGCGCTGAACTGGCCGTCGTGCTGCTTGATCGGGATCTCGAAGGCGCGGTCACCGGACACCGTCGCGGGCGTCGGCATGCCCACGACGGAGAATCCGGACGACTCGCCCGCGCGCAGCACGGTGTTCACCTGGTCGGCCAACACCGACGAGCTCAGTCCGTCGCTGTCCTGCCGCAACGGGTACACCACGACGATGATCACGTCCTGCACCGCGACCGCGATCG
The DNA here is from genome assembly GCA_036491115.1 of Pseudonocardiaceae bacterium. Lineage (GTDB taxonomy): Bacteria > Actinomycetota > Actinomycetes > Mycobacteriales > Pseudonocardiaceae > DATEPR01. The sequence goes on from DASXCQ010000013.1 coordinate 5,247, forward strand.
CACTGTCGTACTGGCTGGGGTTGGCGCTCTGGTAGGTGAGCGTGAGCTGGTCGGTGGCGTTGTGGAAACCGGCCGGCAGCAGGTAGCAGTACGGCGCGCCGCGTGGCCGGATCACCGTGCCACCGGAACAGTCCAATGTGGTCCGATGTACCGGCGCGTTCGCGCTCGGGCCAGGAGTCGCTCCGCCTGCCGGCTGTGCGGTGCCGGTGACCGTCGTGTCGCATCCGGCCAGCAGTGCGCTCGCGGCGAGCGCGGTGCCGGCGATCGGTAGCGCCCAGCGGCGCCTCATGGCAGTCCCCGTTCCGCTGCGGTGTCGATCCCTGTCGTGACGTCGCCATCGTGCCCTATGCCACGGTGTGCCGTGAGCCACTGGTCGGATTGTCGGCGGGGCGCGGCGGCGTACGTTTCGGGCATGTCCGACAGCAGCGCCGCTGACGTGTTCGCCGACAGCTACGCGGAGATCGCCGGTCGTAGGCCCACACCGGGCGAAGTGACGATCACCGGGGACGATCCGCTGCTGCCCGGCCGGTTCCGGGTGGGTGCCGCGGCGGCTGCCTGCGTGGGCGCGATGACGTTGGCGGCGGCCGAACTGTTCCGCGAGCGCGGCGGCGATCCGGGGCAGGTCAGCGTGGACGCCTGGCACGCGCTGCTGGCCTTCGCCACCGAGCGCTGGCTGCGGGTGGACGGCGAGCCTGCCGGCGCCGGCTGGGCCGAGCTGTCCGGCAACTACCGGACCGCCGACGGCTGGGTGCGGCTGCACTGCAACTACCCGCACCACGCCGACGCGGTCTGTACCGCGCTGGGCGTGCCCGCGGACCGTGCGGCCGTCACCGACGCGGTGGCGGCCCGGTCGGCGGCGGACGTCGAGGCGGCCGTGTTGGCGGCCGGGGGAGCGGCGGCCGCGTTGCGCACCGGGGCGGACTGGCGGGCCCACCCGGCGGGTCAGGCGGTACGGAGCCGGCCGCTGGTCGCGGTGGACCGGATCGGGGACGCGCCGGCCAAGCCGCTGCCGCCCGCCGACCGGCCGCTGGCCGGTGTCCGGGTGCTGGATCTGACGCACGTCATCGCAGGTCCGGTGTGCGGGCGGACGCTGGCCGCGCACGGCGCCGACGTGCTACACGTCGGCGCGGACCACCTGCCGACGATCCGGCCGCTGGTGATCGACACCGGTTTCGGCAAGCGCTCGACGCACCTGGACCTGCGCACCGAGGACGGCCGGACGGCACTGGCCGACCTGGTCGCCGGGGCGGACGTGCTGGTGCAGTCGTTCCGGCCGGGCACGCTGGCCGCGCGGGGATTCGGGCCGGAACGGCTGGCCGGGCTCAGTCCCGGCATCGTCGTGGTCGACCTGTCCGCGTACGGGCACACCGGGCCGTGGCGAGATCGCCGGGGTTTCGACAGCCTCGTGCAGGTGGCGACGGGCCTCGCCGCGGACGGGATGGGCGACGAGCCGGGTGCACTGCCGTTGCAGGCGTTGGACCACGGCACCGGGTGGCTGTCGGCGGCGGCCGTGACGACGGCGCTGCGCAGGCGGCAGGTCGGGGGAGGGTCGTGGTGGCTGCGGCCGGCGCTGGCCAGGACCGGTGCCTGGCTGGACGATCTGGGCCGGGTCCCGGCCGGCGGTGGGATGGTGCCCGGCCCGGCGGACGTGGCGAGCCTGATGGGCGCGATGGACAGCCCGTTCGGCCGGGTGGACCACCTGCGGGTGCCGGGTGACCTGCCGGGCGCCCAGCCGCGTTACGAAAACGGTCCACGGCTGCCGGGCGGTGACCCGGCAGTCTGGTGGTGACTCAGGACTCGGCGGGGATCAGCTTCAGCGAGATGGAGTTGATGCAGTAGCGCTGGTCGGTGGGCGTGCCGAAGCCCTCGCCCTCGAACACGTGGCCCAGGTGGCTGTGGCAGGTGGCGCACAGCACCTCGGTGCGCACGCCGCCGAAGCCGCGGTCCTCGCGCAGGATCACGCTGTCCCCGGCCAGTGGCGACCAGAACGACGGCCAGCCGCAGTGCGAGTCGAACTTGGTGTCACTGCGGAACAGTTCGGCACCACAGGCCCGGCACTCGTAGACGCCGGTGGTCTTGGCGTCGGTGTACTCACCGGTCCACGGCCGCTCGGTGGCGGCCTGCCGCAGCACGGCGTACTCGGACTTGTCCAGTTGGGAACGCCACTCCTCGTCAGACTTGACGACCTTGGGGGTGGCGCCGACGACGGGTTTCATGACTCAATGATAACACCGTTTTGCAGCTACTTGCCGAACGTGGTGAACACCTCACCGATGGTCTGCCACACCGCCCACGCCACGCCCAGCAGGAGCAGTCCGACCAGGATCAGGGCGGTCAGCCTGCGGTGGCCGTTGGCCCGGTTCGCCGAGTTGGCGAACTCGGAGAAGCCACGCACGTACCCCTCGACGGTGAAGGAGTTCGTCGGTGTCTGCATCCGACGCAGGTGGTCGGCGAAGGCACGCGTCTCCGGGTCGTCGGGGTCCAGGCCGATCAGCTCGTCGGCCACGTTCAGCTCGTCGTCCGGCGGGTCCGGTTCCCCGTCGTCGCGTTGAGCGTTCACCACCCCCCCACGGTAACCGCGCGGCCTCCTGCCGGTCACCCCGTGCCGGACAGAATGCCGGCGGCCCGGATCGCGCCCACCGGTGCACCGTGGCCGAGCACGGGGGTCTCGGCCAGGTCGTCGAGTGCGTCCGCGGTGACGCCCAGCCGGCGCAGTGCCGCCACCATCACCGCGGACCGCGACCTCGCCGAGCCGTCGGCGATCTTCAGGGCGACCGCGCGGCCGTCGGGCAGGCCGATCGCGTAGACGCCCTCGGCGCCGTCCTTGGCCACCGCGCCGGGCAGCGCCCGCATCAGCCGCGCCACGTCGCTGCCGGTGCCGCCGACCCACTCCGGGTAGCCGGACATCGCCGACCGCACCCGGTGCTCCGCCGTGCCGTCGGCGGCCACCGCGACCGCGTGGAACGCCCTGGCCAGGCCTGCCAGGCTGAACCCGAACAGCGGCGCGCCGCAGCCGTCCAGCGCGGTCTTGGTGACCGGTTCGCCCGCCAGGTCGGCGATCGTGTCCCGGATGGCGACCTGCAGCGGGTGGGCCGGGTCGCGGTAGGTGGCGGTCGGCCAGCCGTTGCGCACGCAGGTGGCGAGCATCGCCGAGTGCTTGCCGGAGCAGTTCATGTACAGCGGCGCCGGGGGAGTGCCGGCGACCAGCAGTTCGGCCCTGGACGGCTCGTATCCGGGCAGCGCGGCCGTGCACTGCAGGTCCTCCGGGGTGAGGTCGGCGCCGGCCAGGATGCGGCGCACGCCGTCGATGTGGAACGGCTCACCCGGATGGCTGGCGCAGCCCAGTGCCAGCAACTCGTCCTTCAGGTCCAGGCCGTGCCGGACCATCGCCAGGCCCTGCAACGGTTTCGCCGACGATCGCGGATACGTCGACGCCTCCGGCTGCCCGACCGCGAACGCCACCGACCCGTCGGCGGCCAGGCCCACCACGGAACCGTGGTGCACCGACTCGATCCACCCGTTCCGCCACACCTCGGCGATGACCTGGTGCACGCCCGACTCCTCTCCCGTGGGTCTTGACAGTAGTGTTCGACACGCGTTGGACTGATGACCTTCAGTCGAACTGCAGACTGTCAACTGTTGACACTATCGTGGAGACGTCATGGTGGACGCCGTCGTACGGCGGCAGAGCCTCGCCACGCAGACCGTGGACGTGCTGCGTGAACTCGTCCTGACCGGGGAGATCCCACCGGGCGGACGGGTGAACGAGGTCGAGCTCGCACAGCGCATGCGCATCAGCAGAGGACCGCTGCGTGAGGCGATCCGGCACCTGGTCAGCGAGGGCCTGCTCGTCTACGTGCCGCACCGAGGTGCCCACGTGCCGCAGGCCGATCTGCCCGAGCTGTACGCGCTGTTCGAGCTGCGCTCGGCCCTGGAGTGCGCGGCGGCCCGACTGGCCGCCGGCCGGCGGAGTGAGGTTCAGCTGGCCGCGCTGCGGTCGGTCAGCGCCGAGTCCCGGGCCCGGTTCGACTCCGGCCGACGCTTCCCCTACCGGCTGGACCTGGCGTTCCACGCCTGCCTGCTGGACGCCGCGGCCAGCCCCCGGATCGCCGACCAGGTCCGCCTGGTGCAGCAGCAGGTGATCCTGCTGCGCAGCCGCCTCGCGGCAGACGCGGCGCACGGCAGGGCGTCGCTGGATGACCACGACGCGCTGGTCGAGGCCGTGGCGGCGGGCGACGAGGACAGGGCGTTCGACGTGATGGCCACCCACCTGGGCCGGGTGCGCGACCAGATGGTGGCAGCGCTGACCGACCGGAGCCTGGAAGGGGTGGCGCATGCCTGAGCCGGAGCCGTGGCAGTGGCCGGAGGCGACGTGGCGGGAGCACGTGGACCGGGTGCGGGCCGGGCGGTCACTGTCCACGTTCTGGCCCGGTGGCGCCAGGGTGGCGGTGGCGCTGTCGTTCGACTCGGACCACGAGACGATTCCGCTGCGCTCCGGTGAGACCAGTCCGGGGAAGCTGTCGCAGGGTGAATATGGTGCCCGGGTCGGCGTGCCGCGGATTCTTGAGTTGTTGTCCCGCAACGGTATTCCGGCCACGTTCTTCGTGCCGGCGGTGTGTGCTCTGCTGCGGCCGTCCGAGATCAGGTCCTATGTGGACGCTGGCCACGAGGTAGGCATCCACGGTTGGATCCACGAGCGGAACGTGGTGCTGGACGAGGCGACCGAGCGCGACCTGGCCCGGCGGGCGTTCGACACGCTGAGCGGCATCGCGGGCGTCGCGCCGGTGGGCATCCGCACGCCGTCCTGGGACTTCAGCCACCACACCTTGGCCATCTCGCGCGAACTCGGCCTGGCGTACGACTCGTCGCTGATGGCCGACGACGAGCCGTACGAGATCGTCGCCTCGGGTGAGGCCACCGGCATGGTGGAGATCCCGGTCGAGTGGATCAGGGACGACGCGCCGTACTTCACGATGGACCGGTTCACCGGCACCCGGCCCTACACGGCGCCCCGCGAGGTGCTCACCATCTGGCGCGACGAGTTCGACGCGGCGTACGCCGACGGCGGCCTGTTCCAGCTCACCATGCACCCGCACGTCATCGGCCACCGTTCCCGGATGGCCGTGCTCGCCGAACTGGTGTCCTACATCAAGGGCCACGCGGGGGTGTGGTTCGCCACCCACGCCGACGTCGCATCGGCCGTCCTGGCCGGCTGACCAGGTCGGCGCGGTCCAGCGGGTGACAAGATGAACGGATCATCCAGTCGCTTGAAGAGAACATCTCGTCAGATTGACAGATAATCTGTTCATCTGGACACTGGAGCCATGTTGTTCCAGGAGCCGGAGCTCGACGCGGACGATCTTCGAGTGATCGCGGAGATCGATGATCTGCGTCGACAGCTCCAGCTGTACCTGCGGACGGGGCGGCGATGGAAGGGGCAACTCCGGCGGAATCTCCGTGCGCGTGCGATCCGTGGATCGAACAGCATCGAGGGCTATGACGTCTCGCTGGATGACGCGGTGGCGCTCCTGGAGGACGACGAGCCGCTGGATGCCGACCGGCTGACGTCCCTCGAGATCGTCGGCTATCGCAATGCGATGACCTACATCCAGCAGTTGGCGGAAGATCCGCACTTCAGCATGGATGAGAGTCTTGTTCGGGGCTTGCATTTCATGATGCTCGGCCACGATCTGTCCAAGAGTCCTGGCCAGTACCGGATAAAACCGGTCTATGTCCATGACGACGAACAAGATCTTGTCGTTTACGAGGGACCGGGGCCCGAGTTGGTTCCGGATCTGATGGCCGAGTTGATGGTCGACCTGAATGCCGAGAAGTCGTCGCCGCAGTATGTCCGAGCGGCCATGGCGCATCTGAACCTGGTGATGATCCACCCGTTCCGGGATGGCAATGCTCGAATGGCGCGGGCGTTGCAGACTCTGGTGCTTGCTCGCGAGAAGATCGTGTCCCCGGAGTTCTGCAGCATTGAAGAATGGTTGGGTCGTAACACGGGTGCATACTATGACATTCTGGCACTCGTCGGTAAGGGTTCGTGGAGTCCTGGTCCAGATACTCATGCGTGGGTGAAGTTCAACCTGACCGCTCATCATGTGCAGGCCCAGACCGTCCTCCGTAGAGTCGATGAGACCAGACGCATCTGGCTGCGGATCGTGGATCTGCTCGCTGAACTGAAGCTGCCGGATCGATTCGCATTCGCCTTGTACCCGGCGGCCGGCGGCCTGAAGGTCCGGCGCGTGGCCTATGAGCGTGATGCCGAGCTGGAACAAGGTGCGGCCGGGCGAGACCTCAGAGCGATGGTTTCCGCGGGATATCTGGCGGCCGTGGGTGAGACCAAGGGGCGCGTCTACGTTGCTACCCCACCGCTGCGAGCTATCAGGGACGACATCGCACAAGGGCGGATTCGGCCCTCGGATCCATACCGATCCCGCTGAGCGCGGTTACGGCTCGCCGTGCAGTTCTCGGTCGGCCGGGCCGGTCATGAAGCGGGTGAAGCGGACCCTGAGGCCGGCTCGTTGGGGGGAGCAGCAGAACGGGCCCGCGGTGGCCTGGGCGCTGGGTGGTAGCGGTGCCAGGCGGATGGTGCGCCACGGTTCGGCGGCGACGCGAGCTCGGACGGTCAGCGCGTCACCGGACCGGCTGACCCGGACGGTGGTCGGGCGGCCCGCCCACTCGGGTACCGGCGACTGTGACCAGTCGGACATCCCGTTGGTCACCACGGCACCCAACTGCGGCTCACCGTCGGACAGCTCCATACCGGCCTTCAGCCACGTCCTCGGGTCGACCCGCACCATCAGGCCGGCCTGGTCGTAGGTCTCCTCGAACGTGGCGACGAAACTGACCTCGATGGCCGCACCGCCGACCAGCGGCGCGAGCAGGGCGTGACCGCTGTCGGTCACGAATCCGTAGCTGGTGGTGCGCCAGAAATCGCTGTTCCGCGCCGTCGTCACCACCAGGTCGGTGCCGTCCAGGCGGGCATCGGGCGGCTCGTTGAGCCAGATGCCCGTGTCCCATCCGACGTGCCGCATCGGGCGTGCCCCCGGGGATATTGGGTCGCGAGAAGTGCCGACCGGTGACCAGACTGCGGGACATGCTGGCACGAGAACTGCACGAGGACAATCGGCGCTCCTGGAACTCGGCGACCAAAGCGCACAACTCCCACAAGGGCGACCAGGCAGCCTACCTCCGCTCCGGCGGCAGCACGCTGTTCCCCGAGGAGGTCGAACTTCTCGGCGACATCGCGGGCGCCCGCCTGGTGCACCTGCAGTGCAACTCCGGCCAGGACTCGCTGAGCCTGGCAGCGTCGGGCGCCGACGTGACCGGCGTGGACATCAGCGACGAGGCCATCGACTTCGCCACCCGGCTGTCCGCCGACTCGGGCATCGCCGCGACTTTCACGCGCTCGGACCTGTTCGACTGGTTCGACCAGGCCGCGGCCGCCAGTGAACACTTCGACATCGCGTTCAGCTCCTACGGCGCGATCGTGTGGCTGTCCGATCTCGAGTCGTGGGCAGCCGGCATCGCGTCCGTGCTGCGGCCCGGCGGCCGGTTGGTGTTCGTCGAGTTCCATCCCATCCTGGGCATGTTCAACTGGGGGTGGGAGGTCAAGCACGACTACTGGATGCGTGGCCACGTCCACGAGACCTGGCCCGACGGTGTCGGCGACTACGTCCGCCTCGCCGGCGAGGGTCTGGTGCCCTGGGGCTACCAGGAGGGCATGGCCGAAGTACCCGATCCCGCGCCGTGCCACCAGTTCCCGTGGGGGATCTCGGACGTGATCGGCGCGCTGCGCCGGGCCGGGCTGATCCTGGACGTGTTCGAGGAGTACCCGTGGTCCAACGGCGCGGTCCTGTGCGGCAACATGCGGGAACTACCCGGCCGGCGGTTCGTGGCACCGGCCGGGGTGCCCGATTTCCCGCAGATGTACGGGATCCGTGCGCTCAAGCCGGCGGACTGAACTCCGCCCGGCCCCGGTCCAGCACCACGTCGCCCGCCGCGTTCGCCGTGCGGAAGGTGACCGTGCCGCCGTCCCGCCATGCCGTGACGACCAACTCGTCGCCCGGCGTCACCGGCTTGGTGAACCGTCCGTCTATTGAGGACAACCGGCACGGGTCGCCGTCGCCGAACCTGTTGACCAGCAGGCGAGCCGTGATGCCGTAGGTGGCCAGCCCGTGCAGGATCGGCCGGGCGAAACCACCCGCGGCGGCGAACTTCGGGTCGGCGTGCAGCGGGTTTCGGTCGCCGGTCAATCGGTAGAGCAGCGCCTGGTTGACCGCCGTGGGGAACCGCAGTTCCGCGTCCGGCGCCCGTTCGGGCACCGCGAAGTCGCCGGACGGGCCACGTTCGCCGCCGAATCCGCCGGCACCCCGGATGAACACCGACGACCGGGTGGCGAACAGCGGCGACCCGTCCGCCGGGTCGGTGCCGGTGGTGGTGCTGAGCACCAGCGCGCCCGAACCCTTGTCGTAGATGTCGGTGATCCGGCTGGTCAGCTCGACCGAGCCGGCCACCGGCAGCGGCCGGTGCAGGGTCAGCGCCTGTTCGGCGTGCAGCAACTGGGTGAAGTCGACACCGCTCAGGCCGATCTGCGGGCCGCCGAACTGGGCCAGCACGATCGCGTAGGTCGGCAGCGCCTGTTGCGTCACGCCCGCCGTGTTCTCCGTGGTGTAGGCCAGTTCGTCGGTCGGGTCGAGTTGACCCGCACCCACGCCCAGGGCGTAGAGCAGCGTGTCGTCCGACGTCCACGTCCTGGTCCACGGACCGCGCTCGACGCCGACGACGCTCGTGTCGATGGCCATGTCAGCCCAGCGTTCCGCGCACGCTGCTGTGGCCGCGCAACAGGTTGCGCGCGATGGTGCGCCGCTGGATCTCGTCGGTGCCTTCGTAGATCCGCAGCAACCGCAGCTCCCGGTACCAGCGCTCGACCGGCAGTTCGCGGGTGTAGCCCATGCCGCCGTGGATCTGCAGCACACGGTCGACGATCTCGTTGGCCTTCACGCCGCCGTACAGCTTCGCCATCGACTGCGCCTGGCGCGAGTCCAGGCCGGAGTCCACCTGCCACGCGGCATGCAGCACCAGCCAGCGCAGCGCCTCGATCTCCACCGCCGAGTCGGCCAGCATCCACTGGATGGCCTGCCGGTTGGCGATCGGCTCGCCGAACGTGACCCGCGTCTTGGCCTGCTCGACGGCCATCTCGACCAACCGCTCGCAGGCGCCCAGCGCACGGGCCGGCAGCAGGTAGCGGCCCCGTCCGATCCACTGCATGGCCAGTTCGAAACCGCGGCCCACCTCGCCGAGGATGTTCTCCTGCGGCACCCGCACGTTGTCGAACACCAACGCGGCCGGGCCCCATTCGCCCATGGTCGGGATCGCCTCGGACTTCCAGCCCATGTCCCGGTCCACCAGGAAGCAGGTCACACCGCCGTTGGCGCCCTTCTCCTTGTCGGTGATCGCGAACACCATGGTGAAGTCGGCCTCGTTGCCGCCGGTGATGAACGTCTTCTCACCGGTGATCAGCCAGTCGGTCCCGTCCTGGACGGCCGACGTGCGGATGTTCTTGGCGTCCGATCCGGCGCCCGGCTCGGTGATCGCGAAGCACGAGCGGCGCTCGCCCTCGATCGTCGGGAACAGGTAGCGCCGCTGCTGTTCCTCGTTGGCGTGGAACAGGATGTTGTCCGCCGCGCCGCCGAACCGGAACGGCACGAACGACCGGCCGAGCTCGACCTCCAGCAGCGCGGTCATCACCGCGGACAGGCCCATGCCGCCGTACTCGGTGGGGGTCTGCACGCCCCAGAACCCCGCCTCCCGCGCCTTGGCCTGCAGCCCGGCCAGTTCGGCCTGGGTCAACCCCGGCTCACCGGACCGCTCGCGCCGCAGCACGTCCTGCTCCAGCGGCCTGATCTCGCGCCGGACGAACGTGCGGACCCAGTCGCGTACTTCCTTCTCCTCCGTGCTGAGCGTGAAATCCATCAGCGGCCTCCGAAAACCGAACAGTGTTAGGTTGTAAGGTAGTCCCGATGTCCGGCAACCCGCAAGGGGGATGAGTTGGGCCGACCGCGCACGCCGGTGTTGAACAGGGAGCGCATCCACGCCGGTGCGCTCCGCATCGTGGACGCGGAGGGCCTGGACGGACTGTCCATGCGCCGCCTCGCCGCCGAACTCGGCGTCCGCGCGCCATCCCTCTACGGACACGTGGCCAGCAAGGACGAGCTGCTGCACTCCGTCGCCAACGACGTGATGATGCAGGTCGACGTCAGCGCGTTCGTCAGCGACGACTGGCGACAGGGCCTGCGGGTGTGGGCCAGGTCCTACCGGGCGGCGCTGGCCACCCACCCGAACCTGGTGCCGTTCCTGGCGTACGGGCCCGCCCGCCGGGAGGCGTCGCTGCGTGCCGCCGACGCGGTGCACGGCGGCCTGGTCGGCGCGGGCTGGCCACCGCGCTACGCCACCATGATCGGCGCGTCCACGAAGTACCTGGTGGTCGGCGCCGCCATGGGCTCGTTCTCCCGGGGTTTCGAGGACGACGTGCAGATCTACCGGGACCGCTACCCGAACCTGGTGGACGCGCCGTCACTGCGCGAACACGCGGACGAGATCGACGCCGCGTCGTTCGAGCTGGCCATGGACGCGTTCCTGGACGGCCTGGCCACGCTGTACCGCACGGTCGTCGGCCAGACGCCGTAGTCTCGCGTCGTGGCCGAGCCCCTGATGTTGACGGTGGACGGCCCGCACGGCGAACGGACCGTGCGGGTGTCCAATCCGGACAAGGTCTACTTCCCGGCGCGCGGTGTCACCAAGCGCCAGGTCGTCGAGTTCTACCTGGCTGTCGCCGACCCGCTGCTGCGGGTGCTGCGCGACCGCCCCACCACGCTCAAGCGGTTCCCGGACGGCGTGACCGGCGACCCGTTCTACGCCAAGCGGGTGCCCAAGGGTGCGCCGGACTACGTCGAGTCCGTGCGGATCACCTTCCCGTCCGGCCGGACGGCGGACGAGGTCTGCCCGACCGAGCCGGCCGTGCTGGCCTGGGCCGCCAACCTCGGCACGCTGGACTTCCACCCGTGGCCGGTGCGGCGCCCCGATGTCGATCACCCGGACGAGTTGCGCATCGACCTCGACCCCCAACCCGGCACGACGTTCGCCGACGCGGTGCGGGTGGCCGGCGTGCTGCGCGAGGTGCTGGGCGACGCCGGGCTCACCGGTTTCCCGAAGACGTCCGGCGGCCGAGGCATCCACGTCCTGGCGCGGATCCGGCCGGAGTGGGACTTCATCCAGGTGCGGCACGCGGTGATCGCGCTGGCCAGGGAGGTCGCCCGGCGGGAACCCGACCTGGCGACGGCGAACTGGTGGAAGGAGGAGCGCGGTGAGCGGATCTTCCTGGACTACAACCAGGCGGCCAGGGACCGCACCATCGCGTCCGCCTGGTCGGTGCGCGGGACGGAGCGGGCGACGGTGTCCACGCCGGTGACGTGGGACCAGTTGGCCGACGTCGAACCCGACGACTTCGACGTGTTCACCGTCCCGGACTGGCTGGCCGAACACGGCGATGCGTTGGCCGGCCTGGACGAGCGGGCGTACGGGCTGGAGACGGCGCTGGAGTGGTACGAGCGGGACGACCGTGACGGCCTCGGCGACCTGCCCTACCCGCCGGACTATCCGAAGATGCCCGGGGAGCCGAAGCGCGTGCAGCCCAGCAGGGCACGTTCGGACACGTAGCGACGGCCCTGGTGGCCCCCGATCGGGTCAGCGGACCGACCGGAACACAGCGGACCGGTCCCACAGTGGTCCTGGAGCCCCGCCGTGGGTTCGTGGTCCAGTGCGATAGTCAGTTCGCCGGCCACCGTTGTTACGCAGCGCGATCGGGTAGCGCCCATAAGGGGGAAGAGGGTTGGCCGGTTCGTGTGACTGGTCCGATTCGCTGAGTGTGGAGTAGCCCTTCTGGACGAAGAATCTGGATTGCCGGGTGTGCCCGTGCCGACTCGTGCCGAACAACTGGCAGGCTGGGGAACGTGACGATGGACGACTGGGCCGTTGCCGAGTCCTGGAGTGGTCTGGGACTGCACTGGCACGGATACGTGGAACGGGTCGCGCTGGCCCACGCCGCAACCCGGGAGGACCGCCTGGGCACCGAGCCCGACGAGGTGATGGTCAATCCCGACGAGGTCGCGGCGTGGCTGGAGGGCACGATCAAGGCCGCGACGTCACCCGCTCCGCTCAAGGGCGCCACAGTGGAGGATCTGCGCGACTTCGCCGACTCGATGCGCGTATGGCGGTCACTGGCGTCTCGGGGCGAGTCCGTGTCGACCGGCAGCAATGGACAGATCACGGTCACCGCGGAGGCCGTCACCGAGCGGGAGTGCGACTGCCAGATCTCCGGACCCCCGGTGTCCCGGTTGAGCAAGGGCCGCCGCAGGTAACGGTTTCCGGTGGGACGGCCGGGTTGTCGGCCCGGTCCGGCACGATGCTGGCATGCCATCCGGTCCACCCCCGCTGTCCGCGACCCAGATCGACCAACTCCGAGCCGACGTGGCAGGCGGCAGCCGGCCCATGGTGTGGTTCACCCCGGCCGCCGTGGGCGTCGCGGCGGGCAGATCGGCGAAGGTCGTGTCGCTGGCCGACCCGCCGGAAGGCGACTACATCCAGGTGCTGCCCACCGGGTCGCACGACGAGTTGTCCTTCTCGCCGAACGAGCTGACCATGGAGAAACCACCGCGCCGCAAGAAGACCCCGGCACCGCCACCGGAACCGGCGGCACCGCCGCCCGCTCCTCCCATGGACGAACTGCTGGTGGTCCGGGAACGTCCGGCCACACGGAAACCCGCACCGGCGGCAGCCGCACCGGCGGAGCGCCGGCCCAAGACCCGCAAGCCACCGGCCCCGATCACCGTCACGCTCAGCTCGACGTCGGAGGGGGAGTGGACGGTCGAGGTCCAGTCCGGCAGCAGGCGGACGGTCCGCCCGCAGCCGGTCGGCGCGGGTGCGGTCGCGTCGGCGGCGCGTGCGTTGGGCGGGGACATCGAGGCGGCCATCGAGGGCGCCCTGGTGGCGGCCCGGGATCGGCAGCAGGAACGGGTGGCGCGGTTGGAGGCGGATCTGGCCGCCGCCCGGCAGGCGCTGGCCGACCTCGTCTAGCCGGTCGCCCGAGCGGCGGTCGCGGCTCGCCCGAAGGTGGGCTTACCGTGGGTGTCCACGACCTTTCGGGAGGTAGTCATGACTGCCACAGAGCACCCGCACGGTGGATGCAGCTGCTGCTCGAACTGCACCGGTGCCGGTTGCGGCTGCTGCGCCAACTGCAAGTAGCCGCACTCACGGCGGGCAGGTCGTCGGGTTCGCCGGCACCGTGCCGTTGATCAGGTAGTGCTGCGCGGCCTGTGTCGCGCATGCGGACTGGCCGAGGGCACCGTGGCCGGAGCCCAACCAGTTGACCAGCACACCGGAATCCAACTGCTGCGCGGTGCGCTGGCTGCCGGTGCCCGGTGTGACGGGGTCGTTGGCGGTGCTCAGCACCAGGATCGGCGGCGCGCCCTTCGCGGTCGGCTTGGCCAGCGGCCGGTCGGGCACCGGCCACGGCCCGCACAGCAGCAGACTCTGCGCCAGCAGCCCGCCGAACAGCGGGAACGCACCGGTCCACGCCTTCATCGTGGTGGACACCTGGGCGGGCGCCAGCCGGTCCTGCTGGTCGTTGCACCCGGCGGCCAGGTCGGCGTCCAGCCGGGGCGGATCGATCTCGGTGCCGGCCACCACCGGCGCCACGAACGCGGCCAGGTCGGTGCCGTCCCCGCCGTGCGCCCTGGCGATCGCCGTGGCCAGCGCCGGCCAGTCGGTCCGGTCGGCCAACCCGGCCAGCACCGCGTACAGGGCCGTGCCGTTGGTCAGCTGGCCACCGTCGGGCAGCGCCTCCGGCTTGGCCTTCACCTGCGCCAGCAACTGTCGCAGCGTCGCCTCGGGCGTGCCGCCCAGCGGGCAGGCGCCCCGGCTCTGGCAGTCGGTGGCGAACGCGGTGAACGTCGCCTCCGCCGATGCGGCCTGCGCCCTGGCGGTGGCGGTCGTGTCCAGGGTCGGGTCCGGTGAGCCGTCCAGCACCAGCCGGCCGACGCGGGTGGGGAAGCGGTTGGCGTAGGCGGTCAGCACGCGGGAACCCTCGCCGTGCCCGATCGCGTCGATCCGGTTCAGGCCCAACTGCTGCCGGATGGTCTCCAGGTCCTCCGCGGTGCGCGGCGTGTCCAGCGCCGCCGACCGCGTGTCCAGCGCCAGGATGCACTGCTGGCTGGCGTCCAGGGTGGCGTCCAGCAGGCCGCTCAGGTCGGTGTCCGTCGGGTCGTAGTCGACGATCTGGTCCCGGTCGCTGGCCGGCACGCAGTGCACCGGATCCGATCCGCCTGTGCCCCGCCGGTCGACACCGACCAGGGAGAACGTCCGCAGGAACGCGGGCGGCAACTGCGCGGCCAGTTCCGCCGCGTACAGGGTGCCGGGCAGGCCGTCCAGGTCGTTGACCACCAGCAGCGGCGTCGGGCCCTGGCCGACCTTGAGCAGTTGCAGCCGCACCAGGCCCTCACCGGGTGCGCTGGGCGAGTCCAGCGCGCTCACCACCCGCGCGCACTGGAACGTCAGGCTCGGCGGCAGGGTCACGTCGCCGAGCCGCTGCCGGGTCACCGTGCCGCAGTCCGACCAGCCGAGCGTGGACCGGGACGGCCGTTCCAGCGGTGGCAACCCACTGGACTTGGTCGGCGGGGCCGTGGTCTGCTGGGGCGCCGTCCCCGCCACCACCAGACCTGGCCGCTGGGACGGGCCGACCGTGCACCCGGCCAGCAGCGCGAGCGCCACGGTCACCGCGAGGGCGGACAGCCGGACGGGGTTGACCACTCGGCGCGGCACGTGGTGTTCCTCGCTCTCGCAGGCCGATTCCCGACCGCCGGGCGGCGGCTCGGGTTCGATGGGGACGGGCGCTCGCCAACCCGCGGAGCGTCGCACCCGCGTGGTATGACCCTGGTGAGCACCTTCGGCCACAGTATCCGGGCCGGGGTGACGGACCGGCGAGAGGTGATGTGGTGGTTGCCGCCAACGTGGCCAGGACACCCCGGCGCGGTGGGCTGCGCGGCCTGCCCATCGGACGGGCCGCGGGCGGACTGGGCCTGGGCAGCCTGCCGCCGCCCGCGCTGGTGCTGGCCGGCATCGTCAGCCTGCAGATGGGCGCTTCCTTTGCCAAGCAACTGTTCCCGGTCGCCGGCGCGGTCGGTGTCGTGTCGATGCGGCTGGTGTTCGCCGCGGTGATCCTGCTCGCCGTCTGGCGGCCGTCGGTGCGCAGCATGACCCGCCAGGCGTGGCTGGTCATCTGTCTGTTCGGCACCGTGCTCGGCGTGATGAACGTGCTGTTCTACGAGTCGCTGGACCGGATCCCGCTGGGCGTCGCGGTGACCGTCGAGTTCCTCGGCCCACTGGCCGTGGCGCTGGCCGGGTCGCGCCGGTGGCGGGACGGGCTGTGGGCGCTGCTGGCCGCGGGCGGTGTCGTGCTGCTCACCGACGGCGGCGGGCACGTCGAGTGGCTGGGCGTGCTGCTCGCGTTCGGTGCCGCCTGCTGCTGGGCGTGCTACATCCTGCTGTCCGCCAAGCTCGGCGAGCGGACCAGCGGCGGTGGCGGGCTGGCCCTGGCGATGTGCGTCGGCGGTGTGCTGGTCGCGCCGTTCGGGTTGGCCACGTCCGGCCCGGCACTGCTCCAGCCACAGGTGTTGGCCATCGGTCTCGGGGTGGCGCTGCTGTCGTCCGTGGTCCCGTACTCGGTGGAACTGGAGGCGTTGCGGCGCATCCCGCCCCGCGTGTTCGGCGTGCTGATGAGCCTGGAGCCCGCCGTCGCCGGCCTGTGCGGCCTGGTGCTGCTGGGCCAGGCGTTGCGGCCGGTGCAGTGGATCGCGGTGTGTCTGGTGGTGGCGGCGTCGGTCGGCGCCACCCGCGCCAACCGCACAGCTACCTAGCCGCCACCTCGCCGCGCAGCACCGACGCCAGGTCGTAGGTGGCCGGCTCGTCCAACTGGTCGTACCGGCACGACTCCGGTTCCCGGTCGGGCCGCCACCGGACGAACTGCGACGTGTGCCGGAACCGCACCGGATGCCGGCCCTCGGTGTGGTCGTAGCCGACCTCCACCACCCGCTCCCGGCGCAGCGGCACCCACGGCTGCTCGCCGGACCGCCACCGGTTCACCGAACCGGGCAACCGCCTGCCCGCCGGATCGCCGGACAGCCACGGGTGATCGGCGTCGCCGCCC
This sequence comes from Pseudonocardiaceae bacterium, assembly GCA_036491115.1. Taxonomy (GTDB): domain Bacteria; phylum Actinomycetota; class Actinomycetes; order Mycobacteriales; family Pseudonocardiaceae; genus DATEPR01. The sequence goes on from DASXCQ010000013.1 coordinate 21,517, forward strand.
TCGGTCAGCGGCGCCAACTCCTGCACCAGTTCCCGGCGCCGGGCCACCGGGAACGCGCCGACCACGCCGACGTGGTGCAGCACACCGGCGTCGTCGTGCAGGCCGAGCAGCAGCGAACCCACCGCCGTGCCCGGCTCTGTGTTGGCGTGCCAGCGCAGCCCGGCGACCACGCAGTCCGCGGTGCGGGCGTGCTTGTACTTGGTCATGGTGCGCTTGTTGGGCGTGTACGGGCCGTCGGCCGGCTTGCCGATCACGCCGTCCAGACCTGCGCCCTCGAACAGGGTGAACCACTCGCGGGCGGTCGCCGGGTCGGGCGTGGACGGCGTGACGTGCAGGCCGTCCGCCGGGGTGACGTGCCTGGCCAGCGACGCCCGCCGGTCGGCGCCACCGAGGTCCAGCAGGCTCTCGTCGCCCACCGCCAGCAGGTCGAACGCGATGTAGCGGGCCGGGGTCTGCTCGGCCAGCAGCCGCACCCTGCTGTCGGCGGGGTGGATGCGTTCGGTCAGCGCGTCGAAGTCCAGCCGGCCGTCGCGGTCGACGACGAGTTCGCCGTCCAGCACGATCCGGTCCGGCAGCGCGGCCAGCAGCCCGGTGATCACCTCGGGGAAGTACCGGTCCAGCGGCTTGCCGGACCGGGACTGGAGAGTGAGCTCGTCGCCGTCCCGGAACACCAGACACCGGAAGCCGTCCCACTTGGGTTCGAACAGCAGGTCGTCGCGGTCCGGAATCTCCGGCGCCGGGCTGGCCAGCATCGGCTTCACCGGCGGTGTCACGGGCAGCGCCATCGGGTCACCTCCGTAGGTAGCGCAGCATCAGCTGGTCGTCCGCGTGCAGCACGGATGCCAGCCGCAACCGGGTCGGGTCGGCCGGCAGCGGTCCCTTCGCGATCCGGCCGGCGTCCCCGGCGACCAGCATCGGCGCGACGCTCAGGTCCACCTCGTCCACCAGCCCGTCCGCGACCAGCGACCCGAACAGCTGCGGTCCACCCTCGCAGCACACCCGGCGCAGCGCACGCCGGTCCAGGTCGGCCAGCACGGCGGCCAGGTCGACGTCGTCCTCGCCGACCAGCACCACCTCGGCGCCCGCGTCGACCAGCCCGGCCCGGCGCACCTCGGGGACCGACGTCGTCGTGTAGACGATCGTCTGGGCCGGCGCGTCGGCGAACAGCGGTGAGTGTGGCTCCAGCGAGCCGCTGCGGGTGACCACGGCGATCGGCGGCAGCGGCGCCAGACCACGCTCGGCCCGCAGGTCGGCCGGCACCTCCCCGGGCCGCACGCCCCGGTACCGCTCGATCAGCGCGGTCCGCGCGCCCACCATGATCACGTCGGCCAGCGCCCTGCCGAGCGCGAAGATCTTCTTGTCGTTCGGGTCGGACAGGCCGCCGGACCGGCCGCCCAGCGACACCGCGCCGTCGACGCTGCTGATGAAGTTGACCTTCACCCACGGCCGGTCCAGGTCCGGCGGGAAGTCATAGAGCCGGACCAGCTCGTCGTCGTCGGTCGATCCGTCTTCGGGCAGCAGTCGGTCCACCCGGCCATCCAAACAGGTCGGCGACCATGGCGAGCGGCAACACCACGCCGATCGCCAGCAGGAAGCCGCCCACGGTGTCGGTGAAGTAGTGGTAGTCCATGCCCACCAGCCCGACCGCGAGCACCAGCCACACCACCACGAGCAGCCACAGCACGGCCCAGCGCGCCCGCATCGGCCAGTCGACGGTGATCACCAGCGCCGCCACCCCGAGCGCGGCCATCGTGCTGATCGTGTGGCCGCTGGGGTAGCTGAGCACGCCGGTGTAGGTCCGGTCGATCAGCGGCTTGAACACCAGTTCGGTGAGCCCGACGCACAGCGCCGGGGCGGCGACCGCCAGCACGGCTCGCGCCCACCACCGGTGGAACACCGCCACGCCGACCACGAACGCGATCACCGGGTAGATCACGACCGGGTGAGACGGTCCGGTGAGCAGCCGAGCGGTGAAAGTCTGCTCGCCGATCGTGCGCCGCACGGCGTCCGCGACCGCCCCGTCCACGTGCCCGGCCACCCGTTGACCGGCGTACCAGGCGCCGAGCACGGCGGTCAGCACCCAGCACACCAGAGCGGTCAGCGCGGCCGGGCGGCGCAGGTGCGCCGGGATCAGGGGCATGGCACCGACTATGCCGGACCGGAAATCCGTTCGCCCTGGTGACGGGCCGCGGAGGACCATGCGGGCATGGGCGTTCTGGAGGCCAGCGGACTCGGTCACACACTGGCGGACGGCAGGCTGCTGTTCCGTGGCGTGTCGTTCCGGGTCGGCGCGGGCAGCGTGACCGCCGTCGTCGGCGCGAACGGCGCCGGCAAGACCACGCTGCTGCGGATGCTGTCCGGCGACCTGCCGGTCGGCGACGGCGGCGTGCGGGTGGAGGGCGGTCTGGGCGTGATGCCGCAGTTCGTCGGGTCGGTCCGGGACGACAAGACCGTCCGCGACCTGCTGCTCGCCGTGGCACCGCCTCCGGCCAGGGCCGCGGCGGCCGAGCTGGAGGAGGTCGAGCTGCTGCTGATGGACACGGACGACGAGCCGACCCAGCTGCGCTACGCGGCCGCCCTGGCCGGTTGGGGCGAGGCGGGCGGCTACGACCTGGAAGTGCTCTGGGACACGGTGACCGTGGCCGCGTTCGGCGTGCCCTACGACATCGCCCGGCACCGCCAGGTGCGCACGCTGTCCGGCGGCGAGCAGAAACGGCTGGTGCTGGAGGCGCTGCTGCGCGGCCACGAGCAGGTGCTGCTGCTGGACGAGCCGGACAACTATCTGGACGTGCCCGGCAAGCGCTGGCTGGAGCACAGGCTGGCCGAGACGCCCAAGGCGGTGCTGATCGTCAGCCACGACCGCGAGCTGCTGGCCAACTCGGCCACCGCCGTGGTCACCCTGGAAGGTCGGACCAGCTGGACCCACGGCGGCGGCTTCGCCACCTGGCACGAGGCGCGGGAGGCGCGCATCGAGCGGATGGCCGAGCTGCATCGCCGATGGGACGAGGAACACGAGCGGCTCCGCGAACTCGTTCGGTCGTTGCAGCGGGCAGCCACGATGAGCGACGTCATGGCCAATCGCTATGCGGCGGCGCAGACCCGGCTGCGCAAGTTCGAGGAGGCCGGGCCGCCGCCGGAACTGCCGCGTGAGCACAAGGTCACGCCTCGGCTGCGTGGCGCCCGTACCGGTGTTCGTGCGATCACCTGTGCGGATCTGGAGTTGAGCGGGCTGATGCGGCCGTTCGACCTTGAGGTGTTCTTCGGTGACCGGGTGGCCGTGTTGGGGGCCAACGGGTCCGGCAAGAGTCATTTCCTGCGTCTACTGGCCGGGGACTCGGTTGCTCATACCGGTTCTTGGCGGTTGGGGGCGCGCGTGGTGCCCGGGTTGTTCGCGCAGACGCATGCCCATCCGGAGTGGGTCGGGCGGACGTTGGTGGATGTCTTGTGGCATGGTGACGGTGATCGGTCCGGTGTGGACAGAGGAACGGCGATGTCGGCTCTGAGTCGGTATGGTCTTGCCGCCGCTGGGGATCAGCGGTTCGAGACGTTGTCGGGTGGGCAGCAGGCCCGGTTTCAGATTCTGTTGTTGGAGCTGTCCGGTTCGACCTTGTTGCTGCTCGATGAGCCGACCGACAATCTCGATCTGACTTCGGCCCAGGCTTTGCAGGACGCTCTGGCGGAGTTCACCGGGACCGTGCTCGCGGTGACGCACGATCGGTGGTTCGCTCGGTCGTTCGATCGGTTTCTCGTGTTCCGGGAGGACGGGACCGTGTCCGAGACGGACGGTCCGGTGTGGGACGAGGGGCGGGTGGCCCGGCCGGTTCACCGGTGAAGAAGTGGCCACGGCCACCCGCTCATCCGTTCAGCGACCCAGCACCTCGGAGATCGCATCGATACCCAGGTCGAGATCGGCCTTGCTGATCACCAACGGCGGCGCGACCCGCAACGTCATGTCATGCGTCTCCTTGCACAACACGCCACGCTCGGCCAACGCCTCACAAGCCGCACGCCCACTGGGCCCACCAGGCGAGATATCGATCCCGGCCCACAACCCCCGACCCCGAACCTCGGCGACACCCCGCCCGACCAGCTCACCCAACCGAGCATGCAGATGAGCACCCAGCTCACGAGAACGGGCCTGGTACTCACCGGTGCGCAGCAACCGGATCACCGCCCGGCCGACAGCACACGCCATCGGGTTGCCGCCGAACGTCGATCCGTGCTCACCAGGCCGCAGCACGCCGAGCACGGCCCGCGACCCGACCACCGCCGACACCGGCAGAATCCCGCCGCCCAGCGCCTTGCCCAGCGTGTACAGATCGGCCCGCACACCGTCGTGGTCCATCGCGAGCAGGTCACCGGTGCGGGCCAGGCCGGACTGGATCTCGTCGGCGATCAGCAGCACACCGGCTTCGTCGCAGAGCTGGCGGACCTCGCGCAGGTAGCCCGCGGGCGGCACCAGCACGCCCGCCTCGCCCTGGATCGGCTCGACCAGCACCGCCGCCGTGCGTTCGGTGATGGCGTCGGCCACGGAATCCACGTCGCCGTACTTGGTCACCGTGAAGCCCGGCGTGAACGGGCCGAAGCCGGACCGGGCCACCGGGTCGGTGGAGAACGACACGATCGTCGTGGTGCGGCCGTGGAAGTTGGCACCGGCCACGACGATCTCCGCCGTGCCGTCCGGGACACCCTTGACCTGGTACGCCCACTTGCGGGCCACCTTGATCGCCGACTCCACGGCCTCGGCGCCGGAGTTCATCGGCAGCACCATCTCGGTGCCGGTCAGCTCGGCCAGCTCGCGGCAGAACAGGCCCAGCTGGTCGTGGTGGAAGGCCCGGCTGGTCAGCGTGACCCGGCCCAACTGCTGCACGGCAGCCGCGACCAGGTCGGGGTTGCGGTGGCCGAAGTTGAGGGCCGAGTAGCCGGCGAGGAAGTCCAGGTAGCGGCGGCCGGCCACGTCGGTCACCCAGGCGCCCTCCGCGGTGGCGATCACCACGGGCAGCGGGTGGTAGTTGTGGGTGCTCCACTGTTCGTCGATGGCGACGAAATCGGCCGTCTCGCTCGGGACGGCGGTGCGGTCGGCGATCCGGTCGATGGTCGTCATGTCTCCAGGCTACGGGTTCCGTCGCGGCGATTTCAGCCACGATCCGTTGCACATCCGGGTGTTTCATTGTGCGCTGTGTTCGCAACGCGACGATCCGTTGCGTACGTTGGCCGCTGGCGCCCGGTGGCCGGCATCTGCCAGGGTCGTCCTCGTGACCAGTGACGACACGTTCCTCCGCATGCAGACCCGCACCCAGCGGTTCACCCTCGGAACGCCCAAGGAGATCCGGATCACCCCGGACGGCACCAGCGTCCTGTTCCTGCGTTCGCTGTCCGGCACCGACGCCCGGCACGGCCTGTGGCGGCTGGACGTGGCGTCCGGCCAGGAGACCCTGCTGGTCGATCCGGTCGGCCTGCTCGGCGACCGCAACGAGGAACTGTCCGCGGATGAGCGGGCGGCGCGCGAACGCACCAGGACGCAGGCGGGCGGCGTGGTCGCCTACACCACCGACGACGACTACCGGGTGGCCGCGTTCTCCTTGTCCGGCAAGCTGTTCGTGGTCGACCTGGGTAGCGGCGAACTGCGCGAGGTGCCGGTCACCGGGTCGATCATGGACCCCAGGCTGGACCCGACCGGTCGCCGGATCGGCTACGTGTCCGGCGGCGCACTGCACGTGGTGGACGTCGACAGTGGCCACGACCGGGTGCTGGCCCGGAGTGACACCGAGGACGTCGCCTGGGGTCTCGCCGAGTTCCTGGCCGCCGAGGAGATGGAGCGGGTCCGGGGTTTCTGGTGGTCGCCCGACGGTGACCGGATCATCGCGGCCCGCACCGACCGGTCCGGTGTGCGGCGCTGGCACATCGCCGACCCGGCCAACCCGGAGGGTGAGCCGAACACGGTCGCCTACCCGGCCGCCGGCACCGACAACGCCGTGGTCAGCCTGTTCGTGCTCGACCTGGAGGGCGGCCGGGTGGCCGTCGACTGGGACAACGCCGGCCTGCCCTACCTGACCACCGTGCACTGGTCGGCGGTCGGTCCGCCGCTGCTGGCCGTGCAGACCAGGGACCAGCGCCGGACGGTCGTCCTCGCGCTCGACCCCGCAACCGGCGCCACCGACGTCCGCCAGGAACTGACCGACCCGCACTGGGTGGACGTCGTCGTGGGCATGCCGGCGTGGACGCCGAACGGCCGGCTGGTCACCGTGGCGGCCCGGGACGGCGCGTACCGGCTGCTGCTGGACGGCGAACCGGTGACCGGCGCCGAGCTGCAGATCCGGGCCGTGCTGGACACCGGCGCCGAGGACGTGCTGGTCACCGCCTCCGGCGCCGACCCGACGCAGGTGCACGTCTACTCGGTCGGCACCGACCTCACCCAGTTGTCCACTGTGGACGGCGTGCATTCCGCTGTGCGGGCCGGGGACGTGACCGTGCTGGTGTCGTGGAGCATGGCGTACCCGGGGCCGACCGTGACGGTGCACCGCAACGGCAAGCCGGCGGGCGCGATCGCCTCGCACGCGGTCGAGCCGCCGCTGACGCCGGAGGTGATGCTGCTGACCGCGGGGGAGCGGGACCTGCGGTGCGCGCTGCTGTTCCCGACCGACCACGTGCCCGGCAGCGGGAAGCTGCCGGTGCTGCTCGACCCGTACGGCGGTCCGCACGCCCAGCGGGTGCTGCACGCGCGCAACTCGTACCTGACCCCGCAGTGGCTCGCCGACCAGGGCTTCGCCGTGCTGATCGCCGACGGCAGGGGCACCCCCGGCCGCGGCCCGGACTGGGACCGGGCGGTCGCGTTCGACATGATCGACGTGACGCTGGCCGACCAGATCGACGCCCTGCACGCCGTCGCGGCCCGGTATCCGGATCTGGACCTGGCGACGGTGGCCATCCGCGGCTGGTCCTACGGTGGCTACCTGGCGGCGGCCGCGGTGCTGCGCAGGCCGGACGCGGTGCACGCGGCACTGTCCGGCGCGCCGGTGACCGACCCTCGGCTGTACGACACGCACTACATGGAGCGCTACCTCGGCCACCCGGACGAGCGGCCCGACGTGTACCGGCGCGGTTCGCTGATCCGGGACGCCGCGAACCTGACCCGGCCGCTGATGCTGATCCACGGCCTGGCCGACGACAACGTGTTCGTCGCGCACACGCTGCGGCTGTCCGCGGCACTGCTGGCCGCCGGCAAGGAGCACACCGTGCTGCCGCTGTCCGGCGTCACCCACATGGGGCCGACGGACGAGCGGGAGGCGGAGAACTTCCTGCTGCTCCAGGTCGCCTGGCTGAAACGAGCCCTCGGACTGGTGTGACGGTCAGGACAGGAGGACGTCGTCGCCGACCTTGATCCGGCCGGGCACGGCAACCCGTGCGTAGACGCCGAACAGCAGGTCGCCCTCGTCGGAGATGGCCCGCAGCACGTCGCCGCTGTCCTCCAACTCGGCCTGCCCCGTGTTCACCATGACGCACCGGTCGACCGTGTCGACGATCTCGATCACCAGGTGCGTGCCGATGTGCAGCTCGTGGCCCAGCCAGGCGTCCTCCGGGCGGCCGGCCGACTCGTCGACCCGGACCACCAGGTTGGGCCGGACCCGGCGCTCGTCCACGCCCACCATCGGCACCAGGTCGGCCAGCCAGGCCATGCTCGCGGTGGTGACCAGGTGCAGCGGCGCCTGGTCGAAGTGGGAGATCACGCTCTCCTTGACCAGGGTCACCCCGGGGATGTCCAGGCCGTCGGAGATCGCCCAGTGCACCTGTTCCTCGTCGCCGCGGACGGTCCGGCCGTCGGGCAGGGTGATCACCGGGGTGAGGTCGGGCTGGTAGGTGGCGTGGAAGTCGAGCAGACCGTTCATCCGGCGGAACCGGCGGCTGTTCTTGCCACTGCCCAGTTTGCCGTCGGTGTCCCGGACCGCGTACAGCCGGTCGCCGAGGATTCCCCGGACGTCCACCGGTGCCTGGGTGAGCTGTTCGCCGCCCATCGACTTGACCGGGTAACGCCAGAGTGCATCGACCGTGCCGACGTTGTTCACCTCGCGACGGTACCGGGTGTCTCATTTCGCGCGCCGAAGACGTGCCGCATGCCGCCCAGCCAGCCGTCCAGGTCGGCGGCCTTGCCGGCGTACATCTTCGCCACCTTGGCGTGCGGCAGGATCAGGAACCGCTCGTCCGCCAACCCCCGCACGGCCGCCTCGGCGACGTCCTCCGGCTCGATGATGTCGCCGCTGGCCGCGACGGCCAGCGCGGACGAGTTGCCCGACTCGACGCCGGGCATCAGCATCTGCGTGCGCACGCCCAGCGGGCACAGCGTGCTCACCTTGATGCCGGCGGCACCGTAGGTCATCGCCACCCACTCGGCGAAGCCGATCGCGGCGTGCTTGGTCGCGGTGTAGGGCGCGTCGCCCGGACAGGTGAGCAGGCCGGCCGCGGACACGGTGTGCAGGAAGTAGCCGCCACCGCGCTCCACCATGCCGGGCAGCACCGCGTTGACGCCGTGTACGTGCGCCATCACGTTGACCGCCCAGGTCGCCGCCCATGCCTCGGCGGGCGCGTCCTCGTTCCGGCCGGTGGCGATGCCGGCGTTGGAACAGAACAGGTCCACCGCGCCGAACGCGGACTCCGCCGCCTCGGCCAGTTCCTTCACCTGGGCCGCGTCGGTCACGTCGGTGCGCAGGGCGATGGCCTGGCCGCCTGCCGCCTTGATCGCGGCAGCGACAGTCGCCGCGCTGTCACCGTCTACATCGGACACCGCTACGCCTGCGGCGCCCTCGGCGGCGAAGCGCGTGGCCAGAGCGGCGCCGATGCCCCGCCCGGCGCCCGTGACGACGACGACCTTGTCGCGTAGCTGCACCGTGAGGCCTCCGATCCGCACGACCGTATACCGACTAGTCGGTATGTAGTACCGTACGGCCGAGTCGTGGTGCCTGGCAAGGGAGGCAATCGGGTGAGTACCGGGCTGGCAGGCAGGACAGCGTTGATCACCGGCGCGTCCCGCGGGATCGGCAGGGCCATCGCGTTCGCGCTGGCCGGCGAGGGCGCCAACGTCGTGCTCAACTCCCGCAGGCAGGATGGCCTGGACGCGGTCGCCGCCGAGATCACCGACCGCCACCCGCATGCTCGCGTGCTCGCCAAGGCCGCCCATGTCGGCGAGCCGGAGCAGGCCCGCGCCTGCGTCGACGCCGCCGTCGCCGAGTTCGGTTCGGTGGACGTGCTGGTGAACAACGCCGGCACCAACCCGTACTTCGGGCCCCTGGTGGACATCGACGTGCCGCGCGCGGAGAAGACGGTGCAGGTCAACCAGTTGTCCATCGTGGTGTGGACGCAACTGGTGTGGAAGGCGTCGATGGCCGAGCGCGGCGGCACCATCGTCAACATGGCCTCCATCGGCGGCATGGCCACCGAGATCGGCATCGGCTACTACAACGCCACCAAGGCCGCGGTCATCCACCTCACCCGCCAGTTCGCCGCCGAACTCGCGCCCAAGGTGCGGGTCAACGCGATCGCGCCCGGCCTGGTGCGCACCCAACTGGCCAGGGCGCTGTGGGAGAACCACGAGGACCAGATCAGCAAGTCCCTGCCGCTGGGCCGGATCGGCGAACCGGACGACATCGCCAGGGCCGCGGTGTTCCTCGCCGGTGACGACTCGTCCTGGATCACCGGTCAGACCCTCGTGGTGGACGGCGGTGCGGTGATCCGGCCGGGCGTCGCCTGATGAGCAACTGGGGCGTCACCCTCCCGCTGACCGGCGTGCCGCTGGCCGAACACCGTGACCTGGTCAAGTCGCTGCCCGATCTGGGTTACACCGACGTGTGGACCGCGGAAACCAGCGGCACCGACGCGTTCACGCCGCTGGCACTGGTCGCCGAGTGGGCGCCGACGCTGCGGCTGGGCACCGCGATCGCCCCCGTCTACACCCGCGGCCCCGGCCTGCTCGCCATGACCGCGGCCACCATCGCCGAACTCGCGCCCGGCCGGTTCGTGCTCGGCATCGGCACCTCGTCGCCGGTCATCGTGTCCGACTGGAACGCCGGTGAGTTGGCCGAACCCTATGCGCGCAGCCGGGACACGCTGCGCTTCCTGCGCGCCGCGCTGGCCGGGGAGAAGGTCACCGAGACCTACCCGACGTTCGGCGTGCGCCGCTTCAAGCTGGAGCGGCCGCCCACGCCGCCGCCGTCGATCATGCTGGCCGCGCTGCGGCCCGGCATGCTGCGCCTGGCCGCGCAGGAGGCGGACGGCGCGATCACCAACTGGCTGGCACCCGACGACGTGCCGACCGTGCGCGGGGTGATCGGCGACGGCGTCGAACTCGCGGCCCGGATCTTCGTCTGCCCCACCGAGGACGTCGCGGCGGCCAGGGGACTGGGCAGGCTGCTGATCAGCAGCTACCTGACCGTGCCGGTGTATGCCGCGTTCCACGACTGGCTGGGCCGGCGTGATGCGCTGGCGCCGATGCACGCGGCCTGGGCGGCCGGTGACCGGAAGGCGGCCAACGCGGCGATCCCGGACGAGGTCGTGGACGACCTGATCGTGCACGGCAGCCCGGCTGCCTGCCGGGAGCGGGTGGCCGAGTACGTTGCCCGCGGCCTGGACACGCCGGCCATCGCCGTGCTGCCTACCGGCGACGACCCGGCGGCGATGGTGCGGGCGCTCGCGCCCGCCCGGTGAGGAGGGCGGCATGGCGCGTGCGTCGGCCAGGGCCCGCGACGGCCGCAGCCCGATGGAGCAGCGGATCATCGCGTCCGCCGTGGAGCTGTTCGCCGAGCAGGGGTTCGACGCGACGACCGTGCAGCAGGTGGTCGACCGGGCAGAGGTGACCAAAGGCGCGCTGTACCACTACTTCGACGCCAAGGACGACCTGCTCTACGCGATCTACCACGCGCTGATCGGCACCCAGAACGCGGCGCTGGACGAGATCGCGGCGCTCGGCCTGGGCGCGGGCGAGACCGTCCGGGCGGTACTGGTCAACGTGGTGCGCACGACCGTGGAACGGCTGTCCGAGGCGAAGGTGTTCTTCCGCGAGGCGCACAAGCTGGACGCCGACCGGCACGCCGCGTTCCGCGCCGACCGGCGCCGCTACCACGAGGGTTTCCGGCTGATCGTCGAGGCGGGCCAGGCCTGCGGCGAGTTCTCCCGCGTGGTGCCGGCCGACACGGTGGTGCAGATCGCGATGGGCGTGGTGAACCAGCTGCCCGTCTGGTACCGGGCGGGCGGGGTGAAGTCGCCAGAGGAACTGGGCAACGAGATCGCCGACTTCGTCCTGGCGGCCCTGCGACCCTAGTGCCTACGGCCGCACGAGCGGCAGGAAGACCTCGTCGATGATCGACTCGGCCACCTCGTCGGGCACCGGCTTGAGGGTCATCAGCAGTTCCTGCCGGTACAGGTCGAACGGGACGCCGACCACCCGAGGGGTGAGCTTCGCGGGGTCGACCTCGCCCCGCTCGACCGCGCGGGAGATGATCGTCTCGACCGCTGCGCCCCGGCCGGACACGAAGGCGTCGCGCAGGTCGGACAGGCCGGTGCCGGTCTCGGCGTAGTAGCCGGAGAGCCGCAGCGCCATCATGATGCCCAGCCGCGCGCGCGAGCGGTTCGCCCGCCGCAGCAGTTCGACCATGTCCTCGCGCAGCGAGCCGGTGTCCGGGATCACGACGGGCTCCTTCTGGCCGGCGCGAGCCACGGCGGCCCGCACCAGTTCGGGCTTGGTGGGCCAGCGGCGGTAGAGCACGGCGCGGCTGGTCCGGGCCCGCTCGGCCACCGACTCGATCGTGAACGCCGAGTAACCCTTGTCGACGAGCTCGTCCCACGCGGCGTCCAGCAGCGCGTTCTCCAGCGCCGCGCCGCGTCGCCGCTGGGGAGTCCCGTCTTTAGGAGACATTGTGTTTCTTACGCTCCCGTCCTACTCTGGAGATACAGAGTGTATCTAAAGGAGCCGAGGATGTCCGACCGAAGACCGATGTCGACCCCGCCGTGTGGCGCACGGTGTGGACCGTGCTCGTCGGCGCGCTGGCGGTGCTGTTCGACACGATCCAGTGGGTCAGCACGGGCTACCTGCTCGCGCTCGGCGTGACCATCCCGGTCGCGGGCTGGGCGCAGCGGATGCTGGGCGCCAAGCGCCTCTGGCTGATCGCCCTCGTGCTGTTCGGCGTGGGCTCGGTGCTGTCCAGCCTCGCGTGGAGCGCCGGCAGCCTGATCGCCTTCCCCGTCGTGCAGGGCGTCGGCGGCGGCATGCTCCTGCCGCTCATGTCGACGATGGTCATGCGGGCCGCGGGCGGGCGCGGCCTCGGCAAGATCATGTCGGTGATCAGCCTGCCCGCGGTGCTCGGCCCGGTCGTCGGCGGCCTCATCCTGCAGCACCTGCACTGGTCGTGGATGTTCTGGGTGAACGTTCTGCGTCGCGGGGTTCGTGCTCGCCGTGATCTTCCTGCCGCCGGACGGCCCGGTGCGCCGGACGCCGCTCGACGTCGTCGGGTTCGCGCTGATGGCGCCCGGTCTGGTCGGCGTGCTCTGGGGTCTGTCGAACACGAGCAGGCCCGGCGCGTTCACCCGTGGCGACGCCCTCGGCCCGCTGCTCGCCGGGCTCGTGCTGCTCGCCGCGTTCGTCGCCCGGGCGGTGCGGCACCGCGCCCGCGCCCTGGTCGACCTGTTGCTGCTGCGGCACTGGCCGCTGGCGTCCTCGTCGCTGCTGCTGTTCCTGTCCGGCATCACCCTCTACGGCGCCATGCTGCTGATGCCTCTCTACTTCCAGGAGTTGCGCGGTACGACCGTGCTGGTGGCCGGCCTGCTGCTCATCCCGCAGGGCCTGGGCACGCTCGCCTCCCGGTCGCTGTCCGGCCGCCTCTCCGACACCGTGGGCGCGCGCTGGCTCGCGGTGACCCGATTCCTCGTCGTGCTGCTCGGCACCCTGCCGTTCGCCTTCGCCGACGCGCACACGAACGCGTGGCTGCCGATGGCCGCGCTGCTCGTGCGCGGCGTCGGCCTCGGCACCGTGACCGTGCCGTTGATGGCCCTGGGCTTCCGTGGTCTGGAGCGCGGGCAGGTGCCCGACGCGAGCATCATCACCCGCATCGCGCAGCAGGTCGGCGGCTCGTTCGGCACCGCGGTGCTCGCGGTGATCCTCACCGGCGCGACGACGGCCGCGACCTCGGCCAGGGCGCTCACGGGTGCGTTCCAGCAGTCCTTCTGGTGGGCGATCGGCTTCACCGCGGCGGGCGTGCCCGCCCACTAGGTCGCGGTCGGGTCGCCGGGTGGGTACGCCCATGCCGTACACCGGGTGGTTGCCGGGCACGTGCACCTCGCAGGACGTCAGGTGGGCCACGTAGAGGCGGGGCCGCGTAGTTCCGCCGGCTCCATCCGGCGCGTGGCACCCGTGGCGCGGAACGCCTCGGGGCAGACCGGCGCCAGTTCGTCCTCCCGGGCGGTGGCGGCGAAGTAGACCGCGTCACCCCCGGCGACTGGGTCGAAGATCACGATCTGGATGTCGGCGCGTTCGCCCAGGTTGCGCGAGTGGTGGGCCAACGGCGAGGACACCCAGTAGAAGTCGGAGTACCGCGCGGCCGTGTAGTTCACCGGCGACAGTCGGGGCCGGCCGTCGGCGTCCAGGGTGCCGAGCGTCCGGAACTGATTGCCGTCGATGACCCGCCGGGCCGTCGCGTCCAGGTCCGGCGCATCGGTCACCGGGGCAGTATCGCTCAGTACTGGGCCAGTTCCAGGACCCGGTGCAGGTCGGTCGCGGCGTCCAGGGAGGACACGATCGAGCCCGTGGTCATGACGAACGCGACGATCGCGCACAGGCCGGTCAGCGACATCAGCATCGGCGGGATGCGGTTGGTGGGCGCGGGAATCAGCAGCGCTGCGACCCGGCGCGGAATGGGACCCGCGGTGGCGCCCAGCGCGATGCCGGGGACCCCGGCCGTGTCGCCGAGGGACTTGGCGGCCAACGCCGCCTTGCCGACCGCCCTGGCCACCACCGACCGGTCGCCGACGTGGCTGGCCGCGACCTCGTCCGCCCACCGCTCCGTGGTGTAGCGGATCACCCCGGTCAACGGGCGCAGCAACGGGTTCGCGGCGGCCAGCACGTCGATCACCGCGACGAACAGGTGGTGGGCCTCGCTGAGGTGGGCGCGCTCGTGGGCCAGCAGCGCCCGCCGTTCGGGCGGCGCCAGGCTGGCCAGCATCGTCGTGGACACCACGATCCGGCCGGGACGGCCGGGCAGCGCGTGGGCCAGCGGGCGGTCGTCGCGCAGCACCATCAGTTCGCTGCCGTCCGGGCACTCGCTGGCCATCCGGTAGGCCGCGACTATGGCTTTGATCCGGCCCACACCCGCTGAGATGGTCATCACGCCGAACACCAGGAGCAACACGCTGGCCGCGAGGTCGATCGGCAGGTGCACCGCGTCCAGGTGCCGGACCTCGGCCGGTGACCAGTGACCGAGCCGGGCGAACAGGCTCATCACGGAGAGTGCCGCGATCATCAACAGCCCCAGGGCCGCCAACGAGCACACGCCGAGGATCACCGAGGACACCAGCACCAGCCAGCTCGCCCACTGGGGATGCAGCCTGGCCGCCACCCACCTCACCACCGGGACCGCGAGGGCCGGCAGTACCAGGGGCAGGTAGACGGCGAAGATCACGGTGTTAGCCGATCTCGTCGCCGTGCTGATCGGCCAGCAGTTTTCGCAGCACCCGTTCGTCCTCGTGGGACAGGTCGGACACGAATCTGGCCAGCACCTGGTGCCGGTTCGCCTCGGCGTCCAGCACCTGCCGCATCCGGCGGGCGGCCAGTCCGGGTTCGTCGGCCACCGGCCGGTAGGCGTAGGCCCTGCCCTGCTGTTCGCGTTCCAGCGTGCCCTTGGCGTGCAGTCTGGACAGGATGGTGACGACGGTCGAATAGGCCAGGGGACTGGCCAACCGCTCCTGTACGTCACCGGCCGTCAGCGCGACATCCGCCGACCACAGGGTCGCCAACACTTCCGCTTCCAACTGACCAGGTCCTCTGCGCCGTCCTCGCACCCAACTAATCTACAGCACTGTAAATGTGCACTGTGGCTGCCCGCTGTCCGGAACGTGAACAGTTCGGCGCGCAAACTGCACGCCACCATATGTCCGGGTTCCGTTCACAGGCACCATGTAGGAGTACGTCCGAATGGCGGCCGGCGGGACAGGAGCGTCTCCATATGCGGATCGCGTTTGTCACCGAGACCTGGCTACCGTCGACGGACGGTGTGGTCACTCGGATCGCGTCCACGGTGCGACAACTGCGTGCGGCAGGGCACGAGGTGCTGATCGTGGCACCGGGTCCGACCGAGTCCGGTTTCGACGGCGCCGACGTGCAGAGTGTCCCCGCGGCCGGTCTGTCCTGGGTCTACGGCGGCAAGCGCTGGGGGCTGCCGCTGCCCAGGATCGGCCGGTACCTGCGGGACTTCCGGCCGGACGTGGTGCACGTGGTCAATCCCGTGCTGATGGGCGTCGCCGCCGTGCTGGCGTGCCGGCGGGCCGGTTTCCCGATGGTCGCGTCGTACCACACCAACGTGGCCCGCTACGCCGCCTACTACCACCTCGGCTGGATCGCCCCGGTGGTCTGGTGGCTGCTGCGCAGGCTGCACGGCCGCGCCGCCGTCAACCTGGCCACCTCCACGGCCACCTGCGACGAGCTGCGCGCCCAGGGCATCGACCGGGTGCGGCTGTGGCCCAAGGGCGTCGACCTCGACCTGTTCTCACCCCGCCGGGCCGACACCCACCAGGCGAGCGGGCCACCGGTGGCCCTCTACGTCGGCCGGCTGGCCGCCGAGAAGGGGCTGGACCTGTTGGGCTCGCTGGCCGTGCCGGAGCAGGGGGTGCGATTGGTGCTGGTCGGCGACGGGCCCGCCCGGTCGGACCTGACCGAGCGGTTCGGCGTGCACACCGTGACGTTCACCGGCCTGCTGCACGGGCCCGCGCTGGCCGAGGCGTACCGGTCGGCCGACGTGTTCGTCTTCCCGTCCACGACGGAGACGCTCGGCCTGGTCATGATCGAGGCCCTGGCCAGCGGGCTGCCGGTGATCGCGGTGGACAGCCCGGCCAGCCGGGAGATCCTCGGCGGGTGCGCGGCCGCGCGACTGTTCCCCGCCGAGTACGCCGACCGCCTGCCGGAACTGGTCCGCGAGGTCCGCGACGACAACGTCACCGGGAGGCTGAGCTGCCTGGCCCGCCGCGAGGCGGAGAAGTGGGGCTGGCCCGCGGCCACCGAGTCGCTGCTGTCCTGCTATCGCGAGGTGATCTCCGGGGAGCTCCCGATCGCCGTGGAATTCACGGTGGACTCGACCCAGGACTGACCACTGGACAGCGGAGGTAGGGTCTCCCTCTTACCGCGCACCGGTGGAGGATGCCCGTGAACCCGGCAGAACGCACCCGCAGGCGTGCGGGCGGCGAACTGGAGCACGCGGTGCTGGCCGTGCTGTGGCGCGCCGGCAGGCCCCTGACCTCTCGGGACGTCCGCGACGAGCTGGGTGGCGACCTGGCATACAACACCGTCCAGACCACGCTGGTGCGGCTGCACGAGAAGGGCCTGGTGCGGCGCAGCCCGGACGGCAGGGCGCACCGGTACGCCCCGACGAAGCAGCCCGCCGAGCTGACCGCCGAGCGCATGCACGACCTGCTCACCGAGGTGCCCGACCGGCGGTCGGTGCTGCTGAACTTCGTCGGCGCGCTGGACGAGTCGGACGAGCGGATCCTGCGCGACCTGCTGGGCGCGCGGCCCTAGGTCCGGGCGCGGTAGTCCGGTTCGCGACCCCGCGCCGGTTCCTGCGGTGCCGGGCGGTAGGGCGGGCGAGGCGGCTGACCCTGGTTGACCCTCGGCTGCCCGTTGGGCACACCCCGGTTGGGCTGGCCGCCCTGCTGGCCCCGGTTCGGGCGGGGCGGTTGGGCCACGGCGGGCCGGGCCGGCTGGCCCTGGCGACCGGGCTGGTTGTTGGCGCCGCGCTGCGGCTGACCGGAACCCGGCCTGGGCTGCCGCGCTGGGGGCTGCGGCTGGCGGGGCTGCGGCTGCCGGGCCCGGTAGTCGGGCTGCGGTCGGCGGTTCGGCGGCGGCTGCTGGCGGATCGCCTGTCGCGGCCGGGAACCGGTGCGACGCACGTCACTCCAGCCGGTGTCGCCCCGGGCGTCCCGCCGGGCGGCACGCGGACCCTTGGGGCGGTTCACCCACGAGTCGAAGACCACCAGCAGCACGGCGATGATCGCGGAGATGACGCCCATCGCCGGGAACTGCACGACCACCGAGATGACCGTGACGAAGAGCAGACCGGCGGCGGCCAACCAACACGACCAGTCCACCCGGCCCAGGGCGGACGTGCGACGACCACGTTCGTCGTCCCAGTCACCCATGGCACCTCCAGCAGTCCGGACGCGAGGGATCGCGGCCCCCTCGGTCAGCCATCATCCCTCATCCTCTCTCGACCGGGTGCCCGTACGGCGATTCTACAATTTGTGGAGTAATCTGGCCGTCAGCCGGTCGCGCCGGGGGTGACGCGGCCGGGTTCTCAGCTGGGAGGTACCTCGGCGGCGTGGATCCAATCCCGAGCGGGCGTCCCGGCAAGCGTACTTACCGTCGCCGCCGGCCACTGCCGGCGATCATCATCCTGGTGATCCTGGCCACCGCCAGCGTGGTGGTGTGGCGGAACGTGCTGCACCAGGCCGGAAACAGCACAGTACAGGCGAGCTGCCCCACGGCGCCCGCCACCCCGGCCGGCACCCCGCTGGCGTACCCGGCCCTGGACCGGGTGGCACCGCTGGCCCCGGCGCAGGTCAGGGTCCACACGCTGAACGGCACGACGCAGGTCGGACTGGCCGGCCGGATCGCGCTGGAACTGCGGCAGTACGGCTTCGCCGAGGTCGGCACGCCGGGCAACGATCCGCACTACCCGAAGGGGAACCTGGTCTGCTTCGGGCAGATCCGGTTCGGGCCCAACGGGACGGCGGCTGCCCGGACGCTGAGCCTGCTGGTGCCGTGCGCCCAGCTGGTCCGCGACAACCGCCAGGACGCCACGGTCGACCTGGCGCTGGGCTCGTACTTCACCGACCTGGAGCCCAGCGGGGCCGGGGTACAGGCGCTGGACCGGCTGACCACCTGGTCGCGCGATCACCCCGCGGCGGCCGGCGGCCTGGAGTCCGCGCCGGTGCCGGCGCCCGCACTGCCGGCCGGGTTGCTGGCCGGAGCACACACGTTCCGGTGCTGACGTACCGGACCGAGGAGGTGGTGCTGGATGTCCGTACACCGGGTGCGACGACGCGCCCACGGCGAGTTGGAAGCCGAGGTCACCGCGGCGCTGGCCGCGGCGCCGCATCCGGCGACCGTGCAGGAGGTCCAGCGCTCCGTCGACTCCGACCTGAGTTACAACGCCGTGCACACCATCCTGAACCGGCTGGTGGACAAGGGCTTGGTGGACCGAGCGCCGGCCGGGCGGGGGCACGTCTACCAGTCCTCCCAGGGCGCCGCCGAGGTGATCGCCGCGCACATGGGTGCCCTGCTCGACCGGGGTCCGAGCCGTACCGAGGTGCTGCGGTCGTTCCTCGGCACGCTGTCCGAGCAGGACGAGGCGCTGCTGCGCGCCTGGCTGGACCGGCGCGCCTGCTGATCCGTTCGTCGGGTGATCTCGCGGGCACCGAGGGCCAGAATGGCGGCCATGCCACAACCCCCGCACAGTCGCGTGATCCGCGACCTCGCCGATGCCCACGTCGACGCCCTCACCGAGATCGACCCGTTCCAGGCCACCTGGCTCGGCCTGCGCGACGACCGCATGCGTGATCTCTCTCCGGCCGGGCAGGAGGTCGTGGACGCGCGACTACGCCAGACACTCGGCGAGCTGGACAAGCTGACCGGTGGTTCCACCGACGACATCGCCGATGCCGACGAACGGCGGTGCGCCCAACTGCTGCGCGACCGCCTCACCTCGGAGCTCGCGGTGAGCGAGAGCGGCGAGCACCTCCGGACGGTGCGCAACATCATCGGTCCGCTCCAGTCGCTGCGCAACGCGCTCTCCCTGATGCCCACCGACACCGAGGACGACTGGGGCCTGATCGCGCGGCGGATGGCGAAGGTGCCCGACGCCGTCGCCGGCTATCGCGCCACCCTGAGCGAGGGCGTCCGGCGCGGCCTGTTCGCGGCGCCGCTGCAGGTGAACACCCAGGTCGACCAGATCGCCGCCTGGGCCGCGGCCGGTGAGGGCCGGGGCTGGTTCGCCGACCTGGCCGCGGGGCGCCGACGTGTCGGCCGCACTGCGCGCCGACCTGGACACGGCTGCCGCCGCCGCGATCGGGGCGTTCGCCGACCTGCGCACGTGGCTGCTGGCCGACTACCTGCCGCGGGCCGATGGCACCCCGGACGGAGTCGGCGCGGAGCGGTACGCGGTGGCTGTGCGGTGGTTCTCCGGTGCCGATCTGGACCTGGCCGAGGCGTACGAGTGGGCGTGGTCGGAGTACCGGCGGCTGATGGCGGAGGAACGGCAGCAGGCCGGGTTGGTGCTGCCCGGCGCCACGGTGGCGGAGGCCGTCGACCACCTCGACTCGCACGGCGACATCGTGGCCGGCGTCGACCGGATCCGGGAGCGGTTGCAGGACATCATCGACCGGACACTGGTGGAACTGGACGGCACGCATTTCGACATCAGCGAGCCGATGCGGCGGGTCGAGTCGTGCATCGCGCCGCCGGGCAGCGCGGCGGCGCCGTACTACTCCCGGCCCTCCAGCGACTTCAGCCGGCCCGGCCGGACCTGGCTGCCGGTGGATGGCCGGACCGAGTTCCCGATGTGGCGGCTGCTGACCACGTGGTACCACGAGTCCGTCCCCGGCCACCATCTCCAGTTGGGCTACTGGACGACGCAGGCCGATCGGCTCTCGGTGTTCCAGACCAACATCGGCTCGGTCAGCGCGATGAGCGAGGGATGGGCGCTGTACGCGGAGCGGCTGATGGACGAACTGGGCTACTTCAGCGATCCGGGCACCCGGCTGGGGTTCCTGGACGCCCAGATGCGACGCGCCATCCGGGTGATCATCGACATCGGCATGCACCTGAGCCTGCCGATCCCGGCCGACTCGCCGGTCGGCGCGGGACAGCGGTGGAACCACGAACTCGGGTTGGCCATGATGCGCCACGGGTCGCCCAGGGACGACGGGTTCGTGACCAGCGAGGTGGTGCGGTACCTGGGCGTGCCGGCGCAGGCGATCGGCTACAAGCTCGGTGAGCGGGCCTGGCTGGCCGGCCGCGCGGCGGCGCGACAGGCCCGGGGTGCGGACTTCGACCTGAAGGCGTGGCACATGGCGGGGTTGTCGCTGGGTGCGCTGGGCCTGGACGACCTGGTGGGGGAACTCGCCCGACTCTAGTGTCTACTTCGGACGGTTCTTGCGGACGAACTCGGCCACCACGGTGCCGAGTTCGCCGCCCGCGTCCTCCTGCAGGAAGTGGCCGGCCTTGGTGATCGTGCGGTGCTTGCGCCCCGCGGCACCGGGGATGGCGGCCCGCAGCACCGGTGCCATCGCGCCGGTGATCGGGTCGCCGTCGCTGAACGCCACCAGGAACGGCGTGTCCAGCCGCCGCAGCACCTGCCACGCGGCCCGGTTGGCCTCGGTCGCCGGGTCGTCCGGCCTGGTCGGCACCAACGTCGGCATCGCTCGTGGACCGGCCTTGTACTCCTCGCCGGGGAACGGCGCGTCGTAGGCGGCCAGCACGTCGGGCTTCAATCGGGTACGGCAGCCGTTCTGCACGAACCGCGCGATGTCCAGGCTCTCCGCCGACTCGACAGCCTTGCGGAACTTCCACCACACCGCGGGCATGTCGATGTCACCGGTGGGCAGGCCGGTGTTCGCGGCCACCACCCCGGCGAAGCGGTCCGGGTGCTCGGCGACCAGCCGCAGGCCCAGCAGCCCGCCCCAGTCCTGGCAGACCAGCGTCACGTCCCGCAGGTCCAGCGCGTCGAACACCAGCGACCGCACCCACTCCACGTGCCGCGCGTAGGTGTGGTCACCGGGCTCGGCCGGCTTGTCCGACCGGCCGAAGCCGACCAGGTCCGGTGCGATCGCGCACATGCCGGCGTCGGCCAGCACCCGCATCACGTGCCGGTACAGGAACGACCAGCTCGGCTCGCCGTGCAGCAGCAACACCACGGGACCGTCGTCCGGGCCCTCCCGCACGTAGGCCATCCGCAGTGTGCCGCCGTCCGGGTCCGGCACGTCGGCGTAGTGGGGTGACAGGTCGAAATCGGGTAGGCCGGCGAACCGGTCGTCCGGCGTCCGCAGCAGGCGCATGCGGACACCCTAGCCGGGTTACCGTGGGCGCTCGTTCGCGAATGGAGGGTTCGCCGTGCGATTGAGTGTGTTGGGCGGTGGCGGGTTCCGCGTGCCGCTCGTCTACCGGGCACTACTGGCCGACAGCGGCGAGCCCAGGGTGGACGACGTGGTGCTGTTCGACCCCGATCCGGCCCGGTGCGTGGTGATCCGGGGCGTACTGGAACAGCTGGCGGCCGGCCGTCCCGCGCCGACGGTCACGGTCGCGGACACGCTGGACGCGGCCCTGGCCGGCAGCGACTTCGTGTTCAGCGCGATCCGGGTCGGTGGACCGGCGGCCCGCGTCGCCGACGAGAGCGTGGCGCGCTCCGCGGGTGTACTCGGCCAGGAGACCACCGGTGCCGGCGGTCTGGCCTACGCCGTGCGGACGATCCCGGCGGCCCTGCGGATCGCGGAACGGATCCCGGACGGCGCCTTCGTCCTCAACTTCACGAACCCGGCCGGCATCGTCACCGAGGTCATGCGGACGGTCCTGGGTGACCGGGTGGTCGGCATCTGCGACACACCCGTGGCGCTGGCCCGCCGGCTGACCGGTGCGCTCGGCGTGCCGGACGTGTTCGCCGACTACGCCGGGATCAACCATCTGGGCTGGGTGCGTCGCCTGATGCTTTCCGGATCGGACCTGTTGCCCGGGCTGCTCGCCGGGGACGCGCTGGCCGGCACCGAGGAGGACGCGATCTTCGGCCTGCCGTGGCTGCGGGCGCTGGGTGCGGTGCCCAACGAGTACCTGTATTACTACTACTGCACCCGCGAGGCGGTCCGGTCCTCGACACCGCGCGGCGAGTACCTGCTCGGCCAGCAGTCCGAGTTCTACCGTGCCGCCGCCGCTGATCCCGCGCGGTCGCTGGAGCTGTGGGAGGCGGCTGTGCGGCAGCGCAGCGCCACGTACTTCGCTGACGCCCGCGGTGGCGAGGCCGTTGCCGGCGAGGGCTACGAAGGCGTGGCGCTCGCGGTACTGGCGGCGATCGCGCGGGACGAGCCGACCTCGCTGGTGCTCAACGTGGCCAACCGGGGTGTGCTGCCCGGGTTGCCGGAGGACATGGTGGTCGAGGTGCCGTGCGCGGTGGCCGGTGGGGGAGTGCGGCCGTTGCCGGTCTCTCCGCTGGATCAGGCGCAGTTGGGGTTGGTGCAGCAGGTTCGGGCGGTGGAGCGGCTGGCGGCGCGGGCCGCTGTCACCGGGTCGCGGCGGCTGTTCCTGGCCGCGCTGGCGCAGCATCCGCTGGTGGACTCGGTGTCGGTGGCCGGTGAACTGCTGGCCGGCTACCTGGCCCGAATTCCCGGTGTGGCCGCCGTGCTGACCGAGCCCTGAAGATCGTCCCGTTACTCCTGGCTGCCTTCGTGTCGCACCGGCTTCCTCCGTAGGAACGAGACAACGAGGACGGCGTCGAGCAGGAGCAGGCCGACGAACACCAGGAGGGTGACGTTCCACCTCGAGGTGGCAACCTGCACGTAGCCGGCGATGAGCACATCGAGCACCAGTATGCCCAGGACGATCACCATCATGCTGTGTCTCGGGACCTTGGCGTCGGGGCTTTCGATTTCCATGGCAATCCTTTACCGGAAGCGTGTGCGCCGGTGCAACTCTGCCATGCCCTCCCTGATCCGGGTGGCCGATTCGACGGGAAAGGGATGCCCCCAACCCCTGATGCCCGTCTCGTTTCCGGCCAGCGGTTCCAGTGCGCCGAGTGCGCTGACCACTTCGTGCAGGAACGTCAGTGCCGGGACGCGCGTGCTGAGCACCGGCCGGCCGCGAACCGGTAGCCATGCCGGTTCGTCCTCCGGGGTCAGCCAGCCGGGCATCGCCAGCTCGTGCATGACCAGCAGAACGTGGCCCGGCCGCGGCATGGCCAGGTCGATGAACACCCCACCCGGCTCGTCCCCCCAGAGGCAGGACGCCACGAGTTCACCGGACGCTACCCCCGCCACCGCACGGGCGAACGATCCGACGGCGTCGACGACGGACGTGGCGGCATGGACCGTCACGGTGTCGGCCACCGTGACGTACAGGCGACACCAGCCGGCCCGTACCGCGAACTCCAGCCGAAAGGCGCCTGGTTCGACGGTGGAGATCAGGCGCCCCCCGCGTCGAACATGCTCTGGTGGGTGTCCGGCACCAGGTCCAGGTACTCCGGATGCCTGGTGATCCAGCCGCGCACGAACGGGCAGTACGGCAGCACCTTCAGGCCGCGGGTGCGGGCGTCGTCCAACGCGCCGCGCACCAGTTCGCCGCCCAGACCCCTGCCGCCGTACCGCTCGCCGATCTCGGTGTGCAGCAGGGCCATCTCGCCGCGGTGGAAGTGGTACTCGGAGAAGCCGATCAGCTCGTCGCCGTCGAGCAGTTCGTAGCGGCTGCGTTCGGTGTTGTCGATCACCTTCACGACGCGACCCCGTCCAGTTCCTCAATGGTGGCGATGGACGGCGCCTCGTAGCGGGCCAGTTCGCGGGCGCTGTCCTCCACGGCGCCGAGCACCCGCAGCGCGTTGCCCCAGGTGAGCTTCGCGATGTCGGACTCGGACCAGCCGCGGTGCAACAGCTCGGCGATCAGGTTCGGGTAGCCGGACACGTCGTCCAGTCCGGACGGGAGGTGCGTGGTGCCGTCGAAGTCGCCGCCCAGGCCGATGTGGTCGACGCCGGCGACCTCGCGCATGTGGTCCACGTGATCGGCGACCGTGGCGACCGTCGCGACCGGGGCCGGGTGGTCGGCTTCGTAGGCGTGCATCGCCGCCGTGGCTTCCGGCGTGCTCGGGGGGAAACGGTGGCCCTGCGCCTCCAGGTGCGCGACGACGTCGCGGCTCCACGCCGCGGCCGCCGGCAGTACGAACGCCGGCACGAACGTGGCCATCGCCACGCCGCCGTTGGCCGGCAACTGGGCCAGCACGTCGTCCGGGATGTTGCGCGGGTGGTCGCACACCGCACGCGACGACGAGTGCGAGAACAGCACCGGCGACCGGGTCACGCGCAGTGCGGCGCGCATGGTGTCCGCGGAGACGTGCGACAGGTCGACCAGCATGCCCAGCCGGTTCATCTCGCGCACCACCTGCTCACCGAACGCGGTGAGCCCGTTCGCCACCGGCTCGTCGGTCGCCGAGTCGGCCCAGGGCGTGTTGTCGTTGTGGGTCAACGTCATGTACCGCACGCCCAGCGCGTACAGCGACCGCAGCGTGGCCAGCGAGCACGCGATCGAGTGACCGCCCTCCGCACCCATCAGCGACGCGATCCGGCCGTCCGCCCGGGCCGCCCGCACCTGGTCGGAGGTGGTGGCCAGGCGCAGCCGGTCGCGATACCGGTCCACCAGGCCCAGTACGCAGTCCACCTGCTCCAGCGTGGCGCTCACCGCCCGGTCGCCCTGCAGGGAGGACGGCACGTACACCGACCAGAACTGGGCGCCCACCCCGCCGGCGCGCAGCCTGGGCAGATCGGTGTGCAGGTGCGCGGACTGGTCCTGGGCGATGTCCCGTTCCTCGACCCGGTAGCCGACCTGCTTGCGCAACGCCCACGGCAGGTCGTTGTGCCCGTCCACCACCGGATGCTCGGCCAGTACGGCGTTGGCGCGGGCCAGCAGCTCGGGGTCCTGGGTCATCCGGCACTCTCCTTCTGGGGCGTCGGGCCTGGTGAGATCACCATAGACTTTCCCGGCGACGACACGATCGACGCGACGGGAAGGATGCGCATGGCGCACGGTCTGGAACTGCGAGAACTCGAGCCGGCGGACGCGGCCGCCAGCACGCTGCTCAGCCGGCGCGCCTTCGGCTTCCACCCAGGTCCCTACCCGGAGCCGAAGCTGCCAGAAGGGTCCACCAACCATGGCGCGTTCCTCGACGGGCGGCTGGTCGGGCTGGCGATCGACCTGCACGACGAGCAGTGGTGGGGCGGGCGGCTGCTGCGCGCGGCGGACGTCGCCGGCGTCGCCGTGGCCGCCGAGGTTCGCGGGCAGGGGGTGGCGCGGGCCCTGATGGGGCGGCTGCTGGAGTCGGCCAGGGAACGCGGTGCCGTGGTGAGCGCGCTGTTCCCGTCCATCTCCACCGTCTACCGGCGGCTCGGCTGGGCGTCGGTGGGCAGTGTGGACACGTGGTCGGTGCCGACCCTGTCGCTGCCGCGCACCGGCGTGGCCGGGCTGACCGTCCGCGAGGGTACCGAGGCCGACCTGGCCGCATCCCACGAGCTCTACCGGACCGTCGCCGCCGCCAACAACGGCATGCTGTCCCGCGCCGAGGTCCGCCACCGCCGCACCGAACTGCCCGACGTCGCCGACGGGCTGACCGTCGTGGCGGACGGGGATTCCGTTGTGGCGTACGCCATCTGGACGCGGGGACCGCGCTACGGCCCGGACGGCGCGCTCACCGTGCACGACGCGCTGGCCCGCAGCCGGGACGCGGCCCGGACGCTCCTCGCCGTCCTGTCCAGCTGGCACACCGTGGTGCCGGAACTGCGGATGCGGCTGCTCGGCGGGGATGCCGTGGCCGATCTGCTCACGCTGGAGACCAGGTCCCGCAAGTCGGTGGGCTGGATGCACCGGCCGGTGGACGTGGCCGGCGCTGTGGCGGCGCGCGGCTGGCCGGCCGGGGTGAGCGGGCGGGCCTCGTTCGCGCTGACCGACGAACTGGCGCCGTGGAACGCCGGTGCGTGGGAGCTGAGCGTGTCGGACGGGGCGGGGGAGTTGAAGCGGTGCGATGAGGCGTCGGTGGAGTTGAGCGTCGCCGGGTTCGCCGCGCTGTACTGCGGTGTGGCGTCACCGGAGCAGGTCGCGGGCGCCGGGCACGCCGCCGGAGCGGTGTCGGACCTGGCGGCGTTGGGTGTGCTGGCGGTCGGTACACCGCCTCGCCTGCTCAACACGTTCTGAGAACGGCACGGCGGCCGGTCACGAGGGTGACCGGCCGCCATGTGCCCCTGTCGACTACGGCAGGTTCCAGTGCTGGTTGGTGCCACCGGTGCAGTCCCAGATCTGCAGCTGGGTTCCCGGTGTGGTGGAGAGGCCCGTGTCGTCGAGGCACTTGCCCGACTGCGGGTTGAGCAGGGAGCCGTTGGCCTGGGGTATCCAGACCTGGGCTCCTGTGTTGTTGCAGGTGAACAGATCCACGGTGGTGCCGTCGGTTGTCCCGCCCCCGTTGATGTCCAGGCATTTGCCCAGCGCGTGCAGGGTGCTGCCCGCCTGGACGACCGTCCACTGCTGGGCGGCGGTGCCGTTGCAGGTGAACACCTGGACCGGGGTGAAGTCGGCGGAACTGGCGCCCCGGACGTCGACGCACAGGCCGGCGAGGCCGGTGATCGGACCGGTGGTGCCGCTCGGCGGCGGCGGCGGAGGCGGCGGGTTGGTGGCGCCGCCGGCACCCTTCTCGTAGGCGGCGACGTACTGGACGGTCATGGTGCCGCCGGACGACGTCGACGCGTTGGGGCTGGTGCACCCGCAGACGCCGTTGGGGAAGCCGCCGCCCATCGCCAGGTCGAAGATGATCGACATGTTGTGGTCGAACGCCGACTGCCAGGTCGCTGTCGGCACCTGGTTCTCGTTGACCTGGAACACCTGGGTGCCGTCCAACAGCCAGCTGATCGACTCGGCCGCCGTGTTGGTGCGGTTCACGATGATGGTGTAGGTGTGGAAGCCGGTCTGGCAGCCGCCGCAGGCGGCGAGACCGCTGCCGATGCCGTTGGGCTCGTTGCACGGGCCGCCCGGGTCGACTCCACAGTGGATGGTGCCGGAGCGGTCGGACAGCGAGTTGACGTCCTCCAGGATGTCGATCTCGCCGTTCTCCGGCCACTGGCCCGGTCCCAGCATCCAGAACGCCGGCCAGTAGCCGAGGCCGCTCGCCGGGTTGGGCTGCTGGATCGAGGCGGTGACCTCCAGTTCGCCACCGGCCGGTGCGCCCACGTTGGCGGTCGTGGTCTGGATCCGGCCCGACGTCCAGGAACTGCCCGATCCGAGCGCGGTGAGCTGCAGGTCACCGGCGCCGTCCAGGTGCACGTTGCTGGTCGAGTTGGTCATGGTCTCGATCTCACCGGTGCCGAAGCTGGAACCGGGACCGGTGTCGTAGATCCAGTTCCCGGTCGACACGCCGGTGCCTGCCGTGCCGTTGAAGTCGTCGCTGAACACGGTCGACCAGCCGGTCGGGGGCGCGGGCACCGCCGCGTCGGCTGCCGGCGTCGCGACCGTCACAGCGGTCAGCACGGCGGCGACCGGCACCACGGTGGCGACCAGTACCGTGAGCAACCTCCGCCTGCCGTGCCGGGCAGGTAAGTGTTCACTCGACGTCGTTGTCGCTCTGAACATGCGTGATGAACCTCCTTACTCGTGTTCGGGGATGCGGGGAAGCGCTTACAGGTGAACGTTTCTCTCGGCTTCCGCACCGGTCAAGAAGACCGACAACGGCGGAAATTACCAGTTGTCCCACAATTCCGTGATGGTCGTCGACATGACGTTCGTCCTGGCCGGTCGGGGTCGGTACCGGAACCGGAACCGATCCAGTTGCCGGTGGCCGGGAAGTCTGCAATCCCGCCGTCCCGCCCGGCCGCCGGGGATAGCGTGCGGCGCGTGCTGTGGGCATACGCGACAGCGACGTCGTGCGCGCGGGGCGACCGAATGGCGTTCCGCGTCGGCGACACGGCGGGCGTGGTGCCGCGGGGCAGAGTGGACGTCGAGGACGCCGTCACCGGCGAACTCCGCCACACGGACGCGGTTCGCGGCTTCCGCTGGACGCTGGACGTGCCGGCGACGTGGCCGTCTTCCTTGTACCGGGCCGTTTTCACACCAGGTGACGGCGTGGACAGTGAGGTCTGGTTCGTGGTCCGGACCACTGTGCCGACCGGTCCGGTGTTGGTGTCACTGCCGTTCGCCACCTGGCAGGCGTACAACCGGGCAGGCGTGCCGGGCGAAGGGTTGTACTGGACGGAGGATCCCGGCCGCGCCTCGGCGGTGACGTTCGACCGGCCGGGTGGCGGGCCGCCGCCGGAACGATGGGAGGACGGGCTCTTGCGGTGGCTGCGCGCCGAGGGTGTGACCGCCGACCTGTGCTCGGACATCGACCTGCACCAGTGCCCGGACCTGGTACGCCGCTACCGGTTGCTGGTGGTCAACGGGCACGACGAGTACTGGACCTGGGAGATGCGCGACGGTGTCGAGGACTTCGTCCGGCACGGCGGCAACCTGGCGGTCTTCGGCGGCAACACCTGCTGGTGGCAGATGCGACTGGCCGACGGCGGCCGCACGATGGTGTGCCACCGGGACGCGGCGGCCGATCCGCTGGCCGCCACCCGGCCCGAACTGACCACTGTGGAATGGTCGGCCGCTCCGGTGCACCGGCCGGAGAACACGTTGACCGGCCTGAGCTTCCGGCTCGGCGCCGGCTGCTGGGGTCCGGGCATGGCCACCATGTACGCCGACGCCTACACGGTCCGGTTCGCCGACCACTGGGTGTTCGAGGGCACCGGACTGGCCGACGGCGACCCGTTCGCCCTGGGCGCGCTGGGCTACGAGACCGACGCCGCCGACATCGTGGAGATCGACGGCGTGCCCAGGGCCACCGGCCGGGACGGCACACCGCCGTCGTTCACCGTGCTGGCCACCGCCGACCTCGCCCACTGGGCCGACCACGGCCAGGGCGGCGCGGCCACCATGGGGGTCTTCACCTCCGGCGCCGGCACGGTGTTCAACGCCGGCACGGTGAACTGGGGTGCCGCACTCGGCGATCCGGTGGTCGCCAGGATCACCCGCAACGTGCTGGACCGGCTCTCCGCACCCCGGTCCGACGGCTGGTCGGTGATCGGCACCCGGGACCGGGTGCGGGCGCTGGCCGCCGGGCGGGACCTGCTGTTCGCGGTGCTGGCCGGTGACGTGCTCGCCGTGCGCGAGGCGTGCCCGCAGAACCTGCGGTGGCAACCGGTACAGCCCGCGGCCGGCGTGGCGGCGCTGGCCGTGCCGAGGGAGGCGGTGCCCGGCGGCCCACAGGCCCTGTACGGCGTGACGGCGGACGATCGGCTGGTGCGCCGCCCGCTCACGCCGGCCGAGGCGCAGTGGCGGGAGATCGGCGCCTGTCCGGCCGGGACGTCGGCGCTGGCCGCGGCTGACGGGCGGTTGTTCGCACTGGACGGCGACGGTGTGCTGTGGGTGGCCGGGCAGGGCGCGGTGGCGTGGACCCGGTTCGGCGTCGGCTTCCGGAGTCTGGCCGCCATGAACGGGCGGCTGTTCTCGGTCGACGGCGACACCGTGGTGAGCAGGGCGGCCGCCGCCGACCGATGCTGGCTGCCGATGTGCTGCGCCGACGGTGTCGACGTGCTGGCCGCGTACGCCGGGCGCCTGGTCGGCGCGGGTGGCCGCCGGCCGTTGCGCTGGTCAGCCGCGCTGGCGTCGCCAGGCCCGGACCACGTCGTCGGCGTCGATCACCTGGTGCCCGCCGTCGGGTTGCCGGCGGATCCGGTTGTTCAGGTCGGCCACGATGTCGCGTACTGACGACTCCAGCGACAGACGCGCCACCCTGGCCGGCAGGGCCTCGATCTCCTGGCGCAGTGCCGGCGCGTCCGGCATGTTCTCCCGGCGCAGCAGGTTCTTGACCCACCAGTCCTGGTCATAGGACTGGCCGTGGTCGGCCAGCGGTTTACCCGCGCCGGGCAGGTTGTCGAACTCGCCGCGTTCGTGCGCCTCCCGGATCTGCCTGTCCAGTGCCGACTCCCACGTCGTCATGCCCCGATTCTATTGCCCGGCAGCGTGACCGGTCCATCCACGGCGGCCACCACCAGAGCCTCGACGCCGGTGAGGAACGCCGTCATGTCGTGTTTGCGCAGGTAGGCGGTGTCCGCGGTGAGCTGGATGCCCAGTGTGTTCTCCGCCCCACCCACGTGCAGGCAGAACCGGCAACTCACCTGGTCCAGCGGCTCCTGCCAGGTCAGGGTCGACTCGCCGAGCAGGTCCCGCGGCGGCGTGCCGTCCGCGGTCGGCGGCAGTTCGGCCGCGCGCAGGTCGTTCACACAGCAGTACGGATGTACGTGGGCGCCCCGGCGGTCGCTGGTCTCCCGGACGATCCGGTCGCGGTCCCGCTCGTCGTACTGTGCGTACCGGTAGGCGGGCACCGCGGCCCGCCACGCACGCAGCACCACGTCGTCGAAACCGGTGGCACCGGCCAGCGGCACCACCAGCAGGCCCTCCAGCGCCAGCGTGGACACCATGTCCCTGGTCTGCTCGCGGAACCGGTTGCGCGAGATGGCCAGCATCGCGCACGTGTCGTGGCCGGTGAGGCCGCCGATCACGGCGGCGAAGGCCGCGTTCAGCACCGCCGAACTGCCGGTGCCCAGCCGGTCGCCGACCGCCGTCGCCGCCCTGGCCAGCGCGGGGGACAGCAGGAAGGCCCGCTGGTAGCGCGGATTCTCGTGGGTGGCTGCCCGGTGCTCGAACATCGACGTGGGGATGCGGTCGTAGGCACGCCGCCAGTAGCCCGCCGCCGCCCGCGCCATCCGCGTGCCGGCAGGCGAACGCTGGAACGCGGCGAGGTCCACCGGTTGCGCCGCCGTCGGTTCCGGCACGTCGCCGCCCTCGACGGCGGCCCGCAGGTCGCGCAGCACGAACACGCTGCCGCCGAAATCGGTGGCCAGATGGCAGAAGCACACCACGAGGTACGCCGGGTGGCCGTCCTCGACCACCACGCCGACCCGCAGCGGCCACTCGTGCTCGTAGTCGAACGCGGCGGCCAGGTACCGCTCGGTGAGCTGGTCCGGCGACTCGTCGACCACGTCCACCCGCAGCTCACCCTCGGCACTCACCGTCTGGACCGGTTCGCCGTCCACAACGGACATACGAGTGCGCAGCGCCTCGTGCCTGCTCACCACGAGAGCCACGGCGGCCAGCACGGTGTCCAGGTCCGCGTCGACACCGCGGATGTCGACCGTGCGCGCGAAGTTGAAGTACGCGTCGGACGGGCGGGTTCGCTCGATCGCGGTCCAGATCGCGCGCTGGCCCCACGTGAGCACGTCACTCGCGCTCCGCGCACCCCGGAAAGCCACCGTGGCAGGCATGACCTCCGGACTCTACGGCGTGGCCCCTCAGAGGTCCAGACCAGTGAGCACCATCGTGCGTTCCTCGGTCAGGTCCGCCATGGCCGACCGCAGGCCCTCACGCCCGACGCCGGACTCCTTCCAGCCGCCGTAGGGCATCTGGTCGGCGCGGAAGGACGGCACGTCACCGATGATGACACCGCCCACCTCCAGGTCGCGGTGCGCCCGGAACGCCACCCCGATGTCCTTGGTGAACACCCCGGCCTGCAACCCGAACCGGCTGTCGTTGACCATCGCGAACGCCTCGTCGATGTCACCGAAGGGTGCCACCGACAGCACCGGACCGAAGATCTCCTCCGTGGTCACCTTGGCGTCGGCCGGCACCCCGGCCAACACGGTCGGCGCGACGGTCCGACCCTCGCGGGTACCGCCGGTCAACACGGAGGCACCGGCCGCCCGAGCCTCGTCCACCCACTCGGTGATCCGCTCCGCGGCCACGTCGTTGATCACCGGACCGACCTGCACGCCGTCCGCCGTCGGGTCGCCGGTGGTCAGCTTGCCCACCTCGGCCACCAGCGCGTCGGTGAACTCGTCGGACACGTCCCGGTGCACCAGCACCCGCTGCACGGCGATGCACGACTGCCCCGCCTGGTAGTTGGCGAACAGCGCGATCCGGGCCGCGGCGCCGGCCAGGTCCGGCCAGTCCCGGTCCACCACGACCGCCGCGTTGCCGCCCAACTCCAGCGTGATGTGCTTGCCCGGCGCCTGCCGCTGGATCGACCAGCCGACCGGACCGGACCCGGTGAACGAGATCACCGGCAGCCGGGGGTCGGCGACCAGCGAGCCCATCGCGTCGTTGGGCACCGGCAGCACGCTGACCATCCTCGGCGGCAGGTCCGTCTCGGCGATGATCTCGCCCAGCACCAGCGCGGTCAGCGGGGTGGCAGGCGCCGGCTTGACCAGGATCGGCGCGCCCACCGCGATCGCCGGCGCCACCTTGTGGGCCACCAGGTTCAGCGGGAAGTTGAACGGCGCGATGCCCAGGACCGGGCCGCGCGGGAACCGCCGCACCAGGGCGATCCGGCCGGTCGCGCCAGGATCGGTGTCCAGCCGCTGGAGTTCACCGGCGAACCGGCGTGCCTCCTCCGCCGCCCAGCGGAACGTGGACACCGCCCTGGCGACCTCGGCCCGCGCCCACATCAGCGGCTTGCCGTTCTCCGCCGTGACCAGCGCGGCGATCTCCTCGGACCGCTCCTCGAGCCGCCGGGAGATGTGATCCAGCGCACCCGCCCGCACGTGGGCCGGCAGCGCCTGCGCCTCCAGCCGGACCGCGTCGAGGTCGACGACCGCCTGCTCGACCTGTTCGGCCGTCGGCACCGACACCTCGGCCACCAGCGAACCGTCCCACGGGGACGTCACCGGCAGGGTCGCGCCACCCGTCGTCGGCACACCGGACAGCAGGAACGGACGTGGCTCGGACATGGTCGTCTCCTTCCGACACCGGTGAAAACGCCCAGGTGTCGACGGCTATGCCCGTGGATCACTCACCCGGCCCAGGAACAGCGGCGCGCCGGACGCGGTGTCGGTGATCACGAACAGGAACGGCCGGTCCACCGTCACCGTGGGCGGGACCACCATGCCGGTGGACCGCACGCCCACGCCGGTGGCCGCCGCGGCGACCGTGCCGTGCTCGTCGATCCGCACCACCGCGTCGTGCTGGACCGTCTGGATCCGCAACGGTTCGGCCACGGTGATCCCGCTGAAGTCGGCACCCGGACCGAAGGCGTCCGGCATGCCGAGGCCGGACAGCACCTGGGACAGGTCGAAGTCGGACGTGATGGTGAACTTCGGTAGCGCGAGGGCGATCCCGGCCGGCCGGACCGTGTCGAGCAGCGCCGGCAGTCCCTTGTCCCGCACGATCTTCAGCAGGTCGGCCGGCGATCCGGCGGGCAGCAGCACGGTGAACGCGAGCCGGCCGCCGGTGTAGGGGAGCGTCACCAACTGGTAGCCGGGCCCGGCCGCGTAGCCGTAGGTCTTGTCGGTCGGCTCGTCCGGGGTCGCCCGCATCATCGGCACCCGCACGACCGTGCCGTCGGCGAGGGTGAACGGGCCCGGCGTGGTGTCCTTCGGGTCGAACGCCCGCGCCCACGACGCCGACAGGTAGATCGCGTTGGTCAGCACCAGCCGAGTGGTGCTGTCCAGCGAACCGGACGGGAACAGCCGGCGGATCATGCCGTCGGTCTGCCCGGCGACGGTGCTGTTCACCTCCTGGCGGGCGCCGTCCGCGTCGGCCTGGAAGTCGGCGGTGCGCAGCGCGGCGCCGAACGTGGTGCGCAGCGTGTTGGCGAACCCCTGCCGGACCGGCATGCCGCGCTGGGTCCACACGGTGTTGGCCACCCGCAGTGTGTTGGTGTCGTCCTGCTCGGTGGCGGCGAGCCCCCCGAGCAGCGCCTGGGCCGCCGCCACCGTGCTCGACCCGTGCAGCACGTCGGCCAACTCGGCAGCGGTGCGGCCCCTGGCGCCGGCGGCCACCATCTGCAACGCGATCGCCACGCTGGCCGGGGACAGCGCCACGTTCCCGGAGGCCGGGACCGACGTCAGCAGATCGACGCCGAACCGGTCGTCCGCGGCGACCAACGCCGCCGCATCGGCGGGCACGGTGTCCGCGACCGGCAACAGTGTCGGCGGGGCGGTCGGCTTGCCGCCGCACGCGGCGAGCACGAGGAGCAGGACCAGGAGCGAGGCCGATCTGCGGGGCACGGTTGAAGACGGTGCGGTGGGCCGATCCGGTTGCCTGGAAAATCGGCGGTGATGAACCAACCGGATCTCTAGAATCGCCGTGTGTCGATCACCAGGGGTGCGGGTGTGGTACCAGGAATCTCGGCACGGGGGGAACGGACCAAGGGTCGCGAGGCATGGCTGCTGCTGTGGCGGACCGACCGGAAGCTGTCGGTACTGGTGATCTGCTGGGTGGCCGCCGGCGCGCTGCTGCCGGGTCTGGTCGTCACGGCGCTGGGTGTGGTGGTGGGTCTGCTGCCCGGCGCCATCCGGGACGGCCTGGGATCCGCATCGGGCCACCGGCTGGTGTTGGCGCTGGTCGTGGCCGCCCTGATCTACGCCGTCTCCCTGGTGCTGGACCCGATCGGCAACGCGCTGGGCACGGCCGCGAGCGCCCGCATCACCGGTGACCTGCAGGGCAGGCTGCTGGCCTCGGTGTCCCAGCCGGTCGGCGTCGGGCACCTGGAGGACGCGCAGGTGCTGGACCGGCTGGCCCGCGCCGAGGGCAGCCTCACCGGCTACTTCCCCGGCGACGCAGCGGTCACCTGGGTGGGCACCCTGGCCAGCCGGGTCTCCGGGATCATCGGCTGCGCCGTGGTGTCGGTGTTCGTGTGGTGGCTCGGCCTGGTGCTGCTGGTGATGTGGCTGGCTGTCCGGCGTTTCGTGCTGGGCGCCGTCATCCGCCAGGCCACCGAGCTGCGTGGGCAGACCACGGTGATGCGGCGTGCCTGGTACTTCATCGGGGTCGGCTCGAAGGCAAGGGACGCCAAGGAGATCCGGGTGTTCGGCCTGGCCGACTTCGTGGCGACGCGGTTCCGCCGTGAGTACCGCGAGGCGATGCGCTCGGCCGCCGGCGGGCTGCGCGACCTGCACCGGCGGGCCGGGCTGTGTTTCGTCGTGGTACTCGCCGGCTACGCGGTCGCGCTCGCGGTGATCGCGAACGACGCCCGCACCCACACGATCGGCATCGGCGCGCTGGCGATCCTGCTGCCCATGCTGTCGGTGACCATGACCGCGGGCACCGTCAACTACGACGACATCACGCTGGCCTGGACGTTGGCCGGGCTGCCGGACGTGGACCGGTTGGAGTCGGACCTGGTCGCCGAGGACCTGCCCGGCGCCCAGGCCGTGGCGGGCCGGCCGCTGCGGTCGGTGCGGCTGGAGTCGGTGTCGTTCCGCTACCCGACCGGCACCACGGATGTGCTCGCCGGTGTCGACCTGGAACTGCCCGCCGGCACGTCCACCGCGATCGTCGGGGTCAACGGCGCCGGCAAGTCGACGCTGGTCAGTCTGCTGTCCCGGCTGCGTGACCCCACCGAGGGCCGGATCACCGTCGATGGCACCGACGTGCGCGAACTGGATCCGAGTGGGTGGCAGCGGACCGTCGCGATCATGCCGCAGGAGCCCACCCACTACCCGGTCAGCGCCCACGACAACATCGCTTTCGGCGCGCCGGAGCACCGCGACGACCGGGCAGGCGTCGATGAGGCGGCGCGGCTGGCCGGTTTCGCCGATGTCGTGCCGACCCTGCCCGACGGCTGGGACACACTGCTGGCCAGGGAACTGCCCGGCGGCGTGTCGCTGTCCGGCGGCCAGTGGCAGCGGCTGGCCCTGGCCCGCGCCCTGTTCGCCACCCGGCACGGCGCCCGCCTGCTGGTGCTCGACGAGCCGACGGCCGCTTTGGACGTGCGCGGCGAAGCCCAGTTCTACGGCCGATTCCTGGACATCACCCGAGGACTCACCACCGTGATCATCTCGCACCGCTTCGCCACGGTCCGCCGGGCCGACGCCATCTGCGTACTGGACGGCTGCGTCATCGCCGAACACGGCACGCATGACGAGCTCGTCGCCCTGGGCGGTACGTACGCGCAGATGTACCAGGTCCAGGCCGCGCGGTTCGGCGGCGGCTCGTGAACCGTCGTCGCCTCGGCCGGCTCGCCGGGATGTTCCTGTTGGACGGTTTCCGCGCCGCGCCCGGGTGGATGACGCTGGTCACGACGATGCTGGTGGTGGGCAGTGTCGCCATGACGTGCTACCCGCTGGGGTACCGGCTGCTGGTGGACGGCGCCCTGGCCGGCTCGACGGGCGACGTCGTGTGGGGTGTCGTCGTGGTCGGCGGCCTGATGGGCCTGGGCTGGCTGCTCAACGCGATCGCCGCGACCGACTCGATGGCGCTGTCCGACCGCATCGCCCACTACCGCACGGCTGAGCTGATCAAGCTGATCAGCGGCGTGTCCGGCATGGAACACCTGGAACGGCCGGACTACCTGACCGAGGTGGAGCGCATCAACGCCGGCCGGCGCCAGTTGGCCGCCGCGCCACGGCAGTTGCTGTCCGGAGTGGCCAGCGGCGCCCGGATCATCGTGCTGGTGGTGCTGTTGGCGACGGTGTCACCGTGGCTGTTGCTGCTACCGGTGGCCGCCGTGCCGCCGCTGGTCGCCGACCGGCTGGCCAAGCGGATCACCAAACGGGCCGAGGACGACATGGCCCACACGAAGCGGTTGGCCGGGATGTTGTTCGAGCTGGCCAGCAACGCGTCGGCGGCGGGGGAGGTGCGGTCGTACGGGTTGGCGCCGCATCTGGCGGCCGAGCATCGTCGGTTGTCCGACGAGGTGAATCGTCGTAGCAACCGTGAGGCTGCGCGGGTGTTGGGGGTTCGGGGAGGTGGGTGGCTGATCTACGCGGCCGGGTTGATGGGCGCGATCGCGTTGATCGTGGTGCGGGCCTCCGACGGCGGGTTGTCGTTGGGGACCGTCCTGATGGCGGTGTCGTTGATTCGTCGGTCCCGCAACCAGTTGGCGGCCACGGCGCAGCGGTCCGGTGCTCTGGTGAACATCCTGACGACCGTGGATCGGGTGTTCTGGTTGGAGGATCACGCGGCTGAGCAGGCGGCCTCGGCCGGTTGTCTGCCGGCGCCCGCAGCGTTGCGGCAGGGGATCTCGCTGCGGTCCGTGTCATTCTCCTATCCGGGTACCGATCGTTCCGTGCTGTCCGGCTTCTCGGCCGTCCTGCCTGCCGGTTCCACCGTGGCTCTGGTGGGGGAGAACGGTTCCGGCAAGACCACGTTGGTCAAGCTGCTGCTGGGGATGTATCGGCCGGATGGTGGGTCGATTCTGGTGGACGGGACCGTGCTGTCGGACATCTCTCCGACATCATGGCGGGCTCGGTGCACGGCTGCTTTTCAGGACTTCTCTCGGTTTCACCTGCCGGCTGTCGAGTCGGTCGGGGTTGCTGATCTGCCGTCTCGCCTGGACGAACCGTTGGCCGCGGCCGCGCTGGACCGGGCTGGTGCCGGGGATCTGCCTTCGCAGTTGCCGGATGGTCTTGCTACCGAGGTGGGGACCGTTTACACCGGTGGGCACGGGTTGTCCGGTGGGCAGTGGCAGAAGTTGGCTTTGGGGCGGGCTATGCGTCGGGATGATCCGCTGTTGGTGGTTCTGGACGAGCCCACCGCCAGTCTGGACGCACCTTCGGAGCATGCATTGTTCGAGCGGTACGCGGAGGCGGCCGGTCGGCAGGCTCGGCGGACCGGTGCGGTTACGGTCCTTGTGTCACATCGGTTTTCCACGGTGCGGATGGCTGATGTGATCATCTTCGTGGACGCCGGGCATGCTGTGGAGTTCGGTAGTCATGAGGAGCTGGTGGCCCGGGGCGGGCGTTATGCGGAGCTGTTCGACTTGCAGGCGGCCGGATACCGATGAGGAGGTGGGCACCTCGTCATTCGGACCTACTCAGCCCCCGAGCCCGAGCCTCGCCCAAGAACTGAGGCCGCAAGGCCGCCAACAGAATCAGCACGCACAGTCCGGTGGTGAACGGCGCGATCAACAACCCGAAGCACCCGGCGAACGGTGAACGCGGCCCGGCTCCCGACGCCAACGGCATCCGCGACACCAGTCGCGCACCGTAGAACAGGCCAGGAGCCAGCGTCGCCACATAGACCACGCCGATGATCGTGCGAAGCAGACTCGGGTGAGTGCCGCCGAGTATGCCGAAGGTAATGCCGGTGGCGATCCCGCCGGCCGCTGCCACGGCCAGCAACAGCACCAGCGTGCCGCCGATCCGCCGCCGCCGGTAGCGGCTGGTTCGGTCTCGCCACGACGTACCGACGAACGGAACCGGTACCAAGCCGTCATGCCGGGCGGCCGTGCCGCGCAACAGCGCCTCGTCGTGCTGCTCAGGCGACGTGCCGTGCTCGTCCCGCCGCCGTGCTGCCACGTTCCGTAACGTACCTAAAACAGGTCCTGCACGCCATGCAATGGGCGTTGTGGGTCGCTTCCGTGACGAACGCGCCCACGCCGTAACTGACCACCGGCGCCACGAACGGGCCGACATAGGGGATCGCGTCCGTGGCGAGCCCGGCGCCCAGGGCCGCGGCGTTCGCGCCGCCGTCGGCCAGGATCGCGTGCGTCCAGGACCAACCTTCCTCGTGGTCGGTCTTGGCCTGCGCCCAAGTCGCCGAGCCCGCCGCCGCCACGTCCAGCACGGGGATTCCGTCCAGCAGGCGGGAGAGCCGGGCACCGTCCTCCAGCGGCGCCCCGAGCGCCTTCGCCGCATCGCCGACACTGGAGCCGAGCAGTTCTCCGCCCTTGAACCTGCCGGAGAGCTTCTCCGCGTCCTCGAGGTCACCGGACAACTCGGTCCGCTCGCCTCGCATGTCCTTGAGTTCCTTGGCCAGAGTCTTCCTGGCGTCGCTGCCGGGTTTCGAGTACTTCCACTCCGCGTGCTTCTTGGAGTAGTTGGCCTTCGCCGCAGCGATGTCCTTCTTGATGTCACCGACCCGGTCGGCCGGCAGCACGTAGTATCCCTTGAGGACAGTGCCGAGCCCGGCGAGGTCGGCGATGCCGGTGCCGTCGCCGCCGTCGTCCGCCATGTCCGGATTGATCGCGGACAGGATGGCGTCCAGCGTGTCCGCCGCCGTCTGCCGGGCAGTGTCGGCGTTGGCCATCGCGGCCCTGGCGGCGCTGGTGAACGCCTGAATCGCCGTCAACTGGCTGTCGGTGTAGACCCCGGCCGGTACTCCGGTGTCGGTGACCGGCACGCCGGCCGCCTTGGCCGCACTGACAGCGGTGTCCAGCTGCCGCTGCGCCGAGGCGAGCTGGGTCGCCAACGTCGATATGGCTTCGCCGCTGAGCCTCACCGCCTTGGACAGTTCGTCGCAGGCCGCACCGTCCTGACCCCAGGCGCCCTTGAAGGTATCCGCTGCATCGCCGTTCCACCCTGCGTCGGACACCAGCGAGTCGACGCGGTTGTTCAGGGTCGTTCTGATGTCCTCCAACTGCGGGGCGACACCGGACAGGTCACCGGCGATCGCGCTCAGGCCGCTCACATTTCCGCCGATCTCCATGCTCAGCCCTTGTCCAGTGCGGACAGCATGGTGTCGAACAGCTCCACCACGTCCGAGTCGTTCTTCTGGTAATTGTCGCGGCGGCGGCGCCAACTTGGGCTCAAGGCCTTGCAACGTCTTGGATTCGGTGCCGAACGCGGCCGCCACCGTCTGGATGTCGCTGAGCACGACTGGGTATCCCTTGCCCACCGCTATGCCCTCCCCTGCATGTTTTCGGCCAAGGTCGCACCGCTCCATCGCCACAGGCCGTCCTCAGCTATCGGGTCCACCTGCACATGCATGATGTCGGCGTTCCGCAGGAAATTGACATAGTCCCGCATGGTGATGCTGATCCACGGCTGATATTCACCGAGAACTCGACGAGAGCCTCGGGCGATGTGAAGGCCAGCCCGACCGGTGCGCCGCCGTCGGCCAAGCGTCGCGTTTCGATGTTCAGGCCACTCCGATCGGAGTTCGGGCGGGCAGGAACGAAGACGAGATCGGTGTCGCGGGGCAGTTCCATGTGCCCACGCCTCCCTGGGTCGGCAGCGGCCTGGGAGCGTACCTCGACGATCACGTCGTTACGGGCGAAACAGAAAAGCCCGTCCCTCGTCGCTGTGCGAGGAGAGGGAACTCCGGACGCGGGTTACCGTTGGACCGGCGGGCCTGCTGCGATGCGGTCGGTGATCTCAGCCGGTTCCGTCCACCGGGTTTCCAGCCACCACGTGGCACCTGCCTCGGCGTAGGGCGCGACCCGCTCCTCAGCCGTGGCCGGATCGGCAGGTGTCTCACCATCGACGACCACGTCCAGGTCAGGTGCTCCGCCGTTGGCTGCCAGCCAGCTGCGGATGGCGCGGATGTCGTCCGGTGATCGTGGGCCGGTGAACTGGGTGATGATGCCGGCGCAGCGCAGGACCCGGCGCATCGACTTCGGTCGAGGCCATACCGCGACCACCCAGATCGGGACGGTGGCGCGGCCGGTGTCGTCGGGCGTCGCCGTGAACCGGTAGTGGCGACCGTGGTAGCTGCCGCCGCCCGACCACAGCGTGCGGATCAGGTCGATGCCCTCGTCCATCATCTCGGCTCGGGTCCGCAGGTCGGTCTGTTCGCCCGCGTCCGGCAGCGCCGGGTCGACCGCGCCCACTCCGATACCCAGCACCGCCCGCCCACCGGAGATCCGGTCCAGCGTGGCCACCTGCCCGGCCACCTTCCACGGCCGCCGCCACGGCAGCGGGGTCAGGTTGGTGCCGAGCGCCACCCGGTGGGTGGTCGCCGCGAGAGCGGCCAGCAGTGTCCATGCGTCGACCCCATAGGCCAGCTCCGGCACGAACACGCCGTCCCAGCCGGCCTCCTCGGCCCGCCGCCCCAACTCGATCTGCTCGGTCACCGGCCCACCGGGCAACACCACGCCGTACTTCATGTCCGATGTCTACCGCAGGCGGCCGACACTCACAGGCTGACCAGCAGACCCGTCCCGACCGCGAGCACCACGCCGACCAGCGGCGGCACCCGGAACAGCAGCAGACCGGTCCCCAGCAGCAGCATCACCCCACCCAACACGGTGTGCGCCGCCGTCCAGGCCAGCGACCCGGCCGACTGGGCCAGCAGCGCCACCACGGCCAGGCCCAGCGACCGCAGCGCCGACCGGAACCGGCGCAGATGGATCAGCCGGGCACGCAGCTTGTCCAGCAGCAGCACCAGGAACGGCGGCAGCAGCACCGCGACCGTCGCCGCTGCCGCGCCCCAGTAGCCGTCCACGAAGTAGCCGACCGCGATCAGGTACAGGCCGTTCGGGCCTGGGCTGATGTTGCCCACGGCAAGCGAACTGAGCAGCAACTGGTCCGGCGCCAGGCCGGCCGCCGACAGCTGGCCGCGCAGCACCGGCAGCGAGCCCAGGCCGCCGAAACCGAGCAGGCTGGCCAGGAACACGGCGACGAACGTCTGCGTGAGGGTCATTCGTCGGACTCTCCGCCGCTGAACACGGCGGGGAACGCGATCCCGGCTCCGATCGCGATCACCAGCATGATCAAGGGATTGTCGATCAGGAAAGCCAGTCCCAAGTAGACCGCGAACAGGATCGGGCCGCGTAGGACGTGCGTGCGTTTCAGGGTGTCCCGCAACAACTGCACAGCCAGCGCCACCGCGAAGCCGGCCGCCATGCCGGCTACCGCGCGCAACGGCGTCGCCGCGCCGGGCAGCCCGCTGACCTCGTGGTAGACCTCGGCCAGGGTGATCGTGATGACCACCGACGGCAGCATCAGGCCGGCCAGCGCCGCCACCAGACCGCGGATGCCGGCCACGGCCCGTCCGATGAGCAGCGCCTGGGCCAGGATGGTGATGCCGGGGGTGAGCCGGGACAGGACCATCGTGTCCAGGAACTCGTCCTCGTTCAGCCAGCCGCGCCGCAGCACCATCTCCCGCATGGCGACGGTGGTGGCACTGCCACCACCGAACGACGTCGCACCGATGCGGGCGAAGGCCAGCAGCACACCCAGCCAGCGCCCCCGTGCCGGGGGCGGATCAAAACTTCCAGCTGCGGTCCGGGGTGGCCACGTCGATCTCGATGCCGTCCGGGTCGAGGAACTTGAAGAAGCGCGGCGGCCACTGCTCCTTGTCCTCGCCGTAGATCTCGATGCCGAACTCCTTCAGCGCCGCCACCACGGCCGCGGTGTCCTCGATCTCGACGCCGACGTGATTGGGGCCGAGGTTGCCGCGCGACCACGGGGTGATGTCCACGCGACCCTCGTCCGGCCGCAACAGGGAAAAGTTGACCTCACCGTCGGACAGGTCCATCGCCTTGCCCGGGTAGTGGCCCGGCGTGCGCTCGCCGCCGAGACGCTTGAAGCCGAACACCTTTTCGTAGAAAGTGGCGGTCTTCTCCAGGTCCGATGTGACGACGCCGATGTGCCGGATTCGCATTTCGCCTCCGAGATGTCTGCTGGACGGAAACTCTGTCCGTAGAGTCGACGGCTGCACTGTACGGCGTGAGTCTGCTCGGGTCAAGACGACTTTCGGCAGGGTGGACAATCCTCGGCAGAGTGCGCCAAGATGTCTGCTGTGCAGAAGGATAATCCACCTGGCGATGGTGCGACGCCGACCTATCCCATCTCGTCGGTCGACAACGCGCTGCGGCTGCTGCAGCTGTTCCGCGAGCGGCAGTCCGTCCGGTTGACCGACGCGTGCGCGTATCTGGACGTCGCGCACTCCACGGCCCACCGGCTGCTCGCCATGCTGGTGCACCACGGCTTCGCCGTCCAGGACCCGACCACCCGCGCCTACCGGCCAGGACCCACCCTGGTGGAGATCGGGCTGGCCGTGGTGCAGAAGATGGACATCCGCCAGCAGGCCAGGCCGATCCTGGAGAAGCTGGCCGCCGAGTTCGAGGAGACCGTGCACCTCACGGTCCTGGAAGGTCCGCAGGTCAGGTTCATGGACGCGGTGGAGAGCGAGCGCACCCTGCGGGTCGTCGCGCGCACCGGCAACGTGCTGCCGGCGCACTGCACGTCGGCCGGCAAGGCGCTGCTCGCCGAACTGTCCCCGGCCCGGCTGCGCGAGCTGTACCCGCAGGCCAGGCTCACCACCCAGACGTCGTCGTCCCTGGCCAGCCTGCGCGCGCTGGACGTGGCACTGGACGACGTGCGCGAACAGGGCTACGCGACCAACTACGAGGAGAGCGAGGAAGGCGTTGGCTCCGTGGCCATCGCGTTGCACGACACCACTGGCAGAGCCGTGGCCGCGATCGCGGTCGCCGTACCGGTCAGCAGACTCACCCCCAAGGTGCGCACCCACATCGTCCGCGCGCTGCGCGAGGCCCAGGACGACTTCCGCACCTCGCTCGGCTGACCCTCGCCACAGCGCGGAAACCGTTACCCCGCAAGCTTTTCCGGCGGTCTCACCAGGACCGCCCTTGACTCCCCGACGGGCCTCGGACTACCTTCCCTGTCTGTAGTACGGACATAGTGTCTGTCCAATGGAGGACGACCCATGCAGCGAGCGGATGTTGTCGCCGGCACAGCCGTCGCGGCGCTGGGCGCCTTCGCACTGGTGACCGCCGTCAACCTCGCGTTCCTGAGTGACAGCGGCGTTCCCGGGCCGGGCTTCTTCCCCACGCTGCTGTCCGGTCTGCTGGTCGTGCTCGGCGTGGTCCTCGGCGTCACCAGCCTGCGGAAGCGGCCGGCCACCGAGACGGGCGCCGAGGACGAAGCGGAGGAACTGACCGCGGCCGACTCGCCCAGCGGCCGCAGCCGGGTGCTGCGCGCCGGCGCCGTGTGGGTGTGCTTCCTGCTCGCGGTGCCGATCCTGACCTATCTCGGTTTCGTGCCCGCGATGGCCATCCTGGTCGCACTGCTGCTGTTCGGCGTCGAGCGGCGCCTGGACTGGCGGTCACTGGTGGTCGCGGTCGTCGTCCCGGTGGGTGTGTACGAGCTGTTCGTCCACCTGCTCAGCATCCCGCTGCCGACCGGCGTGATCGCCATCGGCCCCTTCGGCTCGTGATCCCGCGAGGAATCGAATGTCCGCACTGAATCACCTGCTCGACGGCCTCGGCACCGCACTCAGCCCGACCAACCTGCTGTGGATGCTCATCGGCTGTGTGCTGGGCACCGTGGTCGGCATCCTGCCCGGCCTGGGCAGCCCGGCGGCGACCCTGGCCGTGCTGCTCCCGCTGACCCTCCGACTCCAGCCCACCACCGGCCTGATCATGATGGCCGGGATCTACCATGGCGCGAAGTTCGCCGGCTCCACCACGGCGATCCTGCTCAACATCCCGACCGAGACGTCGTCGGTCGTGCTCTGCTACGACGGCCACGAGCTGGCCAAGAAGGGCCGAGCGGGCCCGGCGATGGGCATGTCGGCGATCTCCGGGTTCATCGCCAGCACCGTCGGCGTGATCGCGCTGACGTTCACCGCGCCGGCGATCGCCAACCTGGCGGTGAAGTTCGGGCCGCCCGAGTTCGCGTCCCTGATGACCTTCGGCCTGCTGCTGGTCATCTCGATGGCCGGCAAGTCGCCGGTCAAGGGCTTCATCTCGATGGCGCTGGGCCTGCTGGTCGCCACCGTGGGCGTCGACCTGGTGTCCGGCGCGCAGCGCTACACGTTCGGCAGCATCAACCTCTACGACGGTGTCCAGTTCATCACCCTGACGCTGGGCCTGTTCGCGGTCGCCGAGGTGCTGATCAATGTCGAGCAGAAACGCGCCAAACCGCTGTTCGCGGTGCCGAAGAAACTCCGGGAACTGTTGCCCAGCAGGCAGGACCTGCGTCGCTGCGCCGGCGCGATCGGCCTGGGCTCCGTGGTGGGCTTCATCATCGGTGCGCTGCCCGGCGGTGGCTCCACCATCGGTTCGTTCGTGTCCTACACCCTGGTGAAGAACACGTCCCGCAACTCCGACGAGTTCGGCAAGGGCGCGAT
This sequence comes from Pseudonocardiaceae bacterium, assembly GCA_036491115.1. Classification (GTDB taxonomy): domain Bacteria; phylum Actinomycetota; class Actinomycetes; order Mycobacteriales; family Pseudonocardiaceae; genus DATEPR01. The sequence continues at coordinate 66,341 of DASXCQ010000013.1, forward strand.
CGAGGGCGTCGCCGGACCGGAGGCGGCGAACAACTCCGAGGCGGGCGGCGCGATGATCCCGCTGCTGTCCCTGGGCCTGCCGGGCAACGCGAGTACGTCGGTCATGCTGGCCGCGCTGCTGCTCTACGGTGTCCAACCCGGACCGCTGCTGTTCACCAACCACCCGGAGATCGCCTGGCCGGTGATCGCCAGCCTCTACCTCGGCACGCTGGTGCTGCTGGTGCTCAACCTGCCGCTGATCCCGATGTGGGTGCAGATCCTGCGCATCCCGTACTGGATCCTGTACCCGACCATCCTGGTGCTGGCCGTGGTCGGCGCCTACAGCGCCCGCGGCTCGCTGTTCGACGTCTGGATGCTGGTCGGCTTCAGCCTGCTGGGCTACATCTTCCGCAAACTGGAGATCCCGGCCGCGCCCATGCTGATGGCGTTCGTGCTCGGTCCACAGTTCGAAGTCGCGCTGCGCCAGTCGTTGACGCTGTCCAACAACAGCCCACTGATCTTCGTCGAACGGCCGATCTCGGCCACCGTTCTCGCGATCACCGTGGCCGTCGTCGCCTTCTCGACGGTCAGCCGCCACCGGCGTCGCCGTCGGGGCGCGCCCGCCGTTCCCACCACACCGTCCGTGGCCGCCGCCAACAGCAGCGCGGTCGACGAGCCCGTCAAGTAAGGGAGTCGAGTCCATGAAGCCGACAACGCGCCGCCTGCGGGTGGCAGTCGCGTTCGCGGTGCTGCTCACCGGGGCCACCGCGTGCTCCACGCTGCAGGCCGGCACGAACAACTCCAGCGGCACGGCCACGCCGAAGAACGTGCAGATCGTGGTGGACACCGGTCCCGGTGGCGGCAGCGACCTGTTCGCCAGGGAGATCGTCAAGCTGGCCCAGCAGACCAAGGGCATCAGCTCCAACTGGCCGGTGATCAGCCAGACGGCCGGCGGTGGCCTGGGCGCCATGGCGTACATGAAGGGCAAGGCCAACCAGACCAACTACGTCGCCGCGTTCACGTCGAAGTGGGTGATCAGCGCGCTGGGCACGGCCAACCCGCCGGCCAGCCTCAAGGATCTGACCCCGATCGCGGAACTGGCCGACGAGACGCAGATCGTCGCCGTGCCGACGAGCTCGCCGTACAAGAACTTCAAGGACTTCGTCGCCGGCGCCAAGGCGCACCCGAACCAGCTCGTGCAGACCGGTGGCGCGGTCAGCTCGGTGGACAACCTGATCGCGCTGAAGGTGCAGAAGGACACCGGCACCAAGTGGAAGTACCTGTCCTTCGCCGACGGCGGCCCGCGGATCACGGCACTGCTGCGCGGTGACGCCCAGATGATGATCGGCGCCAAGAGCGACTTCCAGGAGCAGGTGGACGCCGGCAAGCTGCGCATCATCGCGGTGTTCTCGGACAAGCGGATGGCCGCGTTCCCGAACGTGCCGACCATGACCGAGCAGGGCTTCGACCTGTCCGCGCTGCCCGCGCAGCTCCAGTTCCGCGGCATCGCGGGCCCGCCCGGGATGTCCCCGGCCGCCGTCGGCTACTACGTGGGGGTGCTGCAGAAGATGATCAAGTCGCCCGGCTGGCAGCAGTACATGGACAGCGAGGGTGACACGACCCAGTTCGTCACCGGCAGCGCCCTGACCGCGTTGATCAACAAGTTCACCACGTCCATGACACCGCTGGTGCACTCCCTGTCCGGGGCCGGCCAGTGACCGACGTCCAGCCGACCGTCCCGATGACCCGGCGGCTCGCGGACTTCGCCGCGTCCGTCACCGCCGACGCCCTGCCCGCACCCGTGGCGCACAACGCCCGCCGAGCGCTGGTCGACTGGATCGCAGCGGCACTGTCCGGTGCGCGAGAACCGGCTGCGGACAAGGTGAACCGGGTCATCGGGATGGTGGGACCGGACACCGGTGCCACGGTGGTCGGGCGCGGCACGGCGACCAGCGCGCCGTTCGCCGCGTTCGCCAACGCCTACACGTCGCACCTGCTCGACTTCGACGACATCTTCAATCCGCCGTACACCACGGTCCACCTGGGTTCCTGTGTGTGGCCGGTGGTGCTGTCACTGGGCGAGACACGGCGGGCCAGTGGCGCCGCCGCGCTGGCCGGTTACGTCGCCGGGTTCGAGGTCGGCGCCAGGGTCGGGTGTGCCGCGGGCGTGCAGCACTACGAGAGTGGCTGGCACGTCACCGGCACCGCGGGCCACGTGGCATCGGCGGCCGCGGCGGCCAGCGTGCTCGGCCTGCCCGGTTCGGCCACGGTGCACGCTCTGGGCGCCGCCGCCACCCAGGCGGCCGGCATCCGCGAGGTGTACGGCAGCGACTCCAAGTCGCTGCACCCGGGCAAGGCGGCCATGGACGGCGTGCTGTCCGGGCTACTCGCCGAGCAGGGCTTCACGGCGACGGAGACCGCCATCGAGGGCCGGATGGGCCTGCTCAACGCGGTCACGCCGACGCCGGTGCCGGAGCGGCTGGTCGAGGGGTTCGGCGAGCAGTGGCACCTGCTGGAGAACGGGCACAAGCTGTATCCGAGCGCGTCGCTCACCCACCCGCCGATCGACGCGGTACGCGCGGTGCTGGCCGGGTCACCGGTCGACCCGGCCCAGGTGACCGGCGTCGAGGTCCGGCTGGCGCCGTTCCCGGCCGAGGTCACCGCGCTGCGCCAGCCGGCGACAGGTTCCGCGGCCCGGTTCAGCACTGCCCACTGCGTGGCGGTCACGCTGCTCACCGGGTTCGTCCGGCCGGCCGACTTCGCCGAATCGGTCGCCGTCGACCCGACGGTCGCCGCCCTGCGGGACCTGGTCCGGATCGTCGCCGACCCGGAGATGACCAAGCGGGGCACGCACGTGCGGGTCGAGCTGCGCGGTGGGGCCGTGCTGGAACACCGGGTCGAGCAGAACCGCGGCACGCCCACCGATCCACTGTCCGACGACGAGCTGGCGGACAAGTTCCTCAGCGCGGCCGAGCCGTACCTGTCGCCTGCCGAGGCGACGGAGCTGCTGGAGCGGTGCTGGGAGTTCGACCGGTTGGCCGACGTGTCCGACGTGCTGCGGCCGCTGCGCGGGCGGGTGGCGGCGTCGTCCGGGTAGGACTACGGTCGCCGCTGATCCTTGAGGGGGCAGCACATGGCGACGGTCAGCGTCCGGTACATCGTCGACGACGTCGACGCGGCGATCGCGTTCTACCGGGATCGGCTCGGCTTCGCCGAGGTGATGCACCCGGCGCCCACGTTCGCCATGCTGTCGCTGGGCGACCTGCGGCTGGTGCTGTCCGCGCCCGGCGGTGGGCCGGGCGGCGGTGCGGCCATGCCGGACGGACGGCTGCCCGCGCCGGGCGGCTGGAACCGGTTCGTCCTGCAGGTGGACGACCTGGACGGCACGGTCGCGCGGTTGCGGGCGGCAGGCGTGCGGTTCCGCAACGAGGTGGTGGACGGCGTCGGCGGCCGTCAGGTCCTGGTCGAGGACCCGGCCGGCAACCCGGTCGAGCTGTTCCAGCCCACCCGCCGGGAAGCCCGCCTGGACACCTGAGGGGTCAGGTGGCCCGCTCGAACGCCCGGATCACTGCCTCGCCCAGCCGCCGGGCGGAGCGGTCGGAGACGATCCGGGCCTCGTCGTCGATCGGGGTGAAGCCCTGCCCGTCGCCCTCGTTTCGCCGCGGCTGCACCACGACGGTGCCGCTGTCGCGGTACACCTCGACCGACCGCGTTCCCCTGGCGAAGGTGGCGTAGTCGGGCAGGTGGAGCAGGTCGAGCAGCGGCCGCGCCGGTTCACTGTCCCGGGTCAGGTCGTAGTCGCGCTCACCCGAACGCCCCAGGGCCGCCGCGACCGCGACACCGAGCTGCTCGGCGGGCGTGCCCTCGGGCAGCCGGGCGGCCACGCCGTCCAGCACCCACGGGCCCGTCGGCGTGCTCGAATAGACCACGACGAGGTACTCGCCCAGTCGCAGGTCGACCTCCACCAGTTGCTCGCTCACCGCACCTCCGAAATGATCAGAGGAAGAGTACTTCTCCTGCGGTGTCGATTCCGGCGATGCCCGTTCGTGTAGTCGGTGAACATCACCCCCACCAAGGAGTCTCCGATGACCGACATCCTGCTGACCGGACTCGCGATCGGCGAGTCGCCCCGCTGGCACGACGGCCGGCTGTGGCTGTGCAACTGGTGCACCGGCGAGATCGTCACCGTCGACGCCGACGGGGGCCGCGAGGTCGTCACGCACGTGCCGACCACCTTCCCGTACTCCATCGACTGGCTGCCCGACGGCCGCCTGCTGGTGGTGTCCGGCCGGGAGGGCCTGCTGCTGCGCCAGGAGCCGGACGGCTCCCTGGTCACCCACGCCGACCTGACCGGCATCGCCGAATACTGCAACGAGATCGTCGTCGACGGCCGGGGCAACACCTACCTCGACAGCGGCACCCAGGTGTTGCTGGTGCCGGCCGATGGCGAGCCGCGCGAGGTCGGCACGGGCCTGTCGTTCGGCAACGGCATGGCGGTGACGCCGGACAACGCGACGCTGATCGTGGCCGAGTCGCACGGCAACTGCCTCACCGCCTTCGACATCCTCGCCGACGGCAGCCTGTCCGCCGGCCGCACGTGGGCCGATCTGGGCACCCACTGCCCGGACGGGATCTGCATCGACGCCGAGGGTGCCGTCTGGTATGCGGACGTGCCGAACAAGCGGTGCGTGCGGGTGCACGAGGGCGGCAAGGTGCTGGACGAGGTGATCGTGGACCGGGGCTGCTTCGCCTGCATGCTGGGCGGCCCGGACGGCACGACGCTGTACGTGCTGGCCGCGGAGTGGAAGGGCATGGACAAGATCGACCCGGCGGACCGCACCGGTCAGGTGCTCGTCGCCCCGGCGCCGGCAGCCGGCGCGGGCTGGCCGGCCCGCTGACGCCGGGCGCTCCCGGGTCGCATGCGGGAGCCGGCCCGACGACGGGAGCGTTAGTAGGTCCAGGGCGTGCCACCCAGGGGGAACACTTCGTCTTCCGCGCTGCGCAGCACCTCGCTGAGCCGTAGGCCCAGCAGCGCGCACACCATGAGTAGTTGATGGACGCTGGGCTCACGGCGAGCCAGTTCCAGCCGGCACACCACCGACGCGGACAGGTGCAACCGCTCGGCTACGTGGCTCAGATGCCAGTGCCGGCGCTGCCGCGCCGCGCGCACCTGGGCGCCGATCGAGGCGAGTATCGCGCCTACGCTGGCCTCGTCCATCGGCTCGCCGTCGTCGGGCCGAGGTGCTGCGTCTTCCATCGTTGCCACTCCTGTTCCACTCATGACGAACGCGCCTCGCGCGGGGCGTCCCGGATGTCCTGGGCCAGTTGGTTTCGCGGTCTCGGTGTCCAGGCACACCAAGTCGAAGCTCGTGATGCGCGTCATCGCGCATCATGCGGCCGGTGCTCCTGCCGCTGCGCGATGCCCTCGGCCGCGCGCCAGCGCCGGTCGCAGGCGGGGCACTCGGCGGCGCACCGGCCGGGCGTGACGTGGACTGCGATCGCCGTCGTGCCGCAGAGGGTGGGGATTTTCGCGCCGGCCAGGACGGGTGGGCCGACGGTGGCGTGCCGGAGGTCGGCTGCCTCGAACCAGCGTCGCCGGTAGCCGGGGAGACGGATGTCGGTCATCGGCGGGCCAACCGCCGTCCGTGCCCCACGACCGGCGCGGCGACTATCGGGGCGCGCGCCGCGCCGGTCGTGGCCCGGGAACTGCCGCCGGCTCGGCCGGTCGGTTGGGGAGACCGAGTCGGCGGCAGCATGCGCACCCATCGGCGGTTCCGTCGGCGGCGTAGTCCCACCTGGACGGTCGCCACGATGGCGCGCGTGACCATGGCGCCGAAGGCGGTCACCGCCATGGTGTCCACCATGACCAGCGCGGTGTCGAGTGGGTCGGGCATGACCGCCTCCCGTCGGGTCCGTAGACTGCTGCGAAAGAGAATCTCGTTGCGCTATATCGAGCGACGGAAGTAATAATGAGCGTTGCAAGCAACGGGCGCAACAGGTGAATATGCCCTGATCAGGTGACATATGCTTGCCGTCTGGGCACGGGTAAGGTGTTGCGCGCAAGCAACGCTCAGGAGGCCAGGAGATGCCAGCCAAACCGCCGACACCGAAGCAACGCGCCCTGGGCGCCGCGCTCCGCAAGGCACGGGAGGCGGACGGTATCGGCGTGCGCGAACTGGCTCGTCGGATCAACGACGACGCCGGTGCGCTGTCGCGGTACGAGAAGGGCGAGCGCGCGGCGAAACCGGAGAAGATCGCGCAGATCCTGGCCACGCTGGGCGTGAACGGCTCGGAATACGACTCGATCATGGCGCTCACCCGCGACGCCGAGGGACCGATGTGGGTGGCGGTCAGCCTGCCCGAGC
>DASXCQ010000014.1:0-28367 GCA_036491115.1 Pseudonocardiaceae bacterium
GCAAGATCGTCCTCGGACACACTTTCACGGGATACGTCCGCAGTCTCCCTGTTGCCTTGGGTGTGGTCATTCATGGCCGGACGACCTCCTCATCGGCATCCCAGATCGTGGCGCCGGTCATCCCCTTGTCCCGTTCCTGCCGGGAGCCTGGATCCGGTCGCGGTTGAGGCCGGACAACACCGGAATCAGCACGTTGGTGGCGACGCACAGGGGGTGCGGTCGATGGATACAGGGACGCCGAGGCTCTCGCACGCTGCGCGGACGTCCGCGACTCTGGCGTCGTGGCAGGGGTCGTCGCGGGAGACCAGGATGCCCACCATCGTGCCGCTGTGGGCCACCACGACACCGAGGGCCTGAGTCTCGCTGCTGATACCGATCATGGTGTCGATCAGGCGCTTCTCGCAGCGGCGTTGGTTGAGCTGGGCGCTGCGGGTGGCCACCCGGCCGACTGTGTGGAGGTCGCCGCGGGGTAGCGCCCTGCTCAGGTCGTCGAGCAGGGTCTCGTACTCCCGACGTTCGGCTGGGGTGATCGCGGCGCGGCTGACGTTGAAATCGACCGTGTCGATCTGGCCGCCCTCGTCCACGCCGACGATGGTCAGCGCGGGGGCCGGCCCCAGGACTCGGCCCAGTGTGACCTTCCGGTGATGGAAGGCGACTATCCCGTCGTACATGACGCCGTCGGTCGGCTCGATGTCGCGGAGCAGCAGCTCGATCTCCCGAGGGCTGACCGGTCGGCCGAGCGCGGCGCCCACCGCGCGGACGGTGGCCACCAGGTCCGCCGTGGAACTGGCCATGCCCTTGCCCTCGGGAAGGTCACTGGTGATCTCCAGGGTGCCGCCGAACCGGGCGCCGCACCACCGCAGCGCCAAATGGGCGACCAGCGCTGACTTCTGTTTGTGCACCGGGTCGACGAACAGCTCGGCGACATCCGGGAAGAGCGTGACCTGTGCTGTGGATCGGCGGCCGATCGGCAAGGTCACGAGGAAGTCCTCCTCCGGTTGCGCCATCGCGCCTTGCAGCAACTCGCCGAAGGTGCCACAGGACACCCCGGTGCCGCGCCGTGTCTCGATCGTTCCCGTCCGCGTCGCGCCCATCCATGTCGCGGCAGTCACCTTCACGGTCCCCTCGACCACGGCCACTCACCACCCTTTGCTCTCGATGTCGGGTCATGCCACGCCGGCCGGCGGCGCCGGTCGGCGGTCGTCCACGGGCCTGGTCACCGGTCCGCATAAGCGGGGCGCAGGTCGTAGTCACGGGCGGCGACCGCCCGGGCAGTGGGCAGCGCCACCACGACGCTCCCCTGCCCCGGTGAGCCCTGTCCTGCGGTCACGATCCGTCGCGTCGCGGCCAACCTGTCCTGCAGGCTCTCCTCCTCGGTGAGCCGCTGCCGGGCGAACGCGACCACCAGGCCGCTCACGCGACAGACGGCGTCGGACCGCACGTCGACCAAGCCGGCATCGGCCAACTCGGCCAGCGTGTCGTCGGCCTGGTCGGGGTCCGCGTCCAACAACGGACCGCACAACCGACAGGAGATCCGTACACCGCCGGGCCCGAACAGCCCGATCCGGCGCAGCAGGCAGCGCGCCTCGGAGGTCAGCCGGACGTACGACTCGGTCATCGCCTGCCCAAGGTCCCGGCCGAGGTCACGCCAGCCCTCGTCCCGGCCGGTCAGCCGGTCGACCTGGGTCGCGACCGGCCAGTGCGGCCGGGATGCCAACTGGGCTCCTGCCAGTCGCAACACGATGGGGTCGCCCTGGCACATCTCCGCCAGCTTGCCGATCGCGTGCGGCTGCGCGGCGACCCGTTCGGCACCGATCATCGACGTCAGCAACTCGGTGCTCTGCCGGATGGTCAGGGGCTCCATGCCGACGTGCGCCACGCCGGCCAGCCCGGCCAGCGTGCGCCTGCTGGTCACGATCACGCCGCAGTCGGAGCCGCCCGGCAGCAACGGGCTCACCTGGTGTTCGTCGGCCGCATCGTCCAGGACGACCAGCAGCCGGCGGTCGGCGGTCAGATCGCGGTAGACCTCAGCACGCTCGTCCAACCCGGTGGGCACCGTCCCCACACCCAGCGCCTGGAGGAACCGGATGAGCACATCTCCCGCTTCGTGCGGCTGGGCCGCGCTGCCGCCGAGCCGCACGAACAGCTGACCGTCGGGATAGGACTCCCGCAGGGCATGTGCCGCGTGCACGGCGACCATGGTCTTGCCACTCCAGGCCCGGCCGCCGACCGCCACGATCCTGGCGCCCGCCTGCCCGTTGGGCAGCAGCAGATCTCGGATGCGGGCCACGGTGTCCGCCCTACCCGTGAAATCTCGGCTGGTCGGCGGCAGCAACCGGGGCACCGGCCGGTGGACGGGGACCGCGCGGAGCGCCGCGCGAGCGCGCGGCCCCGGTGACGGTGTGCTCAGGATCGCGCGCTCAGCGCGGACCAGATCCGGCCCGGGGTCCAGGCCCAGTTCGTCGGCCAGCAGCACACGACCGGCCCGGTAGACCTCCAGGGCGTCGGCCCTGCGCCCACAATGGTGCAGCGCGGTCATCAGTCGCGCGCGCAGCTTCTCCCGGAACGGATTCCCGGCGACCAAGGCGGTCAGCTCGTCGACCAGACCGGAATGTCGGCCGCTGCGGATCCGAAGGTCGACGTGCTCCTCCACCGCCGACAGCCATCGTTCGGTCAGGATCGTGCGGGCCGCGTCGACCACTCGACCGGTGGTGCCCTCCATCGGCGTGCCACGCCACAGTGCGAGCGCTTCACGGAACGCGTCGTCGGCACCGGTGAAGTCCTCGGCGGCCAGCGCACGGCGGGCCTGGGCGACCAGTCGGTCGAACACCAGCAGGTCCAGGTCCTGCTCGGCGCACCGGAGCAGGTATCCCGGCGCCTGCCGGACCACGGTCACCGCGAGCCCGGTAGCACGCAGCGCCCGGCGGATCACCGACACCGCCATCTGGATCTGCTCCCGCGCCGTCGGCGGTGGTTCGGTGTCCCACACGGCATCCACCAGTCGGTCCATCGCGACGGCGTGGTTGGCCTCCAACAACAGCACGGCCAGCACCGTCCGCTGGCGGGGCGCGAACGACAGGCCGACCGCCCGCAGCGGGCCGAGAACCCCGAAAATCATGGCCCACCACCAACTGTTCTTCTGGAAGTTGATTCTCCGGTCGTATGGCCACTGTGCACGCCCAGATTTTCTCGGCGCTATCACGGCGTTAAACCGAGGTGGTTGCCGCCGAGATAGCGGGCGAATAGTCAACATTTCTAGCTTTGCGTTCATCGGAGTCGAACACGGGAAGGTGTGTCGAAATGACCGTCGAAACCATCGAGGCGACGATCCTCGGGATCTTCAGGAACGTGCTGAAAAACCAGGACCTCGGCGAGGACGCCGACTTCTTCGAGGCCGGCGGTGACTCCCTGCTCGCGATCGACGCGATCGAGCTGATCGGGCAGGCGGTCGGCCGCGACCTGGACTCCGTGCTCATCTTCATGTTCCCCACGCCGGAGAGCTGCGCCGGCGCCGTCGCGGACCTCGGGTGACCGGCATGACCACCTTCGCCCACCCCCGTGTGCCTGACACGCGGACGGACAGGGATCACTTCCGGTGGTGGCCGGAACTGGTCCTGCGCGGGGCCGGGTTTCCCGCCTCCGGCGTCCTGGCGCTCGCCGATCGCGATCTCGGCCGCCTCGCCGACGGGATGACCGGCGTCGGAATCGACCGCAAGGACGACCGCGCGGCCTGGAAGGAATTCGGCGAACAGTACGCCGCCGCCACGGCGGCGATGGTCGAGCGGCTGCGGCAGATCGCGGCGGCATCGTCGTTCCAGCGCGCGGTGGCCTGGCAGAACCACGACGTGTTGCCACGTGCGATCGAGCCGTTCGTGCGCCGACCGGCCGGCGAGACGCGCAATGCCAAGAATCGCCAGCGAGAGGAGCTCATCGCCGCCTACTGGCAGCGCTACTGCCTGAAGAACGACACGATCGGGTTCTTCGGCCCGGTCGCGTGGGCCTGGCAGGACGACCGGCCGCACACCGAGGTCGTCGTCGGTGACGGGCTGGTGCGCCGTGCCACGGTCTATTTCGAGCGGTGGGCGGTCGACCGGCTCGTCGAGGTGATCAAGGCACAGCCTGGTCTTCGGCGGTGGCTGGCTCCCCGGCGGATGCCCTACCTGCGATTGACCGGCGGCGGCGTCGAGCTGCCCGTCGGCGCGGCGATCGCCGTGTCGCCGGCGCAGGAAAACGTGCTGCGGGCCTGCGAGGGGATGACCCGGGCCTGCGACATCGGCGGCGCGGAGACCCTCGACATCCTGGCCGACCTGGAACGCCGCAGGTGGATCACCTGGCGGATCGACCTGCCGGAGTCGCCGTTCCCGGAACGCGACCTCCGATCGGTCCTGGAGCGAATCGACGACGACGTGCTGCGGGCCGCGTGCCTGCGGCCCCTGGACGAGATGGAGGCGTGTCGGGACGCCGTGGCGGAGGCGTCGGACGTCGCCGGCCTCACCGAGGCACTGGCGGCGGCCGATCGGGTGTTCCACGACATCACCGGCGCGGCCGGCCACCGCCACGGCGGCCAGGCGTACGGCGGCCGGACGCTGATGTACCAGGACTGTGCGCGTGACCTCGACGCCGTGTTCGGTCAGGACGTGATGGCCGCGACCGAACCGATCGATCTACTGGCCCGTGGCTGTCGCTGGCTCTGCTGGCAGGCCGCCCAGGCCGCGCGCGTGGCGTTGTCGGCGGTGTATCGGCAGCTCAGCGCGACCGGCGAGCCCGTCGGCCTGGCGAGGTTCTGGGCCGCCGCGCTGGGTCCACTGCGCCAGCAGGTCAGCAAGGCGATGGACGAGGCACAGGCTGACTACGTCGCCAGGTGGGAGTCCATCCTCCGCCCCGAGCCGGGAGCCGCCGAGGTCAGCCGCTCCTACGCCGAACTGCTGCCCCTGGTGAGGACTGCGTTCGACACGCCGGGAGTGGGTTGGGGCGCCGCCCGCTATCTCAGCCCGGACCTGATGATCGCGGCACCTGACCTGGCGGCCGTGCACCGCGGTGACTTCCGGCTCGTGGTCGGCGAGATCCACCTGGCGCTCAACAGCCAGCGCAGTAGCTGTTTCGTCACCCAGCACCCGAACCCGGACAGCCTGCTGCGGCATGTCGACGTCGACTTCCCACAACCTCGACTGCTGCCGGCACCGCCCCGCAGCGGGCCTGTCCGCCGGTCGGTCCGCAATCTGTCCTTGATGACCAGGGACACCGACCTGCTCGTCGAGCTGCACCACCACACGGTGCTCGCCGACCGACCGGGACTGCTGCCCAGCGCCGGGATCAGTGTGTCCGAAGTGGACTCCGCACTGGTCGCCGTACTGCCCGGCGGCGAGCGTTTCGACCTGCTGGACATCTTCTCCGAGATCCTGGTGGACATCGTGCTCAACGCGCACAGCCTGTTCACAGCACGCGATCACTCACCCAGGGTGGTGATCGACCGCGTGGTCGTGCACCGGGAGAGTTGGCGGTTCGCGCCGGCCGGGTTGCGGTTCGCGACCGAGAAGGACGAGGCCCGCAGGTTCGTGGCTGCCAGGGCATGGCGCCGCAGCATGGGCCTGCCGCCCCGCGTGTTCGTCAAACCCGGTGGCACGGACAAGCCGGTGTACGTCGATTTCGACAGCCCCGTGCTGGTGAACACGCTGGCCAAGATTCTGCGCGGCGCGGACCAGGATCAGCCGATCGGGTTCAGCGAGCTGCTGCCCGACCTCGACCAGCTCTGGCTGATGGACAGTGACGGCGAGCGCTACACGTCCGAACTCCGGTTCGCCATGGTGGACCAACTCGAGGAGAACACACAATGACCGCGGTGCTGCCCGAGCGGGCTGCTGTGCCGACTGGAACCGACCACCTGGACCTCGGCGGTGACTGGCGCTGGTCGCCGAACGTGATCACGCGCGGCGCGGGCTTCCCGGCCGACGGCGTGCTGCGGCTGCGTACCCCCGAACTACTCGACCAGGCGGATCGGCTCGGTGACGCGGCCACGGACGACCAGCGGTGGGTTGGCTTCAAGTGCGCATACGACGACGCGGCCCGCAGCACCGGACGCGAACTGCAACGCATCGCGGCCGACGACCAGTTCCGCCGGGCCGTGGCCTGGCAGAACCACCGGCTGATCGACGGCGCTCTGGCTCCGCTGCTGCGCTGGCAGGCCGACACCGAGCCGCGACTGGCCAAACACCGGGCCCGCGAGGAGCTGATCGCGTCGTACTGGCAACGCTACTGCGTCAAGAACGACTCGATCGGCTTCTTCGGACCGGTGCTGTGGACCAGGTTCGACGGCGCAGAGGACACCCGGCTGCGGCCAGGTCCCGGGTTGACCCGCAGCATGGAGGTCTACTTCGAGCCGTGGGCTGTCGACAGGCTCGCCGACGTGGTCCAGTCCCTGCCTGGCATGCGCGAGTGGCTGCGGCCCCGGCGCAACGCGCTCGTCCGACTGGCCGGCGACGTGGTGACGCCACCGATCGGCAAGCCGATCCCACTGAGTGCCGGGGAGGCCGCGGTGCTGCGGCTGTGCGACGGCCGCACCCGGGTCCGCGACATGCCCGGCATGCTCGCCGACCAGCCCACCGTGGCGGAGGTCGGCGTGGTCCTGGAGATGTTCGCCAAACGGCGCTGGGTGTCCTGGAAGCTGAACGTGCCGGTGTCGAAGTGGCCGATGCGGGAGTTGCGGGCGTTCGTGGCCGGTGTGTCCGACGACGCGTTGCGGCTGCCCGCGCTGGACCTGCTCGACCGGCTGGACGGTGGACTTGCCGAGCTACAGGCCAGGACCGACGCTTCTGCCGACGAGGTCACCGGCGCGCTGCTACGCCTGGACAGCACGTTCACCGAGCTGACGTCGGGTCCGTCCACCCGCAACGCGGGCCAGGCCTACGGCGGTCGCACCCTCCTGTACGCCGACTCGCAGCGGGACGCCGACCTGGTGCTCGGTACGAGCGTGCTGGCCGCCGCCGTGCCCGCACGGCTGCTCGCGGACAGCGCGCGATGGTTCTGCGCCGAGGTGGCCGCCGGTATCCGGCCGACCCTCGACGACGTGTACCGCTCACTCGCGGCAGACGGGTCCACGGTCGACTTCGCGGCGTTCTGGACCAAGGCGCTGATGCCGCTGCGCTCCGCGATCACGCGCACCGTGTCGGCCACGCAGCAGGAGTTCTGGCGCAAGTGGTCGTCGATCTTCCAGTTGCCCGACGGGCAGCGACGGGTGCGCCGCGGCTACGCCGAGTTGTTGCCCGAGGTGCGTGCCGCGTTCCCGGCGGACGCCCCGGGATGGTCGGCCGCGCGGCATTTCAGCCCCGACCTGATGGTGGCAGCGCGCGACACCGCGGCCATCGACCGGGGCGAGTTCGAGCTGGTGCTCGGCGAGGCGCACATGGCGATCAACGCGCAACGCAGCAACTGCCTGGTCAGTCAGCACCCGGACCTGCCGGCCCTGCTCGCGCAGACCGATGTGGAGTTCCCTGCCCCCCGGCTGCTGCCGGTGCTGCCCAAGGGCAGCCTGCCCCGGTTGTCCATCCGTACCCATCCGGGTTTCGTGCGGGCATCGGACTTCCTCGTGCAGACCACACACCAGACCGTCGCACCGGACCGGCCCGGCCTGGTGACGGCGGACCAGGTGACCGTGCTGCCCCGTGCCGGTTCGCTGGTGCTGCGGCTGCCGGGGGGCGAGGAGTTCGACGTGCTCGACCCGTTCAGCGAGATCCTGATGGACGCGGTGATCGACCGGTTCAAACTGTTCGACGACCGACCGCACACACCCAGGATCACCGTGGACAAGGTGGTCCTGTGCCGGGAGAAGTGGCGCATCCCCAGCGGTGACATCCCGTTCGCCAAGAACAAGGACGAGGCTCGGCGGTTCGTGCTGGCCCGGCGCTGGCAACACGAGACGGGCCTGCCCGACCAGGTGTTCGTCACCCCGAGCCCGGGCGCCAAACCGGTGTACATCGACTTCGCCAGTCCGATCTTCGTGAACCTGCTGGCCCGGGTCGTCCGGCGGGCAGCCACCGAGTCCTCGGTGCTCACCGTCGCCGAGATGCTCCCCCAGCACAACGGGCTGTGGCTGCGCGACGGCCAGGGCCGCCGGTACACCAGCGAACTGCGGTTCGCGGCCTTCGACACGAAGGGACAGCCATGAGCGGGCCAGCGGCGAGCGCACTTCCGCGTAGCCAGCAGCGACTGTGGTTGACCGACCAGTTCGACGCCACCGGCCAGGAGATGCTGGTGCCACTGGTGCTGCGGTTGGCCGGCAGCCTGGATGTGTCCGCGTTGCGGTCGGCGCTGACCGCGATCGTCCGCCGGCACGAGGTCCTGCGGACGTCGGTCGTCACCCAGGGCGCCGACAGCGAGCCGATGGCGCTGGTCCGCCCGGTCGAGACGTTCGACCTCGCCGTCACCGACGTGCCGCCGGAGGCCGATCTGGCGGCGATCGTCGACGCCGAGTTGCTTGCCGGGTTCGACCTGGCCGGTGGCCTGCCGATCCGGGCGCGGCTGTTCCGGGTCGCCGCCGACGACCACGTCTTGTGCGTGAGCGTTCACCACATCGCATTCGACGGCTGGTCGATCACCGTGTTCGAGAACGAACTGGTCGCCGGCTACAACGGCTCCGGTTCGCCGCTGCCCGCGATCGCGTCCCAGTACCGCGCGGTGGCGCTGGCCGACGAGGCACGCCTGGCATCCGGCGACGGGCGAGCGCGTGACCTGGAGTTCTGGCGGCAGGAACTCGCCGACGTCACACCATTCGAGTTGCCGCTGGACCGGCCCCGGCCGACCAGGCGGACCGGGCAGGGGGTCACCGACTCGTTCCTCCTGCCCCCGGCGACGATCGAAGCTCTCAACCGGGTCGCCCGGCAGCATCGGGCCACGTTGTTCTCGGTGCTACTGGCCGCGAGCCACGTGTTCTGCCACCGTGCGTCGGGACGCGGCGACGTGATCACCGGGACCTCGCTCGCGGAGCGTACCCAGTCGGTCCGGAAAGGACTGATCGGGCCGTTCCTGACGATGTTGGTGCTGCGCAACGACCTGACCGGCAATCCGGTGTTCACCGACCTGGTCCGTCGCTCGCGTGAGCGGATGATCCAGGCACAGGCCCACCGGCACGTCCCGTTCGACGTCCTCGTCGACGAGTTCGCACCCGAGCGGGATCTCGCGCGGACGCCGTTGTTCGGTGTGCTGGTCGACATCCAGCCAGGTGCCAGGCAACTCCCCCAGTTCGACGGTCTGACCGTCACCCGCGTGCCGGTGGCACAGCGGACGTCTCGCTACGACACCGAGATCGAGTTCGTGCCTCGACCGGACGGCGGCCTGCGGTGCCATGTGACCGCCGATGCGGCGCTGTACCGGCCGGACACCGTGCGGCGGTGGGCGAGCCAGTTGCACACCCTGCTGGCGAACCTGGCCGAGCGGCCCGACCAGCGCATCGACGAGGTCGCCATGGACTCGCCCGACGAGCTGGTCCGACTGCACGCGGTCACCGTGCCCGAGCCGGTGGCCTTCCCTGCCCGTAGCTTGCACGACCTGGTCACCGACCAGGTCGCGGCCACACCGGACGCGATCGCCGTCGTCGCCGCGGACGGCAGCCGGACGACCTATCGGGAACTGGGTGCCAGGTCCGACGCCATCGCGCGTGCCCTGGTGGAGCGGGGTGTGCTGGTCGACGACGTGGTCGGCGTCCAACTCGACCGCTGCGCCGACCTCGTACCCGCGTTGCTCGGTGTGCTCAAGGCGGGGGCGGCGTTCCTGCCGCTGGAGACCGACACGCCGCCGGCCCGGGTCGCGAAGCTGCTCAGCGGCGCGCGGGCCCGGCTCTGCCTGGTGGCAGCCGGGTCACCGGAGCGCGGTGCTCCGCCGGTCGCCGTCGCGGACCTGGTCGATCCAGGACCACAGGTGCCGCTGCCCGACGTGGACCCGCTGCACCTGTGCTCGGTGTACTGCACGTCCGGGTCGACCGGTGAGCCCAAGCGGGTGGCCAGCACGCACGAGGGCTGGGTGAACCGGATGCTGTGGATGCAACGACGGCACGGCCTGCGGCGCGGCGAAACCGTGCTGCACAAGACGACGCTGACCTTCGATGACGCCGCGGTCGAGGTGTTCTGGCCACTGGTGACCGGCGGGACCGTGGCCCTGCTCGGTCCCGGCCTGCACAGGGACCCCCGGGCGATCATCGACGGCGGCATCCGGCACGACGCGGTGCACGTCCAGTTCGTGCCGAGCATGTTGGAGTTCTTCGTCGACGTACTCACACCGGACGATCTGGCCGCGTGGCCGTCGCTGCGCAGCGTCCTGTCCAGCGGCGAGGCGTTGCGGCCTGCGCTGGTGCGGCGGTTCGCGGCTGTGACGGCCGCCGCAGGTCGGCTGATCAGCCTGGACAACACGTGGGGCGCCACTGAGGTGTCGATCGACTCGACCTGCCATGAGTGCGGCCCGGCCGACATCGGGCCGGACGCGGGCGAGGGACCTGTGTCCCTCGGTGTCCCGATCGACAACAACGAGGTGTACGTCCTGGACGCGGACCTGCGGCCGGTCCCGGTCGGTGTGCCTGGCGAACTGTTCCTGGGCGGCGTCGGTCTGGCCCGCGGCTATCTGCACGACCCGGTGCGCACCGCCGAGTCGTTCGTCCCGCACGTCGAGCGGCCGGGCGAACGGCTCTACCGCACCGGCGACCTCGGCCGGTTGCGCCATGACGGGTCGGCCGAGTTCATCGGCCGGGCCGACCACCAGGTGAAGATCCGCGGTGTACGCATCGAGCTGGGCGAGATCGAGGCCGTGCTCCGCGAACACGTCGACGTCGCCGATGCCGTGGCCGTCGTGCGCCAGGCCGCCACCGGACCGGTCGTCGTCGGGTACGTCGTCCCTGGCGAGGCCCACACTGGCCTGGACACGTCCGACCTACGGGCGTTCGCCGCCGACCGGCTCACCGGCTACGCCGTGCCCTCGATGCTCGTGGTGCTGCCCGAGCTGCCGCTGCTGCCCAGCGGCAAGCTCGACCGGCGTGCCTTGCCGGCGCCGAACCCCGCTGAGCTACGGGCGACCGAGTTCGTGGCGCCGCGCACGAGTACCGAGGTCGCCGTCGCCGAGCAGTGGGCCGAGGCGCTGGCGGTTCCTCGGGTCGGCGCGCTGGACGACTTCTTCCTGCTGGGCGGGCACTCGCTGCTCGCGATCCGCGTCACCAATCGGATGTCTCGCGCGTTCGGGGTGGCGCTCTCTCCTGTGCTGCTGTTCGAACGGCGCACCGTGGCCGCTGTGGCCGACGAGATCACGGACCTGGTGCTCGCCGCCATCGACGAACTCAGCGACAGCGACGCCGAACGCCTGCTCACGTCCTGACCGAACCGATCCGACAAGGGGAAACCAATGACCACCGAAGCAGTGCGGTCGGGACAGGCCGACCGGTTGAGCGCCGCCAAGCTGCGGCTGCTCGAACAGCGGCTGCGCGGCCATGCGGTGCCCGAGCCCGACGGGGCGGAGATCCCTCGGCGAGCCGGGAACGGGCCGACCGTGCTGTCCCCCGTGCAGCACGGCATGTGGTTGGCCAACGAACTGCTGACCGACGGCCACCGGGATGCGACGGACAACTCCGTGTACGGCGTGCAGTGGACGATGTGGCTGCGCGGCGCCCTGGACCGGGCAGCACTGGCCGCTGCGCTGAGTGCTGTCGTGAGCAGGCACGAAGTGCTGCGTAGCACCTACCCAGCCGGTGACGACGGCCCGTCGCAGGTGGTCGGTGACGTGCCGGCCGAACTGCTGCGCGTCGAGCGGCCGCGCGGCCGGGCGGATGCGGTGGCGCTGGCAGCCGAGCTCACCCACCAGCCGTTCGACCTGGCAGCGGGACCGCTGTTCGGAGCGCTGCTCGTCCCCGTGTTCGACGACGAGCACCTGTTGGCCGTGCGGGCGCACCACCTGCTGGTCGACGAGTGGTCCGGCGGCATTCTGGCGAGTGAGATCAGCACTTTCTACGCCGCCTTCGCCACGGGCAGCGTACCTACACTGTCCACACCGGACATCCGCTACTCGGACTACGCCCACTGGCAGGCAGAGCGTGTCGCCGGAGCGTTGGGCCTCGGCCAGCTGGACCACTGGCGGAGGGCCCTGGACGGGGTGGCCCCGGTGTTGGAGCTGCCCACCGACCGGGTGCGCGGGGTCACCAGCCACCGCGGAGCCACAGTCCGCGCCCGGCTGTCGGCCGAGACCAGCGCCGGCGTCCATCGACTCGCGGCAGCGGCGGGCACGACCATGTTCAGCACGGTCCTGGCGCTGTTCTCCGGGCTGCTGCACCGCTACACCGGTCAGCCGCGGTTCGCGGTCGGCTCGTTGGTGGCCGGCCGCCCGGTGCCGCAGACCGAGCCGCTGCTCGGCCTGTTCGCGAACACCGTCGCCATCCCGGTGGACCTGACCGGGCACCCGTCCGTTGCCGACTCGGTGCGGCGCGCCCATGGCACGGTGCTCGGCGCGCTGGCGAACTCCGACGTGCCCTTCGACAAGGTGGTCGCGGACCAGCGGGTGGAGCGCAGCGCCGAGCACAACCCGGTGTTCCAGGTGCTGTTCCAGGCATTCGAAGCCGGCACGACGGCCTGGCGGTTCACCGGGGTCGAGGTCGAGCCTGTCCCCATGGACGACGGTCACGCCAAGGTCGACCTGACGCTGTTCGCGATCAACCGGGACACGCACATCGACCTGGTGCTCACCTACGCGACGGACCTGTACGACGAGGACACCGCGCAGCGGTTGCTGGGTCACCTGGTCGAGCTGGTCGGTCGCGCCGTCGCGCAGCCGGACCGCCCGCTCGCGGAACTGGACATCCTGACCGCGGTCGAACGTGACCGCGCGATGCGGGAGTGGAACGACACCGACTCGGCGTTCCCGGACGGCACGGTCCACGGTCTGGTGGAGCGGTCTGTCGACCGCACGCCGGACAACGTGGCGATCCGGTGTACGGACGGCAGCACGATTTCCTACCGCGAACTGGACGAGCGGGCCAACCAGCTGGCGCACCACCTGCGGGCGATGGGCGCGGGCAGCGAGTCCATGGTGGCTGTCTGCGTCGGCCACTCGCCGGAGATGTTCGTCGCGCTGCTGGGCATCCTGAAGTCCGGTGCGGCGTATGTGCCGTTGGACGCCGCGCTGCCCAGCCAGCGACTGGAGTGGATCCTCACCGACACCGCCGCGCCGATCGTGGTGACCACCGCGGGGCTACGCGACGCGGTGCCGGATGCCTTCGCCGGGCAGGTCGTACTGGTGGACGCCGACCGGCCTGCGATCTCGCGGCAGCCCGTCAGCCGGCCGGCACCGGTGTCGCGGGCGGAGAACCTGCTCTACGTGATCTACACGTCCGGCTCGACCGGCCGCCCCAAGGGTGTGCTGGTGCCGCACGCGGGAGCGGTGAACTACCTGCACTGGGCGGTGACCGGCTACGGACTGGACGGCGACCGGGGCGCGCCGATGCTCGGCTCGATCGCGTTCGACCTGTCGGTGCCGAACTTCTGGCTGCCGCTCATCGGCGGCAAGTGCGTCACGCTGCTCCCGCCCGACCGCAGCCTGGAGACGTTGGCCGAAGTGCTCGCCGGGCCGCACGACTTCAGTCTGCTCAAGATCACACCCGGCCACCTGGACGTGTTGCGCGGCATGCTCGAACCGGGCGCCGTGCGGTCGGTCCGGACCTTCGTGGTCGGCGCGGACGAGGTCCGTCCGGAAACGGTCGCCGGGTGGCAACGCATAGCCCCCGGCGCCCGGATCATCAACGAGTACGGCCCGACCGAGACCGTGGTCGGATGCTCGGTGCACACCATCGGCACCGACTTCGACGCCGCCCGGTCGGTGCCCATCGGCGTGCCCATCGACAACATCCGGATGTACGTGCTGGACGGCGCGCTGAACCCCATGCCCGTCGGCGTGGTCGGCGAGCTGTACATCGGCGGCATCGGCGTGGCCCGCGGCTACCTGCACCGGGCCGCGCTCACCGCGGAGAAGTTCGTGCCCAACCCGTTCGGCGGGTCCGGCGACCGGCTGTACCGCACCGGTGATCTCGCCCGGCAACGGCCGGACGGCCAGTTGGACTTCCTGGGGCGCAACGACTTCCAGGTGAAGGTGCGTGGCTACCGGATCGAGCTGGGCGAGGTCGAGGCCCGGCTGGGCCTGCACCCGGGCGTCGTGGACGCGGTCGCCGCGGCGGTCACGGACAGCGGTGGTCACAAGCGCCTGGTGGGCTACCTGGTCGCGGCCGACCGGTCGAACCTGCCCGGGCCCGCCGAGTTGCGGGCCTTCATGGCTGACGTCCTGCCCGACTACATGGTGCCGTCGGTGTTCGTGTTCCTGGACGACATGCCGCTGACCAGCGCGGGCAAGGTCGACCGCACGGCGCTGCCCGCGCCGGGAGCGAACGTGGTCGCCCCGGACACGGGTGAGCAACCCCGCACACCCGCTGAACGCACCCTGGTCGCGATCTGGCGTGAGGTGCTGGGCCGGGAGGTCCGCATGCGGGAGAACTTCTTCGAGGCAGGCGGCGACTCGGTCCTCGCCATCCGGGTCGCGGCGAAGGCGCGCCGGGCAGGTCTCGCGGTGTCGGTCGGATCGCTGTTCCGCCATCAGACCGTCGTCGAGCTGGCCCGGGCGGCGACCGCCGTGCCGACCGTCGACGCGGACCCGTTCGACGACGGGACGTCCGCGCTGCCGGGTACCCAGCCGCTCATGGCACTGGGCGACGTGCACCGGCTGTCGGCGTTGCAGGCCGGGATGCTGTTGCACAGCGTGGCCGATCCGACCTCCGGGGACTACCTGGAGCAGTTCGTGTTCACGTTCGAGGGCGCACTGGATCAGGACGCCCTGGCCAAGGCATGGCGCACGGTGGCAGGACGACACGCCGCACTGCGGTCCTCGCTGCACTGGCGCGACCTGCCCTACCCGGTGCAGGTGGTGCACGCCGAGGCGATCCTCGCCGTCGAGCGGCACGACTGGCGCGACCCGCATCCGGAGCAGCCCGCCCAACGGCTGGCCGGTCTGCTGACCGCCGAGCGGTCCCGCGGCTTCGCGGAGAACCAGCCACCGGTCCGGGTGCACCTGATCAGGAGCACCGACCAGCAGCACCATGTGGTGTGGCTGTTCCACCACGCACTGCTCGATGGCTGGAGCATGCCGATAGTGCTGAGCGAGCTGTTCGAGCTCTACCGGGCGTTCGCGACCGACACGGCTCCCGACCTGCCAGAACCTGCCGATCCGCTGCGCCATCTCGGCTGGTTGGCCGGCCGGGACCGAGCTGCGGAAGCCGCTTTCTGGCAGGACACACTGGCCGGCTTCAGCGAGCCGACGACGATCCCCGCTGTGGGCCCCGCGCTCGAACACAGCGAACGTCGCGCCCCCCGCGAGGACCGGATCACACTGTCCGTCGAGGACAGTGAGGAACTGCGGGCGCTGGCCAGGCGCCACCACAGCACACTCGGCACGCTCATGCAGGGCGCGTGGGGACTGCTGCTGTCCAGGGGCAGCGGGCAGCGGGACGTGGTGGTCGGCACGGTCGTCGCCGGGCGGTCCCCGGACGTGCCCGACCTCGACCGAGTGGTCGGCATGCTCATGAACACCGTGCCGACCCGCATCCGCTTCCAGGACGACGAGACCACCGGTGACTGGCTGCGCAGGCTGCGCACGCAACGGTGGGCGCTCGCGCCTTACGAGCACAGTGCGCTGTCCGAGGTGCGGCGGCACAGCGGTGTCCCCGCCGAGCGGCCGCTGTTCGACAGCGTCGTGGTGTTCGACAACGTTCCCGTCGGCCGACTGGAGCTGCCCGGTGTCAGCCTGACCGCGGTCGGGCATGACCACGGCCGGTCGGGGCACCCGCTGGTGCTCGACATCGCCGACCGTGCCGCGGTGGAGGTCTCGCTGTTCGCCGACCCTGACCGGGTCGGTGCACCCGACAGCGCCGCCCTGCTGGCCGAGTACCGCGACCTGTTGGCCCGGCTCGCCGCCGGAGCGTCGGTCAACGACCTGCTCACGTCGGCAGCCCGCCCGATCGCCCTACCCCCGGGCCGGACGCCCGCACCTGCGCGGCCAACGGAACGGTCGACGGCCGCGGAGCGGATCCTGACGCAGATCTGGGTGGATGTGCTCGGCGTGCCGGACATCGGCCCGCACGACGACTTCCTCGACCGGGGCGGCGACTCGATCCTGGCGATGCAGATCGTGGCACGTGCCCGCGACGCTGGGCTGCGGCTGCGGCCGAGGGACGTGTTCACCAATCCGACCATCGCCCGGCTGGCGGCGGTCACCGGTGTCCCTGACGTGACGCCGGCCGCCGCAGGGTCGACCCGACCGAGCGCCGACGCACTCCAGGTCCTGCACGCCCGGTTCGGGGCCGATGCCGTGGTCGACGCTTACCCGTTGGCTCCCTTGCAGACCGGCATCCTGGTGCACTCGATCGGCGAGGAGAGCGCCTACGTGCAGGTGTTCGGCTTCCACCTGGCCGAGGCACCGGACGTCCGGTGCTGGGAACGTGCGTGGCGGCTGACCGCACAGCGCCATCCGGCACTGCGCACCGCGTTCGTCTGGCAGGGGCTGGCCGAACCGCACCAGGTGGTCCTGCGGACCACGCACGTGCCGCTGTCGGTGATCGACTGGCGCCACCTCCCGGCAGCCGAACGGGCCGCCAGGCTGCGCGAGCTGATGACCACCGCGCAACGGACGGGATTCGACCTGTCGGCCGCACCACCGATACAGATCACTCTGGTGCGCACCGGCGACGACAGCACGGAACTGTTGTGGCGCACGCACCACATCGTGCTGGACGGATGGAGCCTGACGGCCGTGTTCCGGGAGGTCCACGCGATCTACCGGGCATTGAGGGACACCGGGACGGCACCGGACCTACCCGTGCCGACGTCCGGGCGCGACCACCTGGCATGGCTGGCGGGCAGGGACCGCGAACAGGACACCCAGCACTGGGCCGCGCTGCTCGCCGGAAGCACCGAACCCACCCCACTGCCGGGTGGCGAGAGCCCGGACGCCGGGCCGCACATCGGCAGCGGGACCGTCGTCACGGACGCCCCCGCCGACCTGGTCGAGCGGCTGTACCGCGCGACCCGGCGGCACCGGGTCACCGCGGGCGCCCTGGTGCACGCGGCCTGGGCGATGCTGCTCGGCCACCACAGCGGCAGCGCGGACGTCATGTTCGGGTCGACCGTCGCCGGCCGATCCGCCCCCCAGGTGCACGACGTGGTCGGCATGGTGATGAACACGCTCCCCGTCCGTGTCCGGCTGGACACCTCGTCGCCGGTCGGCGGCTGGCTGCGCGGCGTGCACGAACAGCTCGTGGACATGCGTGAGTACGAGCACTGCGCGATGACCGACGTCCGCAAACAGGCGTCCTTCAACGACAACGCGCGGCGCCTGTTCGACAGCATCGTGGTGTTCCACAACGAGCGCTACGGCGCGCAGGATCTGCCCGCAGGGGTCGCCGCGATCCCGTCCACCGAGGCCCTCGACACCGGCTATCCGCTGGTGCTGGACGCGATCCTGCGCGATGGCCTGCAACTTCAACTGAACTACGAGCGCGACCGCTACCGGCCCGAGACCGCGCGCAGGCTGGTCGACGACTGCCTCACGCTGCTGGGCGCGCTGGTCGCCGACGAGGAGCCGACCGCGGCCGAGGTCATGTCCTGCCTCGCGCCCGGCACGCCGTCCTCGCGGACCACCAGCACGCGGGACGTGAGCCCACCATCCCGGGACACCGGGTACGAGCCACCGCGCACCGGTCGGGAACAGACCCTGGCCGACATCTGGGCGGACGTGCTCGGCGTGCCGAAGGTCGGTGTGCACGACAACCTGTTCGACCTCGGCGGAGATTCGGTGCTGGCGATCCGAATCGTGTCCCGAGCCCGGCAGGCCGGCATCCCGATCAGCTCGCGCCGGCTGCTGGACCACCCGACGATCGCCGGCCTGGCAGTGGACGACCTGGAGATCTCGACCGCCGTCGACGTACATGCCGACCAGGGCGTGGTCACCGGCCCGGTCGCGCTCACGCCGGTCGCCCGCTGGTTCACCGACCTGGCCTGGCCACACGACCACTACAACCAGGGCATGGTCGTCGCAGCGCTCGAACATCTGGACGCGGACCTGGTCGAACGAGCGCTCACCGAACTCGTCCGCCATCACGACGCGCTGCGGCTGCGGCTCACCCGGGACGGATCGACCTGGCGGCAGGACATCGCAGACGTGGACGACAGGCCGTTGGTGCGAGTGGTCGGCGCCGACGGGTGGGCCGTGGCGGCGAACGAGGCCCATCGCGGGTTCCGCCTGGCCGAAGGACCGTTGCTGCGGGCCGTGCTGTGCCACGGCGCCGAACAGGATCGACTGTTGCTGGCCGTGCACCACCTGGCGGTGGACACGGTGTCCTGGGGCATCCTGCTCGACGACCTGGCCACCGCCTATCGGCAACTGCGCGCCGCCGAACCGGTCGTGCTGCCGGCCAAGACCACCTCGGTGCAGCACTGGGCGGCCCGGCTCGCGGCGCACGCGACCGGTGACGAGTTCGCCGGTGAGGCCACGTACTGGCGTGGGCTCGACTTCTCGGCAGCAGCGGAACTACCGGTCGACCACACCGACGGTCCACACACCGAGGGTTCGACCGAGGAGATCACCATGTCCGTGTCCGCAGACCTGGTGACGAGCACGTCGCACAAGGTCGAGGACCTGCTGCTGACCGCGGTGAGCCGCACGCTCGCCGACTGGACGGGGCAGCGCACGGTGGTCGTCGATGTGGAGCACCACGGCCGCGAGCCGCTGTTCGCCGATGTCGACCTGTCCCGGACCGTTGGTTGGTTCACCGCGATCCACCCGGTTCTGATCACGGTCGACGGTGACCCGGCCGTGGACGTGGCCACCGTGGCCGAGCAGATGCACGGGGTACCGCACAACGGCATCGGTCACGGGCTGTCGGGCGGGGGGCAGGCAGCCGAGCTGGTGCTCAACTACCACGGGCGCAGCAGTGCCGGTGGACGGGGATTGCTGCGTCCGCTCGACGATTCCACCGGTGTGGCGCGCTCACCGGAGGGCATCCGGCCGTATCTGCTGGAGGTCGACGCCGCGATCAACGGCGATCTCCTGCACGTGACGTGGAAGTACGCCACAGCCCGGCACGACGAGACCACCGTCCGAAGCCTCGCCGACGCGATGCTCCGTGAGCTCCGTGTGTTGTCCACAGCGCCGGCCGCACCGACCGATCCCGTGGCGGCGCGGGTGTTCCCGAACGCGCCGGTCCTGATGGTGCCCGCCGCTCGGCATGCGCTGCCGAGCCTGAGCACGGCCGTCATCGTGGCCGGCGAACCGGTGCGTCGCTTCGCCCACGGCGGAGAAACCACACCGGCCACGGTGTTCCAGGCCGGCTCGGCGAGCAAGCAGGTCACCGCGCTCACCGTGCTCCGGTTGGCGGCGGCGGGCCTGGTCGCGCTGGACGAACCTGCCGACACCTACCTGCGCGACTGGCGGATCGGCGCGCCGGTGACCGTCCGGCAACTGCTCAACCACACCGGCGGCCTGACGTTCCACAACTACTCGGGTTACGCACCCGGAGAGGAAGTTCCCTCACTGCACCAGATCCTGACCGGGTCGGGCGGCGCGAACACACCGGCGATCCGCAGCGAACTGACACCCGGCGACCGGTATCGCTACTCCGGCAGCCACTACACGGTGCTGCAACAACTGGTCGGAGACGTGACGGGAACGCCGTTCGCCACAGCCGCGCGTGATCTCGTGTTCGAGCCGCTCCGGTTGCGCGACAGCGGTTACGGCGTCGAGTTCGTGGCCGGCCGAGCGGACGTGGCGATCGGCCACGGGCCGTCCGGCGTGCCCTGCCCGGGTGGCTGGCGCGGACTACCGGAACACGCCGCGGCCGGGCTGTGGACGACGGCGACCGACGTCGCCCGGATCACCCTGGAACTGCACCGCTGCATGCACGGGCGATCGGCACTGCTACCGGCATCGCTGGGTGAGCAGATCCGCACCCCGGGCATGGCGACCGGGTACGGCCTTGGTGTGTTCGTGTTCCGGCTCGGGGGCCGGACCCGGATCGGGCACGGCGGTGAGACCCCTGGCTACAAGTGCCTGACCACCTTCGACTGGGAGACCGAGACCGGGATGGCGATCATGACCAACGGTGACGCGGGACGCGAGTTCCTGCGCGAGGTGCACGCCGAGATGGGCAGCACGGACATGGAGATCACTCATGACGACTAGGACTTCGGCAGTGGCGAGCGTACTGCGCGACCGCGTGGTCCGGCTCTGCCTGGTGGGCCAGTCCCTGTCCTCGCTCGGGGACTCGGCGTTGTGGCTGGCACTGGCGATCTGGGTGAAGACGCTGACCGGCAGCTCCGCGCAGGCCGGCCTCGTGATGTTCTTCTTCTCCGCGGCCGCGCTGGCCGCGCCGGTGCTCGGTGCCGTGGTGGACCGGGTCCGCCGGTCCCGGGTGCTCGTGGTGGCCAACCTGGTCGGCGCGGCGGTGGTGCTGCCGCTGCTGCTGGTCCACAGCGCGAGCGGAGTCTGGCTGGTGTACGTGGTGATGGTGGCGTACGGCGGGGTGAACAAGATCATCGGCTCGGCGCAGTCCGCACTGGTGGCCGACATCCTGCCCGCCGATCGGCTGGCCGAGGTGAACGGCCTGCTGCGGTCCACCAGGGAGGCGCTGCGGATCGCCGCGCCGCTCATCGGCTCCGGTCTGTTCGTCTGGCTGGGCGCTCCGGCGGTGATCGTCCTGGACATGCTGACGTTCCTGGGCGCGGTGGTGTTCCTGCTGCGGATGGGCATCCACGAGCGGCGGCCGCAACCCAGCGGGCGCTCGCTGCGCGCGGAGATCACCGAGGGCATCGGGTTCGTGCTGGATCACCGCATGCTGCGTTGGCTGGTGGTCGGCTTCGGGGTGGCCACGCTGGCGTTCGGCTACACCGAGTCCGGGATCTTCTCGGCCGTGGGTGACGGCCTTGGCCTGGGACCGGCCTTCGTCGGCGTCACCGGTGCCGTACAGGGAGCCGCCGCGGTGCTGGTCGGCCCGTTCGCGGGCAGGCTGAACCGCCGGTTCGGCGAGATGCGACTCGTCCGCTACGGACTGGTCGGGTACGCGGTGAGTCTGCTGATGCTGGCGGTGCCGTCGCTGCCGGTGGTGCTGGCCGCCATGGCGGTCGCCGGGGTGTGCATCCCGCTCGCCGGCGTTGGCCTGATGACCTGCGTCCAGGTCAGCACGCCGAAACGCCTGCAGGGCAGGGTGTTCTCCGCGACCGATCTGGTCGTCTCGGTTCCGATGGCGATCTCCGTCGCGATCAGCACCGGGCTGATCAACCTGCTGGGGTACCGGGTGCTGTTCGTGCTGGGCGCGGTGATCCTCACGATCGGCGCCATGCTCACCCTTCGTTCCGGAGCGAACCGTTCCACGGCCGCCCCTGTGACGGCCGAACCGATACCCACGCCGGTGCCGGCCGGACCGGTACCCGCTCCTGCCCGGACATGACAGCACTCCGGCCGGTGGTCCACCAAGGACCACCGGCCGGATTCGCGTCGAGCCTGTTCTCAGACCAGGACGGCCCGGTGTTCCCGGACGATCCCGGCGATCACGGACACCGCACGCAGCACGTCCGCCTTACTCACGTTGCGGTGGGTGACGGCCCGGAGGGTGCCTCGGCCCAGTTCGGCCACGCGGACACCTTCCTGGGCGGCGAGCTCGATCAGGGCCGGATGGGACAGCCCTGGTCGGGTGACGCGGAAGCGGACCATGTTGGTGCGCAGCCGGATCGGGTCGACCTCGACGCCGGGGATGTCGGCCAGGTGGTCGGCGAGCACCTGCGCGGTGGCGTGGTCCTCGGCGAGACGGTCGACCATGTCGTGCAGGGCGACCAGGCCGGCTGCGGCGATCACTCCGGCCTGGCGCATCCCGCCGCCGAGCATCTTGCGGATGCGCCGGACGTCCTGGACGAACGATGCCGAACCGACGACCACCGAACCGATCGGCGCCGACAGTCCCTTGGACAGGCAGAACTGGACCGAGTCACCCCGGCGCACCAGGTCTGCCGGCGCCACCCCCAGTGCGACAGCGGCGTTGAAGATCCGAGCGCCGTCGATGTGGAACCGTATCCCCTGCCCTGCGGCGAAATCCGCCACCTCGGCCAGCTCGGCCGCCGTCAACGCGACACCGCCGGACCGATTGGCCGTGTTCTCAACGCACACCACCGCGGGCACGGCGAACTGGGGGTCGTCGGCGTCCTCGGGCAGGGCGGCTGTCAGGCTCGCCATCCTCAGTCGGCCGTGGGCGTCGGTCTCGACGGGTTCGAGCGCGAGGCCGCCCAGCACCGACACCCCGTGTGCCTCGTAGGCGTAGATGTCCGACTGCCGCCCGGCCAGCACCTTGGTCCCCCTCGGAGCGTGGGCCATCATCGCGGCGAGGTTCGACATCGTTCCGCTGGGCATCAGGCAGCCTGCCTCTTTGCCGAGCAGGTGCGCCGAGTGCTCCTCAAGGGCGCGCACGGTCGGATCCTCGGCGTACACGTCGTCGCCCAGGGGCGCACGGACCATCGCGTCCAGCATCGCCTGGGTCGGGGTGGTGAACGTGTCGCTGCGCAACTCCACGATCGGGCCGGGCATGGCTGTTCCTCTCCTCATCGGACGGCTGGGACCGGGTCGGGGGCGACCGTGATCCGGATGCATGCGTGTGCGGCCTCGGCTCGGTTGATGGTGGCTGCCGCCGTCGGGCCGACAGCCATCACGTGGCCGCGACGATCGGTGAAACTGTTGTCCGGCACGATGTGCTGACCCGGTGCCACCGCGCAGTCGGCCTCGACCACCCCTGGCATGCGGCGGGCGTCGTCCGCCCCGGAGACGCTCGTGACCCGGCCGGCGGCCGGCACCACGAAGCGGATGCTGGCGTGTGCTCGCTGGTCGCCGACCGGCACGGTGGTCGTGCCGGCGGCCAGCGCGACCACCTCGGTGACCAGATCACGGCCGAGGGCGTGCCGCACCAGGCGCGGGATCAGGCCACCGGCCAACCGGGGGTTGATCTCGATCAGCCACGGCCGGTCGTCCGCCCACCGGTACTCCAGGTGCGCGGTGCCGTCAGGTAGGCCACAGGCGCGCAGCGCGTCCAGCGCCGCCGTCGACAGGGCTCCGGTGACCGACGGGCGCACCGGTGCCGGGAAGTCGTGGCCGTGTTCGACGAAGTACGGTGACGGCCCGAGATGCTTGGCCGTCACCCCGACGATCTGCCCGGCCACCACCTCGACCGAGAACTCCGGGCCGGTGATCTCCCGCTCGACCAGCACCATCGGGACGCCGTCGGCGAACAGCCGCCGGCCCCACCACTCGGCCTGCACCGGGTCGGCGCAGGCACGCACGCCGACCGAGCCAGAACCGTGGCTGGGTTTGACCACCACCCGCCCGAACCGCCGGGCGGCCGCCGCGACAGCCCTGGGTGTCGTGCACCCGGCGAAGTCCGGTGCTCCCCGGCCGCGTAGGTGGTACCTGGCGGCCAGCTTGTCGCGGCACAGGGCTATCCCGGCCGGATCCACACCGGGCAGCCCGAGCTCGCGGGCGACCTGTGCGGCGGTGCCGACGAAGTACTCACTGCTGCTGGTGATCCCACACAGGCCGGGCAGCGCAACGCACGTCTCCCGAACGGCGACCGGCGACGTGGTGTCGGTCAGCCGGATGTCGAGGTCGAGCTCGGCCGCGTACGGATAGTGCCGTTCACCCTTCGTCAGCAGTACCGGGCGCAGTCCGAGCGCCCGGGCCGCCAGGGCGAAGTCCCGGCCGGTGCCGGTGGTGTTGCTCTCCACCAGCACCAGCACAGGGGCGCTCATCGGCCGGCCCGGGTGATCAGGGCACAGGCCTCGGCCTGGCGGCGGGCAGCCGCCACCCGCACACCCCCGGACCAGTCCAGGCCTGCCCGTACCCGGCCCTGCCAACGGGCCACGAGTCGCTCGTGCGCCCGGTCGAACGAGCCGGGTCCGGGTCCGCCGCCGAAGTCGGTCGCGGCGCACACCGTCACCGGGTCCAGGTCCGCCACCGTCGAGCCGAGGTCGACGGCGTGCCCCTCGGCGGCGAGGATGCGGCCAAGGTGCCGCGCCGCCGACGCGGTCACCAGCGCGGCTCCCGGGGCTGATCCGGTGCCCGCCAGGTCGGTGATCAGCCTGCCGACCGCGTGGTGCGCGGTCCGAAACGGCACGCCGGCGACGACGAGGCGGTTGGCCAACGCGGTCGCCACCGTGCCGTTGCTCTCGGCGTCCGCCAGCATCGTCGCCGGCCGGGGCCGCACCCCGGTGACCACCGACAGCATCAGGCCGAGCATGTCGGTCAACTGGCACAACGCTGGCCACACCGGTGCGACGGCTTCTGTGGTGACCTCGACGGAGTTGCCGAACGGCACCGCCCGCATCGTGCTCACCATTGCCGTCCATGCGCCGATCAGGGCTCCTGCCCCGCCCTTGACGTGCTCAAGGAGGAACGGGTTCCGCTTCTGCGGCATCGCGGAACTGGTGCCGACAAGGCTGTCCGGGAACTCGACCAGCCCGAACTCGGGTGTGCTCCACAGCTGCAGGTCGGCGGCGAGCCGGGACAGCGTGATCCCGGCCAGGACACCAGCCGACACCAGCCGGACAAGGCCGTCGCGGGACGCCACGGCGTACCCCGCGTGCGTGAGCGACTCGTCGAACCCGAGCAACCGTGCGGTGTGCGCGGGATCGACCCGGATGTCGGTGCCAGCGCCCGCTGCCGCACCCAGCGGACACCGGCGCAGCGACTGGGCGGCCTGCCAGACGCCCGTGACGTCCTGGTCGAGAGCCTCGGCGATGCCGAGCAGGTACCAGCCGTAGCTGACCGGCACAGCGGGCTGGTACTGGCTGTACGCCGGCATCACCACGTGCCGGTACCGGCGCGCGGACGCCAGGAGCACGGCCTGCAACCGCAGCAGGTCGCCGAGCAACACCTCGGTCGCCTCGCGGGCCCGCAACTGGTGCACAGTGGCCTTCAGGTCGTTGCGCGATCGCCCGGTGTGCAGCACTCCGCCGACCTCGGGCCCGAGCGCGCCGATCAGGTGCTCCTCGTAGAGCAGATACGCCCCGCGCACCGCAGGCCGACCGCGCAGGGCGTCGAAGTCGTTGCGGCGCAACCAGTCGATCTCGTCGAGTAGGGCCGCCGCAGCGGTCGGCTCGATCAACCCGCGCGCCGTGAGCATGAGCAGGTGGGCTTGGTCGACCGTGCTCACCCAGGGCAGCTCGGCATCGATCCCGGCGTCCGCGGTCGCGCCGAACACGATGCCGGCGGCCCGTGCGCCCAACCCCGTCGAGACCCGACCGGTGTCGACGGTCGACCTCACCGACCGGGCGCGTGCCGACGCGGCCGCGAGACCGACACCGGCCGTGTCCTGGACGGGGGTCGCGGGACCGGTGACCACGGGCGCGGCCATCACGCAGCCGCCCCGGTCATCGCACCGGACACGTCGGCAAGCGACCGCCGTCCCCACCGGGTCCGACACCAGCCCTCCGTGGCCTGCGCCGGGGTCTCGACCGCGATCGGCGCAGTGGTGACGCCACCGCCCGACCAGCCGTTGCTCGCCAGCCACCGGTCGTCGTAGACGGTGTCCAGGTAGCGGTACCCCTCGTCGGGCAGGACCACGACGGTCAGGGCGTCCGGGTTGCGCGCTGCCCACCACGTCGCCGCCAGGTGGGCAGCGCCGCTGGTCGGGCCCATGAACAGTGCGTGCCTGCGGTGCAGGGCCCGGGTGGCCGCGTATGCGTCGGCCGCGCCGATCCAGTGCACCTCGTCGAACTGGCGGTGGTCCAGGTTCGCCGGAACGAGGCTGTTGCCAAGGCCCCTGAGCGTCCGGTGGCCGTCGGGCTGGCCGAACAGCACGCTGCGGTGCGTGTCCACGCCGATCGTGGTCAGGTCCGGGAACACCTCTCGCAGCGCGCTCGCCGTGCCGCACATCGATCCGCCCGACCCGACCGGGCCGACCAGGCAGTCGACCTGGCCCACCTGCTCGGCGAGCAGGTCCGCGACCAGCGCGTAGGACGCCGGGTTCGCCGGGTTGGAGTACTGCTGCGGGCAGTACGTCGACGGCAGCTCCGCCATCAGCTCGGCGACCCTGGCCAGTCGCGTCGCCTGGTATCCGCCACCGGGTGCCCGTTGCGACACGATGTCCACGGTCGCGCCGAGGTCCTCCAGCCTGCGCCGCAGTGGCGCGTCGATCACCGGATCGCTGACCAGCACCAGCGGCCGCCCGGTGATGGCGCACTCCATCGCCAGCGCGAGGCCGAACGTGCCGGACGTGGTCTCCACGACCGTGGTGTCCGGGTCGAGCAGACCTTCGTCGGCTGCCCGCCGCATGATGTGCCGGGCAGGGACCATCTTCATCAGCCGGTAGGACAGTGCGTAGAGATTGTCGGTCAACCGGACCACCGTCGGGATCCGATAGGCCTCGACAACGTCGCCGAACGCCGTCATGGCTCAGCCCCCGATCCGCTGGCGCAGACTGAGCGGACGCATGTCGGTCCACACCTCGTCGATCCGCGCGAGGCACTCCTCGCGCGTGCCGGCCGCACCCTGTGGCCGCCACCCCGGCGGCAGTTCCCGGCCAGTCGGCCAGATCGAGTACTGCTCCTCGTGGTTCACCACGACCTGGTAGGCCGTCCCCGTCTCGGGCTGCATGTCCGCCGCCTCTCCCACTCGTCCGACGCTGGTCCGCCGCACTGCTGGGATCAGCGTCGACCAGCGCATTTGCACGCGGCTATCCGCCGGCTATCCCCGTGCGCCGGCGGAGGGGAACCGAATGCGGAACCGATAGCGCCGGACGGTTGCGTGATGGCACACCCGGCCGTTGTGGGGCCGGCCCGGCACACGAGACAGGTCGAGGGCCCATGAGTTTCCTAAGTCAACCTCCGAGCCGTGTTGATCTTGTTGTTGGTGGCGTGGAGGGCGGGGTCGTAGCAGGACTTGTCCCGCCAGCAGGCCCACATCACGCGCAGCCAGGCGCGGGCGAGGATGCGCACGGCATGAGGATGGCGCTTGCCGCGGGCGCGGGCGTCGTTGTAGATCGCCGCAGCCCAGTCGCTGCCGTGCCGGCTGTTGTCGGCGAAGGTCATCAGGGCTTGCCGAGCACGTCGGTTGACCGCGTGCCGGAAGTTGACCGCACGGTGTTTGCCCGATTCCTTGGTGACCGGTGCGGCCCCGGTCTCGGCGGCCAACTGCGCGCAACTGGTGGCGCGTTCGAGCATCGGGCCGATCTCACCGACGATCTGGCCCAGGTTGACGGTGCCGATCCGGGGCAGTCCGGCGATCAGCTCGGCCCAGGGGTGGGCCTTGATCGCCTCGGCGATGCCACCATCCAGCTCGCGGATGGTGGCGCGCAGGGACCGCACCAGCCGCACCTGGACGCCGACCAGCCGGGCGATCACCTGCTGGCCCAGCCGGGAGGCCGCCGTCGGGGCGGCCCGCAGCCGCTCGATGAGCACACTGCCGGGCCGTTTACCGGAGTAGCCCTGCCTGCGGCAGAACGCCTCCAGTCGAGCGGCGGTCAGCCCGGCCGCGTCCTGCGGCGTGGGGTAGCGGTCCAGGAAGGCCAGAGTGATGTCGGAATCCAGGCTGGCGAACACCGCTTTGCCGCCGGGCCAGTGCTCATCCAGCAGCGCGGCGAGTTGGTTGACCGCCGCGACGCGGGCTTCGACGTGGTCGGCGCGTTGGCGGGTCAGCGCTTGCAGCTCCAGCGTCTCGGGCAGGGTGGGCCTCAACGTCCGCAACTGGTGGCCGTCAGTGCGCAGGTAGTCGGCCAGCTTGAACGAGTCGCCGGGGTCACTTTTGGCTCGGGCCGCGCCCCAGCGGGGGCGGACGGCGTTGAATGCGTTGGGGTGTATGGGAATCACGGGGTGACCGGCGGCCAGCAGCCGGTCCACGACCAAGCCCCGAGTGGTCTCGATGGCTACCGGCAACTCGGCTGGATCGCCGTGGCGGCGCAGCCGGGCCAGGGTGCTGGCGATCCCGGTCTCGGCGTGGGCCAGCGCCCATCGGTCGGTCCTCGCCCCGGCCTGGTCGATCACGGTCACATCGTGCGAGCCGGTGGCCCAGTCCCATCCCGCGAACACGCGCGCGGTACTCCTTCGCTGACGGTGAAGGACCCGCTCGGTCATGAGGACGCTCGCCGGAAGCTCATTAATCGGCCCTCGACCAGGTCGGGGCGTGTTCCTAAGGCCGGTGAAGCGGCCTCGGCCCGGTGGGGCTGGCAGTACTCATGCTGGCCGTCGAGCGGCACGCACCCATGGCCATGCACCCACCGGGA
The DNA here is from genome assembly GCA_036491115.1 of Pseudonocardiaceae bacterium. Taxonomy (GTDB): domain Bacteria; phylum Actinomycetota; class Actinomycetes; order Mycobacteriales; family Pseudonocardiaceae; genus DATEPR01. The sequence continues at coordinate 28,310 of DASXCQ010000014.1, forward strand.
CCGAGTGGTCACAACCCTATCCGTTCGGGCTGCAACAGGGATGGTGGCCTAATGAGCA
>DASXCQ010000015.1:0-4035 GCA_036491115.1 Pseudonocardiaceae bacterium
GAGGTACAGGGCCGCTGCCCGAGCGTTGCGGTCCTCGACGACCAGGCCGATCTGGCGGTAGCCGCGTTGCCGGGCAAGATCGTCGGCCGCGTGGATGAGGGCGGTACCGATGCCGTGCGATCGGCGTTCGGGTGGCCAGACGTCCAGGCCGCTCAGCTCGGGGCAGTCGGGGTAGTGCCGGTTGATCTCGGGAGCCACGCAGCCGCCCCACAGGATCTCGCCGGCCGCGACCGGGATGCCGTCGCTCCACGCGATCAGAAACGTGCTCCGGCCGCGTTGCTGGCGCTCGAACCGAGTGCTGTGCCGTTCGGATTGCGCGGGGGTGGGGATATGGGCGCGCAGCGGGACTAGGTCGTACTCCTGACAGGGGCGGACGGTAAGCATCCAGGGCCTTTCCCGACGGCGTGTGCGGAGGATGTCCCGGGCGACGTCGATGAAGTCAGAGCGCCCATCCGGGGTGGGCGATCGCCGTTCAGGAGCCGGACGAAGGCGTGGCCGCAGGCCAGCAGCGGACCGGTGGGCACGTCGATCTGGAACGGCTCGGTCGTGCCGCCGGTGCCGAACGAGTTCACGATCTCCTTCGGGATCGCCGGTGACCACGCCGTCAGCCGCTTGAGGACTCGCTCCGACAGGTCGACCACTGTGGCCTCCCGGTCGGGATCCGATCCGAGATGAGCGTCCAAAAGGGAGGAGACGCATCCGTTGAAGCCGGCCGTGGCCTGTATGTGCCAGTCGTGCCGAGCGGCCGCCAGCCATGCGGGCGTGTGGGCGGCTTGCTGTGCCAGGAGAAACAGCCATACCTCTGCCTGGTAGTCGCGGACCCGGAACCCGACGCCGCGGTAGTCCATGTACGAGCTACCCACGCATCGAGTAGAGCACTTGCGTCATGCAGGTATTTGCCTGCATAATGACGACATGGACCTGGTCTTTCGGGCCCTGGCGGATCCCACCAGGCGCCTGCTGCTGGACCGGCTGCACGAGCACAACGGGCAGACGTTGGGCGAGCTGTGTGAACACCTCGCCATGGCTCGGCAGTCGGTGACGCAGCACCTCTCCGTTCTGGAGGCGGCGAACCTGATCAGCACCGTCCGGCGCGGCCGGGAGAAGTTGCACTACCTCAATCCCGTGCCGCTGCACGACATCCAGGAACGGTGGATCGACAAGTTCGAACGCCCGCGGCTGCGGGCCCTGAGCACCCTGAAACGACAAGCCGAGGAGCACGACATGGCCGACCGGCCGAATTTCGTCTACGTCACCTACATCGAGGCCACTCCGGACGCGGTGTGGCACGCCCTGACCGACGCGGACCTCAGCGCCGAGTACTGGGGCCACCGCAACCTCGCCGAGGACGGCTGGCGACCAGGCTCGAGCTGGCAGCACGTCCGGGTCGACGGCTCCGGCATCGCGGACGTCGTCGGCACCGTGCTGGAGGCCGTGCCACCCACCCGGCTGGTGATCACGTTCGACGGTCCGGGCGCCGAACCGCCGGACGGCCCGTCGAGGGTCACGTTCGACATCGAGCCGCACCACGAGATCGTCCGCGTCACCGTGACCCACGAGAACCTCGCCGACGATGCGGCGCTGCAGGCGATCTCCACCGGCTGGCCCACCGTCCTCGCGAACCTCAAGTCCCTCCTGGAAACCGGCCACGTCCTCCCGCGCGCCCCCTGGGAGATGAACGCCGAACTCCGCGAAGCGGAGATGGCCCGCAACGAGCCGGGCTGACCGGCCGGACTGCCGGCGCGGTGGACGGCGGTTCTACCATCGGGACCGTCGCGACTGGCGTGTACGGGTGGAATGGACCACCGGGGAGCGCAACGGCGGGCACCGCGCGCCTGGGTGTCCGCGCAGAGCAGAGCCCAGGAGGTAGATCGCATGCACGAACCGGCTACGCCCCATCTGGCCGCGGCGGATCCCGAGGTCGAGCGGTTGGTGGAGGCCGAGACTCGGCGGCAGTTCGAGAAGATTCGGCTGATCCCGTCCGAGAACTACGTGTCCGCTGCCGTGCTCGAGGCGACCGGCACCGTTCTGACCAACAAGTACTCCGAGGGGTACGCCGGGCGCCGCTACTACGAGGGCCAGCAGGTCGTCGACCCCATCGAGACGCTCGCCGTCGACCGGGCCAAGGCGCTGTTCGGCGTCGACCACGCCAACGTCCAGCCCTACTCCGGTTCGCCCGCCAATCTCGCCGTCTACCTGGCCTTCCTCAAGCCCGGCGACACCGTCATGGGCATGAGCCTGCCGCACGGCGGCCACCTCACCCACGGTTGGTCGGTCTCCGCGACCGGCACCTGGTTCCGCAGCGTCCAGTACCACGTCCGCAAGGACACCGGGCGGGTCGACCTGGACGAGGTGCGTGACCTCGCGCTGGCCGAGCGGCCGAAGCTGATCTTCTGTGGTGGCACGGCGATTCCGCGGATCATCGACTTTCCGGCGTTCGCGGCGATCGCCCGCGAGGTGGGCGCGGTGCTGGTGGCCGACGTCGCCCACATCGCCGGGCTGATCGCCGGTGGCGCGCATCCGTCGCCGGTCGGGCACGCGCCGGTCATCTCGACCACCACGCACAAGACGCTGCGGGGACCGCGTGGCGCGATGTTGATGTGCGACGCCGAGCACGCGAAGGCCATCGACAAGGCGGTGTTCCCGGGGTTGCAGGGCGGCCCGCACAACCACACCACCGCCGCGATCGCCGTCGCCCTCCGCGAGGCTGCCGCGCCATCCTTCCGGGACTATGCCGCCGCCGTCGTCGCCAACGCGAATGCCCTGGCCGAGGCGCTCAACGACCGTGGTTTCGACCTGGTGTCCGGTGGCACCGACAACCACCTGATCCTGATGGACCTGACCAGCAAGGGGATCGGCGGCAAGCCGGCCGCGAAGGCGCTGGACCGGGCCGGCATCGAGACCAACTACAACACTGTGCCGTTCGACCCGCGCAAGCCGTTCGACCCGTCCGGAATCCGGATCGGCACGCCCGCGATCACCACCCGCGGGCTGGGTGTCGAGCACATGCCGGCGATCGCCGAGTGGATGGACCGGGCGATCACCGCGGCCGACGGCGGTGACGAGGCCGCGATCGAGAAGGTCGCGGGCGAGGTGCGGGAACTGCTCGCCGCCTACCCGATGCCCGGTTGGGCCTGATGGTCGGCAGCGCCGCGCCCGGCGAGGGCGCGGCGCTCGTCGTCAGTGGTCGGGGGACTTGGTCACGCGCTCATACGATCGTGTGATCTCGGCTTCGGCCTCGGCCCGACCGGCCCACGTGGCGCCCTCGACGCTCTTGCCCGGCTCCAGGTCCTTGTAGACCTCGAAGAAGTGTTGGATCTCCAGCCGGTAGAACTCGTTCAGGTGATGGATGTCGCGCAGGTGCTCCTGCCGGGGGTCGTCCGACGGCACCGCGATGACCTTGTCGTCCGGGCCCTTCTCGTCGGTCATCCGGAACATGCCGATCGCCCGGCAGCGGATCAGGCAACCGGGGAACGTGGGCTCCTGCACCAGCACCATGCAGTCCAGAGGGTCGCCGTCCTGGCCCAACGTGTCATCGATGAACCCGTAGTCGGCGGGGTACTGCGTGGCCGTGAACAGGGTGCGGTCCAGCCGGATCCGGCCCGTCTTGTGGTCCACCTCGTACTTGTTGCGCTGTCCCTTGGGGATTTCGATGGTGACGTCGAAGTCCACGTGTCCTCGCTCGTGTCGGTACTGGTCCGCGCCGGTACGCCGCGCCGGCCGTTGTCGATACGCCACTAGTGTGGACCACACACCGCATCGGGACCGTGCCGCGAACCCTGGACCCGGTGTGACCTTGCCCCCTACGTCACCACGGGAGCGTCGCGTGCAGGACGGAGCCGACCCCGACGAGGCCGCCGCCGACCGGCCCGAGTCGGCTTGGCCGGACCTCGACCGCGACACCGCCGCCGCGCCACCACCCGCGGGGGACCGGTCCACCAGGGACGCCGAGGCCGACGATGCCGAGCTGACCCCCGAACCCGAGGTCACCAAGGCCGAACCGAAGACCGAGGAGCCGGTCGAGGCGAAGCAGGA